>NZ_JBEZDW010000008.1:0-276338 GCF_040802045.1 Microbispora sp. NPDC049125 | reverse complement strand
CACACTTATCCCACCCCCACCCACCCCTCCTCCGTCCTCCGCCGTGCCTCCCCCCCCCGCCCGCGCCCGGGCGCCCCCCGCCGCCCGGCGCGCCCCCCCCCCCCCCGCGACTCGATCGGTGACCGGTAGGTCAGACGATCAGGGTGTGGTTCTCGCCGGCGTTGAGCGAGACGACGCCGACGCGGCCGGTCCGGATGCCGATCGGCACGCTGGAGTTGGTGGTGGTGCCGTTGCCGAGCTGGCCGAGGTCATTGAGGCCCCAGGTCTCGACCGGTCCCGTGGCCGGGTAGGCAGCGCTGTGGCTGGCGCCCGCCGTGATGAGCGAGACGTCGGTCAGGAGCAGAACGCCGACGGGGACCGAGCTGTCGATGAGAGTGCCGTTGCCGAGCTGGCCGAAGGCATTGTCACCCCAGGCGCGGACCGCGCCGGTGCTCAGCCGGGCGAGGCTGTGCAGGCCGCCCGCGGCGACGGCGGTCGCCCCGGTGAGGCCGGTGACCGTGACCGGGATCGAGCTGTCGATCAGGGTGCCGTTGCCGAGCTGGCCGTTGGAGTTGTCGCCCCAGGCCCGGCCGGTGCCGTCGTTGAGCGCGGCCAGGCTGTGGCCGCTGCCCACGATGCTCAGAGCGCCGCCCGCCGCGATGGCCCGGACGTTGGCCAGGCCGGTCACCGTCACGGGGACGGAGCTGTCGACGAGGGTCCCGTTGCCGAGCTGGCCCTGGGAGTTGTCGCCCCAGGCGCGCACGGTGCCGTTGGACAGCAGTGCCAGGCCGAAGTTGGCGCCCGCCGCGATGGCCACGACCCCCGTCAGGCCCGAGACCGTGACAGGAAGCGGGCTGTCGACGAGGCTGCCGTTGCCGAGCTGGCCGTCGGAGTTGTCGCCCCACGAGCGGACCGTGCCGTCCGACAGCAGCGCGAGGCTGAAGTTGCCGCCCGCCGAGACGGCCCGGACGCCCAGCAAGCCCGTCACGGTCCCGGGAGTGGGGTGGCTCGTGATGGTGCCGTCACCCAGCTGGCCGTCGCTGTTGCTGCCCCAGGCCTCGATGGTCCCGTTGGACAGCAGGCCCAGACTGTGCGCGGCTCCCCCCGACACCTGGATGACCTCGGCGCCGGTCGCGCCGGCGGCCGTAACGGGCGTCTGCCGGTTGGTGAGCGTGCCGTCGCCGAGCTGGCCGGCCGTGTTGGAGCCCCAGCTCTTCACGCGGTTGGCCTGCGCCGCCGACGCGGGCATCGCCGCCATGACGACGACCTGGGCCGCCAGCGCGGCTCCCGCGAATACGGTCGCGACGCCGCGCATCTTGCCCGGAAGTGTATCCATACTTTCCCCCCGAAAAAACATGGTGAAATGCCGCTGCGACGCCTTTCCCGCCGCTCGCGAATGAGTGGAAGACGCTCGGCACGCTACCAGAATGGCCACGTCAGACCGGAGAACCGACCGCTCTTCGGATAGTCGGTCCTGCATGGTGCAAATAGTGGCAACCCGCCTTTCCTGATGCACCGGTATTAATGGATGAAAGTGGATAAAAAGGGATCAGATGTCTACACGGAAAGGCGCGGGCATTTATGGAGATAGGCCGCGAGTCGCTCCGGCGACCCGGAGCGTACGGCCGGGGCGCGGTGTGGTTGGGTCGCTTCCGTGATCGTGGAGATGCTCGCGCTGGCGGGGGTGGGGGTGCTGGCGGGAGTGGTCAGCACCGTCGTGAGCCTGGCGTCGATCGTCTCGTACCCGGCGCTGCTGGCCTTCGGCCTGCCGCCGCTCACCGCGAACGTCACCAACACCGTCGCGTTGCTGTTCACGGGGGTCGGCGCGGCGGCCGGGTCACGGCCCGAGCTCGCCGGTCAGGGCCGGCTCGTCGCACGGCTCGGGGTGGTCGCCGCGCTGGGCGGCGCGGCGGGCGCCGCACTCCTGCTGTTGACGCCGTCACGGGCGTTCGAGGTGGTGGCGCCGTGGCTGATCGGGCTCGCCTCGCTGCTGCTCCTCCGGCCGCCGAGGCCGGGCCACGCGAGGCTCGGGGGAGAGCGGGGACGGGCGCTGCGCGCCGCGCTGCTGTGTGTCTCCGTCTACATCGGCTACTTCGGGGCGGCGGGCGGCATCTTGGTGTTCGCCGTGCTCGGCTCGGCGCTCGACCAGACGCCCGCCCGGGTGAACGCGGTCAAGAACGTGGTCTCCGCGATGGCCAACGCCGTGGCGGCGGCGGGGTTCGCCCTGTTCGGGCCGGTGGACTGGGCGGCGGCGGGGCCGCTCGCCGCCGGCTTCCTCGTCGGCGGCCGGATCGGGCCCGCGGTCGCCCGCAGGCTTCCCGGCCAGAGCCTGCGGATCGTCGCCGCCGTCTGCGGTCTCGCCGTCACGGTGAAGCTCGGCGTGGACGCCTACCGCACAGGCTGACGTACCGGCCAGGGTGGTCAGGCGGACGAGTGGCGGGCAGACGAGCAGCGGAAGGACGAGGCCGGCGATCACGGCGGACGGCCGCGCCGTGCCGCGTCTCAGGGAGGCGCGACCTGGTTGCGGCGCCGTCGGCGGCTGGGCGACGATGGGACCGCCTTGGAAACGCATCGGCGTCGGGCCGGGAGGTTCAGTGACGCTTCAGCCGGGTGATTACTCGGTCCTGCTCGGGCCCGGACCGCCGCCGGCTGACGCGCCGAGGCTGGAGCTGCCCCCCGGTTTTCCCCTCGTGGATGCGGCCGAGGTGCTGGAGGCGCTGTTCGCGGCGAATGACGGCATCCATCAGATCGCGGTGGTGTCCGGTACGTTCGCCGTAGGGGCGGCAAGCCGTGATGCCGTCGAACCTCCCGGGCGACTCCGCGGCGTGGGGGACGGAGACGGCGCTTCGCTCCCGGGCCGTTCCTCCGCCTATGAGTTGTTGCGGTACGTCTGCCAGGAGTGCTCGCAGATCACCTACCGCATCCATGTGGACGCACGTGACCCCCCGACCTGCGTGAACGGTCACGGACCGCTGGACCGTCCGCGATGAGGATCGGCGAAGCGGCCAAGCCGGTGGGTGACGTCTTCGGCGGGCGCTTCTTCCTCGTCGGCTATCTCCCGTCTTACGCCGCCGCGCTGTTCCTGCTGGTGCTGCTGTGGTCCGGAGCCCCCGGAGAGCTCCGCTTCAGCCGGGCCTGGAAGACCGCGGCGGATCTCGACGCCGGACAGGTGCTGCTGCTGATCCTGGCCATCACCCTTGCCGCGCTGGTCGCTCAGCCGCTTCAGCTGCGGCTGGTCCGGCTGCTGGAGGGGTACTGGCCCGCGCGCCTCGACCGGCTCGCGGGCCCGCTCCGCCGCCGGCACCGTCGACGGCGCCGCGCGCTCGCCCGGGCGGCCGAGCTCCCCGCGCACGTGGACGACGTCCCGGCGGAGCGGCTCAACCGGCTCGGCGAGGCGGGTACGGAGCTTCTCCTGCGCTATCCCGCCGAGGACCGGGTGCGGCCGACGGCGCTGGGGAACGTGCTGGCGGCGGGCGAGGCCCGGGCGGGGGCGGCGTCCGGCTGGGACGCCGTGGTGGCCTGGCCCCGGCTGTACCCGGTGCTCGGCGACCGGATGCGGCAGATCGTCGACGACCGCCGCAACACGCTGGACGCCACGGTGCGCCTTGAGGTGATGTCCGTGCTCAGCGCCGTCGCCGCCGGGGCGCTGCTGGCCGGCTCCGGCTGGTGGTTCTGGCTGACGCTCGTCCCGGCGGGCGTCGGGCTGCTGGCTCATCGGGCCGTGATCGAGGCGGCCCTCGCGTACTGCGAGTCGGTGGAGGTCGCCTTCGACCTGCACCGCCTGGACCTCATCGCCGCCCTGCGCCTGCCGCTGCCCGCCGACCTCGAGGCCGAGGTGCGGCAGGCGGCCGACCTCTCCGCGCAGTGGCGGCAGGGGGTCACCGTCCCGACCGTCTACCGGCATCAGGAGTCGTCGGCTCATGACACCCCCTGACGAGCGAGGGGTCTTCGTCCCGGCCGCGGTGGTGAAAATCGTAGAGGACCTGGTCAACGAGTGGGACCTTGAGGAGAAACGGCTGATGGTCGAGCGCCACTCCGCCGAACTCATGGGGGAGTACGCGGACATCGTCCTGCGGAACGCGCTGGCCGAGGCCGAGGAGGACGAAGGGGATACCGGCCCGGACGTCGCGTCCGGATTGGAGTGGCATCGGGCGCTGCTCACGGACTGCCGGTCGGCGGGCGTGGCGGAGGCCTTCGCGAGGCGGATGCGCCCCGACGAGCGGGCCGAGCTCACTCCCGGGGTGCTGGACCGCATGGCGACGTTGTCGCAGGAGGCGGACCTGATGAGGTTCCTCCTCTTCCGGCCCGGCGTACGGCACTTGACGACCCGGGCCGTCGCCGCGCTGCGCAACGCGACCGACCGGGCGGGGAAACAGGCGATCCTGGAGCGTGACCGGGCCCTGTTGCTCACCCCGCTCGCCGAATACTGGGCGCGGATGTGCGGTCTCCCCGATGAGCACGTCGACTTCCTCGCCCGGGCCCGGACCCAAGGCGTGGAGGCGGCGCTGACCCACATGTTCGGGCCGGCGCCGGACCACCGTGCCGATCAGGTCCCGGCGGAGCTTCGCCTGCTGCTGGCCGAGCTCCTGCAACCCGAGTCCTCGGTGTCGCCGGAGCGCGCGGTGGCGCTGTGCCGGGAGGGGCTTGCCCAGGCCGAGCCGGGCACGCTCGTGTGGGCCGGGCTGAAGGGCAGGCTGGCCAGGACTCTGCTCCTGTCCCAGTCCCGCGACCGCGCGGCCGCGATCGAGGAGGCCGTCGGGCACGCGGCCGAGGTGGCGAGGTACGCCGTGGAGAACGGTGACACCCTCACGGAGGCCACCATGCGGGCACTGCTCGCCACCGCCTTCAGCGAGCGAATCCGCGGGAGCCGTACGGACAACCTGGATCGAGCCGTGGCGGAGGCGGACACCGCGGTGGACATCCTCGACCGGGAGCGCCACGCGGACCCGCGAGCCGGTGCCCGCGTCAGGGTTGATGTGCACGCCGCCGCCGCGGCGGCCTATCTGGGCCGCGCCGCCTCCGGTGACCTGCGCCGCGCTCGCCGGCATGCGGAGGCCGCCCTGCGGCACGCGGGCGCGGGAACGGCCCGCAGCACACTGGCCGAGATCCACCGGACGCTGGGACTGATCGCGGAGGCCACCGGCCGCGACTACGGCAACATCCGGGCCATCGGCCACCTGGAACGCGCACGCGGCACGGCTCTCGCCAGTGACGAGCCGGACGTCTGGGTGGCGGTCAGCGTCGACCTGGCCCGTCTCCATCTCGAGCGGGACGACGCACGCCCGCAGGACGACGTCGTCACCGCCATCGCGATCCTGAACGAGGCTCTGACCCGCGTGGATCCGGTGCGCCGCCCGGCCGCCTGGGCGGCCGTACACGCGGCCCTGGCGGAGGCCCATCGATGGCGGCGGTCGGGGGAGGAGCAAGCCGATCTCGCACTCGTGGCGGACCACGCGGAGAAGGCGCTGAGCGTGTTCACCCGCGAGGACTTCCCGCGTGAGTGGGCCCGCGCGCTCAGCCTGCGCGCGGACGGGCTGCGCCGGTCACTGCGCGGCCACCCTCTGATCAACGCGCGGGACGCGCTCGCGGACTACACGGAGCTGGCCGGCTTCTACCAGGAGGCCGGAGACGAGCGGTCCTGGGCCGACATGCAGGAGAGGATCGGCTTCACGCATGCCTCCCCCGCCATGGTGGACCACGAACCGGGTCACCTGCCGCAGGCCATCGATCACCTGGAACGCGCGCTCGCCGCGTTCCAGCGTCAGCGCAGGCCGGACGCGGTCGCGCTGGTGCGGCGCAACCTCGTGAGCATCGGCGCCGTCGCGCTCATCCGGGGGGTCGCCATCCCCGACCTCGCCGGCAGGATTCGCAGGCACGGCGCCAGGATCCTCCGGGGGTTCCCGAGCGCCGAACAGCGATACGGGGTGCACCGTGCCCTCGGGCTGCTGGAATTCGACGCCGGAGCCCACGCGCGGGCCGCGAAGCATCTGACCAAGGCCCTTGAGGTCGTGCGCCCGCCCGACGCGGGCCTGCTGGACGTCTATCGTCATCTGGCGCTGCTGCGCCGGCGCCGTGGCGAGCGCGCCGAGGCCGTGAGGCTCTGCCTGACCGGCGCCCGGCTGGGGGAGGAGCTGCTGGCTTCCGCGGGGTCTGGGTACGGCGAACACCACCTGATCGACTCTGTGAGCGGTTTCCATCAGATGCTGGCATTGTGGGCGCTGGCGGAAGGCGCCTGGTCGCGGGCGCTCGCCCTGCTCGAACGCAGCAAGTCCTGGACCGTCGCCGACGCGGCGGACCCTGACCTGGACCTCACCGGGCTTCCCGAGTCGGTCCGATCACGTGTGGCCCGCGCTCGGAACGCGGTGCGCGGGCTGGAGGCGGCACTCCGGACGCCGGAGGCCGCCGAGAACGGCGAAGGCCCGCAGATCACCCGCCGGCTCGCCGTGGCGCGCGCCGAACTGGCCGCGGCACTGCGCCTGGCCGGCACGACGCGGGCGGCGTCGCGCACGGCCACCGAGCCGACCGGAGCCTCCGTCTGCGCCGCCGTTCCCCAGGGCGGCGTGCTGGTGATGCCGATCGTCGGCGACGAGGAAGCGGCCATGTTCGTCATCCCAGCCGGGACACCTGAGCCGGCCGGAGCGAACGTCGTCCGGCTCCCGGGCGTCAACCTGGCGAAACTCAGGGACGCCGAGTCGCGATGGCTTGAGAAGAGCAGCCAGTGGGAGCTCGGGAACGTTCCCTTCGCCGTATGGGCGGCGGAGATCGGCGCGATCACCGCGTGGTTGTGGGAGGCCGTCGCCGGCCCGCTCACACAGGCGCTGCGCGACCTCGGCGTCCCCGAAGGGACGACGCTGTGGCTGGCCGGTTCGGAGCTGAGCCGGCACCTGCCGGTCCACGCCGCGAGGTGTCACGACGAAGGCCGTGGGCGCACCCTGCTCGATGTCCATCCGATCGCCTACACACCGTGCGCCGGAGCGCTGAGCGGAACGACCCGCCGGGCCGCCCGCATGGACCCCGGGGAGCAACGCCTCACGGTCTTCTGCGACCCCCTCGGCGACCTGCCCTGGGCCTCCGCGGAGGCCGATGGCATCGTCGAGCAGTTCTCCCCGGGCATGGCGCGGGTCGTACGCGGTCCGGCGGTCACCTGGGAGGCGGTCGCCGCTCTCTCCCGGGACGCCACCTATCTGCACTTCGCCTGCCACGCGGGGGTCAACTGGATCCAGCCGGACTTCTCGCATATCCCGCTGGCGGACGGCTTCCTGCTGACCGCCGCCCACCTGCGCGGCCTGGACCTCGGCGGCACGCGCCTGGCCGTCCTGTCGGGCTGCCAGACCGGGGTGCCAGGGACGATCGGCCGCCGCTCGGCCGAGTACATCGGCCTGGCCGCCGGACTGCTGAGCGCGGGCGCGCCGGGCGTGGTCGCCACCTTGTGGAGCGTGGAGGACGAGTCGACGGCGCTGTTCATGCGGCGTTTCTACGCACTCATGATCGGCCAGGGCCGATCTCCCGTGCAAGCGATGCGCGAGGCCCAGCTCTGGCTGCGCGAGCTCACAGTGGCCGAGCTCACCGGCCTCGACACCGGGACCCGCCGTCAGTCCCGCGGACGGTCCCGCTCCGGCCGTCCCACGGACCGGCCCTTCCAGAGCCCCTATTACTGGGCGGCCTTCCACCTCGTGGGAGCCTAGGGCGGCGGCTGACGGCTCTCGCCGGCGCCGGCCCGGACGGACTCGGCGTGCCTGGTGCGGAGTCGCTGCCTGATCTCCTCGGGGGTGTAGGCCCGCCGCCGCCGCTCGCCCCGGGCGATCACCACTCCGGTCGCGGCGACGCCCGCGAAGGCCGCCAGACCCAGTACCTTCCACCAGCGCATGTGCCTAGGCTACTGC
This sequence comes from Microbispora sp. NPDC049125, assembly GCF_040802045.1. Classification (NCBI taxonomy): domain Bacteria; kingdom Bacillati; phylum Actinomycetota; class Actinomycetes; order Streptosporangiales; family Streptosporangiaceae; genus Microbispora; species Microbispora sp. NPDC049125. The sequence goes on along the minus strand of NZ_JBEZDW010000008.1, from coordinate 268,476 downwards.
CGTGCCCGATACGCGGATAAGCCTCGACAAGGCCATCGACCTGACCCGGACCGGCGACGTGTGGGTGTTCCGCGGGCGGACCGTCCCGGACCGCGCCATCCAGGTCACCACGAACAGCCCGGTGAACCATGTCGGGATGGCCGTCGTCATCGAGGACCTGCCGCCGCTGATGTGGCACGCCGAGCTCGGCCGGTCGCTGCCCGACATGTGGTCCGGCACCCACCAGCGCGGCGTCCAGCTCCACGACCTGCGCGACGCCGTACGCGTATGGGCGGGCAGGTACGGCCAGCGCGCGTGGTTGCGCCAGCTCGACCCGCCCGCCGGCCGGGAGATGGAGGACGCCGTCCTGCGCACCGTCGCCCGGCTGGACGGCACGCCGTTCCCCTCGACGGCCCGGCTCGCCGGCCGGTGGCTGCGCGGGCGGGTCCCTGCGATCAGGCGGGGGGCGCGGGAGGCCGCGCTGGAGACCGCCTACTGCGCGGAGGTCGTCGCCGTCACCTACGAGGCGATGGGCCTGCTGCCCGCCCGCAAGAGGCCGAACTGGTACGACCCCGGCCGCTTCTGGAGCGGCGACAACCTGATCCTGCGCGGCGGCGCCCGCCTGGGCGGGGAGATCGCCGTGGACGTCCCCGCCGGCGACTCGTAACGCCGGCAAACCCCGCGCACCCTCGCGTAAGCGGCGGAAGGCGTCAGGAGTCGGCGGGAGACGGCGGAGGCGGCGGGAGGCTCCGTATAAATCCGTGAAGACGATTACACGTCACCGTCAACCTGCCGCCCGGGCGGCGCGTCAGGTGTAGGCACCGTTCGTCCAGACGCGGAGGGCAAGGGCCTCAATGCCGACTCCTGAAATCCGACGCGAAAGTCTGCCCGGCACCGGTGAACGAGAGCAGAGGGCGCGGCACGCGCTCGACGCACTCCAGCGCCAGGGCCCGGAGGCGGTCCGTGAGGAGACGCTCCGGATGAAGGCCGAGCTGGTCCGGCTCTATGGCTGGGAGGGATACCAGCGCGTCCTGGCGAAGATGGAGAGCGATCTGGACCGGCTGCGCGACTCGCGCTGACTCCGCCGCCAAGCCGCGTGGGCGGTTCGAACCCGGTAGAGCCGCTCGCCGTGCGGCTTCGCTCGCCGGTGGTGACTCTGCGCGGCTTCGCGCCGTGACGCCGTGCGGCGATGGTGACTCTTCGTGCGGCTTCGCGCGCCGTGACGCCATGCCGGGCGTACGGATAGCGGTATGTGGCAGCCGGGGCAGGCCGGGCTCCGCCGCCGCGCCGTAGCCTGTCAGCGGCGCCTCCTCTGCGGAGGGCGCCGGTGAGGCGGGTGCCATGCGGGAGCCGAGCACGATCGTCCTGCACGTGGTCTGGCTGGCCTGGCTCCTCGCCGTGGTCCCTCTGCTGGCCCGGAGCCGTCTCGTCCGGCTGGCGCTGCTCGGGCTCTTCATGGGCGCTCTGCTGCCCCTGAACGCCGTGTTCGGGATGAGCCTGCCGGAGTACATGGCGGCGTGGTTGTTCCTGCACGCCGTGTCGGCCCTGTTCGGAGGCGGGCATCGAGCCCGCATCCCCTCGGCGGTGGTGTCCGGGACGGGCGTTGCGATGATGGCGGTGTGGGGTTCGCCCTTCGAATGGGCACACGTGATCACTTTGGCCGTCGTGCTGTCGGCGGTGGCCGGGGGGCTCCGGATCGCGAACGGTGCCATTCAGATCGCGACCGAGGGCCGTCTCGCCCCACTGGTGAACGGCCGCCCCGTCGAGCCCGCACCTGAGCCGGGAACGGAGACCAGGAAGAGTCCGCCGCGAGACCTCGGCGATGTGGGAGTCCGGATCGCCCCTGGCGGCGGGGCGGAAGCCGACGCCGGCCGCACCATCGTCGAGATCGTGCGGGTGAGACGGACGCGGCGGGAAGGTGGTCCCCCCGGCTCGTCGCGGTGGGAGATGCGCCGCGAACAGGCCCGGCTCCCAGCGAACGACTACAGCCATCTGGTGCGGCAGCAGGGCGGTGGGGAGCCGGCCGTGGTGGACGCGATCGCCACGCAACTGGCAAGCGGCACGGTCGGCAGCGTGTGGAGCGTGGCCACCTCCGACTGGCATGTCATCGACGCGGGGAGCTTCGACGCGGGGGCTCAAGTCATCGCCGCGCTGAAGAGCGGTCTCCACGAGAGAACGGGGAACCTCGTCGAGGCGGGCGCCGGCCTTCTCGGCGCTCCGGGCTTCGCCGCGGACGCGGCAGAGTGGATCGCGGTGGGTGTCGCCCTTCCCGGCGACAGTCTCCTCCGCAGGGTCAAACGCACCCTGCAACTGTGCGGATTCGTCGTCGGGATGATCGCGGGGAATCCCGCGCTGGCCATCGCCTGCGTCAAGTCGTATACGCGCGACAAACTGGTCGACGCGGTGCGCGCGGCGATAAAGGACCTCTTCCGTCGGTCCCCCGCGTCCTCAGAGGGCCGTACGCCCGCCGCCTCGCCGGACTCCCGGGCCCGCACGGCTGGGCCGGGCCGCCCGGCCGAACGGTCCTCCCCGGCTTCCCGCCCCGATCCAGCGGAGCGGCCTGGTCCTGCTTCCCGGCCTGGCCCGGCGGCCCGGTCCTGCCTCTCGCCCAGATCCGGCGCAGCGCCCAGATCCGGCGGAACGGCCTGGCCCGGCCGAGCGGCCTTCCCCGGTGCCCCGGCCGCCCGCGGCCGGGCCACAGGCGCCGCGACCCGGCGAGGGCCCCCACCACATGGACACGAGGGAGCAAGAGGGCAGAGGCAGGCCGTCCGCCCAGGCGCGGAGGCGGTCGCTCACGACGCCGGGCACAGGCGACAGGTACACGCCTGCCCGCGCCGATCACGAGGCGGCTCCCGGCGACTCCAACCGGTCAGGGGAGGACGGCGAGCGCGTCAGGACCCGCCTCTACTCGTACGGTCTCACGGAGCCGGGCTCTTCCGAGGCGCCCGGTCTGGAGCAGACACCGCGTACCGCAGAGCGGGAGCCCCACTCCGAGCCCGGGCGGACGGGCACTGAGCCGGCCCTGGATCGCGACCTCGTCGAGGCGCCTCCCGACACCCGTGGGGGCCATCAGATCGACAGGGAGGACGACATGACCAAGCGGTCAGGGCGGACGTCCCCCGCGGCCAGGGACGTGACGCGCGGACCGGCTCCGGGGGCCGGCCGCGACTTCGAGTGGTACGACGACTTCGGCAGGTGACGGCGGCGGGGACGGAGACCGGCACGCGCTGAAACATGCAGGGCGCGGCGCGGAACGGCGCAGCTCACATCGCCGCGCGATTCGGCCGCCTTGACCGGTCCGCGGACGAGCCGCGACCATCACGGGGTTCCGAGCAAGCGCGAAAACAGGGGAGCCCCATGTCCGGTCGCGTCCCGAGCATCCGGCGCCGCACCCGCGGCCGGCTGTTCGCCGTTTCCGCCGTGCTGCTGTGCGCGTGGCTGGTGCTGGCACAGCTCCCTGCCCGGGCCGTGGCCGACCCGCCCGCGCCGGTCACGGGCAACGCGACCTACTTCGACGCCCTCGGCGCGCCGTACGGCGGATGCGGGCTGCCCCAGTCGGAGCTCGACTCGCAGGACTTCGTCGCGCTCAACGTCTACGACACACCCGGCGACTACGCCTTCTACCCGCGGCCACTGACCGGTGCGAACGCCTCGAAGACCGGAATGTGGAACAACGGCCTCAACTGCGGCCGGTGGGTGAAGGTCGAGATCGCCGACTACTGCACGGGCGTGAACGACGGCGCCGCCGGCCAGGCGTTCTGCCGGAACGGCTCCTGGGTCCAGGACGCCTACAGCGGCGCGACGCTGACCATGCAGGTCGCCGACAGCTGCGGGGACACCAACGCGTGGTGCCGCGACGACCGCTACCACCTCGACCTGTCGAAGGGGTCGCTCAACCGGTTCGTGAAGAACGGCTCCCCGGTCGGCGACATGCTCCCGAACCATTGGAACAACCGCCACGTGAAGTGGTCGTTCGTCCCGCCGCCGGCCTACACCGGTGACATCCGGATCGGCTTCATGCAGGGAGCCAAGGCATGGTGGCCGGCGATCGCCGTCTCCCACCTGCCCAACGGCGTGCACGGCGTCGAGTACTACTCCGGCGGCACCTGGCAGCAGGCCACGATGAACGGCGACATGGGCCAGTCGTACGTCATCGGCGGGACCACCTCGGGCGGCACGCAGTTCCAGATCCGCGTGCGGGACGCCTCTGACATCCTGCTGAACGGCGGCCGCGTCTACAGCTTCTCGCTGCCCTCGTCGTGCGCCTCGGGGTGCGGTCCGGCCTACACCGGGGTGACCTACACGACGGACGGTTCCACCTCCTCCCCGAGCCCGTCGCCCTCGCCCAGCCCCAGCCCGAGTCCCTCGCCCAGCCCGTCACCCTCCCCGAGCCCGTCGCCTTCCCCGAGCCCGTCGCCGAGTCCGGGCGGCGTGGCCTGCCAGACGACCTACCAGGTGGCGAACGCGTGGCAGGGCGGCTTCACGACGAACGTCACCGTGAAGAACACCGGCGCCACGACGTGGAACAACTGGACGGTCACCTGGACGATGCCGTCCGGCGTGAGCCTGGTGAACGGGTGGAGCTCGGTCATCACCACCAGCGGGACCACGTGGACGATCAAGGCGCCGAGCTGGGCGGGCAGCCTGGCGCCGGGGGCGTCGGCGACCTTCGGCTTCCAGGCCGCAGGCCCGTCCACCCCCGGCCCGGCCGCCATCACGTGCTCCTGAACCCCGTCCCCTCCTGAACCCGCCCGTTCCCGAACCCGCCCGTTCCCGAACCACCCAGGCCGTACGGCACGCGGCGCGGGGGTGCGACCGGCCCGCACGGCGGCGCCGCTACGATCACGATCGACGGCGGCCCGCCGTCGGCGGCGATTTGGAGCGACGATGTCCCGACCCCTGCCCGGCACGACCCCCACGGACCTCGTGATCGGCGGCTACACGCCGGACACGGACGGATCCGGGCCCGGGCTCACGGTCGTCCGGGCCGGTGCCGGGGGACGGATGGAGGCGGTGGCCGAGGTCTTCGCGCCCGGCCCGTCGTTCGTGGCGGCCCACCCCACGCTGCCCCTGCTGTACGCGGTGCTCGAACGGCGGCGGAACGGCGGCGTGGCGGTGTTCGCCGACGAGCCGGACGGCCCGCGCCCGCTGGCGGAGTATCCGAGCGGCGGCTCCTACCCCTGCCACCTGGCCCTCGACCCCGAGGCGGCGTGGCTGGCCGTGGCCAACTACGGGGACGGCGTGATCGCGGGCTTCCGGCTGGGCGAGGACGGCCTGCCCGCCTCCGATCCGCTGCTGTTCCCGAACGAGGGCCACGGCCCCGACCCTGAGCGCCAGGAGGGCCCGCACGCCCATCAGGCGGTCTTCGGCCCCGGCGGCGTGCTCCACGTCACCGACCTGGGCACCGACGAGGTGCGCCGCTTCCTGCCCGGCATGGTGCCCCACCCGGACGGCCCGGTACGGCTGCCCGCCGGCAGCGGCCCCCGGCACCTGGTCCACCATCAGGACCACTGGTACGTCGCCGGGGAGCTCGACGGCATGGTGCGCGTCTTCGACGCCGGCTGGAGGGAGGTCGCGTCGGTCCCCGCCAGCGAGAGCGGAGCCCCCAACCTGCCGTCCCACATCGACGTCTCCTCCGACGGCCGCCTGCTCTATGTCGGCAACCGCGGGCCGGACACGGTGGCCGCGTTCGAGGTCGGCGGGCCGCGGCTCACGCGGGTGGCCGAGGTGCCCTGCGGGGGTGTCTGGCCGAGGCACTTCGCGGTCGGCGGCGACCGGATGTACGTCGCCTGCCAGCGCTCCGGCACCGTCGTGGCGCTCGCGCTCAAAGAGGGCCTGCCTGGAGAGGCGGGGCCCGCGCTGGAGGTGGGCAGCCCGTCCTGCGTGCTGGTGAAGGATCGCTGAGAGGCGGGGCCCCGCTCAGCCGATGACGGCGACCCCGCCCACGATCCACGCCCTCTCGGCCCTGGACGCCGACAGCGGGTTGTCGGGCCGCCACCTGCGGATGTAGACCAGGCCGGGGTCGACGAGCTCGGTGCCCTCGAAGAACCGCAGCACCTTGTCGATGGTCCGGGGGATGTCGTCGGACCGGTGCACGATCTGCCGGAACAGCTCGACCATCGGGGCCGCCAGCTCCGGGCGCGTGTCGAAGACGGCGTGACCGATCGCCAGGTAGCTGCCCCGCGCCACGTTGTCGCGCAGGTACGCCACGCACTTGTACGGCTCGTCCACGTCGGGCAGGTACTGCAGCCGGGCGGGGATCAGCAGGCCCACCGGCCGGGTGAAGTCGATGAGCCGCAGCATCTCGGGGTCGGCGACCATCTCGGCCGGGCGCAGGAGCGACCCCTTGACGACGCCGGTGCCCTCGCTTCTCGCGAGGATCGCCCGGGCGTGGGTGAGCACGACGGGGTCGTCGTCGACGTACACGACACGCGCGCCGGGCACCAGTTCCTGGGCGACCTCGTGCACGTTGCGCTGCGTCGGAAGCCCGGACGACACGGTGACGAACTGGGTGACCCCCTGACCGGCGATGAAGCGGACGACCCGCTCCACGAAGTCGCGGGTGTCGACGGCCATTCCCTTGACTTCAGGGGCGATCCTGAGCAACCGCTCGGCGAACTCCCGGTCGGCGGCGAAGTTGTCCTTCCCGCCGAGCAGGTAGTCGCTCATCCGGGCGATGTTGGCCGTGCTGGTGTCGAAATCGGGCACCCGCCGTGCCGTGCCACTCAAGCCGGCCCCCTCGCCTCGTTCCCTCTTGTGCCCATTATGGGGGTTGCGGGGGGGAATCAATGGTTCATGTGCAGATGAGATCGCTCAATCCCACCAGAAAGACCACGCGTTCTGGCCGAGGATCTGCTCCGCGTAGTCGGCCAGCGTCCCCGGCCCCTGCAGGATGCTGTCCGGGCAGAACGTCCAGTGCTCGGCGGCCACGTGCAGCGCGTGCGCGGGCGTCGCGGGCGGCGCGGCGACGCTCAGGTCGAGCGTGTTGAACCCCATGCCGACCACGCGTGCGCCGAACCTGTCCTCCCAGCTGCGCACGACGGCGGCCAGCGGCACGGTCCACTCGTTGTGGTGGAGGGCGCCCTGCCATCCGATGGCCACCATCGCGTCGGCCCCCCGCCGCACGGCCGCCAGCCCGAGCGGGGTGATCCGCTCGGCGACCACGTCGGCGTACCAGTCCGCGACCGCGTCCGGGTCGGCCACCGGCACGCCGGGGGCGGCAGGCCCGGGGCAGGCCGCGCCGAACGGCGCCAGCTCCTCCTCGCGGCCCTCGACCAGGTCCTCCCAGACCTCGGCCATGAACCCGGCGGCGGTGTAGTGGTCGATCTCGTCCACCGAGTCGGGGGCGATCTGCCCGGCGGCCCAGGGCTGCACCCCGTCCTCCATCAGGACCGGCCACAGCCCGGACCGCGGGTGCTCGCGGCGCAGCCGGCTCCACAGGCCGGCGGGCACGGGGGCGTCGCTCAGCCAGAAGGAGGGGCGGTGGTGCGTGCGCAGCCTGTCGTAGTCGGGGTCGGGCCACACGAGGGCCCCGGACGGCAGCTCGACGCCGAGCGCCCGCCCGTCGCCGCCGTCGCCGAACAGCAGCTCCAGCCCGGGCGGGAGCAGCCGACGCTCGTGAACCGACATGCGCCAATAATGTCGGACCCCGCGCCGCGGCGTCCGGCGAGGGCGATCACTTGCGCGCGACCGCCTCGACGACCAGGGAGACGCCACGCCGTCACCCAGGTGGACGCGGTGCCGTCATCGCAGGATGGTGGCGGTGAGCGTCTCGTTCGCCCAGCGTTCCCATCGGGCAGGTGTCCAGCCTCGTTCCACGGTGAGCAGCAGATAGACCTCGTGGCTGACGAGGGCGAAGACGATGTCGGCCGCCTCATCGGCCGGAAGGCCGGGCCGCAGGGCCCCCTTGCCGGCGAGTTCCCGGGTGAGCGCGCGGTGCGCGGTGAAGCGCTGGCCCTGGTTGGTCTCCCACTGGGCGGCCATCTCCGGGTCGGCTCCGGCGGCGTCGCGGACGATCCGCATGATCGGCGCGACGCGGGCGAAGATGGCCCGGCTGTTGGCCAGCCATATGGCCAGCGCGCGCCGGCCGTCGGGCTCCTCGCGCATCCGCCGCACCCACGGCCGGTCCATCATCGGCACGGGCTCGTCGTCGCCCACCGCCAGGACGTCGACGACCTCCTTCAGGACGGTGGCCTTGTTGCCGAAGTGGAAGTACACGGTCTGCACGGCCACACCGGCCTGGGTGGCGATCTGGTCGAGGGTGGTCGCCGCGTACCCCTGCCGCAGGAACAGCTCCCGTGCCTGATCGATGATCCGGCGCCGGGTCGCCCTGGCCTGCTCCGCCCGGCGGGTGCCCTTGACAACGTCGCCCATTCGCTAGAGCCTACTCTAAACAGTTCACTAGAGCCTGCTCTAGCGAGATGCCCCCTGGAGGTGGGTCGTGGACGCGACGCTGAACGGCTATCACCACGTCAAGCTGCCGGTCACCGACGTCGAGCGCAGCCGCGACTGGTGCGTGCGGGTGCTCGGCATGCGGGCGTACATGGACTTCGTCGAGGACGGGGTGCTCATGGGAGTGGCTCTGTGCGACGCCGGCGGCACCGTTCACGTGGCGGTCCGGCGGGATCCCGAACGGGCCGCCGCGCTGTCCGGGTTCGACCCCATCGCGCTGTGCGTCCCCACCGTGGCCGACCTGGAGGCGTGGCGGCGGCGGCTGGACGACCTGGGGGAGCGGCACGACGGGATCATCACCGGTCACGCCGGCCGCGTGCTCGTCGGCCTCCGGGACCCCGACGGCATCGAGGTGCGGCTCTACACTCCCGAGTCCGGAAGCGACGCGTGACCCCTACGGCACGTCCAGCCGGGAGAGCCCTTCGGCGATCACCTTGGTGGTCAGGCGCGTACGGCTGTCGCAGCCCAGCTTGGCGAAGATGTGCTCCAGGTGCGTGGTGACCGTGCGGACGCTGAGGACGAGCGCGGCGGCGATCTGGGGGTTGGAGTCGCCCTGCGCGACGTGGGTGAGCACCTCGACCTCCCGTGAGGTCAGGTCGTACGGCAGCGCGCAGGGGCGCTCGGCGATGACCGCGCCCTGGATGGAGCCGTGGAAGCCGACCCCGGCACGGTGGATCCGGACCTCCCGCCACTGGCCGGCGCCGTCCTGCCACAGGCCGCGGCGGGACAGCTCCCGCGAGTCGATGAACCGCCTGGCCAGCTCCGCCATGGCCGGCTCGCCCGCCAGCGCCTCGGACGCCGGCCATCCCGCGACCTCCCTGCGCCGGCCGCCGCGCTCGAACGCCGCGGCGTGGAACCCGGGAGGCAGCCCGACGGGGTCGATCACGCACCGGGTGAGATCCGTCAGATGGGCAAGGGCGGGGGAGACCGCGCTGATCACCGGCCCGGCCTCGGGCGGCAGGTCCTCCCGGGAGGTGACGTGCAGCAGGCCCGTGTACCTGCCTCCCGACAGGAAGAGGGGAGTGGTGATCCCGGCGCGCCAGCCGTACGGCTCCAGATGGCGCCGGAAGTACCGCTCGGTGCCGGGTGACCCCATGACGACGGGCGCCCGCAGCGACATCGCCCGGCGGTAGGCGTCGAGCCCCGCGTACTCCTCGGCCGCGTCGGCGTCCACGCGGGCGTACCCGGCGGAGACCAGCGACCGGTGGCGGCCCGTCGCCGGGTCGAACGCGACGAACTCGTACGCCTCCACCGGGATGACCTCGCGCAGCGCCGTCATCGCCCCGTGCGCCCCCTGGCGGGCCACCTGGAAGCCGATTTCGGCGACCGCGTGAAGACGGCGCGCGCTGAGGCTGATCTCGTCCATGGATCCTCCATGGTCAGCCTCTCTTGTATAGGTCCGGTAAGGAATACGTAAACCATCCGATGCAGACGCCCGCCGGGTTTCCTACCCTCACCCGCAACACGACGGAGAGGCGGAGCATCAGTGAGGGTCACCAGGAGACGGGCCGCCGCCCTCGCTGTGGCGGCGATCATGCTCAGCGGCGGGTGCGGAGGATCGTCGCCGCCCGGCGCCAAGGCGGGGGCCGAGTTCTCCGTCGCGCTCACCGAGCCCGACCACCTCACCCCGGGCAACACCTCCAGCAACTACTCGCTCACCGTGCTGGACACGCTGTTCGACACGCCGGTCTCCATCGGCGCCGACGGCAAGCCCGCGATGCGCGCGGCCGAGTCGGTCACCAGCACCGACCAGAAGGTCTGGACGATCAAGCTGAAGCAGGGGCGGACGTTCGGCAACGGCGAGCCGGTCACCGCGCAGAGCTTCGCCGACTCCTGGAACGCCACCGCCTACGGGCCGAACGGCTGGACCAACAACTACTACTTCGCCAACATCGAGGGCTACGACGCGCTCAACCCGGAGAAGGGCGACCCGTCGGCCAAGGAGATGAGCGGGCTCAAGGTCGTGGACCCGGGCACGCTGCAGGTCACGCTCAACGCGCCGTTCAGCCAGTTCCCCGTGACGCTGGCGTGGATCGCGTTCGCGCCGATGCCCAAGGCGGCGTTCACCGACCTCAAGGCGTACGACCAGGCGCCCATCGGGAACGGCCCGTTCGTCCTCGACGGGCCGTGGCAGCACAACCGGCAGATCAAGGTCAAGCGCTCCCCGGCGTACACCGGCGAGCGGAAGGCCCAGGCGGACGGCGTCACGTTCAAGATCTACGCCAGCCGCGACACGGCGTACACCGACCTGCGGGCCAACCGGGTCGACATGCTGCTGACCATCCCCCCGGCGAGCGCCCCGGAGGCGAAGCGGCTGCTCGGCGACCGGTTCGTCGCGATCGCCGGCGGCACGATGGACTATCTCGGCTTCCCCGTGTTCGACAAGCGGTTCGCCAGCGCCGACCTGCGCAGGGCGTTCTCGATGGCCATCGACCGCAAGGCCATCGTGGACGCCGTCTACAACGGGGCGTTCAAACCGATGGCGTCCCTGCTCGCGCCGCTGGTGCCGGGCTACCGGGCGGACGCCTGCGGCGAGGCCTGCGTCTACGACCCGGTGAAGGCCAAGCAGCTGTTCGACCAGGCCGGGGGGCTCAGCGGGACGCTGACGCTGTACTTCTCCAACGCCGACCCCAGCTACGAGCAGTGGATGACGGCGGTGGCCAACCAGCTCAAGCAGAACCTCGGCATCTCCGACGTCAAGTTCCGCAAGATCCCGGCCTCCGACTACCTGTCGACCCTGCGGGCGCACAAGGAGGACGGCCCGTACCGCAACAACTGGGTCATGGACTACCCGAGCCCGCAGGACTACCTCGAGTACATGTGGGGCCCGGACAACCGGATGGGCTGGAAGAACGAGGAGTTCGACGACCTGATCAAGCAGGCGAACTCGGCCTCCAGCTTCGAGGCCAGCCTGCCGATCTACCAGAAGGCCGAGGACATCGCGCTGGCCGAGATGCCGATGATCCCGCTGTGGAACTGGCAGGACCAGTCCGGCTACTCCAGCAGGCTCAGCGGCGTCCAGCTCACCCCCTACAGCTACAACCTCGACAAGATCACGGTCAAGCAGCGGTGAGATACGCCCTGCAGCGCCTGGCCCAGGCCGTCCCGGTCTTCTTCGCGACCACCTTCGTGATCTACGCGATGGTGTTCGTGCTGCCGGGCGACCCGATCCTGGCGCTGGCGGGCGACAAGCCGGTGCCCGCGCAGGTGCTGGACGTCATGCGGGAGCACTACCACCTGAACGACCCGCTGCTCGTCCAGTACGGCCGCTACATGCTGGGGGTGTTCCGCGGCGACCTCGGCGAGACGTTCACCGGGCAGCCGGTCAGCGAGCTCCTCCAGGACCGGTGGGGGGTCACCGCGCAGCTCGCGCTGACCGCCTGGGTCTTCGAGCTCGCCGTCGGCATCGGCCTCGGCGTCCTCGCGGGCCTGCGGCGGGGCGGGGTGGCCGACACCGCCGTGCTGGCGGGGACGACGTTCGTCATCGCCGTCCCCGTCTTCGTGTTCGGCTACACGGCGCAGATCCTGCTCGGGCTGAACCTCGGGCTGTTCCCCACGGCGGGCACCGACGAGGGCTGGCCGGGCAGCTACCTGCTCCCCGGCATGGTCCTCGGCTCGTTCGGCCTCGCCTACGTCGCCCGCCTCACCCGCACGGCGCTGGTGGAGAACCTCCGCGCCGACTACGTCCGTACGGCGACCGCGAAGGGGCTGGCGAGACGGCGCGTCATCGGCGTGCACGCGCTGCGCAACTCGCTGATCCCGGTCGTGACCTTCCTCGGCATCGACTTCGGCAACCTCATGGCCGGGGCGGTCGTCACCGAGGGCATCTTCAACCTGCCCGGCATCGGCCAGCAGGTGTTCCAGTCCATCCAGCTCCAGGAGGGCCCCGTCGTCGTCGGAGTCACCACCCTGCTCGTCATGATCTTCATCCTCGCCAACCTCGCCGTGGACCTCCTGTACGGCGTGCTCGACCCGAGGATCCGCCGTGCTCGCGCGTGACGCCTGGGCAGAGCTGCGCGGGCGGGCCGTCTTCTGGCTGTCCGCGGCCGTCCTGCTCGTCGCGGCGGCGATGGCCGCCTTCCCCGCCGTCTTCGCCGGGCTGGGACCGAACGAGCGCTGCGACCTGCACATGTCGAAGAAGGGGCCGGGGGGCGGCGCCGTCTTCGGTTACGACCTGCAGGGCTGCGACTACTGGTCGCAGATCGTGCACGGCACGCGGCCGTCGATCCTGATCGGCGTGGCGGTCACCGTGTTCGCCCTGCTGATCGCCGTCGTGCTGGGGCTCGTCGGCGGGTACTACGGGGGCCTCGCCGACGCCCTGATCTCCCGGGTCACCGACGTCTTCTTCGGCATTCCGTTCGTGCTGGGCGCGACCGTCGTGCTGGTGGCCTTCCCCGACCACGGGATCTGGGCCATGACGCTCGTCCTGGTCCTGCTCGGCTGGACGACGATGACCCGGCTGATGCGCGGCCAGGTGATCGCCGTGAAGGACATGGACTTCGTCGCCGCCGCCCGCATGCTCGGCGCGAGCGACCGGCGGATCATGCTCCGGCACGTGCTGCCCAACGCGATCGCGCCGGTGTTCGTCGTGGCCATGCTGAACGTCGGCAACGTCATCGCCGGTGAGGCCACCCTCGACTACCTCGGCGTGGGCCTGCAGTACCCCGACGTGTCGTGGGGCCTGCAGCTCAACGTCGCCCAGTCGTTCTTCGCCGAACATCCTCATCTGCTGGCCTTCCCGGCGCTGTTCCTGACCGCGACCGTGCTGAGCTTCCTCATGCTCGGCGACGTCGTGCGCGACGCCCTCGACCCCCGCCTCCGCTAGGCCCTTTCCGGACGCCGGAGGTGGCGCGCCGTACGGACGGCCAGCAGTGTGAGCCAGCACCACCCGGCGGTGACGGAGATCCGCTGGAACAGCCCGCCGAAGGCCACCAGACCCTCGGCCTGGCTGAAGGCGATGTTGGCGAGGACCATGGCGGCGGTGAAGACGGCCGCGCTCAGCGCCGAGTAGAGGGCCCATCCGCGCTCGCCCCGCGCCGCGAACCGGCGGGCGAACACGAGGCAGGCCGCGACCAGCGCCACGAAGCCGCCCAGCGAGAGCAGGTCGTGCAGGGCGGCGTGCACGCTGCCGTACTCCGTGAGCCGGTCGGGTGTCCCGGACGGGTAGCCGCTCACCGGGTCGGTGGTGAACACTCCGGCCGCGACCAGCGCCAGGGCCCAGACGCCCACCAGCCGGGGGCCCCAGACGGATCCCCGCGCCGGCCCCGGCGTGGCCTTCAGCGCGCGCCGCAGCCCGGCGGCGTAGGCCAGCGACAGGAAACCCGCGACGAGGAAGTTCGCGGTCTGGACCCAGCCGCCGTCCCCCAGTTCGAGCGAGCTGACAGGGTGGCGCAGCGGGTCGTACCCGGCGCGGGTGGCGCCCTCGGCGAGGAACACGACGACGAAAAGGGGGCCCGCGATCGCGCCGAGGGTGAGCAGCCTTCTCGTCAGGGCGGTCGCCCGGTCCGGGCGGGACGGACCGCCGGGGGGCGGCGGAGCGGCGATGGATACGGATTTCATGCCGTCAACTTACGTTGACATAGCATGCATGTCAACCAAAATTGACGGCGGCGGTCTCGTTTCCCGCACTTGTCGAAAGTCGCCATGGACAGAACGGAAGATCCGGGCGAACCTGAGTCTGTGGGTGATTGACGGGGAGAAGCCAGGTTGACCCAGGTCGTGCTCGCATCGGATGGAAGAAGGCTCGCTGTCGAACAGCGGGGAAAACCGGAAGGCCGTCCGGTGTTCCTGCTGCACGGCACTCCCGGGAGCAGGTTCGGGCCGTCGCCCCGGGCCACGGTGCTCTACCGGCTCGGTATCCGGCTGATCACCTTCGACCGCCCCGGCTACGGACGGTCGGATCGCATGAAGGGCCGTACGGTGGCCGATGTGGCCGCGGACGTCGCGGCCATCGCGGACGCGCTGGACATCGCCACGTTCGCCGTGGCCGGCAGGTCCGGAGGCGCACCGCACGCTCTGGCGTGCGCGGCGCTGCTCCCGGACCGGCTGACCCGGGTCGCGGCGCTCGTCGGCCTCGCCCCTTGGGGTGCGGAAGGGCTGGACTGGTTCGGCGGGATGACGGAGACGAACGTCGTCGAGTACCGCATGGCGCTGGCCGGCAGGCGAGCGGTGACGGCGCGGCTCGCCTCGGTCGCGGAGCAGATTCGCGCGGATCCGGTGAGCAAGGTCGTGGGGCTGTTCCAGCAGGTGCCCGAATCGGACCGCAGGGTGGTGGCCGACCACGGCATCCGCCGGATGCTGGTGCACAACTTCGCCGAAGGGCTGCGGAACTCCGCCGACGGCTGGATCGACGACGTCCTGGCCTTCTCCTGGGACTGGGGATTCGACCCCGCCGCCATCAATGTCCCGACCCTGGTGTGGCACGGCGAGAACGACGTCTTCTCGCCGGCCAGCCACAGCCGGTGGCTCGGAGCGCGAATCCCCGCCGCGACCACCAAGATTCAGCACGGTGCCGCGCACTTCGGGGCGATCGACGTGTTGCCCGAGGTGCTCGTATGGCTGATGCGGACCTGATCAGATGGGCTGGGGTTCGAGGTCACGGTTGAGCCGCCGCCACGACTGCACCGCCACCACGTTGGGGTGACCGTCTCCCAGCACCATCCGCAGGGCGTTCGCCGAGTTCTCGTTGAGCTGTTCCGCCTTGTCCTGCTCACCCCGGGCCCGGAGGGTGACCGCCAGGTTGGCCTGGCAGACGAGCGTGTCCGGGTGCCGGGGGCCGAGGGTCTCGCGCAGGCCGCGCAGCGCCTCCGTCTCCAGCGCGTGCGCGTCCTCCACGCGGCCGAGGTCCGCGGCGCAGTTCGCGACGTTCAGGATGCAGGACAGGGTGAAGGGATGGGTGTCACCGAGCCGGCCACGCAGCCCCGCGAGCGTCCGCGTGCCCAGCGCGTAGCCCTCCTCGACCATTCCGGTGCCCCGGTGATAGGTCATCAGGTTGTTGGCGGCGGCGAGCGTGAACGGGTGGTCCTCGCCGAGACTGCCGCGGTATTCGGCTTCGACGTCCGACGCCAGTTGCCGGGCGCTCGCCTTGTCCTCCAGGGCTGACAGGCAGCAGGCGAGCTCCAGCGCGGCGGCGGTGGCGTCCGGCGACGAGGGATACAGGCGCTGGTAGCTTTCGTGCGCCTGCTGCGCCGTCAGCCAGGCGTCGTGCTGCTGACCGGCCTTCCTCAGCGACACAGCCAGGCTCTTCGCGGTCCGCAGGGTGTCGAGGAAGTGTTCCCCCAGGCTCTCCCGGTATCGGTCCATCGTCGTGCGCAGGAGTTCCACGGAGTCCTGGAAACGCCCCGCCTCCCTCATGTCCCGCGCGAGGTTGGCCGATGAGAACAGCGTGTACGGGTGGGACGGCCCCAGCACGGTGAGACGGCGGCTCAGCGTGTCCTGATCCAGGTCCAGGGCGCTGTAGCAGTCGCCGACGAGGCGGTAGGAGACGGCGAGATTGTTGGCCGCGGCGAGCGTCCGGGGGTTGTCCTCACCGTAGAGCTCCCTCCAGCGCTTGTACGTCTCGTTGTCCATCCGCAGCGCCCGATCGAACTCGCCGAGGGCCCGCAGGTCGGCGGCCAGGCCGCCGGTCGTCATGAGGGTGTGGGGATGGCTCTCGCCGAGGATCTCGCGCTGCCGCCTCCAGACCCACTCGTCCAGCTCGCGCGAGCCCTGGTAGCTGCCCTGCGTCCGCATCACGTTGGCGATGTTGAACAGCAGGTGCAACCGCTGCCGTTCGTCCTGGCCGAACTTGTCCTCCCAGTAATCGGCGAGGCGCTGGCCGAGCTGCAGCGCGCCGGTGAACTCGCCGCGTTTCCAGAGGTAGCGGACCCGCTCGGTGAGCAGCTGCCGCGTCTCCTCCTCCACGCACTGCTCGGCGTCCGACGGGAGCAGGTGCGGCCAGATGAGGTCGTAGGCGGGCCAGTTCTCCGGGTCGTCGACCTCTCCCTGCCTGGGGCGTGCCCCCACAAGGATGTGATGCACCTCGTGCGACGTGGTGTCGATCTCCTCGAAGGTCATCTGGCTCCGGATCACCGCCTGGACGAGCCGGTGAACCTGAATCGTGTTGCTCCCCGCATCGATCTTGGCCAGCGCGAATCTGCTGATTTCCCTGATCAGCCGGCCCAGCATCAGTTTCTCCCCGCGCAGCGAGCTGTCGTGCGGAAGGAGGGAGCGCATCATCTCGTCGCTGTAGAGCAGCGACATCGAGATCGGATCAGGGGCGAAGAAGGCGCACAGCTGAAGCATGCGCACGGCGGCCGGCGATCGTTCCTTCAGCTGGCTCAGCGAGATGTTCCACGTGGCGGCGACCGGGCTCGGGTATCCCGGCGGTGGATTGGTGGACAGGATCTCCGCCGTCTGGGTGCCCAGCTGCTCGATGTAGGTGCCTGCCGACATGCCGGTCTCGCCGAGCCAGGCCGCCGCCTGTTCCACCGCCAGCGGCAGGTAGCCGAGCGCCTCGGCGACCCTCAGCGCGTCCTGCGGGTCAAGCTTGGGCACACGGCGCAGCAGGTGCTCCAGGCTCTCCTCGCGGCTGAAGACGTCGACCTCCAGCGGGGCCGCCACCATGGACCACGACTGGTTACGCGAGGTCACGATGACATGCCCCGGCCCGCCTGGCAGGTAGGGGCGGATCTCCTCCGGATCCCCCGCGTTGTCGAAGACGAGCAGCCAGCGGGAGTACGGCTCGCCGCGCCGCAGTGCCTCCCGGGCGGCCTCCGCCGCCTCCACCACGTTCTCGCCCACCCGGATCCCGAGCCGTCCCGCGAGTTCGGCCAGGGCCGGGTTGATGAGTTCGGGCTGCTCCGCCGAGACCCACCACACCAGGTCGTAGTCGGCCATGAAGCGATGCGCGTACTCAAGGGCGATCTGCGTCTTGCCGACGCCGCCCAGTCCGTAGAGAGCCTGAGGCAGCACCACCGCCCGGTTCCCGCCGACCACCTGGTCCCGCAGCGCCTCCAGCGCGGCTCCCCGCCCGGTGAACGCCGCGTTGCGCGCCTGGACGTTCCACACGGGCGGGACGCTTCCCGGGAAGCGGGCCCCCAGCGGAGGCAGGGCCGCCGGATACTCCATGACGTCCTTCCCCACAGCCCGCAGGAGCGCCTCCGTCGCCTGCTCCACGTTCAGCCGTACGAGGTCGATCGGCGGTACGTCGCCGAAAGGGGGAACGAGCCGCACCTCGGACACCCGGACGGTGGTGAGCGCGTGCCCGGCCGCCATCGGGGCGGTGCGTGACAGCCACTCCATCACCTCGGCGGCTTGGGGCGCTCGGACGTAGGCCGCCGACAGCACCGCGATCGACCGGCCGGGCTCCTCCCCTCCGGTCGCCGGCGAGGGGGCGCCGAGGGCCAGCGGAGTCACCCTGAATCCCGCGCGCTCCAGCACGGCGCCGATCCAGTCGGCCCACATCCGGTCCTCGGGGGCGTAGCTCACCACGACGTCGGCGGGCTGCGTCGGCTGGCGGCGGGTGAACGCGTCCAGCCAGCGGCTTCTGACGCTCTCCTCCATCGGAGGGAAGCCGGTCACCTGGCCTTCTGTGACCGCTTCGCTCAGCCGCTCGTAGGCGGCGAGCAGCGACGTGGGGGAGCCGGGGCTGTCCCCGAAGGTGGCCAGGGTCTCCTCGAAGGCGTAGAACCGCTTGTACGGGATCTCCACCGCGCCCCAGTAGAAGTTGAGCTGGTCCGGCGTCAGGCCCTTGGGAAACCGGTCGAAGCTGGTGCGTGCCAGCAGCCGTCCCGCGTCCAGCTTCTCCTTCTCCCCGTCGTCGATCCGCATCGGCACGGGAAAGATCTTGATGTTCCGCTCCCGGTAACGGTCGTCGATGTAGCGCGCCACCTTCGCCGCGCCCTCGATGCTCTGGTCGCTCATCGTGAAGCAGTCGACCAGGATGTCGGGCATCTGAATCGTGCAGATGTCGGCGATGTCGCTGCGGCCCGTGCGGCTGTCGATCAGCGTGTAGTCGTAGTTGCGCCGCATGTCCGCCCGCAGCGCGTCGAGGAACTTGCCGCCCCCGAGCCGCTCGTAGAAGTTGTCCCAGTCGAAGGTGGAAACGAGCGAGGAGTAGTCGCGGTTCTGCTGACCGGCCGACAGGAAATCGAGCGTCCCCTCCTCCGGGAACTCCCAGGCCAGCGGTACGGCGTGCGGCGTGACACGGGCGTACTCCAGGTGCCAGTCCGCGCTGCGCTCACGGGGCCGGACGGCCGCCCACATGTAGTCGCTGATGATGTCGATCACCCCGGGCGTCGTGCTGATCACACCGCCGTCGAGGAAGGGATGGAAGAACTTGTGCAGACCGGGGGACTCCAGGTCCCAGTCGACGGTCAGGACCCGCAGGCCGTTGCTGGCGAGCACCCATGCCGTGTTGGCGAGCGCCATGGTGCGGCCCGTTCCCCCCTTGTAGGAGTAGAACGTGATGATCCGACCTTCCTGGGGGGCGTCAGTCATTTGGGATCCTCCGGCTGCATCAGCCTGGGTCGTCTGGTCGGCACGCCCTCCGGGGGGTAGGCGGGGGCGGTCTTGAACAGGTGGTTCGCCATCCTTCCGAGCGCGTCGGACAGCGCCCCCCGGAACGCGGTGACGGTGGTCACATCCGGGCTGGGGTCGGTCAGATGGTTGTGCAGCGCCGAGTCGAGGGAGCGCTGGAGCTGCGGACGGGCCTCGACCGTCTGCCTGTCATCCGGGTTCCAGGGCACGATCAGGTTCGTTCCCAGCCGCCGGCGGCGGTCGAACGCCCGGAGTGTCCTCCTACACTCGGCCTCGATGGTGGCCCAGGGATCGATGAGCATGATGGCCGGCGCGTCGGAATCTTCGGCGGAGGTGAGGAGACGGGAATGCTCCTCAAGCGACCCGATCTCCGCCAGGAATCCGTGCGCGATGGCGATCTCTTCGGTGTGGGAGGCGAGCGAGCGGGTGTTGTTCTCCCCGCGAAAGGGGTTCCACTCCTGGGGCGTGAGCCCGTAGTAGTACGGAATGCGGGACGAGGGCAGTTGGGCGAGGCCGGGAGCGACCACGGTGACCCGCAGAGGGCGGTGTCCCGCGTAGTCATGGAACGCACTGCGGAGATCGACATACCTGGGCGGGGGATGCGTCGGAGGGACGGGGGTGCGCTGCGCGACCTCGACGATCCGCCTGGCCAGGGCGATCGTCGCCTTCTGGTAGTGCGATCGCATGGCGGACATCTTGACCAGCCCATAGAAACCCTCCTCCCGGTACCGGGTGCCCATTCCGTCGTGCGTGAACTGGATGGACTGCGCCACCTGAGGAAGCAGGTCGGGGGGCAGCGGGTGCCACAGAGCCGGCACGATGGCCTCGGGAATCTGACCTTCCGGCCCCGTGTGGTTGTTCACGCGCTGGAGGAACGCGGCCCACTCCTTGCCGCACTGCTCACTGTCGAAGTACCGGGGCGAATAGAGCGGGACGAACACCCGGCATGTGGCCAGGGCGTCGGACAGCCGATCCGGCCAGTGGTGGCCCGAGCGCAACTCCACGTCCATGAACCCGGCCTGCCCCTGGGACAGGTTCGTCATGTTGATGATGTGATCGCACAGGTCGTCGAAAAGCTTGACGACCCACCGGTTCGGATCGCTCCTGCTGTTGGGATCATGGGTGGGAATATGGGCGTAGCTCAGGAAAAAATAGGGCACCTGACCCGCGAACCCGGAGGGCGGCGATAGGGGCATCCGCCTCCTTTCTCCCAAAGTCATTCACTATGGGAAGGCAGCGTAAGTCAAGGGAGGAGCCGAAGGGGAGGATTCGTGCGAATAGCGGTGCATCGTCAGCCACTGCGTGGCGAAATCGACGGCGGCCGTGACACGAAACAGCCTGCTGGGAGCCTTCCCGATGACGCCGCGCCGGACCGCGCCGGTGCTCTCGAAGTCGGCGCCGAGTGCGGAAAAGTCGCGATCATCCAGGACGACGTCCTTATACTCCCACCATTCCGGTCCATGTCCGAAATCCCTTTTGCAGCGGTACGTCCGCCGCGGTGGATTGGCGGAGCACCGGTATTCCCCCAGATGAAATACAGAGCACTGCTCATATCCCACGCCGAGGAGCAACACGTGCGCGTCCACTTCGTACAGGCGCGCGAGAGGCGACTCCTCTCCCAGGTGACAGCGGGGGGAGTGGTGTTCCATCAGGGGCCGGGCGCGCCGCCCGATCGCCGCGAAGGACGTCTGGGGGTGGACGCTGCGCACCGCGTCCTTCGAGGTCCGCACGTACTCGGCGAGCCTTCCCATGCCGTTGGACGGCGTTCGCGCGGGATCGAAGGCGGGCATGCGCGCCCGGAAGCGGGCCACCTCGTCCGGTGCCATTCCTTCGATCGCCCTGAGGTGGTCTCTGGACGTGTCCGAGTTGGCGGCGGTGTGCGTGGGGACGACAAGAGTGCCCGTGCGTCCGAGCAGACTTCGCAGCGCTTGGACGACCGTCACGGGTCCGCGCCGCACCCGGCCGACGTCGCGCAGCGAGGCGTGTACCAGGAGTGTCTGGCCGCGAGCCACCCCGAGTGCCCGCAGGTCGCGGGCGAGCGGTTGGGCGTCGAAAGCCAGCATGGTTCAGCGTCCGAACGCCGCGTGATGGTCGCTCGTCGCCCGGGCGGCTGCGAGCAGGGCGGCCTCCGGCACCTCCTCGCCGAGCCAGGGGGTGATGGCGTCGCGCATGTGGGCGACGAAACGTTCGCCTACGGGCGTCAGCGCCTGCGAGCGGGCAAGAGTCTCGATCGCCTCGGCGGTCTGCACCCGCCACCGGGCGAACTGGGCCTGCGCGGGGTGGGGCTCGGCGTGGCGGCGCGTGCGCCAGTAGTCGGTGACGGCGAGATGGGCGTAGGTCCCCTGCAGCAGGGCCTCCAGCGGGCGGGGGTCGTCGCGCCAGGGGGCGTAGAAGAGACGCCGATCATCGGTGTCGCAGAGGTCGAGCATGTCGAGCAGCGCCCCTAGCTTCACATGCTGGAACTCGTGGAGGAGGAGAAGGGCCAGGATCGCGGGCTCGGCCGGAAGGGCGGCGGCCACCGCGCCGAACGCATGCCGTGCCGTTGAGCTGATCTCCCGGCCGGGCTCCGTCGAGATGAGCGGGACGACCGTCGTCAACCCCGTGCGAAGCCCGGGGGCATACGGCTCGTACTCCTTCTCGATCAACCGCCACGCCTCGTCGAAGGCGGCCTGCCATCGGTCCGCCTCGGCGTCGCTGAGCGGGGGAGCCGGCTGCCACTGGTGGCAGTCCCGGTAGGGGTCGCGGTCCTCAAGGAGTATCGAGAAGCCGCCGGAGGTCAGGCGACGCACCGGAACCAGCGCGGCGGAGCCCGCCATCTTCGGCCGGCCGTCCAGGACGACCAGCGTCTGCCGGCCCCCACTCGGCGGAGCCTCCAGCGTGCCGACCGTGGGAAGGTACGCGACGCCGCCCGCCGTCTCGACCTCCACCCGTGCGTCCAGTCCTGATCTGACGGCGGCCGCCGCGGCGATGTTGCCCAAGTAGGCGGAGGACGCCTCGCCTGTGAGGCAGGCGACGGCCCAGGCGCGGATGTAGGGGTGGGCCAGCACCGCGTCGAGGACGTCGCCGTGCTCCGCGTCGACACGCGTGAGCACCTCCCACGCCGCCTCGTCGCCCGCCCGCTCGTTCACCGCGGTGATCAGCGCCCTGCGCAGGCTGCTCTGGGAGCCGGCGAGGAGGGCGACGTCGCGGGCTCCGCCGGTGCCGCCGGCGAGCGCGTCCAGCGAGGCGTAGGGCAGGGTGTGGGCCCGCGTCATGGTCACCTCCCGGACATGGACGATCAGCTTGAACAGGTCCGCGCAGAAGACACTGGGGTTGTCGAAGGAGCCGGACCGGTACCGGTGTGTGTACAGCCCGCCGCCGCAGCTGCTCATCACGGGGCAGGCGCGGCACTGGGCGGACAGGCTCTCGGCCCGTCCTTGCCTGGCCCGCACTCCGGGATGAGCGGCCACGTCGTCCAGGGAGTCGCTCATCACGTTCAGCCCGGTCGCGGGAGCGCCCTCGTAGGCCACCTTCAGCGAATCCACCAGCTCGTACGATCCGTCTGTCTCGATCACCACGAGGTCGCTGGGCTGGAGACCGATGGCTTCGGTCCTGCTGGCCTGGCCTCGCGTGGTCCTGATGATGGAGTCGAACAACCTGACGTCCACCGGTCGTCCGCCGGCGTTCCAGAGGTCGAACGCGGTGATCAACCAGTCGCCGTACGCGGTGGGGGAAGAACGGGGGGGCGGCACGTCCCACGTCGCGTGGGGAAGCAGGAAATCGATCCTGGGCGGGTCCAGTGCCACCAGCGCCTCGTAGACCGCGGCGGGGTCGTTGTCCACGTCGACGGTGCACAGCAGCCCGGCGTACAGCTCCGGCCGCCGCCGCAGCCGCTCGATGGCGCGCAGTGCCTGTGCGTGGCTGCTGCGCCCATCGGCGTAACGACGATGCCGGTCGTTGGCGGCGCGGTCCCCGTCCAGGGAGACCCCCACCTTGATGCCCAGGTCGGCGAACAGATCGCAGAACCGGTCGTCCAGCAACATGCCGTTGGTGTGGACGCGCAGGTCGATGAGGCAGGACCGGTCCACCAGCCGGCGTAGCTCCGTGGCGATCCGCGCGAGGCCGGCGGGCCCCGCGAGCAGCGGCTCTCCACCGTGAAGCACCACGTGTATCTCGTCGAGGCCATGTCGCAGCACGTGCTCGGCGATGCGCTCACCGATTCGCGTCACGGTCTCCGGCGCGAGTGTCCGGGGACGGCGGGCCCAGCTCTGATCCGCGTGCTCATACACATAGCAGTGGTCGCAGCTGAGATCGCAGCGACTGTGCGCCTTGATCACATATTGCCGGAAGGGCAGGATCGGCGCACCCTGTCCGCCCCGATCCATCAGATCGACGAGTTGAAGAGCGCGACCGGCACTCGGACGCCCTGGGCCGAGAAGGGCAGGACCCGGCGGAGCGTGGCGTCGAGTTCCCCCCCGCGGAGCGTCTCGATCTGCGTGAGCCGGACGTCGTGGAGGTCACTGATCTCGGAGGCCACTTCCGCCGAGACGCCATCCGCAATGTTCATGTTCGACCGTTTCGTGGTGGAAATTGAAAGGAGGCCACCATCGATGCCTCGAAAAGGTGGTCCCCAGGGAGAACCTTAGGGCCCCAGGACGCGGAACACGAGCTTGGCGATGGCCCCTTCCGCCGACGCCTGCTCTTAGCATTCTGAAACACGTCACCCATGGTTGCAGGTGGGAACGGGTCAATTTCCCCTCGAGGCTTTCACCCGGCGGTTCTCCCATTCACCAGGTCAGCTTCGTCGGTCAGCTTCGTGCGGTCCGCCACAGGGCGTGCTCCCGGGAGATGACGTCCTCGGCTTGGCCGACGAACCGTGCCCACTCCTCGTCCGTGGCGGGCCAGCTCGCCCGGGACACGACATCCCCCAGGTCGAGCGCCGCCATCGAGTAGGTGCTCGCCAACTGGCGGTGCTGTCTCGTCTGCATCCAGGCGATACCCGCGGCGCCGACGGCTCCGACGATGCCTGGAAGGTCCAGGTTGAACACCTGGACGCCGTTCAGGACGGCCGCGACCAGGCCGAGCGCCTCGAGGACCGCCAGCGTCACCGACCACTGGGAGGCGCGCCGCTCGTTGGCCGAAGCCTTGGCCCGGTACCAGGAGCGCTGATCGTCGATGCGGCCCGCGATGTAGTTTCGCCTGCGCTCCTCAAGCGGTAGCGCGCGCAGCCTGCGCATGGCGTCCGTCACCTGCGCGTCGTTGTCCGACAGGGGGATCGGTGCGCAGTTGTGCAGATCTCTCGCGAGCGCCGTGAGCTCCGTGAGCAGGAGCAGGTCCGCGCTGTGCTCGTCGTCTCCCTGCCACCCGAACGGGTCGCCGCCCACGGTGTAGCGCCATGTGAGGGACTTGGCGGACTCGGCGGCCGCCCGGGCCTCCAGCCATTGGCGGTCGGGAACGGCCGTCAGCAGATAGACCTCTATCACCAGGGCGGACGCCAGCGCCGTGGCGGCGACGACGGCCGCCGTGTCCACCCTGCCGACGTCGAGACTGAACGCGCCGAACGTCGCCGCCAGCACGAGGCAGGTGAGACGTAGCCCCGTGGTGGTCAGCAGCCGTCGCTGGCCCGCCACCGCGCTGCGGTCGGCCGCCCTGAAGAGGGCGGGGAACTCCTCGTCCGTCAGTGTCTCCACAAGTCGAGGGGAAATGGGGGCGTGGGCCGTGTCAAGGGCGGCCCGTGCGGGTCGCACCTTCGGGCCACAGGATCCGGACCTCGATGGACCGTTGCCGCGCGTCCTCCACGACGTCCGCCGTGCCGCCGCGCCCCCGCGCGGGCGCGCCGTCCCACACCGCCAGCAGGAGATCGACGCCGGCCAGCAGCGCCTCGTTCGCCGCCTCGTACGTGGCCGGGGTGGGGTGCTCGTACGGAAGGCGTACCACCTTCCGGGCCCTGCGGAGCAGCCGGTGGAACGCCGGTCGATGGCCGGCGGGAAGGCAACGGCCGTACCGGCGGGCCGGGACGATCGCCACAAGGGCGCCGCCGAGCCCCAGCACCCGCTCCGCGAAGATCTGGTCGGCGCCGGGGGCCAGGCAGGTCACGCCGACGATGTCGGGTGCATGCCGGGCGAGCTGCTCGTGAATGGCGGAGCCGACCAGGTCGGCGGTCGCGGGGGACAGGTCGCGATGTCCCGTCACCGCCACCCGGAGTCCTCGGTCCACAACCTCCACCTCCCCAGCGGTTCTACCCCCTCGGCGCGGGGGTATGGCTGGCGGAGGCCGGTCGCGGGGCGCGCGGATCACGGTGACAGGAGGCGGTCGAGGACGCGGACGCCGAACTCCAGGCCCTCGACGGGGACGCGCTCGTCGACCCCGTGGAACATGCCGAAGTAGTCGAGGTCCGGTGGCAGCAGCAGGGGCGCGAAGCCGTACCCCCTGATCCCGATCTTCGCGAACCACTTCGCGTCGGTGCCGCCGGTCATGACGTACGGCACCGGCCGGCCGCCCGGGTCCTCTGTGAGCAGGGCAGCCGACAGGTCGTCGAACAGGCCCTCGGCGGGGGAGGAGACGCCCTCCTGGAAGCTCACGAACTCCCGGGTGACCTTCGGGCCGAGCAGCCGGTCGATCGTCTCCAGGAACTCGTCGCGCAGCCCCGGCAGGAACCGGCCGTCCACGTGGGCCTCGGCCGTGCCGGGGATGACGTTCACCTTGTAGCCGGCGTTCAGCATCGTGGGGTTGGCCGAGTTGCGCAGCACGCCGCGGAACAGGGTGGCGGCCCGGGGGAGCCGCTCGATCTCCTCGTCGAGCCGGTCCAGGTCGATCGGGGTGCCGAGGGCCCGGGACAGCTCGCCGACCAGCCGTGCCACCTCGGGCGTCAGCCGTACCGGCCACCGATGGTCGGCGATGCGGGCCACCGCCCTGGCGAGTTCGGCCACGGGGTTGTCCACGGCGGGCTTGGAGCCGTGCCCGGCGACGCCGCGTGCGGTCAGCCGCATCCACGCCGTGCCGCGCTCCCCGACGGCGATCGGGTAGATCCGCGTGTCGCCGTCGTGCCAGCTGAACCCGCCGGACTCGCTGATCGCCTCGGTGCAGCCGTCGAACAGGTCGCGGTGCCGCTCGACGGCGTGGCCGGCGCCGTACTCCCCGGTCGCCTCCTCGTCGGCGAGGAACGCGAGCACCAGATCGCGCCGGGGCCGCCGGCCCTGGCGCACCCAGGCGAGCGTCATCGCGAGCGTGCCCTTCATGTCGACGGCGCCCCGCCCGTGGACGCAGCCGTCCTCGATCTCCCCGGAGAAGGGGTGGATCCGCCACTCGGCCGGGTCGGCCGGGACCACGTCGAGATGGCCGTGCACGAGCAGCGCGTCCGGGCTGTCCCCGGGAACGCGGGCGACCACGCTGGTGCGCCCCGGCGCCGACTCGAAGACGACCGGCTCGACCCCGGCCTCGTCGAGCAGCCCCGCCACGTACTCCGCCGCCCGGCGCTCGCCGGGCCCGTCGCAGGTGCCGTCGTTGGTGGTGTCGATCCGCAGGAGCTCCGAGCAGATCTCGGCGACCTCCGTCATGCCGTGCCCTCCAGGGTGAGCGGTGGGACCTCGGGTGTGGGGAACCCGAAGATCAGGCCGTAGAACGCGAGCTCGGTCTCCAGGACCCGCACGATCGTCTCCTCGCGCCGCCATCCGTGCTGTTCCCCGGGGAAGGTGCGGTACGCCCACCGGCCGCCGTGCCGGGCCAGCGCGGCGGCGAACCGCTCCGACTGCGAGGGGTCCACGACCTTGTCCTCCAGGCCGTGCATGAGCAGCGCCGGGCCGGACGCCTGGGAGGCGTGCAGCTCCGGGGAGCGGTCGAGGTACCGGCGGCGGGTCTCGGGCAGCGGGCCGATCAGCCCGTCGAGATAGCGGGACTCGAAGTCGTGGGTCTCCGCCGCCCATCCCTCGGGGTCGCTGATCCCGTAGTGCGACACGGCGCCGCAGAACACGTCGCTGTGGACCAGGGCCGCCATCGACGTCCAGCCGCCCGCGCTGCCTCCCCGGATCGCCACCTTCGCCGCCCTCCCGGTACGCAGCAGCCACCTGGCCACGGTCTCGCAGTCCCGGACGTCGACAATGCCCCAGTTGTGCCGCAGCCGCTCGCGGTAGGCCCTGCCGTACCCGGTGGAGCCGCCGTAGTTCACCTCGGCGACGCCGACGCTCCTGCTGGTGAAGTAGGCGATCTCCAGGTCGAGGACCGGCGCGACCGAGCCGGTCGGCCCGCCGTGCACGAACACCACGTACGGCGCGGGGCCCGCGTGCTCCCCTGACGGCGCGTAGACGTGGGCGTGGACACCGTCGACGGTCACCGGCTCCGGCGTGGGCAGCAGCTCGGCCGGGGGCAGCGGCCTGCGGCGGGAGAGCACCTCCCGCTCCCCGCTGTCCAGGTCCACCCGCACCACCTCGTACGGCCGGCGCGGCGAGGCGGCCACGCCCACGGCGACCCGCCCGTCGGTGGACAGGGCCGGCGCCCACGAGGTGTAGTCGCCGCCCAGGTCCCGGATCGGCGCCGGGCCGCCGGCCACCGGGTCGTCGAGCACGCCGAGCCGGCGGTCGTCGGCCGTGCCGTACGTCACCACCACCCGTCCCGCCGCGACGGCGAAGAACGTCGCCCCGATCTTCCAGGGGGCGTCGCCGAACTCCAGGTCGGCGGGGGTGAGGTCGCGGGCCGTGCCGTCGAGCCGCACGAGGTGGAGGTTCCACCAGCCGGTCGGGTCGGTCACCGCGTACAGGCTCCCGGCGTCGCGCCACTCGGCCTGCACGGTGGAGGCACCCGTGAGCAGGACGCGGTGCGGCCCGCCCTCCACCGGGCCCACGCAGAGCTCGGTGGCGTCCCACGGCATGTCGGGGTGGTTCCACCCGATCCAGGCGATCAGCCGCCCGTCCGGCGAAATCCGTGGGTTCATCAGGAAATGGTGTGACTTGACGAGGGTGCGCGCGGGCGAGCCGTCCAGCGGCACCGCGACGATCTCCCGCTTGACGTCGCGGCCGGCGCCCGTCTCGCGGACGCACAACACCTCGTCCCCGTGCATGTCCCCGTGAATGTCCCCGGGAATGTTCCCGTGGACGACGAGGTCGCCGTGGCGGGCGGGCCCCTCGGGCGTCAGCGGGACCGGGTCGCCGCCGGGGGAGCACAGGTAGATCCGCCCGTCGGCCCAGTTGGTGAACACCAGCCTGCCGCGGTGCGCCCGCCAGGCGCGGCCGCCGTACTCCATGACCCGGTTCCTGGCGTTCCACCCGGGCGGCAGGACGTCTTCGATCGTCCCGTCCGCGGTCCGCCTGACGACGCAGCGCCGGCCGCCCTCGTGCGGGCGCGGCTCGTCCCACCACACCTCGTCGCCACCGGGATCGCCGGCGGGGTCGCCACCGGGGCCGCTCCCGCCCGGCAGCTCGACCCAGAACGGCCGGTCGTCCATGCGCGCGACGTCCACGGCCCGGATGGCGGCCGGGATGCCGGCCGGGACCGTGGCCCGGTCTGTCACCAGTTCCCCCCGGAGTCTGGAAGACGGATGTCCGGGGGGTGCACCACATGCGCGATCCCCCCGCTGCTCGTTCCGCGCAGCCATACGCTCTCGAACGCGGCGCGCGGGTAGACCCTCCGCACGCCGGCGTCCGTCGGCGCGGCCGGGTCGTTCGCGATCACGTCGCCCGCCGGGGTGAAGCCGGTGACCACCATGAGGTGGCCGCCGGTCGAGTACCCCGAGCCGGGCAGCTCCCGCTCCCTGAACGACTGCGACGTGATCACCGGGATTCCCGCGGCGATGAGGCGCTCCAGTTCGCTCAGCGAGCGCAGCCGCGTGACGAAGCCCTCGAGACCGAAGCGCCCGGCGTAGGCGACCCCGAAGGGCCAGTTGCCGGTGCCCTGGTAGCTGTGGTCGTACATGTCACGCGCCGCGTGGTCCACGGCGGGGAACGGGTCGTCCTCGGGCACCCAGCGGAGGTCCTCTTCGGCCGGCCCACGTCCCCAGTAACCCAGAACCATCGTAAACGACGCCGGGCTGCACCATGACTCCCCGCCTCCGTCCCACTGCGGGAAGTGGCCGGCGTGCGTCTTCTGCGACCGGCGCGGCACGTCGAGCTCCACGCTCGCGCCGCCCATCCACACGGCTCTCCTGCCGGTCCGCACGGCCGACGCCATCACGCTGAGCGAGCGGACGCCGCCTCCCCGGCCGTACAGGGTGGCCCGGACGCGGTAGGCGGTGACCGGCCGGGCGGCGACGAACGTGTCCACCGCCACGTCGCCGTCCGCGTCGCCCTGCCCGGGCAGGGACGTGCGGTGGATGTCGGCGCCGGTCTCGGCCCACCGGCCCATGACGTACCACTTGGTCGGCGTCCCCGTCACGGTCCGGCCCTGGAGCTCGACCTCCAGCCAGGCGCCCGGCGGCGCCGCGGCCGTCCACGACGGCACGAGCTCGGTCGCCGGAAAGCCGATCTCGCGCTCCGGCGAGGTCCACCGCACGTACGGCCAGGCACGCCCCGCGCCATCCGTGAACGGATCAGGGCCGTCCGCGAACGGATCGAGGTATTCGGCCACCCCGGTCTCGAGGTCCGTGAAGGACCACCGGTGAAGGACGACAGGGCTCACATCGGCCGACAGCAGGGTGACCACCTCGCCGATTGTCGTTTCCGGTATGACGCGGCACATCGGATGGTTTACGTATCCGGCACATCGGGACGCTACGGCACGGGCCCGGCTCCCTCGGTGCCGGATCCCGCGAAGCCGGGGCCCGGGAGATCGAGGAACCCCAGGAAGGCGGCGAAGGCCGCGTCCGCCCTCGCCGTGTCGCCTGTCGCGTCACGGTCGAGGAGCAGGCCGCGCATCACCGCCAGGACGGCCGTGGCCGTCGCGGGGGCGGCGTCGCCGCGGGCCGGTCGCAGGCCGCGTTCCAGCACCTCCAGCCAGTCGGTGGTGGCGGCCCGGCGGAAGTCCGGCCACAGGGACCGGCCCTCAGGCGTGTTGTGCACCATGCCGAACAGCCGCAGGAACGGCGCCCCTTCCGGGCCGGTCAGCACGCCCCAGGCCCGGGCGAGCGTCCGCGTGTACGGCTCGCCGCGGGGTTCGAGGACCTCGTGGAAGAGGCCGAGCTGGCGGCGCCGGGCCTCGGCCAGGACCTCCCGCAGCAGCCGCTCGCGGGTGCCGAAGTGGTAGATCAGCATGCGCGGGGAGGTGCCCGCGCCGGCCGCGAACGCCGACAGGCCGGGCGGGAGGCCGTGCAGGAGCACGTGGTCGGTGCAGGCCGCGAGCAGCCGGTCCCGGATGTCCCGCTGAGGGCGTCTGCCCACACCGGCCTCCTTTCACGTAACGCTCGTTACGTTTATCATCGTAGCCGTCCGATCGAACAGGAGATCGTGGTGCGAGTGGTGTTCGTGCACGGGGCGTGCGTCCGCGACGGCGCGTGGTGGTGGCACCGGGTGGCCGGCCTGCTCGCCCGCGAGGGAGTGGCCGGCGCGGCCCCGCCGTTGCCGAGCTGCGGCGAGACGGGGCGGACGCCGGGGGAGGGCGGGCCTTCGCTGCCCGACGACGTCGCGTCCGTCCGGGAGGTCCTGGAGTCCTCCGCCGAGCCGGCCGTCGTGGTGGCGCACAGCTACGGCGGGATCGTGGCCTGCGAGGCCGCCGCCGGGCTGCCGAACGTCGCCCACCTGCTGTTCGTCGCGAGCTTCCTGCCCGAGGCGGGCGAGAGCCTGGCGTCCTTCGGCGACGGCACACCCGCGCCGTACCTGGACTTCGGCGCTGACGGCACCTTCGGTGTCCGGCCCGAGCTCGCCACGCCGACCTTCCTGCAGGACTGCGACGCCGACGCCGTGGCGCAGGCCCACGCCCGTCTCGTACGGCAGAGCGCCGCCGTCACGGCGCAGCCGGCCGGCGCGGCGGCCTGGCGGCAGATCCCCTCGACCTACCTGGTGTGCGCCCGCGACAACGGCACTCCGCCGGCCCTGCAGCGCGCCCAGGCCCGGCGGGCGGGCCGGGTCGTCGAGATCGACGCCGGGCACCACCCGTTCCTCTCCCGGCCCAAGGAGGTCGCCGGCCTCGTCCTCGATCTCCCAGGGGTGAGCTGACCGCCTCCCCCCGGGGAGGGGTCAGAGGTAGAGGCCCGTCGAGGCGGAGGGCTCGGACGGCTCCACATGGCGGCCGTCGCGCAGCGCGAACAGCTCGGCCAGCGTCGCGCCGCCGGTTCCGACCGCCGCCGCGCCGGTCCCGCCGAGCCACCGCGCCGCCTGGGCGGCGTCGAGGCGGCCGATCTCGACCTGGGCCAGGCACCGTCCCGGCCGGACCACCGCGGGGTGCAGCCGGTTGAGGTCCTCGTTGGTCGTGATGGCGACCAGGACGTCCCTGCCCTGGCCGAGCAGGCCGTCGGTCAGGTTGAGCAGCCGCGACAAGCCCTGGCCGGTCGACTGCTTGGCCTCCGAGCGGATCAGCTCGTCGCAGTCCTCCAGGACGAGCAGCCGCCACCGGGGCCCCTCGGTCTCGTCGTCCGGGCCGTCCCAGCCGACCGCCACGTCCATCAGGTAGCCGGGGTCGCTGAACAGCAGCTCGGGGTCCAGCACGCAGTCGACCTGGCACCAGCCCGCCCACTCGCGGGCGAGCGTACGCAGCAGCGTCGTCTTGCCGGTCCCGGGCGGCCCGTGGAGAAGGAGCAGCCGGCCGGTCACGTCGCGGTCCGTCATCGTCATGAGGGCGTCGAGCCGGCCCACCGCCGTACGGGGGTAGTTGTCCCTGATCTGGTCCCACGGCGACGTGGTGATCGGCTTCGCGGAGCGGTACGGCCCGCGGGACGACCTCCACCAGAAGCCCATCCGCACGTGGTCCTGGTCGGGGCCGGGCTCCTCCGCTCCCCGGGTGGCCTCCGCCAGAACGGCCCCGGCCAGCTCCTCGCTGACCGCCGTGGCGGTGAGGACGGCCGACCGGTTGGAGTGCCTGACCACCCGCAGCGTCCAGCCCTCGCCCGCGATCAGCCGGGCCTCGTGGCCGTCGGTGTGCTGGGCGACGCGCAGCAGGCGGCCGCCCTCGGCGGTCATCGGCGCGCCGGCCCGCACGCGGCCGAGGTTGGTGCTGCGCGACCAGGGCTGCGCGCCCGTCGCGAAGGGCGAGAGCGCCATGGCGTCGATCACGTCGGCCGGAGTGTCGGTGTCGTCGAGCCAGACCTGCATCGGCAGTTCCTCCGCTGACGGCCGGGGCTCACGATCGGGGGAGAAGTGGACCTCCTTCACAACGGACATGAATCCATGGTCTCCGCTGAGGAAGCCCCTGTCGATGGATTTAACGGTCATCACTGCATTGACATTGTTTGACAGGAACAATATCGGTAAAAGGGCTTACCGGCCTACGTATTACTACTAGGCTCGACCATCCTGCCGTTCGTTTCCGGAGAGCTCTGTGGCTATCGACATCGTGACCCGCGCAGCATGGGGCGCACGTGCCCCGAAAGGCTCCTACTCGCCGTTGTCGTCGACCAGGGGCGTGAAGGTCCACTACACCGGCGGGCGGGTGGATCCGGCGATCACCGGCGACCACGCCAAGTGCGTCGCCATGGTGAAGTCCATCCAGAACTTCCACATGGACGGCAACGGGTGGATCGACATCGGCTACACGATGGTGGCCTGCCCGCATCGTAAAGTCTTCGTGGGACGCGGCCCCGGGCACGTCCCGGCGGCCAACGGGGCGGGGCTCAACTCGGGCCACTACGCGGTGCTCGGCCTGGTCGGCAACTCCGGGCTGGTGCAGCCCACCGACGGGATCCTGAACGCGATCCTCGACGCGATCGACTACCTGCGGGCGGAGGGCGGCGCGGGCAAGGAGATCAAGGGCCACCGCGACGGCTACTCCACCGACTGCCCCGGCGAGCCCCTGTACTCCTGGGTGCGCAAGGGCGCGCCCCGGCCCGGCGCCTCCGGGAGCGGCACGAATCCGCCCCCCGCATCAGGCCACGAGTGGCCGGGCCGCCTGCTCAGATACCCGCCCGTCACCAAGGGTGACGACGTGCACGACTGGCAGGCCCAGGTGAAGAAGCTCGGCTACGACATCGACGTGGACGGCGAGTACGGCCCGGCGTCCAAGGCCGTCTGCGTACGGTTCCAGAAGGACAAGCACCTCGACGCGGACGGCGTCGTGGGGCGGAAGACGTGGGACGCGGCCTTCGCCGCCAAGCCCTGACCCCGCCACCGCGCGCCGGGGTTCTCCCCCGGGACCCGTGGACGGCGGCACAGGATCCAGTGGACGGCGGCACAGGATAGGGGGCACCCCGGGGTCCGCGGACCCGGCGTTTCGGCTTAGCATCCGGAACATGACCACGGTGCCGCCTGACGAACTCACCGGCCTCACGGGCCCCACTGTCCCCGGCGGCCCCGCCGCCGGCTTCCCCGCGGCGACCCGGGAGCAGTGGCGGGAGCTGGCGCTCGGAGTGCTGCGCAAGTCGGGCTGGGAAGGCCCGGCGGCGGAGGTGGAGCGCCGGCTCTCCTCCGTGACCTACGACGGCGTCACGGTGGCTCCGATCTACGACTCCTCGGACCTGCCCGTGCCCGCTCCCCGCCTGGTCCGGCCGGCGGGGGGCTGGCCGGTGGGTGGCTGGCAGGTGCGGCAGCGCCACGCGGGCCCCGACCCCGCGGCGCTGCGGGAGGCGGTGCTGGCCGACCTGGAGAACGGGGCCGCCTCCGTCTGGCTGGACCTGACCTGGCTGGGGCCGGAGCCGCTGCCCGCGGTGCTGGCCAAGGTGCTCGACGGGGTGTATCTCGATCTCGCGCCGGTCGTGCTGGAGGCGGGCGCCCGTACCGCGGAGGCCGCTGACGCGTTCCTGCGGCTGGCCGGCGGGACGGCCCTGCCGGGCGGCAACCTCGGCGCCGATCCGCTGGGTCTGGCGGCCAGGACCGGCCGGCACACGGAGACAGGCGAGGGCCTGGCGCCGGCGGCCGAGCTGGCCGCGCGCTGCGCCGCCGGCCATCCGGGGATGCGCGCGGTGACGGTGGACGCGCTGCCGTACCACGACGCGGGCGGGGCGGACGCGCAGGAGCTGGGATGCTCGATCGCCACCGGGGTCGCGTACCTGCGCGAGCTCACGGGCGCCGGCCTGACGGTGGAGCAGGCGCTGGGGCAGATCGAGTTCCGGTACGCCGCCACGGCCGACCAGTTCCTCACGATCGCGAAGCTGCGGGCGGCGCGCCGGCTGTGGGCCCGGGTGGCCGAGGTGTGCGGCGCGCCCACGGATCCGGGAGGGCCGGGAACGCAGTTCCAGCACGCGGTGACGTCGTCGGCGATGATGACGGCGCGCGATCCGTGGGTGAACATGCTGCGCGCGACCGTGGCCTGCTTCGCCGCCGGAGTGGGCGGGGCCGACGCGGTGACGGTGCAGCCGTTCGACGCGTGCCTCGGCCTGCCGGACGGGTTCGCCCGGCGGATCGCCCGCAACACGCAGGCGTTGCTGGTGGAGGAGGCCAACGTCGCCCGCGTGGCGGATCCGGCCGGAGGGTCCTGGTACGCCGAGCGGCTGACGGCGGAGCTGGCGTCCACGGCGTGGGAGTGGTTCCAGGAGATCGAGCGGGCCGGGGGGATGGCCGCCGCCCTGCGGGGGCTCGTCCCCGAGCGGCTGGCCGCCACCCGGGCCCGCCGCGCCGCCGACGTCGCCCGGCGCCGGCGGCCGATCACAGGGGTGAGCGAGTTCCCCCATCTGGAGGAGAGACCGGTGCGGCGTACGCCGGGGCCGGGGCTGGCCCGCCCGTCGGCGGGCGGGGACGGTCTGCCGGTGGTGCGGTACTCCGAGGAGTTCGAGGCGTTGCGTGATCTCGCCGACGCCCAGCCGGTGCGGCCGCGGGTGTTCCTGGCCACGATCGGGCCGGTCGCGGTGCACACGGCGCGCGCCTCGTTCGCGGCGAACCTGTTCGCCGCCGGAGGGGTGGCGGCGGTGACGAGCGGGCCGGGCACCGACCCGGCCGCGATCGCCGGGGCCTTCCGCGACTCCGGCACCCCGGTCGCCTGCCTGTGCTCCAGCGACGCCATGTACGGCGAGCACGCGGAGGCCGTGGCCGCCGCGCTGCGCGAGGCCGGGGCCGAGCGGGTATGGCTCGCCGGGAAGGGACGCCACGCCGGGGTGGACGGGAGTCTTTACGCCGGATGCGACGCGCTCGACGTTCTCCGCACGACCTTCGACGACCTGGGAGTGAGCCGATGATTCCGGACTTCTCGGATATCGCCCTGGAGCCGGGAGCCGTACCGGACCCCGGCGCGGACTCCGGCCTGGACTCCGGCGCGGCGTCCGGCGGCGAGGTGTGGCGGACACCCGAGGGCATCGACGTGCGGCCGCTGTACACCGCCGCCGACCTCGACGGTGTGGAGCCCCTGGAGACCTACCCGGGGATCGCGCCGTTCGTGCGGGGGCCGTACCCCACGATGTACGTGACCCAGCCGTGGACGATCCGGCAGTACGCCGGGTTCTCCACGGCGGAGGAGTCCAACGCGTTCTACCGGCGCAACCTGGCGGCCGGGCAGAAGGGCCTGTCGGTCGCGTTCGACCTGGCGACCCACCGGGGGTACGACTCCGACCATCCCCGGGTCGCGGGGGACGTCGGCATGGCCGGGGTGGCGATCGACTCGATCTACGACATGCGGCAGCTGTTCGACGGGATCCCGCTGGACCGGATGAGCGTGTCGATGACCATGAACGGCGCGGTGCTGCCGATCCTGGCGCTGTACATCGTCGCCGCCGAGGAGCAGGGCGTGAGCCCGGACCGGCTGGCCGGGACCATCCAGAACGACATCCTCAAGGAGTTCATGGTCCGCAACACCTACATCTACCCGCCGGGCCCGTCGATGCGGATCATCTCCGACATCTTCGCCTACACCTCGACGCGGATGCCGAAGTTCAACTCGATCTCCATCTCCGGCTACCACATGCAGGAGGCGGGGGCGACGTGCGATCTTGAGCTGGCGTACACGCTGGCCGACGGGGTGGAGTACCTGCGGGCGGGACGGGCGGCGGGGCTGGACGTCGACGCGTTCGCGCCGCGGCTGTCGTTCTTCTGGTGCATCGGGATGAACTTCTTCATGGAGGTGGCCAAGCTCCGCGCGGCGCGGCTGCTGTGGGCCCGCCTGGTGAAGGGCTTCGGCGCGCGGCAGCCGAAGTCGCTGTCGCTGCGCACCCACAGCCAGACGTCGGGGTGGTCGCTGACGGCGCAGGACGTGTACAACAACGTGGCGCGCACATGCGTCGAGGCCATGGCGGCCACGCAGGGGCACACCCAGTCGCTGCACACCAACGCGCTGGACGAGGCGCTGGCGCTGCCCAGTGACTTCTCGGCCCGGATCGCCCGCAACACCCAGCTGCTGCTCCAGCAGGAGTCGGGGACCTGCCGGGTGATCGACCCGTGGGGTGGCTCGTTCTACGTGGAGCGGCTCACCCATGACCTCGCCCGTACGGCGTGGGGGCACATCGAGGAGGTCGAGCGGGCCGGGGGGATGGCCAGGGCGATCGACCAGGGCCTGCCGAAGATGCGGATCGAGGAGGCGGCCGCGCGGACCCAGGCGCGGATCGACTCCGGCCGCCAGCCGGTGATCGGGGTCAACCTCTACCGCCCGGCGGCCGACGAGCCGATCGAGGTGCTCAAGGTGGACAACACCGCGGTGCGCGCCCAGCAGATCGACAAGCTGCGCCGGCTGCGCGAGGAGCGCTCGGACGCCGAGGTGGAGCGGGCGCTGCGAGCCCTGACCGAGGGCGCGGCGGCCGGTCCCGGAGCCGGCGCGAACCTGCTTGAGCTGGCGGTGGACGCCGCCCGGGCCAAGGCGACGGTCGGGGAGATCTCCCAGGCGCTGGAGAAGGTCTTCGGCCGGCACGCCGCGCAGGTCCACACGATCTCCGGGGTCTACCGGGCCGAGGTCGGCGACGGCGAGGGGGCGGATGTGGTCGAGCGGGTGCGGGAGGCCTGCGCGCTGTTCGAGAAGGCAGAAGGCCGCCGGCCGCGGATCCTGGTGGCGAAGATGGGCCAGGACGGGCACGACCGCGGGCAGAAGGTGATCGCGAGCGCCTTCGCCGATCTGGGGTTCGACGTCGACGTGGGCCCGCTGTTCGCCACGCCGCAGGAGGTGGCCCGCCAGGCGGTGGAGGCCGACGTGCACGTGGTCGGCGTCTCCTCCCTCGCGGCGGGGCACCTGACGCTGGTGCCGGCGCTGCGCGAGGCTCTGGCCGAGCTCGGCGCCGACGACGTCATGATCGTCGTCGGCGGGGTCATCCCTCCGGGGGACGTCGCCGAGCTGCGAGCTGCGGGCGCCGCCGCCATCTTCCTCCCCGGGACCGTCATCGCCGACGCCGCGCTCGACCTGCTCGGGGACCTGTCGGCGCGCCTCGGCCACGGCTCCTCAGCCGCGTCATGACCCGGTCGCACCCGCTTACTGGGCCGCGCCTGCTCGTTGGGCCGCACCTGCTTCTGGCGCCGTGCCGCCAGCACGCGCCGTACGGCGGGCGCCTGTGACGCGCGACTACGTGGACGGCGTCCTGGCGGGCGACCGCCGGTGGATCGCCCGGGCGATCACCCTGGTGGAGTCGACCAGGCCCGACCACCGCGAGGCGGCCCAGCGGCTGCTCGTCGAGCTGACCCCGCACGCGGGCAAGGCCCGCAGGGTCGGGGTCTCCGGCGTGCCGGGCGTGGGCAAGTCGACGTTCATCGAGGCGCTCGGCACCCACCTGACCGGCCGGGAGCACCGGGTGGCCGTGCTGGCGGTGGATCCCTCGTCGCGGCGCTCCGGCGGCAGCATCCTGGGCGACAAGACCCGCATGGCGCGGCTGTCGGCCGACACCCGCGCGTTCATCCGGCCGTCCCCGACCGCCGGGACCCTCGGCGGGGTGGCGAAGGCGACCCGCGAGGCCATGGTCGTGGTGGAGGCCGCCGGATACGACGTCGTGCTCGTCGAGACCGTCGGCGTGGGCCAGTCGGAGACCACCGTCGCCGACATGGTCGACACGTTCCTGCTGCTCACGCTGGCCCGTACGGGCGACCAGCTCCAGGGCATCAAGAAAGGCGTGCTGGAGCTGGCCGACGTGATCGCGGTCAACAAGGCCGACGGGGAGCACGAGACGGCGGCGCGACGGGCGGCCAGGGAGCTGGCGGGGGCGTTGCGCCTGCTCCACGCCTCCACGCCGGTGCTGACCTGCAGCGGCCTGACCGGCGCCGGCCTGGAGGAGCTGTGGGGCCAGGTCGTGCGGCACCAGGAGGCCACGGACGTGGCGGCCAAGCGGCGCGGCCAGCAGGTGGAATGG
Source organism: Microbispora sp. NPDC049125 (assembly GCF_040802045.1). NCBI lineage: Bacteria > Bacillati > Actinomycetota > Actinomycetes > Streptosporangiales > Streptosporangiaceae > Microbispora > Microbispora sp. NPDC049125. The sequence continues at coordinate 230,291 of NZ_JBEZDW010000008.1, read as the reverse complement.
ACGTGGTCGCTGGTCCGTGACCGGCTGCTGGCCCGGCTGCACGAGAAGGCGGCGCCCATCGCCCCCGCCGTCGAGCGGGAGGTGCTCGACGGCACCCTCACCCCGTCGCTCGCCGCCGACCGGATCCTGGCGGCCTTCCTCCCCGGGTTCCCGGAGGCCTGACGGGCCGGCGCCCGTTCACCATGGCCGGGTCCACCGGTGGTGGAGTCCCCCCGGGAGAACGCTTTCATCCTCGGTGGGGGATATCGCTACCCGTGTAGCGGACAATGCACTATTGCGTGTTTCTCCTGGGCCGAATCGTGTGACGATGTGCCCGCCTTGACGCGGGGTCCGTCTCGAAAAAGGGGCCCGTCTTGATAAGGGGGAGGGCGCGATGAGTCACGATCCGATGATGCCGCCACCGGTGGAGCGCGCGCTGCGCGAGTACCGGGCGCTTTTGGCCGGTCACGGCCTCACCTGGGGGGAGCCGTCCCTGGGCTACGTCGACATGATGCGGTTCCTCCGGTTCCCGGAGGAGGCGGAGCGGATGGTCATGGGCTCCGACCTGGACGCCGCGTTCCGCGACGCGCTCGGGGGCGAGGTCCCCCGCGGCCTGACCGTGCTCCGGCTGGTGAGCGGGGGCCACCGGCTGGAGCACGGCCCGGCCCTCGCCGTGCTGCCGCCGCAGCCCCCGTCCAGCGGCCCGTCCAGCGGCCCGTCTGGCGCGTCGTCCGGCGTGCTGCCGATCGTGCTGCTGGTCGACTCGGCGCTGGAGACCGTGGCCGTCGTCACGGTGGACGGCGTGCCGTACGAGATCGGGCCTGGTGGCGCGCGCCTCGTCGAGGCGACGACCGGCTCGGCGGTGACGGCCGGCGGGGAGCAGGTCGACCTGACGGGGCTGACCCGGCCGGCCGTGGCCGCCTCGCTGCGCCTGCGCGCCGGGTTCCCGTGCCGCTGGAGCGTCGTGTCCGAGGGCGGTCAGGGGTGGTATCCGGACGGCGCGCCCCCGCGGCGCGGCAACGACGACGTGCCGTTCTTCCACGGCGACGACGTCCTGCTCGCCGTTCCCGCCGAGCCGCTCACGGTCCGGGTGGCGCGCGGCATGGAGTACGGCACGGCGGAGGCGGCCGTCGTCCCCCGCGCCGGGGAGGAGACGCTGGTCCGGCTCACGCCCGAACGGCTCTACGACGCCCCCGCGCGCGGCTGGTACGGCGCGGACATGCACGTGCACATGAACTGGGCGGGCGACCTGGTGGCGGCTCCCGCCGAGGCGGCGGCCGCGCAGCTCGGCGAGGACCTCCATGTGCTCAACCTCGTCGCGGGCAACGTCGCGGGGGAGCGGGTCTACGACCGGGAGGCCCTGCTGCACTGGGCGGGGCGCGACCTGCCGTGGTCGGACGGGCGGCACCTCGCCCGGATGGGCGTGGAATACCGCAACGACCTGCTCGGCCATCTGCACGTCTTCGGGCCGGCGGCGCCGCCGTCCGTCTACCACACGGGGTTCGCCGGCGCTCCCGACTGGCCGCCCAGCGGAGCCGTCTGCGGCGGCCTTCGGGAGCCGGACGCGGTCCTGGGGTACGCGCACCCCTTCCACGGCCCGGTCTCGGAACCCGAGGACGTCGTCGGCGAGGGCAGGCGCAACTGCACGGCCCGCGCCCTGGTGGTGGACGCCGCGCTCGGGCTCGTGGACGGCGTGGAACTGCTCCACTTCAGCGACATGTCCGGCACGCCCGGCAGCGTGGAGGTCTACCGGCGGCTGCTCGGCGCGGGCAACCGCCTGGCGGCCCTCGCGGGGACCGACACGATGCTGTCGTTCACCCGCCAGGACACCGTCTCCAGCCCGCCCGGCTGGGAGCGGGTCTACGCCCGCGTCGACGGGCCGCTCACCGCCGAGTCGTTCGCCCGTGCCGTACGGCGGGGCCGCACGTTCGCCACGACCGGGCCGTGGCTGGAGCTGGACGTGGCCGGCCGGGAGCCGGGGGAGACGCTCGACCTGCGCCGGGGCGAACCGGTCACGATCACCGCCCGGTCGGCCGGCCCGGAGGTGGAGCGGCTGGAGATCCGCACGGCGGAGGGGACGCTGGCGGCCGGTCCCGGCGGCGAGCTGTCGGTCACGCTCACCGTCGAGGAGGCCACGTACGTGGTGGCGGCGGCGTCGGGCCCGCCACATCCCCGTTCGCCGTGCCGGCCGGCTCTCGCCCACACCAGCCCGGTCTACCTGGACGTCGACGGCCGGAGAGTGGCCCGGGAGGAGGACGTCCGGTGGTGCCTGCGGTGGCTGGACCTGCTCGACGAGCTGATCCGCGCGCGTGCCCGGCTGCGCACCCGCGCGCAGCTGCGCGACCACCTCGACCTGGTGGAGAAGGCCCGCGCCGTCTACGAGTCCCGCCTGTGATCACAGGCGGGACCCGTGTTCCGTTCCGGCCTCAGGCCGCGGGGCGGTCAGGAGGAGAAGCCGGGGGTTCCGCCGAGTTGCAGGGCCCCGTTGAGCACGACGTGGGTCAGCGTGAACTCCTTGCCCGCGTTCGGCCACGTCACCGAGGAGGTCGCACCCTGCACGAGCGGGTCGATCGACGGCATTTCGTCGGGGACGGCCCCGGCGATCCATTCGGGGACCTTCTCCAACACGCCGGCGATGACGCCGATGAGCCCGGCCGCGACGATCGCGATGAGCACCCGGACGACCAGCCGCTTGCCGGCCGTCGCCACATTGGCCGTCACCGCGCTGACGACGGCGAGGATCAGGTCGGCCGCGATCTCGACGCCGGTCACCCAGGAGGCGACGGTGGACCACCCGTTCTGCCGGACCGGCCGCGTCTCGACGAACGTGAGCGACTGCGTGCCGTCGCTCTTCGTCCCCAGGGCCAGCGTGGCGTAGTGGGTGACCTCGGCGTAGGCGTCGATGCCCGGTGAGATGTTCGTCTGCACGTAGGAGTAGGTGGTGAGCTCGCTCTCCGACAGGGTGACCTGGAAGGTCGTCATCTGCGGGTAGAAGTTGCTGGCGGCCACGCGGATCGCGTCCAGCGGGATGACGTCGGTCGCCTCGAGCTGGGTGTCGTTGTTGACCACGCGGAAGATGCCCGGATCCACCTTGGGGAAGTGGGAGACGGTCGCCGGCTTCACCATCCGCTCCATGAAGCGCTCAGCCGAGATGCTGAGCCCCGCCCTGGCGCCCTCGGGCAGCGCCCCGGCGCTCAGCCCGTCCACGTTGCCCGCGATCGATCGGCCCGACGTCATGCAGAGCACACCCAGCAGCGCCTCTTCGGGGGTCTTGGCGTCGGCGTACGCGTACGCGGTGTAGGTGGGGTTGAGCCACGCGAAGTCGCCGCCGCCCTCCGCCTCATGCTTGCCGATGTTGACCGTGGCGAAGACGTGGTCGAAGGTCGCGATGTTGGCGTTGCACCACTTGTCGAGAAGCGAGATCAGGGCCCTGTCCAGCCCGTCGGAGCGCGCCGGGGAGGTGTAGGTGACCGACGAGACCTCCACCACGGGGTTGTCCGGGGTGCCGCCCGTCGCCTGCAGCCGCAACTGCCTGTCGCCCGGGCCGGTCTCCCCCGAGTCGGGCAGGTAGAGCATGTGCACCAGCGCGTACGCCACGCCGTCCGTCACCTCGTGCGTCGTGCCGTTCGCGGTGACGGACGCGGTGAACGGCAGATGCATGCGGACGTTCGTGCCGGAGCCGGCCCCGGTGGCCAGCGACCAGCCGCCGAAGGCGCCCGACCCGGTGATCTCCGGGCTGAAGTCGGACGCCTCGATCGTCGCGGCCCACTTGCCGGGGGAGACCCCCTTCTTGGCGATGGCCTTGTTCACGTCGGACAGGCGGATCGCGTACACCGTGTCCCACCCGTTGGTGGTGAACGTCACGGCCGACCTCTTCGCCTGGCCGGCGTCCATCTTCGCCAGCCCTGCTTGTTGCGGGCGTCGGTCAGCCCGGCGTCCTCCAGCTTCAGGTGGAGGAGCTGGTCCTTGTCGAAGCCGAGTGGCAGTTGCAGTGTCATGGGAGTGTCCCCTGAGGTCGATGGTCGCCGGGGCAGGCCGTCAGGCCGGGCGCCCGCTGATGTGGAAGCAGCCGTCGAGCGCCGCGTGCTCGACGGTCATGGCGCGCGCCGCGCCCCACCGCACCGGACGGCTCGCCCACCGGCCGAGCCCCGCGGGCCCGGCCCCCGATCCGAGCCGGCCGGCGAGGTCCTCACTGATGACGGAGACGACGAGCTGGGTGATGCCCTCGGCGAGTGGCCCGCCGAGGATGAACCACACCGGGATGTCCGCCTGGTAGCCGCTGTCGACCTTGCCGTCCGGCACGAACGAGATCGCCGCGCGGTCCCGGTGGAACACCATCCGGGAACGGGCGGTGGCCCAGAACGTCATGGAGATGCCGGCTTTGAGGTCGCAGTCGCCCTCGACGCGTACGGCGAGGTCGCCGCCCACGACGCCGATCGACAGCGACGTCACCCGGGGCGTGTACCGGATGGCGCCCTCGACGAGCGAGCCGATGGAGAAGGGGCGTGTCTCGCGGAGGGACTTCGACGCCGGATCGTAGGCCACGGTCGCCGCCGAGGTCTCGCCGCCGAGCGCGTCCGGCAGCCCCGGGAGCACCATCTCGGTGAGGAAGAGCCGGGACGAGACGGCGAAAACGGCCTCGCCTCCGGACGCGAGCGCCGGGTCGAGCGTCAGCGGCAGCCGGGACACGTCCACGTCCTCCATGACGCCGAAGACCGCGAGGTAGCCGGAGTCCGTCCGCCCCGTCGTCCGCGTGTAGTTGAAGGCGGACCGTCTGGGGGCCGGCCGCGCCCCCAGGTCGACCGTGGCGAGGACGAACGACAGCTCGGCGGCGTGGCGGGCCAGGGGGCCGGCGACGCCGTCCAGCACCGCTCGCCGGCCGAGGTCACTCAGCTCGGCCAGGACCCGCCCCGGGCCCGTCAGCGCCACCGGGGTGACCACCCCGGGGACTGCGTCGTCGCCGAGTCTCCCGGCCTCGCGCAGGTCGAAGACGAGGTCGCCCGGCCTCTCCCCGCGGGATGCCTCCTCCCCGGCAGGAAGCTCGTCCTCTTCCCGATGAAGCGGATTCCCGCCGGGCGGGAGCCCCTCCTCACCTGGCAGAAGCCGCAGCGCGACCATGACCACGGCGTCGAGGCCGGTCAGGTCGATCGCCCCGCCCTCTCCCGCCGTGACGCTCCCGGAGGCGATCGGCAGGGCCAGCCGGAGCAGGTCGCCCGGCTCGCCGGGCAGGATCCTCCACGCGTCCAGCGTCCCCGAGCCGCTGTACGGCGTGCCGAGCGTCTCCCCGGAGAAGGAGAAGGCGGTGACCAGTTCCTCGCGCCGTTCGGCCAGCATCGCGTTGAGGGTGTCGACCGGCAACGCGGCCACCCTGTCCACCCGGAAAGATCCACTGCGCGGCCCCCATTCTCCTGTGGAGGCGTTGAGCGGTCTCCGGGGGCGGGCCCCGGCGCCCGCGTTCACCCGGAGCGTCGTCCGAGGGGATCGGCGTCCGATCGACGTCGTATTGACACGCTTGTCAGCGGGGCCGCGGGCACCCGTCAGCAGCCCGGCGCCGGACACCGCGGCCGGTGCGGGCGGCCTCTCCACGGGCGGCCTCTCCGCGGGCGGGCGGGAGCGTGGCCATGGCTTCGAGCACGCCCCTGGTCACCGATCGAGGGCGGATCCGCCGAACCGGCAGCGCGCGATCGGCCCCACCAGCATCGGGCGGTCGAGCATGTCCAGCGTGAACGGCACCCCGGTGACCTCGGCCGCCAGCGCGAAGCCCCTTGGCACGGCGGTGTCGTAGTTGTCGTTCCAGGCGGCGTCCCACGCGGCGTCGTCCTGCGGCTTGTCCAGCCCCATGCCCAGTTTCCGCATTGAGCCGTTGAGCCGGTCGGGGTCGGAGCCATAGCGCTCGTATGGGTGCCGTAACCGGTAGCCCATGACGATGGCGCCGTCGACCGCGTACTCGAAGCTGTGCTCGGCGGCGTAGTCATGCCGGGTGACCGCCAGCACCTCGCAGCCCCGCGACAGCCTGGTCACCACCTGGTGGTCGGTGACCCACCAGCCGGAGGGCTCGATGGCCACGCACCACTCACCGGCCTGGAAGACGCCGACGTGACCGCCGCCCTCCCCGCCCTCGGTCTCCTCGACGAAGTCGTAGGCTTTCTCGTCGAGCGCGCCGAAGTCAGACTCCTCGCCGGAGTGCTCGCCGAGACTGAAACGGCGCACCACCTCCGCCAGGTCGAGCCCGCGGAAGAACGCCACGCTGAAGATCACACCCAGGGGGCCGCCGCCCCGGTTCTCGGACACGTTGAGCCACTGGAACGGAGCCAACGGATCGGGTTTCGTCATGGCGGGCCATGGTGGCAGGCCGTACCGACATTCAGCCGTGGCAGGGGCGTGGGAGCGGGGGGCACGAATTCTCGAACGCTCCATGAGCGGTGACCGGCGCGGGCTCCCCGTCCGCCCCGATGTCACTGTCACAGATCGAGGGCGGATCCGCCGAACCGGTCGCGGAGGAAGCGGCCCTGGTCCCTGAGCGCCTGCTCGTCCCCCTGGTAGACCGCGTCGGCCACCTTGGACAGGCCCGACTCGAGCAGGCCGAGCTGGGCGATGAGCTCCTCGTGCGCGCTGCGCTCCCGCTCCCCGCGGCGGGTCAGCGCGTACGACCTGGGCAGGTTGGCGTACGCCTCCAGGCTGGTGGGCAGGTAGTCGCGGATCGCCTGGGAGACCACGTGGAGCTGGTCGGGGGAGGATGTCAGCACCTCCGCCCGGGCGAGCACGTCGCGCAGGACGGAGGCGATCTGCCCCACCTTGGCCACCACGTCCTCGGGGAACCGGGCGCCGGTCACCTTGGCCGTCAGCGCGTCGAGGTCGGCCCGCAGCGCCCGGGTCTCCACCTCGGCGTGGGAGACGGTCAGCCGCACCCTGTCCGGCGGGGTCAGCAGGGCGCCGACCCCGTAGAGCCCCGCCACGACCAGCGGCCACAGCGACCCGGCGAGGCCGAGGAAGTGCAGCGCCAGGCCCGCGAGCGCGAGGACCGAGCCGACGATGTTCCTCGTCGACCCCAGGTAGCCGACGATCCGGTCACTGGTAGCCACGGATCTCCTTGAACGCCGAGGCGAGCGATCCGGAGCGGGCGTCGAAGACGGCGCCGCCGGTCAGCGTCGCGACCTGCTTCATCTCGCCGACGTCGCTGTCGCCGAACAGCACCACGAACGCCGGCACCCTGCGCGGGGCGTTGCGGTAGTAGGCGGCGAAGTCGTCGTAGGACGAGCCGTCGGTGTTGTCCCCGTCGGTCATCAGGACGACCGACGTGAAGCCGGCCTCGGTCCGCTCCCCGGCGACCGTCTCGTACGCCTCGCGGAGGCTGTCGTAGATGGCCGTGCCGCCGTTCGCGTTCAGCTGCTCGGCGTACGCGCGGATCTCGCCGAGCACGGGGGTGGCGTCCTTGTCCGGCACCGTGAACGTCTGGGGGGCGCCCGGCGCGGAGCTGAACGGCAGCAGCGTGACGGTCTCCCGGTTGCGGAACCGGGAGAACTGCCCGGAGGCCGAGGTGTCGGCGCCGGTGAGCGCGGTGAGCGCCTGCTTGAGCGCCCTGATCCGGTCGCCCCGCATCGAGCCGGAGGTGTCGAGCACGAAGAGCGTGCGCGACGGGTGGCGGAGCTGGTTGAGATACGCGCTGATCAGCTCGTCGGCCGCGCTGCGCCGGTTGGGGAACGGCAGCTCCAGGAGCTGCGCCGTGCCGAACCTGCCGTCGGGCCTGACCTCCGGCACGATCGGCCGCCTGGCGGTCGTCGTCATGATCTTCCGCTGCACCTCCGGCGTGCGCAGCCAGGCGGCCAGCTTGCCGTACAGCTCCTTCTTGGGTGAGGAGGCGAGCAGTGTGAGCGGGTAGTCGGCGGTGACCACGCCGTCACTGGGATAGACGATCGTGATCGGTTCGGCGAGCTTGCCCTCCAGGCCGAGCAGCACGGACTCGTAGTTGATCAGCCCGTCCACCGACGGCCGCCTGACGTAGGCGTCGGCGAGCCAGCCTGACGAGCCCGCCGTCAGCGTCTGCGCGGAGAAGAACCGCGTGAGCTGGGGCGTGACCGTTTTGATCTGGGCGGTGTCGAGCGCCTCGCCGGCGTCGGACAGCGCGGCGGTCACCCCGACCAGCGCCGAGAAGCCGGAGTTCGACGACGCCGGGTTGGTCATGCCGAAGGTGAACCTGCGCTCCCCGGCGGCGGCCGCGATGTCCGCCCACGTCACCTGGCGGGTGTCCCAGCCCAGCTCGTGCGCCTTGGCCCGCTTGAGGCCCAGCACGACGGGCGACAGCATCACCTTGGTCTGGGTGGACAGCTTCGCGGGCGCCCCGTCGATCAGCGACAGGTAGCGGTTGGAGGAGAACCAGGTCGCGTCGTAGCGGCCGTCGGCTCCGCCGGAGGCCACCTGCTCGGCCCCGTCGAGCGTGCCCGTGTAGGTGAGGCTGACCTTGACTCCGGCAGCCCCGGCCGCCTCCTTCAGCAGCGGCTCCAGGTCCTTGATCTCGCTGCCCGCGAGGACGCGCAGCACGTCGGGCCCGTCCCCGCCGCCGTCCTCGCCTTGGTTCCCGCCCGACCCGTCCCCGCTCCCGCAGGCGGCCAGCGGCAGCAGCAGGGCGAGGACGGCGAGCGCGCGCCTGACGGAGCCGCTCACGAGGTCACGGCCTCGTCGTCGCGGCGCGCCCGCTCCAGGTAGGTCCGGGCGTGGTCCAGCTCCACGGTCAGGCTGTCCACCGTGACCGCCATGCTTTCGACGGCCTTGGCCTTGAAGGTGTCGATCATGTCCATCGTGGAGTAGATGTTGTCGAACGCCTTGCGCAGGGCGTCCATGTTCACCGAGGTGGAGGCCGCCTGCGTCTGGATCTGACCGGCCTGGGTGCGCAGCATCTCGCTGGTCGCGAGGATCAGGTCCGACGTGGTCTGGTTGAGCGCGGAGATCTGGTCGAGCACCAGCTTCTGGTTGGCGAGCGCCTGCGCGACGATCACGGCCGTGCGCAGCGCCGCGATCGTCGTGGTGGTGGCGCGGTCCACCCCCTTGATCAGCTCCAGGTTGTTCTTGCGGATCAGGTCGAGCGCCAGGTAGCCCTGGGCCGACACCGCGAGCTGGGTCAGCAGGTCCTGGTGCTTCTGCCGGACGCCGAACAGGGCGTCGGAGCGCAGCGCGGTGGCCTTCTCGCCGTCGGTCAGCTCGATCTGGTTGATCCGCTCCTCCAGCGCCGCGTCGAGCGCGGTGGCCAGCACGGCGTACTCCTGGAGCTTCGTCATCGACTCCCAGAGGTTCGCCTTCTCGCCCTCGATGGCGGCGTTGTCCTTGAGCAGCTCGTCCTGCCCGGACTTGAGCGCCCTGATGATGTCGTCGATGTGCTTCTGCGCGCTCTGGTACTTGGCGAAGTAGTCGCGCAGCCGGTCGCCGAACGGGATCAGGCCGAGCAGCCGCTTCGTCCCGCTCGACGCCTGCTTCGGGTCGAGGTCCACGATGGTGCGGCGCAGCGCCACGAGCTGGCTCGCCACCTGGGCCTGGCCGTCGGCGCCCTCGCCCTTCGCGGAGGCGAGGGCGGCGACCGGGCGCTTCAGCATGCGGTTGGAGACCTGTGAGGACGCCCTGATCTCCGAGTCGCCCATCGAGGAGATGTCGTGCACCTTCCTGGTGAACTCCGGCGACCGATGGTCGAGGGTGGTCAGCTCCTCGGCGAAGCCGGCCGCCCGGCGGGTCAGCTCGGCGCCGCGCTCGTCGGGGAGCGGCAGCATGGTCGCGGCCCTTTCGGCCGGCACCGCCGCGACGGGGGCGGGCGGAGTCAGCACCAGATCGTCGGACACTTGTCTGTTCTCCTCACGGGGGGCCGCCCGGTGTGCGGGCGGAGGATGCCGGGGGCCGTGCTCAGGAGGACGGCTTGGCGCCGGCCAGGTAGCGCTGCTCGATCGTGGCGATGAGCCGTTCGAGGTTGTCGTAGGTGGGCGGCTCGACGACGTCGGCGATGGTGCCGGGGATCGGAGCCTTGGAGGAGGCCACCAGCCCGGCGAACACCTTCGGGTCGGTGGTGCGGAAGCCGTACCTGGCCTCCAGGCGGGCGAACTGCGGGTCCTCCTGGAGCAGGCGGCCGACCTCGGTGGCCGGACTGGTGAAGGCCACGAGGGTGTGCTTGCTGAGCACGGTGGGCGAGGGGTAGATCAGCCGCATGTCCGGACGGATCGAGCCGTCGGCCGCGAACAGCCGGGCGGCGTACTGAGCCTCGTAGATCACGACCATCGGCGTCTTGCCGGCGCCGATCGCGAGGTAGTCCTCGAACGGCGCCTCACTGGACGACTCCGAGTAGCCCTGGTCGAGGAAGAGCGGGGCGACGATGCGGGCAACCTTGGCGGCCTGGGATGAGGAGCTGACCACGTCGTCGCCGTTGGCGACGTAACTCGTCGCGGCCAGGTACATGGCGGCCGAGTTGGAGGTGCGCACGTCGGTGGTCGTCAGCAGCACCCGCTTGCGCGCACGATAGGCCGTGTTCCCCGGCAGCGCGTCCCAGCGGGTGCCCTTGGCCACCAGGTCAAGGAACTTCGCGACGTCGAGGACCTGGTATCCCGCTCCGGAGTCACGTACCACGCCGGCCTTCGCAAGCACCCCGGCGATCGGCTCGAACGTCGCGACGGCCATGGGGGAGTAGAACGGGGAGGAGGTACGTCCGCCCTTGCGCGTCTGCATGATCTTGTCGGCCGCCGGGACGCTGGACGGGAAGGCGAAGTCGTACTTCGCGAGATCCACGGAGGTGGCGATCTGCCGGGACCCCGCCGTGTCCACCTCGACCCGCAGCCCGTGCCGGGCGAAGGCCGCCTGGACCTGCGGGTCGTCGAAGAACGGCTTCTTCTCCGAGCCGATCACCCCGTGCACCGTCGTCAGCGCGCCGGGCGTCCCCGCCCCAGGCCCCTTGCCGTCCCCGCCGTCCCGGCCCGCCACCAGGGCGATCGCCACGGCCACGCCGAGGACCAGCGCCAGCCCGACGCCGACCCATCGCTTCATTCCACGTTTCCTTCGGGAGCTCCCGTAGCCCGGATGGGCCCCGCACCCCGAATTATGGGAGATTTCGGCATAACGGGGAGCGAGCGCGAAGGAAACGTCGCTGGAATTCAGTGGTCGTTCATGTGCGCTTCATTTTCGTGCCGACGATATCGGACGCATTTCCCTTTATGGCCTTTTCGGTCCGGGAAGATGGGGTCCAGGTCCGCGTCAGGCGCGGATGCCGAGCGCCTGGCGGACCAGATCGGCGACCTCGGCGGCGACGTCGAGGGGAGGCGCGGTCATCCGGTTGTGGGTTAGCGCGAACGCGAAACCGTGTTCTGGGTCGGCGAAGGCGACGGCTCCGCCGCTGCCCTTGCAGCCGAAGGCGCGGGCGTGCCCGCCCATCTCGGGAAGGCCCATGAAGTAGCCGAGGCCCTTGGGCACGGGCGCGCCGAGGACGAGGTCGGGGGCGGCCGTGACCACGGTGGAGACCAGGCCGGCCCGCTCGGGGGAGATCAGGCGCACGCCGTCCACCTCGCCGATGAGCGCGGCGAACATGCGGGCGAGAGCGCGCGCCGTCATCGTGCCGGCGCTGGGAACGTCGGTCGTCAGGTAGTCCGGCCGGTTGCCCAGCTCGGGGCCGGCCTGGAGGGCGGGCGGAGCCGCCGTGAAGAACGGCGAGTCCGGGGGCCGCCGGGCCACCGCGGCGTCCCAGTTCCCGTCGTCCAGCCGCGCCACCCGGCCCAGCTGGGAGGCCGGCACGCCGAAGAACAGCTCCTCGGCGACGCCCAGCGGGCCGGCCACGTCCTCGCGCAGCACCTGGGCGATCGGGCGCCCCGTTGCCCGGCGTACGACCTCTCCGAGGACGTATCCGAAGGTCAGCGCGTGATAGCCGGTGGCCGTGCCCGCCTCCCACAGCGGCGTCAGCGCGGCGATCCGCGCGCACACGCCGTCCCAGTCCGCGAGCCCGGCGACGGTGAGACCCTCGGGAGCCTGCGGCACACCGGCCGTGTGCGCGAGCACATGGGCGATGGTGACGCCACCCTTTCCGTGCACGCCGAAGTCCGGCCAGAGGTCGGCCACCCGGGTGTCGTACGAGAGAAGACCGCGCTCCGCGAGCACGTGCACCACCGTCGAGACCGGGCCCTTGCCGGCGGACCAGCTGTTGAACAGGGTGCGTTCCTCCACCGGCCGTCCGGACGCCGGGTCGGCGAGCCCGGCGCAGGCGCTCACCACCGGCTCGCCGTGCAGATAGGCGGCCACCTGCATGCCCGTCTCCCGCCCAGCGGAGACGATCCCGTCGATGAGCTTCCGCGCGGCCGCCTGCGGGTCCGTCATGTCGCTCCCTCGGTTAACAGCGTTATCGAAAATGTTAACACCGTTAACGACCGGCGCTACCATGGACGTATGAAACTGGACCGTGCGGTCGTGGTGCGGGAGGCTCTGGCCCTGCTCGACCAGGTGGGTCTCGACGGGCTGTCGCTGCGCCGGCTCGCCGAGGAGCTGGGCGTCCGGGCTCCGGCGCTCTACCGGCACTTCTCCGGCAAGGAGGACCTGCTGCGGGCCATGGCGGACTCGATGTTCGACGCGGAGATGGGCGCGCTGGACCGTCCGGCGCCGGGCGACGACTGGGCCGGCTGGCTCGTCGCGCGCTCGCGCGCGATCCGCCGGGCGCTGCTGTCCCACCGCGACGGCGGGCGTCTCAAGGAGCACATGCACGAGCCGGTCGGCCAGTGGCCGGGGCTGGAGCTTCTGCTGCAGATGATGGAGGAGGCGGGCTTCCCGGTCGAGGAGGCCATGGCCGCGATCTCCGCTCTCGGCCACCAGATCTTGGGCTCGGTCATCGCCCAGCAGGAGGCGGAGCGGCTGACGGAGCCCCCGGGCGAAGGCGTGCACGTCGATCCGCGCCGGTTCCCGCGCCTGGCCCGGGCCGCCTCCCTGCGGGCCGGAAAGCGTGATCACGACCGCGAGTTCGAATACGGTCTGCAGGTGTTCGTCGCCGGGCTGCGCGGCGCGGCGGCACACGGCGGGACACCCGGCGGGACGTCCGGCGGATGGGGAACGGAGGCGGCCGGCGATCTCAGGTGAACAGTGTGCGCCCCCAGTAGTCGCCGCCGTCCACGACGCCGGGAGGGCAGGCGAAAAGGCCGCTGGAGACGTGCTTGATGTACTCGTTGAGCGCGTCGTTCTTGGCCAGCTCCATCTGGATGGGGACGAACTGCTTGCGCGGGTCCCGCTGGTAGGCCATGAAGAACAGGCCCGCGTCGAGCCGTCCCAGGCCGTCGGAGCCGTCGACGAAGTTGTAGCCGCGCCGCAGCAGCCGCGCGCCCCCGTGGGAGGACGGGTGCGCGAGCCGTACGTGGGCGTTCTCGGCGATGACGGGCGTGCCGTCTGCGCCCTTCCGCGCGAAGTCCGGCTGGTCGAACTCCGCGTGGCCGGTCAGCGGCGCGCCGCGGCCCTTGTCCCGCCCGAAGATCGACTCCTGCTCCGACAGCGGCGCCCGGTCCCAGGTCTCTACGTGCATGCGGATCTTGCGGGTGACGAGGTAGCTGCCGCCGTCCATCCAGGCCGGCCCGTCGCCGGAGGCGACCCACAGGTGGTCGCGGAGCATCGCGGTGTCCTCGAGCTTCAGGTTGTTGGTGCCGTCCTTGAAGCCCATCAGGTTGCGCGGGGTCGCCTGGGCCCGGGAGGTGGACGACGTACGGCCGAAACCGAGCTGGGAGTAGCGCACCGACACCTTGCCGAAGCCGATCCTGGCCAGGTTGCGGATGGCGTGCACCGCCACCTGCGGGTCGTGCGCGCAGGCCTGGACGCAGATGTCGCCGCCGGAGATGTCCGGCTCCAGCGCCTCGCCCGGGAACGCGGGCAGGGCGGCGAGCGCGGCCGGCTTGCGTGAGGCCAGCCCGAAACGGTCGTCGAACAGCGACGGGCCGAACCCGATCGTCAGCGTCAGGCCCGACGCGGGCAGCCCCTGGGCCTCCCCGGTGTCGTCCGGGGGAGCGTCGGGGGCACCGCCCACCGCGCCGAACGTGCCGGCGTCCTTGCCCTGCGTCATACGCGCCGCCGCGGCCGTCCAGTCCTGCAGCAGCTCGACCAGCTCGGCCCGTTTCGTCGTGATGACGTCGAAGGCGACGAAGTGGAGCCGGTCCTGCGCGGGGGTCGTGATGCCCGCCTGGTTCCTGCCGTAGAAGGGCTCCGGATCCGAGGCGGAGGCGGCGTGCGCGGGGGACTCCTCGACCAGCGCGCGCGTGGTCACCGCGCCCGCGCCGACCGCCGCCACTCCGGCGGCGCTCAGCCCGAAGAGCTTGCGCCTGCTGATGCCGCTCACGTGACCTCCCCTGCCCGCGAGGATCGCATGGTGTCGTACGGCGCGGCCTGCCCGGCGGGCCCCGCGGCGCCCCAGGTCACCGCGCCACCACCGCGGCGAGCTTGCTGATGGGCTCGGCGAGGGCGTTCACCGCGTCGGACAGGGCCCGCAGGTCGCCCTTGGACAGCTCCGTGTGCAGCTTCCACCCGTCGCCGCTACGGTGCTTGCCCAGCTCCGCCTCCGCGGCGGCGAACTTCTCGTCCAGCGTCTTCACCAGCGCCGGCTCGCGCTCCTGGAGGACAGGGCGCAGCGACTGGACGGCCGCCTTGGAGCCCTGCAGGTTGGCGTCGAAGTCCCACAGGTCGGTGTGCGAGTATCGGTCCTCCTCACCGGTGATCTTCCCGGTGGCGACCTCGTCGAGCAGGCCCTTCGCGCCGTTGGCCAGCTGCACGGGGGACAGCGTCGCCGAGTTGGCCTTGTTCACGATCGTGGTGACGTCCGTCACGAGCTTGTCGGCGATCTTCTTGTCGCCGCTCACGTCCTTGGCGACCCACAGGTCCTTTTCGATCTTGTGGTAGCCGGTCCACTCCTGGCCGTCGGCGACGTCGTTCTCACGGGCGTCGATCGCCGGGTCGAGGTCGCCGAAGATCTCCGCGACCGGCTCGATGCGCTCCCAGTAGGTGCGGGCGACCGGGTAGAGCTCCTTGGCCTTGGCGACATCGCCCGCCTTCACCGCGTCCGCGAACTCCTCGGTCTTGGTGAGCAGTGTGTCCGACTGGCTCTTGATGTACCGCTTGTAGCTGGCCACGGCCTCGGCGAGCTGGGCGTTCCCGCTCAGGGGCTGGTGCTCGCCGGCGACCTTGAGCGGGTTGCGGATGCCCTTGCCGGTCATGCCGGGCTTGCAGGCCGTCTCGTACATGCCGGGCGGCAGCTCCATGACGACGTCGCGGGTCAGGCCGGGGACGATGTTCTCGACCTCGCCCATGACGCGGTCACCGGCGGCGTACACGTAGAACTCGGTCACCTTGCTTCCGCTGTTGGTGATCGTGAACGTCGAGGTGCCGGCGGCCAGCTCGCTCTTGGCCACCGTGCACGCGGTGTCGGAAGCGGCGACGGTGATCTTCCCTGGCCGGCCCGCGGCCGCGGCCGTTCCTCCGGAGCCCGCCGTGTCGTCCGGCGAGCAGGCGGCGAGCCCGGTGATCCCGGCGAGGGCGAGGGCGGAGACGACGATGGGGGTACGGCGCATCGATGGCACTCCGGTCATGAGGCGGGCTGGGCGGACGTGGGGGCGGCGGGCCGGGCGGGGGCCTTGCCGGACGGCCGGAGGAACAGGATGAGGACCGGCGCGAGGTAGGCGATCCACGCCACGGTCTCCAGCACGCTGGGCGTCGCGGTGATGTTGAACATCCCGTTCACCAGCGCCGAGTACCAGGCGCCGGGATCGAGGACGCCGCTGATGTCGAAGGCGTGGGCGTTCAGCCCCGGAAGGACGCCCGACTCCTGGAGGTCGTGCACGCCGTACTTGAAGATCCCGGCGGCGACCAGGATCAGCAGGAGCCCCGTCCAGGTGAAGAACGTGGTGAGGTTGATCTTCAGCGCGCTCCGGTACAGGCCCCAGCCCAGCGCGACCGAGGTCAGCAGTCCCAGGGAGATGCCGGTCAGCGGGCTCGCCGTGGTGGTGGCCCCCTGCGCGGCGGCGAACCACAGAAGGGCGGTCTCCAGCCCCTCGCGCACCACGGCGAGGAACGCCACGCCGGCCACGGCGCCGGCGCCGAGCTGCAGAGCGCCGCTGAGCTTGTCGCGCAGCTCGCCCGACATCCGGCGGGCCGCCTTCCGCATCCAGAAGATCATGAAGGTGACGAACACGGTCGCGGCCAGGGAGGCGATCGCGTCGAACAGCTCGTGCTGCTGCGACCCGAGCTGGGCGGCGGTGAAGGTGAGGAGCGCGCCGAACCCGACGGACAGCGCGACGGCGGCGGTGACTCCCGTCCACACGAGCGGCAGCCGGTCGCGGCGGTCGCTCTTGACGAGGAAGGCCACCAGGATGGAGACGACGAGAGTCGCCTCCAGGCCCTCACGCAGGCCGATGAGATAGCTCGCGAACACGTGGCCTCCGGGGGAAGACGGGTAAGCCTTGCCTAAATTAGGACAGGGTTACCTTACCCACAAGTGGGTGAACACATGTAGCGGGGGTAGGCCTTTGTCACTTCCCGTGCCGGGTGGGGTCTCACCCGCTTCATGGCAGCCGTCTCACCTGGGGCGGTAACGCTTTGGACCGATCCTGCGAGTGTTTATCAGGAATCGGCCGGCGAGCGCCGGCCCCCTGAGGGCGGGAGGTGAGGGCCGCGTGGCGAGCCTGCCCCCTGCCGTGCGCCGGCTCTGCCTGGTGGTGGACGTCGAGGGCTACAGCACGCGCGGGAACCCGCAGGCGGTCGAGATCCAGAACCGGCTTCTGTGGTCCATGTGGCACGCCTGCAGGGCGGCGGGCGTCGATCCCCGCCGCTGCGACCAGCAGGACCGTGGCGACGGCCAGTTGATCCTGCTGCCCCCGGCGATCGACGAGGCGTTCGCCGTGCCGCGGCTGCTCCTCGGGACGCAGGCGGCGATGCACCGGGTCAACCGCCGCCCGCAGGACGTGGGCCGCATACGCCTGCGCGCCGCGCTGGCGCAGAGCCCGGTGCACAAGGCCGCCACCGGATACGTGGGGGACGCCGTCATCCACGCGTGCCGGATGCTCGACTCACACCTGCTGCGCCGCGCGCTCGCCGGCAGCCCCGCGGCCGACCTGGCGGCCCTGGTCAGTGCGGACATCTACCAGGGCGTGATCGCCCACGGGTACGGCGGGCTCGATCCGCACGGTTTCCGCAGGGTCGAGGTGGACGTCCCCGACAAGGGCTTCTCGGCGCCCGCCTACCTCTTCGTCCCGCGCGCTCCGGCCGACAAGGGCCTGGTCCCTGCGTTCGACGGAGTGGAGCGCCTGAGCTCCCCCCTCGTACGGGCCGCGCCCTGGGCGGCGCTCGGCATGACCGCGGGCGGGACCCTCTTCGCGGCCGCGGCCGCCGACGGCTTCGTGGCCGGCGACGACCAGCACCATGACGACCACATCCCGGGAGACCTTCCCGATGCGGCCCCCTGGGCGGAGCCGCAGGCGCTCGCGCCGGACCCCGCGCACGACGACGGGACGTGGCCAGGCCCGCTGGAGGAGGGGCTGACCGATCGGGACCATCCGGATCCCTGGGAGCCCGAAGGCGATCACCCGGCGTTCCCCGGCGAGGGGGACTGGCTGTGATCGGGATCCCGGACGCCTGGCCGCCGTCCAGCCTGATGTACGCGCTGACGCGCGACGACCAGCTCGCTCTCGCCTCGCTCGGGACGGCCCGGGCCCTGCCGAACAGGGAGATCCTGATGCTGGAGGGCGACAAGGGTGAGGAGGTGTTCCTCCTCCTCGACGGCTTCGTCAAGGTCACCGCGTACAGGGACGGCGCGGCGGAGACGGTGCTGGCGATCAGGCCGCGGGGCGAGCTGGTCGGCGAGTTCGCCCTCCTCGACCGCCGCCCCCGCTCGGCGACCGTGACCGCCTGCGGCTCGATCGTGGCGGTCCGGATCGGGCGGGAGCGGTTCCTGGAGTTCCTCCAGGCCCACCCGGAGGCGGGCCTGGAGATCACCCGCGGCGTCGTCAGGAAGATGCGGTCGGCGACGAGCCGGCGGATCGACGAGCGCACCCGCGGCGCGAGCGCGAAGCTCGCCCGCGTCCTGCACGAGCTCGCGGCCGACTACGGGCAGGAGCATCCGGAGGGGCTGCGGATCGAGCTGACGCTCACGCAGGTCGAGCTCGGGGCCCTGGCCGGGGTCGCCGAATCCACCGCCGAGGCCATCTTGTCGCGGTGGCGCCGGCAGGGAGTGATCGGGACCGGATACCGGCGCGTAGTGGTGCGCGACCTGCCGGCGCTCGCGTCGCTGGGGGACGACGATGACAATCCCTGAGCCCGGGGAATCCGGGCGGGTCCGGTGACCGCATGCTGGCCGGGTGACGGCCGACGAGCCGGCGATCAAGAGAATCCGTGAACCTCTGCAGGACGAAGGGACAGGCATGACGGCCGAGCCCATCCTGGCCGTGGACTTCGGGACGTCGTCCTCCTCCGCGGCCCTCGTCGCCGGCGGCGCGATCCTCCCGCTGAAGGAGCCGGCGTCCGGCTCGTGGTCGTGGCCGTCGTCCGTCTACGCCGACGATGGCACGCTCCACATCGGGGCGCTGGCGGAGCGGCGCAAGCGGGTCCGCCCCGAGCTGTACCGGGCGGAGTTCAAGCGTGACCTCGGCCACCCCGCGCCCATCGTGCTGGGCGACCGGTCGTACACACCCGAGGCGCTCGTGGCCGCCGTCCTGTCCGCGCTGCGGGCCGAGGCCGAGCGGCTCCACGGCGGCCCGGTGCGGCGGGCGGTCCTCACCGTGCCCGCGAGCTACGGCGCGCAGGACCCTCGGCGCGGGGCGATGCTGGACGCGGGCTCGGCGGCCGGGTTCGACGTCGCCGAGCTGCTCCCCGAACCGGTCGCCGCCGCCCTCGCGCCCATCACGGGCGCGCCGTTCGCCCCCGGCGACATCGGGCTGATCTACGACTTCGGCGGCGGCACCTTCGACGTGGCCGTCACCAGGACGGTGGAGGGCGGCCACGAGGTGCTGGGCCACGCCGCGCTCGACGACCTCGGGGGCCGGGACGTCGACGCCCTCGTGTACGGCGAGGTGCGCGGCCGTCTCGGCTCCCGCTCCGACGAGACCCCTCGCCTCCGGGCCGAGCTGGCCGACTTCTCCCGCCAGCTCAAGCACCAGCTGTCGGACGCCGCCAGAGCCGAGGACGTGTTCGCGTGGGCCGGTGAGCACGTGGAGCTCGAGCGCTCCTGGCTCTCCGGCGAGGTGACCCCGCTCCTCGCCAGGACGGTGGACTGCTGTCAGCGGCTGCTGGAGGGGTGTGGCCTGTCGTTCGACGACGTGTCCGCGGTGGTGCTGGTCGGTGGGACCACCCGCATGCCCGTCGTGCCCCTCTATCTGGGCCACGTGCTCGCCCGGCCCGTCCGCCGCGTCACCGACCCGGAGCTGGCCGTGACGCAGGGGGCGGCGCGGTGGGCGCTGACGGCCGGCGGCCGGGTGCTCAAGTCCGTCTCTCCCGCCCCCGGCACCGTCATCGTCTCGTGGGACGTCCCCGGCGGAGCCGCGACGCTGATGCGCTGGCTCGTGGACCCCGGCGCGCCGTTCGAGGAGGGGGCCGTCGTCGGGCAGGTGCGGCTCGGCGACGGCGCCCTCTGGGATCTGGCCGCCGGCACGCCGGGCACGCTCGTCCACCGCCATGTGAACCCCGGGGGGCTCGTCGTGAGCGGCGAGCCGATCCTCACCGTCTCCACCGCCGGCCACGGTCCCGGCGCCGCGCACCGGACGGTGACCGTCCCGCCCGCGATCCCCGGGGACCTGGCCCAGGCGGTCAACCATCCCGTCCCCGCCGTGCGCGAGGGCGCGGTGGCGCGGCTGGCCGGCCTGGTCGCGGGCGAGGACCGCACTTTCGAGGACTCCGCCAGGGCCGTGCTCGCGGCGATGCGCGACGACGACAGCCGCCGTGTGGCGACCGCGGCGACGCTCGTGCTGTCGCCCGCATCCGTGGTCAGCCCCTACCTGCCGGCCGCCGTGGCCGACCGGGTGACACGGGCGCGGGCGACGCTGAGCCCCGGGTCGCCGGGGGCGAGGGGCCTTCCACGGGCCGTGACGCCGCCCGGCCCCGGCGTCTCGGTGTCCGGGCGCTGGCTCACGGTGGTGAACGGCCTGCTCGGCGGCCTGGCCGCCGGCCTCGTCATCGGGCTCTTCCTCCTCGTGGCCGGAGGCTCCGATGACGTGGACGGCCTGCTGCCCGTGCTGGTGCCCCTGGGCGGAGCCGGCGGGCTGGCCTACGGCGCGATCCGGGCGCGCGGGGGAGTGTCCGCGCGCGTGCGGCTCTCCGGCCGCGTGGTCACGGTGCTCAGGTCCGTGGCGCTCGGGCTGGCCGCCGGGGTCGTGCTCGGGTTCGTCGCCCGAGAGGTCCTCGGCGTCGCGGGTGTCGTCGTGATCGTCATCGGAGCCGTGGCGGGCCTGGGCCACGGGCTCATGAAGGCGGGCGGCCGGTAAGCGGCGGGAGGAGGCACGAGATGGACGACGACCCCTTGGACGACTGGGGCGAGGTCTTCGGCGACGCGGGCGGCCCTTGGGACGGCTCCGGGGACGACTCCTGGGAAGGCGCCGATGACCACGACTCCGCCGAAGACGCACCCGGACCGGGCGAATGGGGCGGGCGGGAGGAGATCAGGTTCGGGCAGGTGCTCCCCCAGGAAGGGCTGAGCGAGGACGGCAACCCGGTCGCGTACTCGACCTCCTACGACGAGTACTACGACACGGTCACCAACGAAGAGGTCGAGCCCAAGTGAAGGGCCGGGCCGGAAGGCGGAATCCCCATGCGAGCTTTCGACGTCCTGCGCACCGAGATACTCGGTGTCTTCGCCGTGCTGACCCCTCTCGCCCGCCGCACGGACGCGGACGAGACCGCCAGGCGCCTCGGCGCGGCCGAGCACCGGCTGCGTGACGGACGGCTGACGGTGGTGGTGTGCGGCGAGTTCAAGCGCGGCAAGTCGCGTCTGCTCAACGCCCTCCTCGACGAGCCCGAGCTGTTCCCGACCGACACGACGTACGCGACGAGCCTGGTCACGACCGTGACGTACGGGTCGCAGGAGAAGATCACCGTCTCCGTGGAGGACGGCGCGGGCGGGCTGTCCGGCGTCCCCATCGGGCGCGACGAGATCAGGTGGTACGCCACCGAGAGCGGCAACCCGCGAAACGACAAGAAGGCGCGGCTGGTCGCCGTCGAGACGCCCAATCCCAAGCTGTCGTCGGGCCTGACGCTCGTGGACACACCGGGTGTCGGGGGCGTCTACGAGGAGCACACGGTCGTCACCGCCGGTTTCCTGCCGCAGGCGGACGCCCTGATCTTCGTGGCGGACGTCACCCAGCCGCTGACCGACAGTGAGCTCGCGTTCCTGGCCCGCGCGGCCGAGCTGGCGAAGATCACCGATGACGCCGACGCCCAGGTCTTCGTCCTGACCAAGATCGACGTGGTGGGCGACTACCAGGCGATGCTGGCCAACACGACGGCCAAGGTGGCCCAGGTGACCGGCCGGCAGGTGGAGGTCGTCCCGGTCTCCAGCCAGGCCAAGCTCGACTATCTCGGCAGCGAGGACCCCGAAGATCTTGAGCTGAGCAACTTCGGCCGGCTGGAGGAGGTGCTCTGGGCCGCCCTGGCCCGGAGGAGGGCCCGGCTCGTCCTCGGCGACGCCCTCGCCACCCAGGAGGCCGCGGCCCGGGCGCTGCTGCGGCCGGTCGAGACGGCGATCGAGGCGCTCAAGAAGAGCACGGAAGAGGAGTTGCGCGCGCTCAAGGGGGACCTGGCCGCCAAGGAGGCGAGGCTGAACGAGCTGATGTCGAACACGGCCGCCTGGAGGCAGGACGCCCGTGAGCTCCTGCACCGCCTCGGCAGGGAGCTGGTCCGCCGCGGCCAGGACGAGCTGGGCCAGGTCTGGCACCGGCTCGACACGAAGTACCTCTACGACGACGACTACCTGGACGAGCCCGAGCTGCTCGTGTCCCAGGTCATGGCGGACGTGACGGCCGTCGCCGGGGCGGTCGGCCTGCTCGCCGAGCGCCGCGGCGCCAAAGTGGTGGCCGAGATCTCGCGGTCGAACGGATTGGACCTCGGCACGCCCGCCGCGTACCGGCTGCCGCCGCCGCCCGTCCCGGACATCGAGGTGACGGGACGGCTGGGGGACGACGAGCAGGCCGTCAGCGACTATCGGCAGGTCCGCGACGTCGTGCTCGGCTCCAGCACAGGCGAGCGGATCGGCGGTGTGATCGGCAGTGTGCTCGGGGGCATCGTCGGCACGGTTCTGGGAGCCGGGGCGGGGGCCGTCGCCGGCGTGGCCGGCGGCGGCTGGCTGGGCAAGATGGCCGGCCGCCTGTTCGGTGCGAAGGCGGCCTACAGGGAGACCGAACGGGTCACCCGCATCCAGGACCGCAAGGCGCGGCGGCAGAGCCTCAAGGTCGAGCTGATGCCGCTCAGGCAGGCGCAGGAGCGGTACCTCGCCGGCGCCGTCGAAGAGCTGACCGGCCGGCTCACCCGGGCGGTCGTCGCCGAGCTGGACAGCCGGATCGCCCAGGAGAAGGAGAGCGTCACGGCGGCGACGAGGCGGCTCAGGGGCATGGAGCAGGACACCGTCAAGCAGTCGCGCGAGCGCCTGGCCGTCCTGGAGGCCGAGCGCCGCCCCCTCGACCGGGCGCTCGGGCAGATCGCCGGCCTCGCCGCGGAGGTCGCCGGACTCGGCGGCCACCGGCCGCCGCCGGACATGCCCGGTTCCGGTCCCGGTGCGGCCGGGCCGCCGGGGGCGGACGGGTGAGGGGGGAGGTTCGCAGTGCTTCGCGACCGTGCCGACGCCGCCTTCGACGCGGCGCGGGCGGCCCTCGCCGGGTCGCCGTCCCTCGCGCCGGTGAGCCGCGCGCTGGGGGACTACGCCGACCGGTTCCGTTCGGCGTTGCGGGTGGCCCTCGTGGGCCGGGTCAGCTCCGGCAAGTCGACCCTGGCCAACGCGCTCCTCGGCGGCAGGCGGGCGCCGACCGGCGTCGAGGAGCTGACGTTCAACGTGAACTGGCTGAGGCACGGCCCCGCCCCCGGCCTGGTCGTCCATTTCAGGGACGGGCGGCAGCCGGAGCGGCGCGACCTCGCCGACCTGGAGAGGCTGACGGTCCGCGCGCGCGGCGACGAGGCGCTGGCGGCCTACCTGCGCACGATCGACTACCTGGAGGTCGTCGACCCCAATCCGTACCTGCGTGCCTTCGACCTCGTGGACACGCCCGGACTCGACACGGCCTTCGGCGGCGAGTCGGGCAACACCGCGCGCTTCCTCGGGCGGACGCCCGACGACGTGCGGGCCGCCTCGCTCGATCACGCGAGCAAGGCGGACGCGATCGTGCTCGTCTTCGCGCGCGGGCTGGCCGCCGCGGAGGAGGATCTGCTGGCCGACTTCACCGGCGCGGGGATCGGCGTGGCGTCGCCGATCACCACGATCGGCGCGCTCACGAAGGTGGAGCTGTTCTGGCCGCTGCATCCCGATCCGATGGCCGAGGGCGCCCGCGTGGCAGAGCGCCTCATGGAGGCCGCCGGCGCCCGGCGGTACCTGTACGACCTGCGGCCGCTGGCCAGCCTCGTCGGGGCCGCCGCCGCGGTGTTCACCGAGGAGGACTTCGCCGACCTGGCGACCCTCGCGGCGGCGGCGCCGGACGTGCTGGCTGGCCGGGTCAGACGCGGCCCGCTGTTCACCACCAGGGACTACCCCGAGCTGGGCGTGCCGGCGGAGCGGCGCCGGGCCCTGTTCTCGCTCTTCGGCGGGTACGGCATCGCGCTGGCGTGCGAACTGATCAGGGACGGCCTGACCGAGGCCGCCGCCCTGCGGGCCGAGCTGCTTGACCGCAGCGGCATGGCGGGCTTCCGGAGCCTGCTCGTCGGCCACTTCGGCAACCGCGCGGAGCTGATCAAGCTGAGCCGCGCGATCGAGGACGTCAAGAGGCTCCCGCAGCTGGCCGGCGAGCTCGGCCCGCGCGACCGGATGACGCTCGACCGGGCGGTGGCGGCCGTGACGGAGCTGGAGTTCAAGGAGCACGCCTTCGCGGAGTTCTCCGTGCTTCGCAACCATTACGACGGTCTGCTGACCTTCGCCGAGCCGGAGGTCGCGGAGCTGCTGCGGGTCACCGGGGAGTTCGGCCTGAGCCTCGCCGACCGCCTCGGCCTCCCCGGCGCCGCGGCCCCGGCGGAGATGGACTCCCGGACGAGGGAGCGCCTGCGGCACTGGGCCGCCGTCGACCTCGACCCGTCGTACGGCGGCGCCACCCGCCGCGCGGGCCAGGTCGTCCGGCGGAGCTACGAACTGATGATCAACGAACTCGAAGGGCGCTCATGACCGGTCCCATCCTCGCCGTCGACTTCGGCACCTCCAGCTCCTCCGCCGTGCTCGTCGCGGCGGGGCAGACCGTCCCGCTGAAGGAGCCCGTCAGCGGCTCGTGGTCGTGGCCGTCGTCGGTGTACCTCGACGGCGAGACCCTCCGGGCCGGCACGCTGGCCGAGCGCAAGAAACGCATCCGTCCCGCCCACTACCGGTCGGAGATCAAGCGGCTGCTCGGGCACGACGCCCCCGTCGTGCTGGGCGACCGCTCGTTCGCGCCCCGCGACCTCGTGATCGCGGTGCTGACGGCGTTGCGCGCCGAGGCGGAGGCCGTGCACGGCGGTCCGGTACGGCGTGCCGTGATCACCGTCCCGGCCGCCTACGCGCACCAGGACGTCCGCAGGACCCTCATGATCGAGGCCGCGCACTCCGTGGGGCTGGTCACGGTCGAGCTGCTGGCCGAGCCCGTCGCGGCCGCGCTGTCCGCCCCCGCGGGTGAGGAGTTCACCGACGACCTGGTGCTGGTCTACGACTTCGGCGGCGGCACGTTCGACACGGCGCTGGTCCGCCTGCGCGGCGAGGGCTACGAGGTGCTCGGCCACGCCGCGCTCGACGACTGCGGCGGCCGCGACGTGGACGCCGCCGTCTACGCCGAGCTACGCGGCGGCGGCGCGGTGCTCGGGGGCGCGGTGCTCGGGGGCGCGGTGCTCGGGGGCGCGGTGCTCGACGGCGCCGACCCGGTCGTGGCACAGCGAGCCCGGCTGGAGCTGGTGGATCTGGCGAGGAACATGAAGCACCAGCTGAGCAGCGTCCCCGAGGCCGAGGAGGTCTTCTCGCCGCTGGGCATGGAGCTCACGCTCGGTCTGCCTCGCTTCACCCGGCTGGTGGAGCCGCTGGTCCGGCGCACGATCGACTGCTGCCGGGGCCTGCTGCACACCTGCGGTGTCCAGCCCGGCGAGGTGTCGGCGGTGCTCCTTACCGGCGGCAGCAGCCGGATGCCGATCGTGAGGAACGAGCTCGCCGCGGCGTTCGGCCGTCCCGTCCGCGCCTCGCGCGACCCCGAGCTGGCCGTCGTGACGGGCGCCGCCCGCTTCGCCGCCGACGCGCCCCGGCGCGTTCTGCGTCCCCTGTCGTCCGCCGGATCCGGCCTGCGCTGGGAGATCCCCGGCGGCGGAGGAACCCTGCTGCGATGGCTCGTGGCCGAAGGCGACCGGCTCGGTCCCGGGACACCGGTGGCCGAGCTCAGATCGGTGGACGGCTCGGTGTGGCTGCTGGCGGCCGGCAAGGTGGGCGTGGCCGGGACGCTGCACGGGCGCTACGGAGACACGGTGACGGCGCAGGCCGATCTGGTCACGCTCCCCGCACGTCCCGCGGCTCCCGCCCAGGTGCCGGTGGAACGGCTCCGCGGCACGCCGCGCCAGCTCGGCAAGCTCGACGGGGTCTCCGCCGTCCAGGCGAGCCCGGACGGCCGGGCCCTGGCGGTCGCGTTGGAGACCGGGGCGATCCACGTCCTGGACTCCTGGGACCCCTCGCGGCCGTCGTTGCGGCTGTCCGCCGAGCGCGACCCCAGCCACGTCTACCTCTACCAGTTCGACCCCGATGCCGGTGTGATCGGCTGCCACTGCGTCGGCCGGGGCGTCGTCCAGGAGTGGGACCTGACGAGCGGCGCCCTGCGGCTGACCCGCGACGTCGGCGCCGGGAGCAACGTCACCTGGAGCCAGGACCACCGGCTGATGGCCGTGGTGGCGGAGGACGGGCGCATGCGGGTGGCCGACGTCGAGCGCGACCGGGAGATATGCGGCCACCAGTGGACGTTCGGCCAGTACGAATCGCCACGGCCGGCCTTCAGCGCGGACGGCGCGATCCTCGCGGGGAACACCAAGAAGGACGGCCTGCTGCTCTGGAGCACGGGTGACGGCCGGCCGCTGACCCCGGGGGGACTGGGTGGCGACAGGTTCTACGAGTTCAGCCCGGACGGCCGGCATCTCGCGGCCTGGAGCTACGGCACGTCCGTGGACGTCTGGGGGTTACCCGACCTCGCCCACGCCGGGCGTTTCGACGACGAGGCGAGCCCGTCCTTCAGCCGCGGCGGAGACCTCCTCGCCACGGTCACCCGGCGAGAGGTCGTCGTGCGTGACACCGAGACCTGGCACGTGCGGTCGCGGCTGCCGCACTACTGCGAGAAGAACCTCGGCGACCTCCGGTTCAGCGAGGACGGGCGGCTGCTGAGCGGCCTGTCGTGGGGAGGGGAGATCCTCACCTGGGATCTGCACGCCGGTGAGCCGGTGAGCCGCTTCTCCGCCGGCGACGGCCTGACGATCCGCGTGACGTACCGGGCCGACTGGCGCGTGGCCGTCACCTCTCCGTACGGGGGCGACGTGGACGTGTGGGACCTGGCGCGCGGAACCCGCGTCGCGCGCATCGGCTGCGCTCCGGGGACCCGCGACTACTTCCCCTTCCACTACTTCGACGAGGACGGGCGCCGGCTGGCCGTCCTGACGGCCGACAAGCTCAGGATCTGGAATCTCGTCCCGTGAACCCGAGATGGCCGAATCCCATCCTGTGATGGCTTTTCCGCCGCTTACGACCTGTAGACATCCGGTGACGAGCCGGCTATCCGGGAGGAGCATGTGAAGCAAGCGATTCTCGCCGTCGACGTCGGCACCAGCTCGTCCTCGGCGGCGCTGGTCTCCGGAGAGTCCGTCGAGCTGGTCAAGGAGCCCTCCTCCGGGTCGTGGTCCTGGCCGTCCGCCGTCTGCCTGACCGACGAGGGCCTGCTCGTGGGGACTCCGGCAGACCGGCGTAAACGGCTGCGGCCGGAGCTCCACCGCGCCGAGTTCAAGCGCGACCTGGGCAGTGGGGCGCCGATCGTCCTGGGGGAGCGGGAGTTCCTCCCCGAGGAGCTCGTGACCGCGATGCTGCGGGCGCTCAAGTCGGAAGCGGAGGCCGTGCACGGCGCGCGGATCGACCGCGCGGTGGTCACCGTCCCGGCCACTTACGCCACGGCCGACCCCCGGAGGAGCCTGATGATCTCCGCCGCGGAGGCGGCCGGGTTCGCCGTGGTGGAGCTGCTCCCCGAGCCCGTGGCCGCGGCCATGGCGCCGGTCGCGGGAGGGGCCTTCCCCCCGGGGGATCTCGTCCTCGTCTACGACTTCGGCGGCGGCACCTTCGACGCCGCGCTCGTCCGGGTAGGGCCTTCGGGCATGCACGAGGTGCTGGGACACGCCGCGCTGGACGACTGCGGGGGGCGGGACGTCGACTCCCTCGTCTACGCGGAGCTGCTGGCGCCGGGCGAGGGCGACCTGGCGGCCGCGATGTCCGGCGGCCCCGAGGGGCGGCGCAACCGGCTGCGCCTCGGTGACCTGGCCCGGCAGCTCAAACACCAGCTCAGCGAGGCGAGAGCGGCCGAGGACGTCTTCGACCCGACCGGCAACGTCGTCCGGTTCGACCGGGACAGGCTCGTCGAGCTCGTCATCCCGCTCCTGGACCGTACGGTCTCCTGCTGCCGCGGCCTGCTCGACAGGTGCAAGGTCCCGGCCGGCCGGGTGTCCGGAATCCTCCTCGTCGGGGGCAGCATCCGGATGCCGGTCATCGGCGAGTTCGCCGGCAGGGCGCTGGGACGGCCGGTCCGCCGGGTCCGCGATCCCGATGTCGCGGTCGCGCTCGGGGCGGCGCGCTGGGCCGGCCAGGCGTCGCAGCGGTTCTCCACGTCCACCACTCCCGGTCAGGGGGAGCGGCCGTTGAGGTGGCCCGTGCCGGGCGGCTCGGGGGTCCTGCTGAGGTGGCTCGCCGGTGTGGGCGACCGCTGTGGTGAGGACCGGCCGGTGGCGCTGCTGCGGCTGCCCGATGGGGCCCTGCACGAGCTGCGGGTGCCCGCCGCGGCGGAGGGGACGGTCTCCGCGCTCCACTACGAGACGGGGGCGGTCGTGACCTCGTCCGACTGGCTCCTGACGATGTCGGCGCCGGAGCCCGCGCCGCCTCCCCAGCCCGGCACCTCTCAGCCCGGGGCCTGTCCGCCTCGCCTCCAGGTGGTGTGCGACGGGATCGTGTCCCACGACGACACGGTGACGGCCGCCTGCTTCGGGACCGTACGAGGACGGCTCGTGCTCGCCACGGCGAGCAAGGACGAGTACGTCAAGGTGTGGGACGCCGAGACCGCCCGTCTCCTGCACGACGTCTGTGAGCACGACGCGGCCGTCTGGTCCGCCGTCTCCGGGACGATCGGCGGGCGGGCCGTCCTGGTCACCGGAGACGAGGACGGCCAGGTCGTCATGTGGGACCCGAAGCGGCGGGAGGTGATCACCTCCTCGGACCACTTCGGCACCGCCGTCCGGGCACTCGCCTTCACCACCTACCGCTCACGGCCCTGCCTCGCGATCGGCGGCGAGGACGGCACCGTGTGGTGCACCGCGATCTCCAGCCCTGACGTAGATCTCGCCGACCCCGACGCCCGGTACGACTTCGAAGCCGAGGTGCACGCCCTGGCCTTCCTGGAGATGAACGGCTCGCCGGCGCTCGCGATCGGCGGGGAGAGCGACTACGTGGAGATATGGGACTACGACGACGAAGAGGTGGTCGAGACCTACGACTACGACGGCGCGGTGCGGGCGCTGGCCGCGACGTCCTTCGAGGGCGCACCGCTTCTCGCCGTCGGAGGGACGGAGGACGAGGTGCACCTGTGGCACCCGGCCAAGGGCTCCCTCCTCCGCGTCCTGCGGGGTCACTCCGGCACCGTACGGGCGGTCGCCTTCGGCGCCCTCCCCGACGGGACGCCGATCCTCGCCAGCGGCGGCAAGGACGACACGGTGATCCTTTGGGACGTGGGGACGGGGGAGCGCCTGCACACGATCGACTACCACGGGGACACGGTCAGGGCCCTGGCGTTCGCCCCGCACGGCGACCGCACTCTGCTCGCCACCGCGAGCAAGGACGAGACCGCGGTGATCTGGGAGATCACCGGATGAGCGACGACAAGAACGATGACGACAGAGACGATATGGAGGCCGCGATGGCCGAGGAACCCCTTTGCGCTCCCGACTTCATCCGCGCGGCCGGCGCCGTGGTCTGGCGGGGCGACAGTGAGGCGCCGGAGATCGCTCTCGTGCACCGGCCGAAGTACAACGACTGGACGCTGCCCAAAGGGAAGATCGTCCACGGCGAGCACCCCGTCGCCGCCGCCGTACGGGAGGTCTACGAGGAGACCGGGCTCCGCGTCACCCTGGGGCGCTGGCTGCGCTCGGTGCACTACGAGAAGAAGGGCTGGGCGAAGCGGGTCGACTACTGGGCCGCCCAGGCCGCCGGGCCGGCCGACTTCGTCGAGAACGAGGAGGTCGACCGCATGTCGTGGCTCCCGTTGGAGGCGGCCCGGACGGCGCTCACCTTCGAGCGGGACATCGCCGTGCTGACCGACTTCGCCGCCGGGCCCGTCGCCACCACCCCGATCGCCTTCGTCCGGCACGGCCAGATGTCCGGCTCCGGCGACGACTGGCGGGGCAAGAAGAAGATGCGTCCCCTCGACCACGTCGGCATGCTGCAGGCGGAGAGCCTGGCCGGCGTTCTCGCCGCTTACCGGGCCGGCAACCTGGTCAGCGCGCCGAGCGAGCGCTGCACGCAGACGCTGGAGCCGTACCGGTCGGCGAACCGCCTGACCGTCCGGCAGGACAAGCTGTTCACGAAGAAGCACTATGAGCCCGCCGGGGCCCTCCGCGTCGTCCTCGGCGCCATGGCCGTACGGGAACCGACGGCGATCTGCGGCTACCGCGAGAGCCTCGAAGGCGTGCTCGCCGAGATGTGCAAGGGGCGGTACGACGGGGAAGCGGCGCTGCACCTGTTCAAGGGATCGCTCGTGGTGCTGCACCACGCCGCCGAGCGGATCGTCGGCCTGGAACGTTACATTCTCTGAGCCGCCGCGCCCGGCGTTCCGCGGACGTCTGGGCATCAGCGTCGAGGGCCCGGAGCCGGGGAAGGGCTACCGCCGCTGCGACACGGCGTGTTGACAGCTCCCGACCACCGGTCAAAAGTGGTGAAATGATCTCCCCCAGCATGCGCGCGACCCCCCTCGCCGCACGATCGAGAGCCGCCGCACGATCGAGGGCGGCGCAGACCGTCACGTGGGCGGCCGGCCTTGTCGCGGCGCTCGCCCTGTCGGCCTGCACCGGGCAGGAGGAGCCGTCCCGAGGGAACTCCCCGGGCGCCTCGCCGGCGGCGGGTGCCGCGTCCTCCAGCGGGCCCGGGGGGCTCACTCCCGAGGCGTACCGGACCGCGCTGGCCTCCGCGGGCCCCGCGGTCGGCACGAGGCTGGGCGAGATCGCCAAGGCGCGCTCGCTCCGCTCGCTGCGGCAGCGGATCGATCGGGCGAAGGACGCGGCCGAGGCCGCCGCCGGGCAGCTCGGCGGCGTCCAGCCGCCGCCGGAGGTCGGGCCGGAGCACGCCGACTACGTCGCCGCGCTGCGCGGGATCGACAGCCGGCTGGACACGCTCGCCGAGGACGTCGGCACCCGTTCGCTCTGCACCGCGTCCGCCGTCCTCGCCAGGCTCGGCAGGTCGGACGAGTTCGCCGGCCTCAAGCAGGCGGGCGCCGACCTCGCGGACGGCGGTGACTTTCCGGGAGGCGTGGTGAAGCTCAAGCCGCCGAAGCAGCGCAGCCGGCGCCTGGGCAACGGCACGGTGCTCGTCTCCGCCGTGCGCGGGGGCCGGGGCAGCGTGACCGTGAAGAACGGCGGCTCGGCCGACGGCGTCGTCACGCTCACGAAGGGCAAGAAGAAGGCCCTCAGCTTCTACGTGCGGAAGAGGGCCAGCGCGAAGATCTCCAACATCAGGGACGGCAACTACCGCGTCTACTTCACCACGGGGGTGGACTACGACCGCGGGGCCCGCGCGTTCACTCGTGACTGCAGCTTCTCGCGGTTCGACGACTCCCTGCGGTTTCACACGATCTACAGCGCCACGCAGGTGCGCTGGACCAGCTGGACGATCACCTTGAACAAGGTCACCGGCGGGAACGCCCGGACCAGCCCGGTGGACCCCGACGACTTCCCCGCCTGAGGCGCGCGACTCTCGCCGGCGCCGTCCGTGGCGGGCCGTCCCGTTCCCGTACGGCGAAGGCCGCGGCCTCCTGGGAGGGAGCGCGGCCTTCGGGGGAAACAGGACGGAGGTCAGCTGGAGAAGAGCATGCCCACCCAGCCGCGGTTGTGGTGGTGGTGCCCGTAGTGGCCTCCGTGCGGGGCGCCCCAGGCCGGACCGCCGTGGGCGGGCGGCGGAGCGGCGTACTGCTGCTGCGCCCACTGCGCCTCGAGCCGGGTCAGGGTCTCCAACTCGCCGTAGTCGAGGAAGATCCCCCGGCAGTTGTCACACTGGTCGATGTGGATCCCGTTGCGGTCGAAGGTCCGCATGCGGCCCCGGCACTTGGGACACTCCATTGGTAACGCTCCCTACCTCATGTCTGCGCCTTGGCGGCCGCGACGATCCGCCCGCAGGCGGAGACCAGGGCCCCGGTGACGTCGTCGAGCGGATCTCCCGCCCGCGTCGCCGCGGCCACCGCCGTCGCGGCCAATTGGACCGTCAACGCCCGGGCGGGCATGTCGAGTTCCCGCCACGGATCCCCGTCCGGGACGGCGATGCCGCCCTCGGCGATGTAGGCCGACAGGAGCCGGTCCCACGAGTCCGGGTCGAGCAGCCCGGCGGCGAACCACGCGGCCGGCCGGGCGAGATCCCACACCGGGTCGCCCACGCCGAGGTCGTCGGGGTCGATGAGCACCCACTCCCCGCGGTAGCGGACGAGCTGCCCCAGGTGCCAGTCGCCGTGAGTCAGCGCGCGACCGCCCCGGGCCGGGGGAAGCGTCCCGTACGCCTCCCGAATCACCTCGCGGGCGGCCGCGGGGGCGCCGGCCGCGGAGAGCTCGGCCATCGCGCGTGCCAGACGGGCGGGTCCCCCGGCGGGCGGCAGGCCGGCGGGCACGGGGCGGGCGTGCAGGCGGGCCAGCAGACGGCCGCCCTCCTCCCAGGGCGCGTCTCCCACCTCCAGGTCGAGAGGGGTGAGGGGCACGCCCGCCGGCCAGATCGTGACGAGGCGGCCGTCCAGGCGCTCCACGCCGAGCGGGGGGAGCATGAGACCGGGCAGGTCGCGGGCCGCCTCCAGCCGCCTGCGCAGGAGCCGCTCGTCGGTGCCCGGAGGGTGGGCCTTCACAACCACGTCGCCGACCCGGACCACCAGCACCCGGGTGTCCTTGAGCACCGTCACCGGGCCCTCGCGGCGCGAGAGCCTGGCGAGATCGTCAACCAGCATTGGGGGACACGCGCTGATCGTTCACGACCGACAGCCTAGGGTGCCGGTATGAAGATTGGCTTCGCCGTACCGGTGTCGGGCTCGTGGGCCACGCCGGAGAACATGAGGCGGGTCGCCCGCCGCGCCGACGACCTGGGCTATCACGAGGTGTGGACCTTCCAGCGGCTGCTCTACCCGGTGGGGCACGCGATGGGGCCGGTCTACCGCAGCGTGCAGGACCCCGTCGTCACCCTGTCGTACCTGGCGGGCCTCACCGAGCGGGTGCGGCTGGGGGTCGCGGTGCTCAACCTGCCCTTCGTCTCCCCGGCCCTGCTGGCAAAGCAGCTCGCCACGCTGCAGGACGTCTCCGGCGGCCGGCTCGACGTGGGGCTGGGGCTCGGCTGGCTGGCCGAGGAGTTCGCCGCCTCCGGGGTGCCGATGGAGCGGCGCGGCAGGCGCGCCGAAGAGTACATCGGCCTGCTGCGGCGGCTGTGGACCGAGGACACGGTCGAGCACAAGGGGGAGTTCTACGAGGTGCCCCGCTCCCACCAGGATCCCAAGCCACCCGTCCCGCCACCCGTTCTGCTCGGCGGCACCGCCCGGGTCGCCCTGGAGCGGGCCGGCCGGCTGTCGGACGGTTGGATCAGCTCCAGCAGGGCCGACCTGGAGACGATCGACCAGCAGATCTACATCGTAAAGGAGGCGGCTCGGGAGGCGGGACGCGACCCCGGCGCACTCAGGTTCATCGTGCGCGGGGTCACCCGCCTCCGACCCGAGAGTGAGGGATTGCTTTCCGGGCCGTCCGAGAAGATCCGCGAGGACGTGGAGGCGCTCGCGGCGAAGGGCGTCACCGAGGTCTTCCACGACCTCAACTTCGACCCCGAGATCGGCGACCCCGCCGCCGACCCGCAGGAGTCGATGCGGCGCGCGGAGCACGCGCTGGAGGAGCTGGCTCCACGCGGCTGACCCCGCGTGCGTCCTGACGTGCGCCTCGGCGGCTGCCGGTCAGGCGATCCAGGGGGGTGCGATCTTGTTGCCGGCGTCGTCGGGGGTCCAGGCGTGAGCGCCGGCGGGAGCCGTGACGATGGCCGTGTAGCCCTGGGGGCCGGCGGTGACCTGGCGGGTGGCGTGGGCGGGCAGGACGGCCGTGTCGCCGGGGCCCGCCGTGGAGGTTTCGCCGTCGAGCTCGATGGTCGCCTCCCCTTCGAGGAAGGTCCAGATCTGTTCCGCGTCGAAGATGTGGACAGGGCCCTTCACGCCGGGCTTGACCTCGGTGCGCCAGATGGAGGATCGCGCGCCGCCCAGGGTCGGCGAGGCGAGGGTGGTCATGACGGCGTTCGGGGTCTCAGATCGACGGCTTTCCGCATGACGGACGAGCGTCACGGTTCACATCCCTAATATAGACAACGACGTTGTCTATATAGTTAATGAGGTTGTCCATCGTGTCAAGTGATCTGCGGGGCTTCGAACTGCCGCTGCGGCTGCTGCTGGGGTTCCGGGTGCTCATCGACGAGCTGCACGAGGAGCTCGCCCGGCAGGGCCATCCGCAGATGCGGCCCATGCACGGGTTCGTCTTCCAGGCCGTCATGCGGGCCGGCGGCCGGTACGGGGCCACGGCCGCCGATCTGGGCCGGGCGCTGGGCGTCTCCAAGCAAGCGGCGGGCAAGACCATCGACATGCTGGAGGGGCTCGGCTATCTGCGGCCCGGGCACGATCCTGGAGATGCGCGCCGTAAGACCTACACGCTGACCCCGCACGCCTACGACGCGCTCGAACGGTCGGAGCGGATCTTCGAGGAGCTGCGCGGCCAATGGGCCCAGGCCATCGGCGAGGACCGGCTGCGGGCCATCGTGGAGGACCTGCGCAAGGTCACGCCACCCGACATGTTCCGCCTCGACACCCCGCAGTGGTTCAACGCACCGTGACGAGCCCTTCGATCAGCCCAAGCCGGTTCTCCGGCCGGGCTTTCCCGGACCACGCCTGACACGGCAGACCGCCCGGCCGCGCTCGCCCCTGCCCGAGCCGTGTCCGGCCTCGCGGCAGGCCCTGCGCCGGACCGGCGGCTCAGGCGAGCATGCCGTACGCCCGTGCGATGAGCTCGTAGGAGCGCAGGCGCGCCGCGCCGCCGTGCACCATCGTGGTGATCATGAGTTCGTCGGCGCCGGTGCGCTTGCGCAGCTCCTCCAGCCCCTCACGCACGCGCTCCGGCTCGCCGTACACCACCGTGGACAGCCGGTCGCGCACGAAGTCGGTCTCGACCGGCGTGTACGGGTACGTCTCGGCGGTCTCGGGCGTCGGAACAGGACCGGGACGGCCCAGCCGCATGCGCAGCCACGACAGGG
This sequence comes from Microbispora sp. NPDC049125, assembly GCF_040802045.1. Taxonomy (NCBI): domain Bacteria; kingdom Bacillati; phylum Actinomycetota; class Actinomycetes; order Streptosporangiales; family Streptosporangiaceae; genus Microbispora; species Microbispora sp. NPDC049125. Next base: position 195,412 of record NZ_JBEZDW010000008.1, on the reverse strand, counting down.
CGCCCGGCATGGCCTGCCGCAGCGCCTCCTCGTCGGTGTCGGCGGCGACCGCCGCCACGCCGATCAGCGCGTACGGCCGCTCGAGCACCTCCGACGGCCGGAACGACGAGCGGTAGAGGTCGAGCGCGGGCTCGGTGTTGGCGGCGCTGAAGTGGTGGGCGAAGGCGAACGGCAGCCCGAGCAGGCCCGCGAGCCGGGCGCTGAACCCGCTGGAGCCGAGCAGCCAGACCGGCGGGCGGTCCGCCCCCCGGGGTGTCGCCTGGATCGCCGCGTACGGATGGCCGGCGGGGAACGACCCGTCGAGGAAGCCGGTCAGCTCCGCGACCTGCTCGGGAAACCGGTCCGGGTCCACCTCGGCGGAGCGGCGCAGCGCGTTCGCGGTGGCCATGTCGGTCCCCGGGGCGCGGCCGAGCCCCAGGTCGATGCGCCCTGGGTGCAGGGCGTGCAGCGTGCCGAACTGCTCGGCGACCACGAGCGGCGCGTGATTGGGCAGCATGACGCCGCCCGACCCGACCCGGATGGAACGGGTGGCCGCGGCGAGGTGGGCGATGAGCACGGCCGGGGACGAGCTGGCCACCCCCGGCATGCCGTGGTGCTCGGCCACCCATACGCGGTGGTAACCCCACTCCTCGGCGCGCCTGGCCAGCTCGGTGGTGTCCCGCAGGGCCTCAGCGGCCGTCACGCCCTCCCCGACGGTCGCCAGCTCAAGGATCGACAGCGGCGCCTCGGCCGTCCCGCGCGGCACGCCGCGGATCGTGTCCATGCTCATGTTCCGACCAACCGGAGGCGACATCCGTATATTTCCATTAAACGCACGGTATTTCGCGAGGTGCCGTGACCGGGCGCGGCCTGCCATGCTGGGAACATGAGCGAGCGAAAGCCGATCGAGTCCTGGCTGTCCGACATGGATGGCGTGCTGGTCCACGAGGGGCAGCCGGTGCCGGGGGCACACGAGTTCATCAAGAGGTTGCGCGAGTCCGGCAAGCGCTTCCTCGTGCTCACCAACAACTCGATCTACACTCCGCGGGACCTGTCCGTACGGCTGCGCGCGGCGGGGCTGGAGGTGCCGCCGGAGGCCATCTGGACGTCGGCGCTGGCCACCGCGAAGTTCCTCGCCGACCAGCGCCCCGACGGCTCGGCGTACGTCATCGGCGAGGCGGGGCTGACCACCGCGCTGCACGAGTGCGGTTACGTGCTGACCGACCTCGACCCCGACTACGTGGTGCTGGGGGAGACCCGCACCTACAGCTTCACCGCCATAACGCGGGCGATCCGGCTCATCGACAACGGCGCCAGATTCATCGCGACCAACCCCGACCCGATCGGGCCGTCGACCGAGGGCTCGCTGCCCGCGTGCGGCGCGGTCGCCGCGATGATCACCAAGGCGACCGGCGTGGAGCCGTACTTCATCGGCAAGCCCAACCCGATGATGATGCGCAGCGCGCTCAACCAGATCGACGCGCACAGCGAGAGCACCGCCATGATCGGCGACCGCATGGACACCGACGTCGTGTGCGGCATCGAGGCGGGCCTGCACACGATCCTGGTCCTCACCGGTGTGACGCAGAAGGAGCAGATCGACCGGTACCCGTTCCGGCCCTCGCAGATCGTCGACTCGGTGGCCGACCTGGTCGAGCTGGTGTCCTGAGCTACCTGTCACAAGCTGTCAGGTAGCGGTGGCAGGGTGGGTGCCATGTCGCCTGTCTACCTCGAACTCGGACCGAAGAAGGTCTTCGCCTGCTCGGCCGCCTGGCCCGGCTGGTGCAGGATCGGCAAGTCCGAACAGCTCGCCCTCGACGCGCTCATGGACTACATCCCGCGCTACCGCCTGGTCGCTGAGCGGGCGGGGCTGGAGTTCGACCCCGGCGACCCCGTCGTCGTGGAGCGCGTCAAGGGCGGCATGACCACCGACTTCGGCGCGCCGGAATCGCCGGCCGTCCTGGATCTGGAGCCCGTGCCGGCCGATGAGGCGGCCAGGACCGTCGCGCTGATCCGGGCGTCCTGGGAGTTGCTGGACGAGACGGCCGCCGCCTCGCCCGAGGAGCTGCGCAAGGGCCCCAGGGGCGGCGGCCGGGATCGCGACAAGATGGTGAACCACGTCGTCGAGGCCGAGCGCTCCTACGCCAGGAAGATCGGCGTACGGCACAAGCCGATCAAGGACGTGGCCGGGCTGGCGGCCATGCGGGACGAGATAGCCGAGGTCCTCGGCCGTCCCTCGGACGGCGCGCCCCCGGTGGAGGGCGGCTGGCCCGCGCGCTACGCGGCTCGCCGCATCGCCTGGCACGTCATCGACCACATCTGGGAGATGGAGGACCGGCGTACGTAGACGGCCGGGGAGGCGGGCAGCCGAGGCGTCTCAGTCGTCCGGGCGGCGCCACCGTTTGACCTCGGAGCGGCGCTTCTTCGCGGTCAGGCGCCGCTCGACCGCGCCGCGGGAGGGCTTGGTGGCGCGGCGCTTCTTCGGCGGGGGAGCGACCGCCTCGCGGAGGAGAGCGGCCAGCCGCTCCTCGGCCGCCTCCCGGTTGCGGAGCTGGGAACGGTGCTCGGACGCGGCGATGGTTATCACGCCGTCGACCAGCCGGGAGGCGAGCCGTTCCATCGCCCGGGCCTTCAACGCGGGCCCGAGCGCGGTCGTGGCCGCGACGTCGAAGCTGAGCTCGACCCGGCTGTCGGTGGTGTTCACTCCCTGGCCGCCCGGCCCCGACGACCGGGAGAAACGCCATCCCAGCTCCGCCTCCGGGATGACGAACGAGCCGCGGACGTGCAACGGGCCAGGCATCGCTTCCCCCTGAGGCGCGGCCGGCCCATGGAGGCCCGGCCTGTACATCGTCATTCTCCTGCCGCGACTCACCTTGAGTCATCCCGATTTATCGCCGCAAATCGGGCTTGTGGTTGTCACGGTCCATTCTCTCGTGCACGCTGGCCGGGGGTTTCGGGAGCGAGGGCTGAGGCATGACCACGATCGTCGGCGTCCACGGCATCGGCAAGTACCACTACTACGAGGAGGCCGGCGGGTCCGCCGCCGGGGCGGCCGAGGCGATGCGAGTCAAGTGGAACGCCTACCTCCACAAGGGGATCGCCGGGGGCCGGGCGGGGACCGGCGACTACTTCGCCGAGATCGCCTACTACGCCCACCACCTGCACAAGGGCCCGTCCAGGCCGCCCAAGGAGATGGATCCTCCGGCCAAGCTGGTGTTCGCCGACTGGGCCGCCCAGCTCGACGGCCGCCTGCCCGGCGCCGCCGGCGAGTCTCTGACCGCGATCGCCCACCGGCTGGCCGGGTGGCTGCTCGACCGGCTGGGCTCGAACGCCGTCCGCTTCGCCGAGGACTTCTGCCCCGAGGTGGCCGTCTATCTCGGCGGCGGAGACCCCCGGGTACGGGCCCGCGACGCGGTGGCCGAGGTCATCCGCCGGCGCCGCCCCCAGGTCGTGGTCGCCCACTCGCTCGGCAGCGTCGTCGCGTACGAGGCGCTCTGGGCGCATCCGGACCTGGGAGCGGATCTGCTCGTCACCCTGGGCAGCCCTCTGGGCATGCGGAACGTGGTCTTCGAACGGCTGGCCCCTCTCCCCGTGCGAGGGAGGGGCGCCCGCCCGCCCGGCGTGAAGAGGTGGATCAACATCGCCGACAAGGACGACATCGCGGCCATCCCGCCCGCACTGCGCCCCTGCTTCGACGGCGTGGAGCGCGACGTCGCCTGCAACATCGACTGGCTCGACTTCCACACCGTGCGCAACTACCTCGCCTGTGGGTCCGTCGATGACTACCTGAGGCCGTATGTCGGATGAAAAGAACACAGGTTATGCTCGTTCAATCATGACTCTTGTTCTTTTCGACTACGGCAATGTCATCTCCCTGCCCCAGGACCAGGCCGCCGTGGCGGTCATGGCCGGCGGTGACCCAGGCTTCGAGGAGCGGTACTGGCGGTGGCGGCTCGACTTCGACCGCGCGACGCTCGCCCCGGAGACGTACTGGTCCCGCGTGTACGGCAGGCCGGTCGAGGGCGCCGAGCTGGACCGGATCGTCGGCGTGGACGCGGCGAGCTGGTCGCGGCCCGACGAGGAGACCACGGCGGTCGTCGCCGACCTCGGCGCGGCCGGGGTGCCGATGGCCCTGCTGTCCAACATGCCCGCCTGTCTCGCGGACGAGATCGACGGCCTGCCGTTCATGGCGCCCATCGGGCCGCGGTTCTACAGCGGGCGGATGGGCCTGGTGAAGCCCGACCCGGAGATCTACCGGCGGGTGCTCGCGGCGCTCGGCGTGGACGCCGGCGACGTGGTCTTCGTCGACGACCGCCTGGACAACATCGGGGGCGCAGAGGAGGCCGGCATCGCCGGGATCCACTTCCGTGACGCCGCGACGCTGCGCGACGATCTCAAGCTGGTGCTGAGCTGACGGGCCGCTCAAGCCGGTACCGATGCTGACGGGCCGCTCAAGCTGCTGCCGATGCTGACGGACCGTTCAAGCGGGTGCTGAGTTAACGGGCCGGAGCACCGCCCGTCGGCCGCCGTTCAGCAAGGACGGGTAGTCAGAAGCACTGTTCACCGCCGGTTTCCGCCTGGGTCACGGCTGTAAGGGACGGCCGTCGACCGCGGCGGTTGCACTGGTGTCGTGCAGACGAATGCCTCACGAAGAGTGTTCCTGTCCGCTCTCGCGGCCGGCGCCGGAGGCCTGGTCCTCACCGGCTCGACGCTGCCTTCGGCCGCCCGCTCGCGGTCCCTCAGGCAGGACCCGTTCACCCTCGGGGTCGCCTCGGGCGAGCCCACCTCCGGCGGGGTCGTCCTGTGGACGCGGCTGGCCCTCGATCCCACCGCCCCCGACGGCCTGGGCGGCATGCCGCCCCGCGCCGTCGACGTCCAGTGGCAGGTCGCGTCCGACGAGCGGTTCTCGGCGGTCGTGAGATCCGGCACGGCCTCGGCCCGCCCGGCGGGAGCCCACAGCGTCCACGTCGAGGTGGACGGCCTCCAGCCGGGCCGGGAGTACTTCTACCGCTTCAAGGCCGACGGGCAGGTGTCCCCGGTGGCCCGCACCCGCACGGCGCCCGAGGGGATGACGCCGTTCACCTTCGCGGTCGCGGCGTGCGCCCACTGGGAGCACGGCTTCTACACCGCCTACCGGCGGATCGCCGAGCAGGAGCCCGACCTGGTGGTGCACCTGGGCGACTACATCTACGAGTACCAGCCCCAGGGCTACACCGCGCTCGGCGGCTCCGTGCGCGAGCACGCGGGCAACAAGTGCCAGACGCTGGCCGACTACCGGATCAGGCACGCGCAGTACAAGACCGACCGCGACCTGCAGGCCGCCCACCGGGCCGCGCCCTGGCTCGTCGCCTTCGACGACCACGAGATCGAGAACAACTGGGCCGGGCCCGTCTCCAGCACCGAGGCGCCCGACTTCGGGGAGCGGCGGGCGCGGGCCTTCCAGGCCTACTACGAGAACATGCCGCTGCGGCGGGCCAGCCTGCCGAGAGGCGCGGCGATGCGGATCAACCGCCGGGTCGCCTGGGGCACCATGGCCGGCTTCCACCTTCTGGACACCCGGCAGTTCCGCGACGACCAGGCATGCGAGGACGGCGACCGGGCGGGGTGCGACGAGCGGCTCGCCGACGGCCGTACGATCCTGGGCGCCCAGCAGCGCCGCTGGCTGCTCGACGGGCTCGCCGCCTCCGGCGCCCGGTGGAACATGATCGGCCAGCAGGTGCTGATGGCCCAGCGCGACTACAAGGCCGGCCCCGGCACCGAGCTCAACATGGACAGCTGGGACGGCTACCCCGCCGACCGGACCCGCCTGCTGGAGGGCGTGCGGGCGTCGGGGGCGGCCAACCCGGTCGTGCTGACCGGCGACGCGCACATGCACCACGCCGCCGACCTGCGGCCCGACTTCGACGACCCCGACTCGCCAAGGGTCGCGGTGGAGCTGGTCACCTCGTCGATCTCCAGTGACGGGGACGGCTACCGCGACGCGGCGAGGGTCGCTCAAATCATGCGCGAGAACCCGCACATCTCCTACATGGACCAGCGTCGCGGATTCATCGTGTGCAAGGTCTCCGAGGAGGAGATGCGGGCCGAGTTCCGCACGCTGGACTACATCAGCAGGCGCGGCGCGCCGGCGAAGACCTCGGCCCGGTTCACCATCCCCTCCGGGCACGCTCAGCTCAACGCGTAGCCGAACAGGCCCCCGGCGCCGCCCCTGTCGACGACGCGGGCGGCGCCGGGCGTCACCCCGGGGTAGGAGCCCTTACGCGCCCGGGTGGGCACCAGCGTCAGCTCGTCCCGGCCGGGCGCGGCCACCAGCAGCGTGCCGCCGTCCACGATGACCGACATCCCGAAGTCGCTGTCCCGCGGGCCGGTGACCAGCGCGTTGTGGTTGCGGGTCAGCCCGCCTTCACGTGTCCCCGCGAGGACCTGGACGGCGTCCTCGCCGGGCACGCCCACCACGAGCTCGTCGTCCCCGTCGCCGTTCAGGTCGCCGGTGGCCAGCGACGTGCCGAACCGGTCGTAGTAGCGCGGGGTGCCCTTGAGGATCGTCTGCGACCAGCTCTCGCTGCCGACGGCGGTCAGCCCGCGGGCGGTGCCGTAGAGGACGTCGACCACCCCGTCGCCGTAGTCCATGCCGCGCTGCAGGAGCGACAGGTCCTCGCCGGGCACGCCGACCGCCAGGTCGTCGCGGCCGTCGGCGTCGAAGTCGCCGCTGGCGAGGGCGGCGCCGAACGCGTCCCACTTCTCGCCGTCGCCCTTCACGTTCGGGCTCTCCTGCGTGTAGACCCCGGCCCGCCGCCGGTGCGGGTCCAGGATGGTCACGACGCCCGAGCCGTACCGCAGGCCGCCGTCGCCGGGCGCGCCCACCGCGAGCTCGTCCCTGCCGTCGCCGTCGAAGTCGCCGGTGGCCAGCGCCACGCCGAACTGGTCGGTCTCGCCCGGCTCCTGGCCGACCCAGCTCGTGGCCTGCGTGATCAGCGTCCCCTTACCGGAAGCCGAGCGGCCGCCGAGGCCGAAGACGGCGACGCCGCCCCCGCCCTTGAGCCCGGGCGCGCCCACGACGAGCTCGTCGTCGCCGTCCCCGTCGAGGTCGCCTGCGGCCAGCGCCGCCCCGAACCGGTCGGTGCCGCGCTCGCGGCCGGCCCGGGTCACGTCGAGCGTCGCGCCGCGGCCCAGGCCGGACGGCGAGCCGTACAGCACGTGCACGACGCCGTTCCCGTCGGCCCCGGGGACCCGCGGCCCTGCGAACTCCTCCGAGGCCCCGATGGCCAGGTCGGCGCAGCCGTCCCCGTCGAAGTCGCCGCGCGCGAGCGCCGAGCCGAACGCGTCGTCCCGCTCGGGGGCGCCGCCGACGCCCGCCGCGCCCTGGGAGAGCACCTTCGCCTTCCGCAGGTGGGAGCCGCCGCCGGTGAACAGGGTGACCGTCCCCGCGTGCTGCTCGCCTTTCACCGCCGCGTACGGCGAGGCGACGGCGAGGAAGGACGGGCAGCTCCGGGCGGCGGCGGCGGGGACCGCGACGAGCGGGGAGGCCGCCAGGGCGGCCGCGAGCAGGGCGGACGTACGCAAGACGCTCATGTGCCGGATCGTCCCTCCGGACCCGGACACTCCGCCCACGGGGAGCTGAACCCCTCACGTCGGCTCGCTGAACTCATCCGGCGCGCGGTGCGCGGCGCGCGAGCAGGCCGGGGATGACGCCGTACGCCTAGCTCCGGGTGCCGCAGGCGGGGTCGCCCGCCAGCGGGGGCGCCTCCAGGGTGCAGTGGCTGCGGCGCGCGGGCTCGGGGGCCGCGGCCAGCACGTTCGTCCTGATGGTGAGGAAGGTGACCGCCGCGGCGACGGCCATCAGCACGGCGCTGACGAGCATCGCCAGGTGGAAGCCATGGGTGAACGCCACGGGGGAGTCGTAGGCGTCCCCGGTCAGCCCGACGAGGGGCGGGACGGCGGCGACGGCCAGCAGGCCGCCGGTCCGCGCGAGCGCGTTGTTCACCCCGCTGGCCACACCGGCGTACCGCTCCTCGGCGGTGGCCAGGACGGTCGCGGTGAGCGGGGCGACCGCGGCGGACAGCCCGAGGCCGAACAGGGCCGCCGCGGGCAGCACGTCGACCAGGTAGGAGGCGCCGGGCCCGATCCTGCTCATCAGCACCATCGCCGCCGCGCAGACGAGGATGCCGGCCGTCATGGGGAGCCGCGGGCCCGTCCGCCTGGCCAGCTCGCCGGAGCGTGCCGACAGCAGCAGCATGAGGAACGTCACCGGCAGCATCGCCCCTCCCGCCTCGATGGGGGAGAACCCGGCCGAGACCTGGAGTTGCACGACGAGCAGGAAGAACACCAGCCCCATCGCCGCGTACATGACCAGCGTGACGGCGTTGACGGCGCTGAACGCCCGCGAGCGGAAGATCCCCACGGGCACGAGGGCGTCGGGGGAGCGCCGGATCTCCACCGCGACGAAGCACGCGCCGAGAGCGGCCCCGGCGACGAGGGGGAGGACGCCCTCTCCGGCCAGGATCAAGCCGTAGGTGACCCCGGCGAGGGCGAGCGCGGCGAGAGCGGCGCCGAGCACGTCGAACCGTCCGTGGTCGGCGGTGTCGCGGGTCTCCGGGACGTGCCGGGCGGCCACGACGACGACCAGCACCGCGAGCGGAAGGTTGAGCAGGAAGACCCACCGCCACCCCGCGGCCTGGACCAGCCACCCGCCCAGCAGCGGACCGACCGCCGCGGCGACGCCGCCGAGCCCGGACCACGTGCCCACCGCGCGCGGCCGGTCGTCGGGGGCGAAGCTCGCCTGGATGATCGCGAGGGACCCGGGCACGAGGAGCGCGCCGCCGACGCCCTGGAGCGCGCGGGCCGCGATGAGCACGGGCGTGGACGGCGCCAGCCCGCACAGGGCGGAGGCCACGGCGAACCAGACGACACCGGCCACGAACACCGTGCGCCTGCCGAGGCGGTCGCCCAGCGAGCCGCCGAGCAGGATGAGCCCCGCCAGCGTGAGCGTGTACGCGTTGACCGTCCACTGCAGGCCGGACATGCCCGCGCCGAGGTCGCGCCCGAGGGCGGGCAGCGCCACGTTGACGACTGTGGCGTCGAGCGACGCCATGCCGGACCCCAGCACAGTGGTGAGCAGGACCCAGCGCCCGGTGGGTGAGCCGAGCCGGACGTGTCCGGAAACCATAGCGGCCATCATGCTGCGTCGCCGTGTGCCCGTCACAGCCGGGGGGCGCTTCACTCTTCGCCAGGTGCGTTGTGATGGCGTAAGGACGGCCCTGCCGGGCACTGCGGGGGGCGAGGCCACGGGCCGCGCCGTCCGTCCCCGGACGCCGGAGGCCCTCGGCGGCTCGTCGCGTCCCTCCGGCGAGCTGGGCGATTACATAATTACGATCGCTCACAGCGAACTGGCGCAGAACTGGGAACACCACGCCACTCGCGTTAGTTGAGTCGGCATAACTCAACCTTTGGAGTGCGCATGTCACAGATCCTTCCCGTCCTCCCGTTGGACGACGAGGTCGTCCTGCCTGGCATGGTCGTTCCGCTCGATCTGTCGGACTCCGAGGTCCGGGCGGCCATAGACGCGGCACGGGCCAGCGGTGAGAGCACCGTGCTGCTGGTGCCCCGGGTCGACGGGCGTTACGGCGCCGTCGGCGTGTCCGCCGTCGTCGAGCAAGTTGGGCGGCTGCCGGGGGGTGAGCCGGCCGCGGTGGTCCGCGGCGTGCGGCGGATGCGCGTCGGCACGGGCACGACCGGTCCCGGCGCGGCCCTCTGGGTGGAGGCCGAGGCGTTCGAGCGGGTCACGGCCGGCCCCAGGGCCGAGGAGCTCGCCAAGGACTACAAGACGCTGACCACCACGATCCTGCAGAAGCGGGGCGCGTGGCAGGTCGTCGACGCGGTCAACCAGATCAAGGACCCGGAGGTCCTCGCGGACAGCGCCGGCTACGCCCCCTGGCTGTCGACGCCGCAGAAGCTCCTGCTGCTGGAGACCGCCGACCCCGCCGAGCGGCTGGACAAGCTCGTGAGCTGGGCCCGCGACCACCTCGCCGAGCTGGACGTCGCGGAGACCATCCGCAAGGACGTCCAGGAGGGCATGGAGAAGCAGCAGCGCGAGTTCCTGCTCCGCCAGCAGCTCGCCGCCGTGCGCAAGGAGCTCGCGGAGCTCAACGGCGACCCCTCCGACGAGGAGGAGGACTACCGGTCCCGGATCGAGGCCGCCGACCTGCCGGAGAAGGTCAGGGAGGCCGCGCTCGCCGAGGTCGGCAAGCTGGAGCGGACCTCCGACCAGTCCCCGGAGAGCGGCTGGATCCGCACCTGGCTCGACACGGTCCTCGAGGTGCCGTGGAACGTCCGGACGACCGACGAGTACGACATCGCCGGCGCCCGCGCCGTCCTCGACGCCGACCACACCGGTCTCGACGACGTGAAGGACCGCATCGTCGAGTACCTCGCGGTCCGCAAGCGCCGGGCCGACCAGGGTCTCGGCGTCATCGGCGGACGCCGCAGCGGCGCCGTGCTCGCGCTCGCCGGCCCGCCCGGAGTGGGCAAGACCTCGCTCGGAGAGTCGGTCGCCCGGGCCATGGGCAGGAAGTTCGTCCGGGTCGCCCTCGGCGGCGTCCGTGACGAGGCGGAGATCCGCGGGCACCGGCGCACCTACGTGGGCGCGCTGCCCGGCAGGATCGTCCGCGCCATCCGTGAGGCGGGCTCGATGAACCCGGTCGTGCTCCTCGACGAGATCGACAAGGTGGGCGCCGACTACCGGGGCGACCCGACGGCGGCGCTGCTCGAGGTGCTCGACCCGGCGCAGAACCACACGTTCCGCGACCACTACCTGGAGGTGGAGCTCGACCTGAGCGACGTGCTGTTCCTCGCCACGGCCAACGTGCTGGAGCAGGTGCCCGGGCCGCTGCTGGACCGCATGGAGATCGTCTCCCTCGACGGCTACACCGAGGACGAGAAGGTCGCCATCGCCCGCGACCACCTGCTTCCCCGCCAGCTGGAGAAGGCCGGCCTCACGGCGGACGAGGTCACGATCGGGGACGACGCGCTGCGCCGGCTGGCCGGCGAGTACACCCGCGAGGCGGGCGTCCGCTCACTGGAGCGGTCGATCGCGCGGATCCTGCGCAAGGTGACGGCCAAGGTCGCGCTGGAAGAGGCGGCGCTGCCGGTCGCGGTCACGGCCGGCGACCTGGTCGGCTACCTCGGACGGCCGCGGCACGTGCCCGAGTCGTCCCTGCCCGAGGCCCGGCAGCGTACGGCGGCGGCCGGCGTGGCCACCGGCCTCGCCGTCACCGGCGCGGGCGGCGACGTCCTCTACGTCGAGGCGTCGCTGGCCGACCCGGAGACCGGCACGACCGGGGTGACCCTCACCGGGCAGCTCGGCGACGTGATGAAGGAATCGGCACAGATCGCGCTGTCCTACCTGCGCTCCCGCGGCGCCGAGCTGGAGCTGCCGGTCGCGTCGCTGAAGGACCGGTCGGTGCACATCCACGTCCCCGCGGGCGCGGTGCCGAAGGACGGGCCGTCGGCGGGAGTCACCATGACGACCGCCCTCGCCTCCCTGCTGTCCGGCCGCCCCGTCCGCACCGAGGTGGCCATGACCGGCGAGGTCTCCCTCACCGGCCGGGTCCTGCCGATCGGCGGGGTCAAGCAGAAGCTGCTCGCCGCGCACCGGGCCGGGATCACGACCGTGCTCATCCCGGCGCGCAACGAGCCCGACCTGGACGACGTCCCCGCGGAGGTGCTCGCCGACCTCGAGGTGCACACGGTGGGCGACGTCCGCGAGGTGCTTGAGCTCGCGCTCACCCCGGCGAAGGTCGCCAGGCAGGTCGCCTGACGGCCGCCCGTCGACGGCTCGCGTCCTTCCCCGGACGCGGGCCGTCGCGGACATAAATGGGCGAATCATTCAGTCGTTTGACTGAATGATTCGCCCATGCTGTCATGGGTCCATGCTGTACGGCACGCCCGCGCTGGACGGGATCGACGAGAAGGTCCTCGCGGAGATCGAGGACATGCGACGCGACCTGAAGTACCGGCTGGCCGAGGTCCACCGGTGGGACGGCCAGCTGCGGCGGCAGCTCCAGGCGCGGGCGATCCAGGGGTCCAACTCGATCGAGGGCTACCGGGCCAGCGTCGAGGACATCGAGTCGATCATGTCGGGGGAGGAGCCCCTCGACACCCCGGCCGGGGTGGCCAGGGAGATCTCCGGATACCAGCGGGCCCTCACCTACATCAACACGCTGGCCAAGGCGTGGTCGTTCCGGTACGACGCCGGTCTGCTCCACGGCCTCAACTTCATGATGATCGGCCACCACCTGCCCAAGACGCCCGGCACCGTCCGCCCGGGCGGGATCTACGTCCGCAACTCCGTCACAGGGGAGGTCGTCTACGAGGGCCCGGACCATGAGGCCGTCCCCGGGCTGCTGGAGGAGCTCGTCGACTGGCTAAACGCGGGCGACCTGGACGCGCCCAGCTACGTGCGCGGTGCGATGGCCCACCTCAACCTCGTCAAAATCCACCCCTGGCGCGACGGGAACGGCCGCATGTCCCGGGCTCTCCAGACCCTCGTGCTCGGCCGTGACCAGATCACCACCCCGGAGTTCTCCTCCATCGAGGAGTGGCTCGGCACCGGGGAGATCACGTACGAGTACTACAACGTGCTCGGCGACGTCGGGCGGCGCCGGTGGAGCCCGCACGGGGACACACTCTCCTGGGTGCGGTTCGTGCTGCGCTGCCATCATCTGCAGGCCCAGCGCGTACAGCGACGCCTCGCGGAGGCGGGGGAGGTCTGGACGCTGCTGGAGGAGCGGACCGGCGTGGAGGGCCTGCATCCGCGCACGGTCTCCGCGCTCTATCAGGTGTTCGTCTCCCGGCGGCTGCGGCGCGGCATGTACCAGGCCGACGAGGCGCTGAGCCAGGGGCAGGCCGCCCGCGACCTGCGGGAGCTCGCGGCAGGCGGGTGGCTCAAGCCGTACGGCGAGACCAAGGGCCGCTTCTACGCGCCAGGCCCGAAGATGGCGGAGATCAAGGAAGACTTCGCCGCGCGGGCGGAGCCGCTGCGCGACCCCTACCGGGCGCAGGCGGGCTGAGACCCGCGGCCGTCGGCGCCTACCTGGCCGAGGGCCCGACCGAGTAACGTTCGGTCATGCATCCTGGAGCGATCGCGGCGGCCACACCGGACAAGCCGGCGGTGATCATGGCCGGGTCCGGCCACGTGGTCACCTACCGGCAGCTCGACGAGGAGTCCAACCGGCTGGCGCACCTCTTCCGCGCCGCCGGGCTGCGCCCGGGCGATCACATCGCCTTCATGCTGGAGAACCATCCGCTGTTCCTGACGGTCGCCTGGGCCGCGCACCGGTCCGGCCTGTACTACACCGCGATCAGCTCCCGCCTCCAGCCCGAGGAACTGGTCCACATCGTGGACAACTGCGAGGCGCGGGTCTTCATCTCGTCCGCGAAGCTCGCCGGCGTCGCCGCCTCCGTCATCGGGAGGACACCCCACGTCGAGCTGCGGCTCATGATCGACGGTGTCGCGCCCGGCTTCGAGTCGTACGAGAAGGCCACGGCGGCGCATCCGGCCACGCCGGTGGACGACGAATGCCAGGGCGTGGACATGCTCTACTCGTCCGGTACGACCGGGCGTCCCAAGGGCGTCAAGCCCACGCTGAGCAAGGCGCCCCTCGACTTCGCGGGCCCGCTGTTCAAGCTCGTGCGGTTCCTGTTCGCGCCGTCGGCCGGCAGCGTGTACCTGTCGCCCGCACCGCTCTATCACGCGGCGCCCCTGAGGTACTGCATGACCTTCCAGCGCCTCGGAGCCACGGTCGTCGTCATGGAGCGGTTCGATCCCGAGGAGGCGCTGGCGCTCATCGAGCGGTACGGCGTCACGCACGCGCAGTGGGTCCCCACGATGTTCATCAAGATGCTGAAGCTGCCCGCGGAGGTGCGCCGGCGCCACGACCTGTCGTCCCTGGAGTGCGCCATCCACGCCGCCGCCCCCTGCCCGATCGAGGTCAAGGAGCAGATGATCGAGTGGTGGGGCCCGGTGGTCCACGAGTACTACGCGGGCACCGAGGGCAACGGCTTCCTCCACGCCGGCCCGCAGGACTGGCTCAAGCACCGGGGCACGGTCGGGCGGCCCCTGCTGGGGGTCGTCCATGTCTGCGACGACGAGGGGAACGAACTGCCGCCGGGCAGGCACGGCACCGTCTACTTCTCCGGCGGGCCGAGGTTCGTCTACCACGGCGACCCGGAGACAACCCGTTCCGCGCAGGACCCGCAGGGCCGGGGATGGACGACCCTCGGGGACATCGGCTACGTCGACGACGAGGGCTTCCTCTACCTCACGGACCGCCGCTCGTACATGATCATCTCCGGCGGGGTGAACATCTACCCGCAGGAGGCCGAGAACGCGCTGGCCATGCATCCCAAGGTCGCAGACGTCGCGGTGTTCGGCGTTCCCGATCCGGAGATGGGCGAGCAGGTGAAAGCGGTCGTGCAGCCGGTCTCCCCGGAGGAGGCGGGCCCGGCGCTGGAGGCCGAGCTGATCGAGTTCTGCCGGGGGCGGCTGGCCCACTACAAGTGCCCGCGGTCGGTCGACTTCCGCGACGAGCTTCCCCGGCACCCCACCGGAAAGTTGTACAAGCGCCTTCTCCGGGACGAGTACTGGCCCCCGACGTCGTGAGATAAGGGCCGCGTACGGCCCGGACGGGCCGATTGCCTGATCGCTTAGCGTGACCTTATCGCCGATTTGCCATTGTAGAGACGTACCGGCGGAGAGCCGGGCCTACCGGCAGATCCATTAAGGGGGATGGCGATGAGCATGAGAGATCACGTTCCCGGCACCGAGAACACCGAAGTACTCCCCGGTCACGGCTGGAGCCAGTTCGGTAGGACGCCGCCGCAGCACGGACAGTACGGCGGGGGCTACCAGGGGGCCGGCGGTTACGGCGGCGCCGGTTACGGCGGCACCGGGCCGTTCGACACGGGGGTGCTGCCGGGCCCGCCCATCCCGCCGCGGCAGAGGGGAACGCTGACGGGCAGGCAGAAGGCCGGAGCGGGTCTCGCCCTCGTGGCCGTCGCCCTCGGTGGAGGCGCGGCGGGGGCCGTCATCACCAACTCGGTGAACGGCGGGCAGACCGTCATCTCCAGCCCTGTCGTGAGGCCCGCCTCGAGTACCTCCACCAACACCATCGCCGCGGTGGCGAAGGCCATCATGCCGTCCGTCGTGTCGATCAAGGTGACCACGGCGTCGGGCGGTGGCGAGGGGTCGGGCGTGATCCTGTCCGCCGACGGCCTGATCCTGACCAACAACCACGTCGTGACGGCGGGCGGCCAGGGCGGCGAGGTCGGCGTCACGGTGAAGTTCAGTGACGGCAAGACGGCCAAGGCGATCGTGAAGGGCACCGACCCCACCACCGACCTCGCGGTCATCCAGGCGCAGGGCGTCTCGGGGCTGACCCCGGCCTCGCTGGGCGACAGCGACAAGCTCCAGGTGGGCGACTCGGTGCTCGCCATCGGCAGCCCCCTGGGCCTGGAGGGCTCGGTCACCTCGGGCATCGTCAGCGCGCTCGACCGCACGCTCACCGAGGGCCCGGAGGAGCAGCAGCAGCCGCCGCAGTTCCCCTGGGGGCAGGAGGAGCAGCCCCAGCAGCAGCAGGCCGGCACCACCATCGGCGGGATGGTCCAGACCGACGCTGCGATCAACCCCGGCAACTCGGGCGGCGCCCTGGTCAACGCGGCCGGGCAGGTCGTCGGCGTCAACACGGCGATCGCCACCTCCGGCTCCAGCTCCGGCAACATCGGCGTGGGCTTCGCGATCCCCATCAACACCGCCAAGCTCGTCGCCGACCAGCTCATCAGGAGCGGCAAGGCCACCCACGCGTTCTTCGGCGTCAGCGTCGCCGACGCCGTGGGCGACCAGTCCGGCGCCGTGGTCAGCTCGGTCACCGCGGGCAGCCCGGCCGACAAGGCCGGTCTCAAGGACGGCGACCTGATCACCAAGATCAACGACACCGTGGTCGACAGCGCCGAGTCGCTCGTCGGCAGCATCCGCAGCTCCCGGCCCGGCGACAAGGTGAACGTCACCTTCACCCGGAACGGCAAGGAGTCCACCATCACCGCCACTCTGGCGGAGCAGTCGGCCACGAGCTGACCGCGCACAGTCGTCGCCGGCGGGCCCCGGGGGGGGGGGCGCGGGGGGGGCGGGCGGGGGCCCCCCCCCCCCCCCCCCCCGCCCCGGGCGCCGCCCCGGGGGGGGGGGGGGGGGCGCCCCCGTGGCGCCCCTCCCGCCCACGCGCGCCCCGCGCACCGGCGCCGCGGCCGGGCCCGGGGGGGTGGCCCGCCGGCGACTCCTCGTTTCCGCCACCCGCCGTCGCCCTCTGCGCGGGGACGATCAGAGGTGGGGGCGGGTCAGCGCCTCCGACTCCCACAGGTCCCGGTAGTAGCCGGGCACGGCGACCAGCTCCGCGTGGGAGCCGCGCTGAGCGACCCGGCCGTTCTCCAGCACGACGATCTCGTCCACCTGTTCCAGGCCACGCAGCCGGTGGGTGACCAGCAGTGTCGTACGGCCCCGGGTGGCGCCCAGGAGGTCGGCCATGAGGGCGTCGGCCGTCTCCTCGTCCAGGGCCTCCGCGGGCTCGTCCAGCAGCAGCACCGGCGGGTCGAACAGCAGCGCCCGGGCCAGCGCGAGCCGCTGGAGCTGGCCGCCCGACACCGTCCGGCCGTCCTCGCCGAGCACGGTGTCCCATCCCGTCCGCTCCGCCCAGGTGTCCAGCCGGGCCCGCCGTACGGCCTCGGCCAGGTCCCCGGCCGTCGCGTCCGGGCCGGCGAGCCGGAGGTTGTCGCGGACCGTCGCCTGGAAGACGTACGGGTCCTGGGTCAGCCCGGTGATGCCGGCGCGGACGTCGTCGGCGCGGTGGCGGCGGACGTCGACGCCGTTGATCCGGATGGTTCCCGACTCGATGTCGGCCGTCCGCATGAGGGCCGCCAGCAGCGTGCTCTTCCCGGCGCCGCTCGGGCCGACCACCGCCACCCGCTTTCCCGGCGTCAGCGTCAGGCTCACCCCGTCGAGGGCGGGCTCCCGGCCGCCGTGGCGGACCACCAGGTCCTCGACCTCGACGGTCAACGGCGGCTCCGGCGGGGGAGCGGGCCGCTCCGGCTCGGCCACCGCCGGGGGCGTCGCCCCGATCTCGCGCAGCCTGCGCAGCGACCCCAGCACTGAGGCGAGCCGTTCCCCGGCCGCGGCGAGCGGGAGCACCGGCTCGAAGGAGACGAGGGCGGTCAGTGCCAGCACGGCCGTCGCGACCCTGCCGAGGCCGGCGGTCTGAGCCGTGAGGACCACGGCGACCACGGTCAGCCCCTGCGCGAGCATGCCGGCCCCCAGGGCCGTGGCGTCGATCCGCGACTGTCCCCGCTCCAGCCTGGCGAGCCGCCCGTCGGCGTCCATGGCCGTGGACAGGGCGCGGTCGCGCGCGCCGTACGCCGCGAGGTCGGCGGCGCCGTGAACCAGGTCGGCCACCCGGGCGGCCAGCTCGGCCCGCGCGGGGGCGATCCGCGCCGACCAGCGCCGGGCGGCGGCCGCCGTGGCGGCCGGGAGCAGCACACCGGCGATCAGCAGGCCGGCGCCCAGTACGAGCGCGGCGGCGGGCAGGAGGAACGCGGCGACGACCACGGCGGCGATGCCGGTGACCAGCGCCGCGGCCGCGGGCAGCAGGCAGCGCACCAGCAGGTCCTGTACGGCGTCGGTGTCGTCGACCATGCGGCTGAGCAGGTCGGCGCCTTCCTGGCGGAGCGGGCCGGCGGGGATGAGGGCCTGGTAGAGCCGCTCCCGGGTGCCGGCCTGGGCGCGCAGCGCGACGTCGTGCCCCGCCAGGCGCTCGCCGTACCGGAAGACGCCGCGGGTGGTGGCGAACGCCCGCACCGCCACGATGGCGACGGACAGCGCCGCGAGGGGCGGCTGCTCGGCGGCCCTGGTGATCAGCCAGGCGGCTGACGCGATCAGCGCCACCCCCGCGAGGTCGGCCGCCGATCCGGCGAGCGCGGCGAGCAGAAGACGGCGGCCCATGCCGGAAAGCGACGGCACCGGCGACACCCACCCCTGCGACGGCTGCGACCGCGGTGACTCAGGTGACTGGAGTGACTGTTGTGAATCCGCCGGCACCCGCTGCTCCTGCTCGTGCGGCACTTCGGAACGTTCTGCGGACGCGGAGGCTCTCGGCGCTTCCGCCCCGGCCGTGGGCTTCTCGTGGTCGCTCACGCCGCTCCTCCTTCCGCACGCGGCTCCGGGCGGCTCCCCGTGGTGTGACTGCCCGTGCTGTGACTGCCCGTGCTGTGACTGCCGGTGTCGTGAATTCCCGCACCGATGGTCACACCACTCGCGAGCGCGCCGGAGTCGAGGCGGATGACACGGTCGGCGAGGTCGATCATGGCGGGGCGGTGGGCGACGATGATGGCGGTCCTGCCCTCGGCCAGCCTCCGGGTGGCCTCGACCACCGCCGCCTCGCTCCTTCCGTCGAGCCGGGCGGTCGGCTCGTCGAGCAGCAGCACCTGCGCCGCCGGGCGGCAGAACGCGCGGGCCAGCGCCACCCGTTGACGCTGCCCCGCCGACAGGTTCGCGCCGCGCTCTCCGAGCCGTGTCTCGTACCCGTCCGGCAGGGCCTCGATGAACTCGGCCGCCTGGGCCTCCGCCGCCGCGGCCCGGATCTCGTCCGGCCCCGCCGCCGAGCCCAGCGCGATGTTGTCGGCCACGGAGGCGGCGAACAGGTGCGGCCGCTGGGGCACGAAGGCCAGGCGGCGGCGCCACTCGTCGAGGTCCAGCTCAGCCAGGTCGGCGCCGCCGGCGAGCACCCGGCCCCGCGCCGGGGTGACGAATCCGAGCAGCAGATGCAGCAGCGTGCTCTTCCCCGCGCCGCTCGGGCCCACGATCGCCACCCGCTCTCCGGGCGACACGACGAGCGACACGCCTTGGAGCGCCGCGTCCTCCCGGCCCGGGTAGCGGACCGTGACGTCCTCCAGCCGGATCTCCGGCGCCCCGTGCGAGGGGACGCCACGCGGGGCCGTCCGAGCGGCGGCCCGCGCCGGCTCATCGGCGGCCGTGGGCAGGCCTTCCCTCGCCGTCGTCTCCACGGCCGTGCGCCGGGCCTCTCTCACCGCCGTCTCATGCCCCGGCTCCTCATCGGCCGTCCCGGAAGGGGTGATCACGGCGAACGCCTCGTCGGCGGCGGCGACACCCTCCATAGCGGCGTGGAACTTCGTGCCCATCGCGCGCAGCGGGAGGTACGCCTCGGGGGCCAGCAGCAGCACGAGCAGGGCGGTGTGGAGGTCGAGCGACCCCGACAGCAGCCGCAGGCCGACGGGCACGGCCACCAGGGCGAGAGACAGCGACGCGACGAGCTCCAGCACGAGCGATGACAGGAACGCCACCCGGAGCGTGCGCATGGTGGCCGCCCGGTGCGCCTCGGCGACGTCCCGGATCACCGACGCCTGGTAGCGGGCCCGGCCGAACGCCCGCAGCGTCGGCAGGCCGCGCACGACGTCGAGGAAGTGCCCGCCGAGCCGGGCCAGGGCCCGCCACTGACGCTCGGTCACGGCCCTGGTCGTCCAGCCGACGAGCGCGCCGAAGACCGGGATCAGCGGCAGCGTGAGCAGGACGATCACGGCTGTCGGCAGGTCGGCGGCGAACAGCCGGACGACCACCGCGACCGGCACGACGCCCGCGACGGCCACGGCGGGCAGGTAGCCCGTCAGGTAGGGGTCGAGCGCGTCAAGTCCGCGCCCGGCGAGGGTGACCAGCTCCCCGGACCGGTAGCCGTCCGGGCCGATCTCCTCGAACCGCCGCAGCAGCCTGCGCCGGAGCACCGTCTTCAGCGCCGTGGCCGTACGGCCGGCCGAGATGCCCTGCACCCAGCCGAGCAGCCCGCGCAAGGTGACCACGAGCGCGAGGGGGAGCAGGGCGGCGACGGCGAACCTGCCGGAAAGCACCCCGGCGAGCAGCTCGGCCTGCACGAGCACGAGCAGACCGGCGGCCACCGCCGCGGCCAGGCAGGCGGCGAGGTGGAGGCGGACGCCGCGCTCGGCCCTCGCCAGCCGCACGAGATCCTTGTGCACCGTGACCCAATCAGAAGAAGGACGGCAGCGCACCCTTCCGGAAGATGCGCCACACCCATAGTTGCGCGCCCACGAGGATCGGGGCGAACGGCACCACCATGACACTCAGCACCGTCAGTGTCTGATCCGGGGCCGTCCTGTCCAGCATCGACGACGCCGCGAACGCCGTCACCGCCAGGGCGGGGACGGCCGCGGCGCAGGCCGTCAGCAGCAGGGCGCGGCCGTCCCGGACGGCGCCGCGGACCACCTCGTCCCCGGGCAGCCGCCAGGCCGCGAAGGTCCACCCGTGCAGCGCCAGCAGCAGCAGGACCGCGACGCCCGCCGCCACGCCGGCCGGGCCGAGCGCCGCGGGCAGGCCGAGCGCGACGCCGGCCAGGGCCATGCCCCACGTCAGCGCCAGGCCGGCGGATCCGAGCCAGAGCGCCCCGTCCCACAGGACGCGCCAGGCGCGCCCGCCGGCCCTGCGGCGGAACCACAGCCCGGCGTCACGCAGGACCCACGACAGCAGCAGGGCCACGACCAGCGGGTAGAGCCCGCTCAGCACCTCGCCCTCCAGGGTCGGGAACACCCCGAAGAGCACGCCCGCCAGTGCCACCAGCCATACCTCGTTGGCCAGCACGAACGGCGCCATGGCGGCGACCAGCCGGTCCCGCCCCGCCTGCGAGCGGCCCAGCACGGGCAGCAGCACACCGAGCCCGATGTCGAAGCCCTCCAGGGCGAAGTAGCCGGCCAGCAGGACGGCGAACGCGCCCAACCACAAGATCTCCATGTGCGGGTCCTCAGAACGCGTGAACGGGGGCGGGGGCGGGGTCGGCCGGCCGTTCCGGCGCGCCGAGGGCGACCTGCCCCGGGCCCCGCCGTACGGCACGGGCGATCAGGGCGTAGTCGACGACGGCCAGCAGGCCGAGCACGCCCACGAAGCCGGCGAACGACGCGGTGATCGCCGTCTTCGACAATCCAGGGGTGAGGGCGTCGGCGACCGTGAGCTTGCCGTACACCAGCCACGGCTGGCGGCCGACCTCGCGCACGAGCCATCCGGCGATCGCGGCGACGAACGGCAGCGGCGTCATGATCATCAAGATGGGGTGCAGCCACCGCCACCGGGCCAGCCAGTCGCGGGCCAGCAGCGGCAGCAGCACGAACATCACGACGAACTGGGTGAGCTGCCCGATCCCCATCATCGTCGCCAGCGCCGTGCCGGGGACCGCGCCGCCGAACTTGCCCGGCTGGAGCTCCCCGACCGGCCCGAACTGGGCGTATCCGAAACCGACGGTGAACAGCGAGCCGACGAACGCGGTGACGACGCCCATGCGGAGCGACCGGGTGAAGAACTCCCGCTCGGCGGTCCGCCGGAACAGGTGGTACGCGCTGGCGCCGATCACGACGAAGCCGCCGGTCCACAGCCCGGCGCTCAGCACGTGGGGGAGCGCGAAGACCAGGGTCGGGTTGGTGAGCAGCGCGCCGAAGTCCCGCAGCACCAGCCTGCCGCCCACCTCCTCGGCGCCGGCCGGGTTCTGCAGCCACGAGTTGGCCACCAGGATGAACAGCGCCGAGGCGTACGCCGTCAGCGTGACCAGCCAGATGCAGGCCAGGTGGAGCTTGGGGGGCAGCCGATGCCAGCCGAAGATCCACAGGCCGAGGAAGGTCGACTCGAGGAAGAAGGCCAGCAGCGTCTCCATCGCGAGCGGCGCTCCGAACACGTCTCCCGCATAGTGCGAGAGGCCGCTCCAGCTGAGCCCGAACTGGAACTCCATGACCAGACCGGTGAAGATCCCCAGCGCGTAGTTGATCACGTAGATCTGCCCCCAGAAGCGGGTCATCCGCTCTTTGAGGGGGTCGCCGCTGAGGACGTGGCGAGTGTTCATGATCGCCACCAGGGGGGCGAGCCCGAGGGTCAGCACGACGAAGAGGAAGTGCAGGCTTCCCGTCACGGCGAACTGGGTCCGGGCCAGGTTGACGACGTCCATCCAGCCTCCTTATGTCTATCTACATATCGGCAGCCTACATGTAGACTGTCGACATGTGGAAACGGGATAGGCTGCGACCGTGAACGCCGACGCGCTGCGGGGCCACATGGACGCCCTGCTCCTGTCCGTACTGGAGCGGGAGCCCCTCCACGGTTACGCGATCATCGAGGCGCTCCGTGAGCGCAGCGACGGGGCCCTCGACGTGGGGACCGGGACGGTCTATCCCGCCCTGCGGCGGCTGGAGCGGGCCGGCCTGCTGACGAGTGAGTGGGCCACCGTCACGGGCCGCAAACGCCGGACCTACCGGCTCACCGGCGACGGCCGCGAGGCGCTCGCCGGTGAACGCTCGGCCTGGCGGTCCTTCACGAGCGTGATAGGAAGCGTGCTGGACCCGCTGAGGTGACCGCCGGCCGCCGGGTCGCGACGAGGCAGCGGGCGGCGCTGTGCAGCTGCCAGGCCCAGAAGGCGTAGCTCGCATAGCTCAGCACCACGCCGGGGGCGTACTCGGAGAAGCCCTCCGGACCCCGTGCGCCGATGGTCAGGCCGAGGCACATCAGGAGCATGATCGGGAACTGCAGCCAGACGAACAGTCCCATCCAGCGGGTGACCAGCGCGGGCCGCGGGACGACGCGCAGCCCTCTGCCGAGGACCAGCAGCGCGACGGCGCCGATCACGCCCGCACCGAGCTGGACGGAGTCCACGGCCCGGGCGAGAGGGGAGAACCAGCCGGGCTGGGGTATGGCCGCCGTCGAGGCCGACTCGGGGAAGAACTTCCAGATCACGGCCCACAGGAACGCGGTCATCGGCGCGCCGATGAACAGCAGCGCGGCCGTGCGGCGGCCCTGTCCGACCGCCAGCTCCTCCTGGTAGCCGGGGGCGATCGCGCCGACCGCGCCGAACTCCTCCACGGCCAGGCGCTCCGCGGCCTCCCTGTCGTGCCCGTCGCCCTCGAACGCCTCCGCGGCGTCGAGCAGGCTGTCGCGTGCCTCCGTGAGGAGGTCCCGCTTCGCGCCGCCGGGCCCCCGGAGGGAGGCGCGCAGCGCGGCGACGTACTCGTCTATCGGACCCACGCTCGCCATCGCTCCTCCCCGTGCCGCGGTCAGCCTACGGCCGCGCTCGCCGGGGCCGCATCAGGGGGATCCCTGACCACCCCCGGAGGGCCGGGGTCTGGCCGGCCGGGGCCGCAGGCCCCCCCAGGTGACCTCCGCCGCGGCGGCCGGGGCCGTACGGCCCTGCCCTCCGGGAGGCAGGGTGTGATGTGGTGAACACGTCGAGGAGGACAGCCGAGGGAAGGCAAGCGTTGGGACGGCAAGTGGCCAAGTGAGGTCTCGCGGCGACAGGGCCGGGGAACAATTCCTGAATCGGCCGCGGTGGGACGGGACGGCTTCGGTTCGTGGATACCCTGTCCTCAGGTGGGAGCTCCACCTCTTACATCGGTCGCCTGCCTCCGAGGCGAGGGGGACAGGTGGTGCTTCCGGGGTAGACGGGTCACGTGAACCCTGTCGCCTGGACGTTTCGCCCCGGCAACACCGTATTAACCCGGATACGCGAGACTTGGAGCGGAGAGCGAGGCGGGACGTGAACCAGCCGAAGATCGTCGTGGGAATCAACGGGTCGATGGCATCGCAGGCCGCGCTGCACTGGGCGGCGGCCGAGGGGCTGCTGCGCGGGGCGCGGGTCGAGGCGGTGTACGCCTGGGAGTGGTCGGGCGGGTTGCACGCGCATTACGCCCCCCTCTCGAGCCGCACCTCTAGGGACGACGAGCGCCAGGTGGCGCTCGAGGTGGCGCAGCGAGCGGTCCGCGAGCTCGGGGGCCGTCATGTCTCGCCGACCGTCGTCGAGGGCTCGCCCGCGCAGGTGCTGCTCCGCGAGACCGCCGACGCCGACCTGCTGGTCCTCGGGGCCCGCGAGGCCGAGTCCGAGCCGTACCCCGTGATCAATCCGGTGGTCTCGGCCTGCCTGATGCGCGCCCACTGCCCCGTCGTGGTGGTGCTCCCGGGGATGGCCCACGAGCGGCCGCTCGGCGGCGTCCTGGCCGGCTCCCGCGCCTGACCGGACCGAGGGGGCCGATGGGCGGCGCGCGCGGGACGCGGTTCGGCGGGATGAACCAGGGCGGAACGGCAGAAAGCGATCCGCGGTCAACCACGTAGTCGTCAAATTCATACAATTTCATTCTCTAGACACCCATAAGCGAGGGCCTGACAGCCGCTTGCCCCTAAAGTCCGGGTCATGCGTGCTTCATCCCGTGTATCTGCCCATGACCATTCCGGGGACCCTCCGGCGGCACGGTTCTCCGCGTCTCGTGGGAGCCTCCGCGCCGTCGCCGCACTCGTGGTGACGGTCCTCGTGGCCGCCGGGATCACCGCGGTCTCGCTGACTCCCGCTTCCGCCGAACCGGGCACCGTGGTGATCAGCCAGGTGTACGGCGGGGGCGGCAACTCGGGTGCGCCCTTCACCAACGACTACGTCGAGCTGTTCAACCGGAGCGCGGCCACGGTCTCGCTGGACGGCTGGTCGTTGCAGTACGCCAGCGCGACCGGCACCGGCCCGTTCTCGTCCAACAAGGTCGACCTGGCGGGTTCGCTGGCTCCTGGGCAGTATCACCTCGTCCAGCTCGCGGCCGGCACGACGCCGAGCGGGTCGCTGCCCCCGGCGGACACGACGGGGAACCTCAGCCTGAGCGCCACGGCGGGGAAGGTCGCCCTGGTCCGCTCGACCGGCGGCCTCGCCTGCAACGGCGGTTCCACTCCGTGTACGGCGGAGCAGGCGGCCCAGATCGCGGACCTCGTCGGCTACGGCACCGTCAACTACTTCGAGGGCGCCGCGGCCCCGGCGCTGAGCAACACCACATCGGGCCTGCGCGGGGACGGCGGCTGCGCCGACACCGACGACAACGCCGCCGACTTCACGGCGGGCGCGCCCGCGCCCCGCACGACGGCCACCACGCCCGCTCCCTGCGGAGGCGCGAGCCCGTCGCCCTCCACCAGCCCGTCGCCGAGCGCGTCGCCGTCGCAGTCCCCGACTCCGACCCCGACTGCGACTCCGACTCCCAGCCCGACTCCGACGGCGGCGCCCTGTGACGTGCCCGCGGACCGGCAGATCGCCGACGTGCAGGGCAGCGGCGCCGCGTCGCCGCTCGCCGGGCAGACCGTCCGGGTCGAGGGCGTGGTGACGGGAGACTTCCAGGAGAGCGACCAGCTCAGCGGCTTCTACTTCCAGGACCCGACCCCGGACGCCGACCCCGCCACCTCCGACGGCCTGTTCGCCTTCGCCCGGTCCTCGTTCAAGGACGTCAAGGCCGGCGACAAGGTGCTCGTCACCGGCAAGGTGACCGAGTTCAACGGCCTCACCGAGCTGTCCCCGGTCACCGCGGTCGACGTCTGCGGCACGGGCACGATCAAGCCGGCCGCCTACAGCCTGCCGAGGCCCGCCGGGGCCACGTTCGAGCCGTTCGAGAACGTGCTCGTCACGTTCCCCGAGCCGCTGACCCTGAGCGAGCACTACAACCTCGGCCGGTACGGCGAGGTCACGGTCTCCTCGGAAGGCCGCCTCTTCCAGCCGACCGACCGGCCCGGGGTGGACCCGGCGCTCAATGCCCGCCGCTCGCTGCTGATCGACGACGGGTCCGGCGTCCAGAACCCGGCGGACATCCCGTACACCGATCCGGCGGTCGTCCGGGCCGGCGACACCGCCCTCGGGATCACCGGCGTCCTGACCTACGGCTTCGACGTGTACCGCCTGGAGCCCACCCGTCCGATCCACTTCCTCCGGACCAACCCGAGGCTGCCGGTCCCGCTTCCCGTGGGCGGCAACGTGCGCGTCGCCAGCCTCAACACGCTGAACTGGTTCACCACGCTGAACTCGCGGGGCGCCAACACCGCCGAGGAGCAGCAGCGCCAGCTCGCCAAGATCGTCTCCACGCTGAAGGGCCTCAACGCCGACGTCGTCGGCCTCATGGAGGTCGAGAACAACGGCCAGACCGCCCTGCAGGCGATCGTGGACGCGCTGAACGCCAAGGTCGGCGCGGGCACCTACAAGGCGCTGGGCCACCCCTATCCGGGCACCGACGCCATCCACGTGGCGGCCATCTACAAGCCGGCCAAGGTCGAGCCCGTCGGGGAGACCCGGTCGTCCACCGACCCCGTGTTCCGGCGGCCGCCGCTCATCCAGACGTTCCGCCGGGTGCAGGGCGGCCAGCCGTTCACGCTGTTCGTCAACCACTTCAAGTCGAAGGGCTGCGACGGCGCCACCGGGCCGGACCTCGACCAGGGCGACGGCCAGAGCTGCTTCAACGACGAGCGGGTCCGCCAGGCCAAGGCCGTCCTCGGGCTGATCACGTCCATGGACCTGCCCAACCCGCTCGTGGTGGGCGACCTCAACGCGTACGGCGAGGAGGACCCGATCCACACGCTGGAGGCGGGTGGCCTGACCAGCGTCTCCAAGCGGTTCATCCCCGCCTTCCAGCGGTACAGCTACCTGTTCGACGGCCTGTCCGGAGAGCTCGACCACGCCATGGCGGGCTCCCAGCTCGTCAAGCGGATCACCGGGGCGACCATCTGGCACGTCAACGCCGACGAGGCCCGGATCCTCGACTACAACAGCGAGTTCAACCCGCCGGCCCTGTACGCGCCGGACGCGTTCCGCTCCTCCGACCACGACCCGCTGCTGATCGGGCTGAACCTGCCGGGAGGCAAGGGCTGACCTGACCACGCCGCCAGGCGGCCCCGGGATCATCGTCCCGGGGCCGCCTGACCCGGCTCCCGGCATCAGAAGCGGGCAAATCGATCGCTCACGGCGTGGAGTTCGTCAGCCCTGCGGGTCGAATATGTCCCTCTTGGTCTCCGGAGGCTCGCCCGGCTTGCCGCCCAGCCGGGGATAGCGGAGATCGAAGGCGGGCCGCTCGGACCGGATCGGCGGGATGGACACGAAGTTGTGGCGCGGGGGCGGGCAGGACGTCGCCCACTCCAGCGAGTTGCCGTGGCCCCACGGGTCGTCGACCGTGACCCGCTCCGCGTGGCGTACGGCCCACCAGACGTTGTAGAGGAACGGCAGCGTCGACAGGCCGAGCAGAAGGGCGCCCGCGCTGGAGATCTCGTTGAGGGTCGTGAACCCGTCACGCGGCGAGTAGTCGGCGTACCGGCGCGGCATGCCGATGACCCCGAGCCAGTGCTGCACCAGGAACGTCATGTGGAAGCCGATGAAGAGCATCCAGAAGTGGATCTTCCCCAGCCGGTCGTTGAGCATCTTCCCGGTGAACTTGGGCCACCAGAAGTAGAACCCGCTGAACATGGCGAACACCACCGTGCCGAACACCACGTAGTGGAAGTGCGCCACGACGAAGTAGCTGTCGGTCACGTGGAAGTCCAGCGGCGGCGACGCCAGGATCACCCCCGTGAGGCCGCCGAGCAGGAACGTCACGAGGAACCCCACGGCGAAGAGCATCGGCGACTCGAAGGTGAGATGTCCCCGCCACATCGTGCCCGTCCAGTTGAAGAACTTCACCCCCGTGGGCACCGCGATGAGGAACGTCATGAGCGAGAAGAACGGCAGCAGCACCTGTCCCGTGGCGAACATGTGGTGCGCCCAGACCGTCACGGACAGCGCGGTGATCGCGATCGTCGCGCCCACCATGCCGACGTACCCGAACAGCGGCTTGCGGCTGAACACCGGGATGACCTCTGTGACGATCCCGAAGAACGGCAGCGCGATGATGTAGACCTCGGGATGGCCGAAGAACCAGAACAGGTGCTGCCACAGCATCGGGCCGCCCGTCTGGGGGGCGAAGATGTGCGTGCCGAGCTTGCGGTCGGCCTCCAGCGCCAGCAGGCCGGCGGCGAGCACGGGGAACGCCAGCAGCACGAGGATCGAGGTGAAGAACACGTTCCACGTGAAGATCGGCATCCGGAACATCGTCATGCCGGGGGCGCGCATCGTGATGACCGTCGTGATGAAGTTGACCGCTCCCAGGATCGTGCCGAGCCCGGCCAGGGCCAGGCCCATGCACCACAGGTCGCCGCCGAGCTGCGGCTCGTAGGTCGCGGTGGACAGCGGGGTGTAGGCGGTCCAGCCGAAGCTGGGCGGCCCGCCGACGAAGACGCTGCTGAGCACCATCAGCCCGCCGAACAGGAACAGCCAGAAGCTCACCATGTTCAGCCTGGGGAACGCCACGTCCGGCGCGCCGATCTGCAAAGGCATGATCTCATTGGCGAACCCGGCGAACAGGGGGGTCGCGAACAGCAGCAGCATGTTCGTGCCGTGCAGGGTGAACAACTCGTTGTAGACCTGAGGCGACACCAGTTGCATCCCCGGCCGTGCCAGCTCCGCACGGATGACCAGCGCCTCTCCTCCGCCGACGAGGAAGAAGAGGAACGAGGCGACGAGGTACATGTGCCCGATGATCTTGTGGTCGGTGCTGGACATCCACGACGCGAGACGGGTGCCGGTACGCCTCCGCACCGGGCTCGGCCGTACGGCCTGCGTCGTCATCTGGCGCTCCTTTCGAGAAGGAGGTTCCATTGCCCGATCAGGCCGGGATCACCGCGATCGGAATTCTGGCATTGTGCGACTGGTTATGCCCGCTGAAGACCGGATGAAAGGAGTCGCCCGTGGCGACCATCGAGGTAACCGAGAAGAACTTCAACGACATCGCCGACAAGGGCATCGTACTGCTCGACTTCTGGGCGTCATGGTGTGGCCCGTGCCGCTCCTTCGCCCCGATCTTCGAAAAGGCGTCCGAATCGCATGAGGACATCACGTTCGGGAAGATCGACACTGAGGCGCAGCCGGCGCTGTCGGAGGGATTCGAGATCACCGCGATCCCCACGATCATGGCGATCCGCGACGGCATCGTGGTCTTCGCCCAGCCGGGCGCCCTCCCGGCCCCGGCGCTCGACGACCTGATCAGGCAGCTGCGGGCCCTCGACATGGACGCGGTCCGCGCCGAGATCGAGGCCGAGAGCAAGAGTTAGGAGACGGCGGGCGCGCGGGCGGCGCGGCCTCCCGCGCCGCCGCCGGCCGGATTCCCGCTGTGAGGGATCGGCTCCCCTGAGCGCCGCCGGCCGGACCCCGCCGTGAAGGGCCGCCGTCGGCCGCATCCTTCCCGTGAGGGCCGGGGGCCCTCACGCGTCGCGGGCTGGGAGCGTCAGCTCGACCGGTAGAGCTCGGCGACCCGGAAGGCGAGATCGAGCGACTGGCCCCGGTTGAGCCGGGGGTCGCAGGCCGTCTCGTAGCGCAGCCCGAGGTCCTCCTCCACGAGCCCGTGCCCGCCGCCGACGCACTCGGTCACGTCGTCGCCGGTGAACTCGATGTGGATGCCGCCGGGGTGCGTGCCGAGCGCGTGGTGCACCTCGAAGAAGCCGGCCACCTCGTCCAGGACGTCGTCGAGCCGGCGGGTCTTGTGTCCGCTCGGGGCCTCGAAGGTGTTGCCGTGCATCGGGTCGCAGATCCAGGCGACCGTGGCGCCGCTCGCGGCGACCTTCTCGACCAGTGTGGGCAGCGCGTCGCGGACCTTGCCCGCGCCCATGCGGCTGATGAAGGTCAGCCGGCCGGGCTCGTTCTCCGGGTTGAGCTTGTCGATGAGCGTGAGCGCCTCTTCCGGCGTGGTGGTCGGCCCGAGCTTCACGCCGATGGGGTTGCGGATGTGGCTGAAGAACTCCACGTGGGCGCCGTCGAGCTGGCGCGTGCGCTCGCCGATCCAGACCATGTGCGCCGACACGTCGTACGGCAGGCCGGTGCGGGAGTCGATTCTCGTCAGCGCGTGGTCGTAGTCGAGGATCAGGGCCTCGTGGGAGGAGTAGAACTCGACGGTGTGGAACTCCTCGGGGTTGGCCCGGCAGGCCCGCATGAACGCGAGCGCCTGGTCGATCTCCCGGGCGAGCTGCTCGTAGCGCCGCCCGGCGGGAGACTCGGCCACGAAGTCCTGGTTCCACGCGTGCACCTGGCGCAGGTCGGCGTAGCCGCCCTTGGTGAACGCCCGCGCGAGGTTCAGCGTGACGGCGGAGGAGTGGTAGGCCCGGAGCAGCCGGTTGGGGTCGGGACGCCGCGACTCCGGCGTGAAGTCGAAGCCGTTGACCATGTCGCCGCGGTAGGCCGGCAGCTCCGCGCCGTCGCGGACCTCGGTGCCCTTGGAACGCGGCTTGGCGAACTGCCCCGCCAGCCGGCCGATCTTCACCACCGGGACGCGCCCCGCGTAGGTGAGGACGATCGCCATCTGCAGCAGCGTCTTCAGCTTGTTGCGCACGTTGTCGGCGGTGGCGCCCGCGAACGTCTCCGCGCAGTCGCCGCCCTGCAGCACGAAGGCCTCGCCGCGGGCGACCGCGGCCAGGTTCTCCTTCAGCTGGTCGCATTCGCCCGCGAACACCAGCGGGGGCAGGCCCGCCAGCTCGGCGACGACCTTGTCGAGCTCACCGCGGTCAGGCCAGTCGGGCTGCTGCGCCGCGGGGAGGTCACGCCACGTGTCGAAGTTGAATGCGCTCACGGCATCCAAGGTTATTGCACCGCGTCCCCTGTTGCCCCTCACCTGTCCACGTGCTGAGATCCTGTTTTCGACAGCGGGAGCCGTACGTGCTCGGGAAGCACGCCGAGACCGATGAAACGGCGAGCCAGCCCGCTGATCACCGGAAGCCGCGACACGTCGGGCGGCGCCGGCGCGCGCCGTCCCTTCAGGGCCCGGCCGATCACCAGGCGCTGCACCACCCGCTGCACGGCCTGGGTGATCATTGTCGGCGCCCACCGGCGGCGGCGCACGCGGGCCAGCAGTTCCTCGGGGGCCTCGCCCCGCAGCAGCGCCGGCCCGACGATGTTGGCGGCCGCCACCGCGTCGTGCACGGCGAGGTTGATGCCGACACCGAAGATCGGCGACATCGCGTGGGCGGCGTCCCCGATGAAGAGCAGCCCCGGCAGGTGCCAGCGGGAGAGGCGGTTGACCGCCACCTGGAGCACTCCGACCTCGTCGAAGTCCCGCAGGCCGGACACCCGGCCGTCGAGGAACGGCAGCAGCCCCTTCACCGTCCGCCGCAGCTCGCCGGCTCCCCGGGCCCTGAGCTTGCCGAAGCCGCCCTTGGGGATGACGTACGCGAGCTGCCAGTAGGTGGTCCGGTTGATCGCCACCATGATGTAACCGGCCGACAGCCGCAGGAAGGGGTCATCCGGGTCCCCGGCCTCCCTGGGCAGCCGGAACCAGACGACGTCCATCGGCGCGCCGAACTCCTTGGGCTCCAGACCGGCGGCCCGGCGCACGTCGGAGCCCCGCCCGTCGGCGGCCACGGTCAGCTCGGCGCGGATCTCGTGCTCCTGGCCGTCCTCACCCCGGTAGCGCACCCCACGGATCGCGCCGTCCCGCCGGACGAGGTCGGTCACCGGCGCGTTCATGAGGAGGTGAAAGTTCGGGTACTTCCGCGCCTCCGCGGTGATCATGTTGAGGAACTCCCACTGCGGCACGAACGCGATGTACCGGTACTTCCCGGGAAGCTTGCGCAGGTCGGCCAGCCGCACCTCGCCGCGGTCCGTCATGGCGGTGAACGTGTACGCCTTGTGGTGCGGCAGCCGGTGGAACGCCTCGGCCAGGCCGAGCTCGTCGAGCACCTGCAGTGTCGACGGATGGATGGTGTCGCCCCTGAAGTCCCGCAGGAAGTCGGCGTGCTTCTCCAGGAGGGTCACGTCGACCCCGGCGCGGGCCAGCATGAGCCCGAGCATCGCCCCCGCCGGGCCGCCGCCCGCGATTACGCAGGTCGTCGTGCGCGTGGTCTCTGTCTCCGACATAATTCATCACCCGCTGAAATTGTCTCACGCCGGGGACGGAAGCTCCAGCCCCATGAATGGGTCTTCCCGGAGAGGGGGAGGGGCGGTACGGTTATGATCATTGATGTCGGATTCTGGGGGTCACCTGTGAGTGCTCACGTCCCGTCCCGGCGCGGGCTGCGCCTGCTGTCGGCGGCGATGGTCACGTCGCTCGTGGCGTCGCTCACCGTGGGTGCGCCGGCCGCCGTGGCCGCCACCGGCGACTCCGAGCCGCACACCGGCAACGGCTGCGGCTCCCCGGCCCTCACTCTCGAGGCCTGAGCCGCCCGCCCCGGCGTCCGGGGCGCGTACGAGTCGTCACCCGCCGAGACGCGGAAGGGGTGCCCCGAGCACGGGACACCCCTTCGACGCTGTGCGGGGTCAGACGCGCACACCGGCGCCCGGATGGCGGGAGCGCAGGACCTCCAGGCAGCCCAGGAGCGAGCGTGTCGCGAGGTCGCGGATGCGGGCGTAGGACTCCTCGGGATACCGCCTCGGGCCGTTCTCCACGAGAAGGATCAGGTAGAGGTAGAGCCGGTAGAGGGCCAGCCTCGTCTCCGCCGGACCGGTGAGGTTCGCGACCCCGCCCGCGCTGCGGTAGCCGGCCAGCATCGGGTCGTCGCCGGCGAGCGCTCCGAAGATCGTCGGGGTGACGAAGTCGGCCAGCGGATCGCCCCAGAAGGCCCTCTCGTGGTCGATCAGCCCCTGCACGCGCCGGTCCGCGGTCAGGAACACGTTGCCCGGCCAGACGTCGAAGTGGACGAGCGACGGTGTGCGGACCTCGTCGAGAACCGCGGCGTTCCGGTGCACGAGCCCGGCGATCTCCACGATCGACACCGGCAGCGGGGTGCTGTAGTAGACGGCGTCGTCGAGCATCGCGCCCATCATCACGAGGAACGCGTCCCGCCAGCTCGGGCCGGTCAGGCCCGCGTAGGGGTATCCGAAGACGTCGGTGCTGGGGATCGAGTGGAGGAGGGCGAGATGGCGGCCCACCTCGAACCGGATCGCGCTCTCCTCGGCGGGGCTGAGTTCGGCCCTGTTCCACGGAGTGCCGTCGAGCGCGGACAGGATCAGGTAGTCGCCGCCGATGCCGGGGTCGTCGAAGGCGACGTGCAGCAGCGCGGGCATGGGGATGCCCGCCGGGGCGGCCAGGTGGTAGACCATCGCCTCGGTGCGCAGCAGCTGCCGCTCGTAGGTCAGCAGCCGCAGGTCCGGAGGCGGGCCGACCTTGAGCACGACCTGGCGCCCATCTTCGAGGTCGAGCCGCCAGACGGCGTTGGCGAAGCCGTCCGGGAGCTCCTCGGCCGACAGCACCCCCGCGCCCAGCGCGTCGAGGGCGAGCGCGTCCAGCTCGGCAGGGGAGAGCTGCCTCTTCGTCCTGCTGTCCATATGTCTAGTCCTGTGTGGGAGAGGTGGCCGCGATGGTCCACGTGGCCTCGTGCTTGTCCCCCGGCTGCAGAACGATCAGATCGGTCCCCGAATTGAAGGCGTCGGGCGGACAGGTCATGGGCTCCACGGCCAACCCCCGATGGCCGAGCCCCGTGCCGGTGCAGACCTGGACCCACGGCATGACGGCGGGGTCCCAGGTGATCTCGACCCCGCCCTCCGGCCCGCGCACCCGCACCCGCCCCGCCGTGACCGCGGTGAAGGCGTGGTCGATCGCGGTGTCGCCGATCACCCGCGGCGTTCTGAAGTCGTACGGCGTGGCCGTGACGTCCACCAGCTCCGTCGGGGCCAGCGACGCGTCGGTGAGCAGCACGCCGGCGGCGGGCAGCTCCAGCTCGTAGCCGGTGACGTCGGCGCCGGCCAGGAGCCACGGATGGGGCCCGCAGCCGTAGGGCGCGGGGGAGTCCCCGATGTTCTGGGCGGTCAGGGTGGTCGCCAGGCCGTCGGCGGAGACCGCGTGCCGCACCTCGAGCGCGATCCGGAAGGGGTAGCCCTCGACCGGCTCGATGACGCGTGTCTGCCGCACGTGCCCGTGGTCGTCCTCGACCGAGAGCACCTCGGCCACGTCCCAGCTGCTGTCCGAGACGAGGCCGTGCAGCGCGTGGCCCCGGTCGGGCTCGTTGACGGGGAGGCGGTGGCGCTCCCCGCCGAACACGTACGTGCCCCCGACGACCCGGTTGGGCCAGGGGGCGAGGACGGTGCCGCTGTAATAGGGGACGGGGCCGCCCTCAGGCCAGCTCGTGATCAGGTCGCGGCCGGCGTGACGCAGAGCGCGCAGGGCTCCGCCCCGCTCGCTGACGGCGGCCTCGTAGCCACCACCGAGAAGTATGTGATCCGGCACGGGGGATTCCTCTCGCTGACGCGACGTAAAGAGGTGATGTCATATCACGGTATGCCGGGACCTCATCCCAGCTCACCGGCCCTGATCTCGGCCGGGTTCCATGTCTATGGGAGCGCTCCCACAGCGGGCTAAGTTAAGGCTTTCCGTGTGAGCAGTCAACTGATCCCTGGAATTGCGGCGAGATCGGCATCATGGCGCCAATTCGACACCGGATCCCGATCATAAATTGCGCGGACACGAGCGTCGTCGTATCGGTGCAAAATGAAAGTTTCAGCGCGACGGCCGGAACGCTTTTCACGCTCACGCGACCGCCGCCCTATTTCCGGGGCGCACTCGGAGAACAATACCGTCCTCTCCTCCGGGAGGATCGGCGTCCCCCCCTCGTTGAGGGCCAGGCCGTTCACGGCGCCGCCGCGGAGCGGGGGAGGCCGGCGACCGTGGAGGAGGCCGAGGCGTGGTGCCCCCACGGCGGGAGCGCCTCGCGCCGGTCCGGATGCGCGGCCGCCGTGTGAACGAACGGACCGGCGCGTGCGGCGGTACGCGCTTCGCTCCGGCTTCTCATGACCACGATCGAGCGATCGCCGGGACCGCCGCCAGGCATGGCCGGCGAGGACCACGACGAGGCGCGGCTCGCAAGACCCGATCAAGCACGCTCGCCGGGACCGCCGCCAGGCATGGCTCGCGAGGCATCGACGTGGTGCGGATCGGGGGAGTGCGTGAGCTCGGCCCGTGAGGTGGAAAAGGCGCCGCGCGGGCTGTCTCAGAACGGCCCGCGCGGGCTCCGGCGGCGTGCCGGCGCGATTCCACGTATTCGCAGGGAACGCTCCCTGTGATTATCTCAGCTCGCCGCTCTTCACGACGTCGCGGTACCACAGCGCGCTGTCCTTCGGAATGCGCCGCTGGGTGGAGTAATCCACGTACACGATGCCGAATCGCTGGCTGTAGCCCTCGGCCCATTCGAAATTGTCGAGCAGTGACCACACGTGGTATCCCTCGACCTGGGCCCCCTCCTTCATCGCCCGGTGCATGGCGGAGAGGTGGTCCCGCAGGTACTCGATGCGGCCCACGTCGCGGACGCGGTCGTCCGGCCCGGGCTCGTCGGTGGTCGGCAGGCCGTTCTCGGTGATGACCAGGGGGACGCCGGGGTAGTCGGTCTTCAGCCGGACCAGGATGTCGTAGAAGCCCTCGGGGTAGATCTCCAGCCACTCCGCCTGGGCCCGGGGGTGGACGTGCACCCGCTCCATGTCGCCGTTCACGTAGATCGGCGTGTAGTACTGCACGCCGAGGATGTCGATGGGCTCGCTGATCGTGGCGAGGTCGCCTTCGAGGATGTGATCACGCATCGGGCTGCGCTCGGAGATCCACCGCAGCGTGTCCTCGGGGTAGAAGCCCTTGAAGATCGGGTCGAGGTAGAGGCGGTTCTCCACGCCGTCCTGGAGCCGCGCCGCCTGCCGGGCCTCCTGCGTGTCGTCCACCGGGTAGGTGGGGTGCAGGTTCAGGGCCGGGCCGATCCGCCGTCCGGGGTGCCGCTCATGCGAGATCCGCGTGGCCAGGCCGTGGGCCAGCAGCAGGTGGTGGCAGGCGACGAAGGCGCGGGCGTCGTCCTCGAACCCGGGCGCGTGCGAACCGAACCGGTAGCCGCAGTCGACGACGGTCTTGGGCTCGTTGATGGTGAGCCAGTCCCTGATGTGCAGGGCGTCGAACATGATCTCCGCGTAGTCCGCGAAGCGGGCCGCCGTGTCCCGGTTCTCCCAGCCGCCCCGGTCCTGCAGCTCCTGGGGCAGGTCCCAGTGGAACAGCGTGGCCATCGGCCGGATGCCCCGCTCGACCAGGCCTTCCACGAGACGCCGGTAGAAGTCGATGCCCTTCTGGTTGGGCTTGCCCGAGCCCGTCGGCTGGATCCGGGGCCACGCGATCGAGAACCGGTAGCTCGACAGGCCCAGGTCGGCGATCAGCTCGATGTCCTCGGGGTACCGGTGGTACTGATCGGCCCCCGGATCCCCGGTGTCGCCGTCCTTGACGTTGCCCGGGACGGCCGCGAATGTGTCCCAGACGGACACGCCCCGGCCGTCCTCCGTGGTGGCGCCCTCAACCTGATAGGCGGAGGTCGCCGCCCCCCACACGAAGTCGTCGGGGAACCGCAGGGCGTTCATGTGTCTCCTAGTGTCGGCGTCGTGGGTGTCTCGAGCGCTCGTTTGAGAGCGCCGAGGAAGAGCGCGGCGTCGCGGCCGTTGACCACCCGGTGGTCGAAGGCCACGCCGAGATGGACGATCTGCCGCGTGGTGTAGCCGTCCCGGGTCGCCACCACCTCCGGCTGAGGCGAGGTGAGGGACAGCGCGCAGGTGTGACCGGGGAAGACGATCGGCACGGCGAAGGTCACGGCCTCGTCGGTGTGCAGGGTGACGACGATCGCCGCGCCGCTCAGGTCGTCCTCGCGGAACCGTCCCGTGAGGGCGGTCATCTTGAACGCCGTGAGCTCCCGGCCGATCTCGCCGAGCGTCTTGCGGTCCGCGTCGCGCACGACCGGGACGAACAGGCCCTCGCCCAGGTCGATGGTCACGCCCACATGGGCGCCCGCGGCGTGCCGTACGCGGCCGGGTGCCACCAGGGAGGCGAAGAACAGCGGGAACTCCTCCCGGAGCCCGGCGACCGCCTTCACCAGCAACTCGGGCAGCCCGATCAGGGCCCGCTCGCGCCGCGTGAGCACCCGCCCGGATGCGAGCGCGGGGCCCGCGTCCACCTTCACGGCAGTGAAGGCCGCCGGGATGGTCTGATGCGACCTGGCGACCACGTCTCCGGTCAGCCGCTGCGCCCTGCTGAGGGCGACCACCTCGCCGTCCCCGGCCTCCTCACGCGGACCCTCGCCGCGGTCCGCGTGTCGTTCCTGTGCCGGGCCGGGGGCTTCCCCCGCCTCGGCGTCCGCGTGTCGCGCCGGTGCCGGGCCGGGGGTTCCCTCTGGCTCGGCGCCCGTGTGCCCGGCCGGTACGGGACCGGGGTTCGCCCGTCCCTCGCCGGCGGCCAGCCTCCGCACGTCCTCGCTGCGGATGATCTTCTTGCCCAGCGCCCGCAGCAGATCGTCGCCGACGCCGAGCTCGCGGGCCAGGTCCCTCGCCGGGGCCGTCACCACGATCCCGGGAGGCGTGATCCCGTCCATGACCGGGGCGTCCGCTCCGGGGCCGGGAGCCGCCTCGCGTGCGTGCTCCTCACCGGTGGCGTGGAGCCTGGCGATCACCTGGCCGGGAACGCAGTCGCCGCCCTCGTCGAGCAGGCGCCGCAGCACTCCGCCCTCCTCCGCGACGATCTCCTCCGCCGCTTTGGAGGTCTCCAGTACGGCGAGGGCGTCTCCTCCGCTCACTCGCTCGCCGTCCTTGGCGAGCCACTCGACGAGCACGTAACGCGTGTCGTTGTTGTTGAGCTTCGGCACCCGGATGTCGGTCACGATGGCCTCCAGGGCGATAGCGCCGTGGGAGCGCTCCCAAGAGCGTAGGAAGCGCTCTCACGGCTGTCAACACTTGTCGTCAATTCCAATCCGCTACATATGCGGATAAAAATGCATAAATGCACGTCAAGCGGTATAAAGACAGAAACGTAGTAGACATCTTGACGTGAACCGTTCGTAATCTCTAGCCTGATTGCGAAGTGGGAGCGTTCCCACCAGTCTCTCGCACCACTTCCCTGGCACGAGTCGCGCCCACCCCTGCGGCACTGCCCACCACCATCCCGGCAGCCCACCCGTCCAACGCGATCCACCCGCCTGACAGGGGTATCGACGCAATGGGTCAGTACGACGCGCATCCGCTCTCTGCCGCCCAGGAGCGCATGTGGTTTCTGGACCGCCTGCAACCCGGCGATCCGTCCAACCACATCTTCAACACCTCCCGCCTGTACGGCCCGCTCGACGTGGCCGCGCTCGACCGTGCCTTCGGGGACGTGGCCGACCGGCACGAGTCTCTGCGTGCGCGCTTCCCCGAGCACGGGTCCCCGCAGGACGGTGGACGGCCCGTGCAACTCGTCGGCGCGCCGGGCCGTTTCCGGGTCGAGCACCTGACCGCCGGGCCGCAGGACGTCGCGCGGCTGGTCGGAGAGCGGACCAACCGCCCTTTCGACCTGGCGGAGGGCCCCCTCCTGCGGGTCGCGCTGATCCGCGTCTCCGAGCGGGAGCACGTCCTGTGTGTGGTCCTCCACCACATCATCTGCGACGGCTGGTCGCTCAACGTGATCCTTGAGGAGGTCGCGGAGCTCTACGCCGCGCACACGGAGGGCAAGCCGTCACCCCTCCCACCGCCGGCCGCCCGCTTCCTCGACGTCGCCGGCCACCGCCCGGAGGTGGACGCCGAGTCGCTCGAGTACTGGAAGAAGCGGCTGTCGGGCACCCCCGTCCTGGACCTGCCGGCCGATCGGCCGCGCCCCGCCGTGCGGACCACCGCCAGCGGTCACCTCGTCCTTCCGCTGCCGCCGGAACTGACGCGCGAGGTGCGCCGCCTCGCCGCCGGCGAGCGATGCACCCTGTTCATGGTTTTCCTGGCGGCCTACCAGGCGGTGCTCGCCCGATACAGCGGGCAGCACGACCTGTGCGTCGGGACGGCCACCGCCGGCCGCGACCTCGTCGAGCACGAGCGGCTGGTCGGATTGTTCGCCGGCGCGCTGGCGCTGCGCGGCGACGTGTCCGGCGACCCCACCTTCCGGGAGATGCTCAAGCGGGCGCGCTCCACCACCCTCCAGGCCTACCGGCACCGCGACGTGCCGTTCGAGCGGATCCTCAGGGAGATCCAGGTCGAGCGCGACCTCAGCCGCACACCTGTGTTCCAGACCGTGCTCATCCTGCACGAGACGGGGGAGACGCTGATCCGCCTGCCCGGCGTGCGGGCCGAGCTGATCGACGCCGAATATCACCACGTCCAGACCGACCTCCTCCTCGGCGTCTTCGGCGAGGACGACGAGCGGCGGCTGGTGCTGACCTACAACAGCGACCTGTTCGACGCCGCGACCGCCGCCGGCTACGGCACGGCCCTGCTGCGCGTTTTGGAGCAGGCCGTCGCCGAGCCGGGGACGCGGCTGTCGGGGCTGCTCCCCGTCGCGGGCGCGGAGCGCGACCTGCTGGTCGGGCGGTGGAACGACACGGCCATGCCGCTGCCGGAAGAGCCGACGGCGCTCGCGCTGTTCGAGGCGCGGGCGCGGGAGACTCCGGGCGCGGTGGCGGTGGAGAGCGGGCCGCACCGCCTCACGTACGCCGAACTGGACGCCGCCGCCGACCGCGTCGCACGGCGGTTGGCGGCGGCCGGAGCCGGGCGGGGGGCGGTCGTCGCGGTGCTCGCCGAGCGCTCCCCGCTCACCCTTGCCGGGCTGCTCGGCACGATGAAGGTGGGAGCCGCCTACCTGCCGCTCGACCCCGGATATCCCGAGGCGCGCCTCGCCCTGCTGCTCGCCGACTCCGGAGCCCGCCACGTGCTGGTGGACCACCGCGACCGGACGCTCCCCGCCGGCCCGCCCGGACGGCCGGGCGGGCCCCTGGTCCTCACGCTCGCCGAGGACGACGCGGAGGACGGGGACATGCCGGGGGACATGCCTGGGGGCGTGCCCGGGGACGAGCCTGCGGACGGCGTCCGCCCGACGCCGCCCGGCCCCGCCGACCCCGCATACGTGCTCTACACGTCAGGCTCGACCGGCCGCCCCAAGGGCGTGGTCGTGCCGCACCGCGCGCTGCTCAACTTCCTCACCGCCATGGGACGGCTGATCGGCTCCGGGCCGTCCGACGTCTGGCTGTCGCTCACCTCGCTGTCCTTCGACATCTCGGGGCTTGAGCTCTACCTGCCCCTCGTCACCGGCGGGCGGATCGTGATGGCCGGCCCGGATGCGGCCCGCGACGGCGTCGCCCTCACCCGGCTCGTCGAGAGATCCGGGGTGACCCACGTGCAGGCGACCCCTTCGGGATGGCGGGTGCTCCTCGACGCCGGGTTCGCCGCCTCCGGCCCGCCGGACGGCCTGGTGACCGCGCTCGTCGGCGGAGAGGCGCTGCCGCCGCCGCTCGCCCGTGACCTCCGGCCGCGCGTACGCCGTCTGCTGAACGTCTACGGGCCGACCGAGACGACGATCTGGTCCACGGCCTGGGAGGTGCCGGAGCGGTTCGCCTCCGTCTCCATCGGACGGCCCATCGGCAACACGCAGGTGTACGTGACCGACGACCGGTTCGCACTGGTCCCCCTGGGCGTTCCCGGCGAGCTGCTGATCGGCGGCCTTGGCGTCGCCGACGGTTACCTCGGGCGGCCCGCGCTCACCGCGGAGCGGTTCGTCCCCGACCCCTTCGGGCCGCCCGGCGGCCGCCTCTACCGGACCGGCGACGTCGTGCGGGCACGGCCCGACGGCACGCTCGACTACCTGGGGCGGGCCGACGACCAGGTGAAGCTGCGCGGCCACCGGATCGAGCCGGGCGAGATAGAGGCGGCTCTGGAGTCGCAGCCGCTGGTACGGCAGGCCGTCGTCGCGGTCCGCGGCGAGCGGCTGGTCGCCTACGTGGTCGGCGAGGCGGACCGCGACGCCCTCGCCGCCCGCCTCCCGGCATGGATGGTGCCGTCGGTCCTCGTGCCGATGGACGCGCTGCCGCTCACCCCCAACGGGAAGGTGGACCGCAGGGCGCTCCCGGAGCCGCCGAGTCCCACCGGGTCGCCCGCGTACGGGCCGTCGGGCGGCGGATCGGGACGGCGGCCGGACACCCCCGCCGAGCGCCGGGTGGCCGAGGTGTTCGCCGACGTGCTCGGCGTCGGTGACGTCACCGCCGAGGACGACTTCTTCTCGCTCGGCGGCCACTCGCTGCTCGCGACCCGGGTGGTCGCCCGGCTCGGTGCCGCCGTCCCGGTGCGCGAGTTGTTCGCCCACCCGGACGTCGAGGGCTTCGCCCGGGTCCTCGCCGGCCAGTATGGCTGGGACCGGGCGACGGGCGAAGAGGGCCGGCCGGCGCCGCGACCGGAGGGGACGGCGCCGCCGCTGTCCGCCGCGCAGGAGCGCCTGTGGTTCCTGCACCGCCTCGACCCCGCCGACGCGTCCTACAACATCTTCCTGGTCCGCCGCCTGCGCGGCCTCCTGGACCGGGAGGCGCTCGGCCGGGCGTTCGACGGCCTGGTGGTCCGGCACGAGACGCTGCGCACCCGCTATCCCGACGACGAGGGCAGGCCGCTCGCCACGGTCGAGCCCCCCGCGCCCGTCGCGGTCGAGTGGACCGCGGCGTCCGGCGAGGCGCAGGCCGAGGCGCTGGTGGCCGAGCGGGTCAACGCGCCGTTCGACCTGGCCGCCGCCCCGCCGCTGCGGGTGAGCGTCGTGCGGCTCGCCCCGGACGACCACGTGCTGTGCGTGGTGGCGCACCACATCGCGGGCGACGGATGGTCGCTGAACGTCATCTTCGATGACCTCGCCGCCCTCTACGTCGCCGGGCCGGATGAAGGCCCGCCGCCGCTCGCTGTGCAGTACGGCGACGTCGCCGCCTGGCAGCGGGCGCGGCGGACGGAGGACGCGCTCGCCTACTGGCGCGACAGGCTCGACGGGGTGCCCCCGCTTGAGCTTCCCGCCGACTTCGTCCCGGACGCCCCCATCGGAGGGAAGGACGGCGGCCGCGGGGCGGGGCGGGGCGCGTTCCACCACATGCACCTGCCGGCCGGCCTGGCGGACAGGCTGGAGGCGGCCGGGCGCGAGCAGGGCGCGACGCTGTTCATGGTGCTCCTCGCGGCCTACCAGGTGCTGCTCGCCGCCCACACGGGCCGGGACGACTTCGCGGTCGGGTCGCCGACCGCCGGGCGCGACCTCCCGGAGCTGGAACCGCTGGTCGGCTACCTCACCAACACCCTCGTCCTGCGGTCCGAGCTCGGCGGCGACCCGACCGTCGGCGAGCTGCTCCGCCGTACGCGGAAGTCGGTCCTTGACGCGTTCGGCCACCAGGAGCTCCCGTTCGAGGCGCTGCTGGCCGAGCTGGACGTCGAGCGCGACACCGGCAGGACGCCGCTCTTCCAGACCATGCTGATCCTGCACAGCCAGGACACCCACACGGGGACGGGCGGCGCCCGCCGCTCCTTCGCGGATCTGCGGGCCGAGTTGTTCCCCGACGGCTTCGCGCAGGCGAAGCTCGACCTGATGCTGGATGTGTGGCGGCACGACGGCGGCCTCAGTCTCAGGTTCGGCCACGACACCGGTGTGCTGTCCGCCGCCACGGTCGAGGCGATCGCCGCCCGTTTCGAGCTCCTGCTCCGGGCGCTGCCCGACGATCCCGGCACCCGCGTGTCCGGCCTGCCGGTGCTGACGCCGGCTGACACGGCCCACCTGGAGGAGTTGTCGCGCGGCCCCGCCGCCCCGGCCACGGCAAGCGTGCCCGAGATGGTCGCCGCGGCGGCGGCCCGCGATCCAGGGGCGACGGCCGTGGAGTGCGGCGAAGAGCGCCTGAGCCACACCGAGCTGGACCGGCGGGCCAGGACGCTCGCGGCACGGCTGACCGGGCACGACGTCGTGGGCGTCTGCCTCGGCCCCTCGGCCGACAGGGCCGTCGCGCTGCTCGCCGCATGGCACGCGGGCGCGGCGTACCTGCCGCTCGATCCCGGCTACCCGGCCGAGCGGCTCGCCCACCTGATCGCCGACGCCGGCGCGACGGCCGTCGTCGCCCGCGCGGGCACGCCGCTTCCGTCCACCGTGCCGATCGTGGACCCCGTCACGCCTCCGGACGCCGAGCCGGTGGAGTTCCGGCCCCCCCATCCGCTCGGAGCGGCGTACCTGATCCACACCTCCGGCTCGACCGGCGCGCCCAAGGGGGTCGTCGTGGAGCACGGCGGCCTGGCCGCCCGGGTGGCGTGGATGCGCGACGCCTACGGCCTGCGCCCCGGCGACAGGGTCGTCCAGTTCGCCTCGCCGAGCTTCGACACCCACGCCGAGGAGATCTTCCCGGCCCTCGCGGCGGGCGCGACCGTCGTCATGCTGCCCGGCGGAGCCGTCACCCTGCCGGACCACCTCGCCTCGCCCGCCGGGAGCCGCGTCACCGTGCTCGACCTGCCCACGGCCTACTGGCACCGCCTCGTG
Organism: Microbispora sp. NPDC049125; assembly: GCF_040802045.1. NCBI lineage: Bacteria > Bacillati > Actinomycetota > Actinomycetes > Streptosporangiales > Streptosporangiaceae > Microbispora > Microbispora sp. NPDC049125. The sequence continues at coordinate 152,269 of NZ_JBEZDW010000008.1, read as the reverse complement.
GACATGGCCGGCGAGATCGCCTGGCCACCGGCGCTGCGGCTGGTCGTCATCGGCGGGGAGCAGGCGCGAGCCGACCAGGTGGCGCGCTGGCGAGAGCGGTTCGGCGGCCGGGTCCGCCTGGTCAACACCTACGGCCCGACCGAGACGACCATCATCGCGACCACCGGCGACGTGGAGGCCGGCGGCCGGCCCCCCATCGGCAGGCCCGTCGCCGGGACCACCGCCCACGTGCTCGGCGAGCACGGCCGGCCGGTGCCTCCCGGCGCCCCCGGCGACCTGCACATCGGCGGCGCCGGGGTGGCGCGCGGCTACGCCGGGCGGCCCGCGCTCACCGCCGAGCGGTTCGTCCCCGATCCGTACGGCGAGCCGGGACGGCGCCTGTACCGGACCGGCGACCGTGTGCGGTGGCTGCCCGGCGGGCGGCTGGAATTTCTCGGGCGGCTCGACGAGCAGGTGAAGGTCCGCGGCTTCAGGATCGAGCCGGGGGAGGTCGAGGCGCGGCTGCTGTCCCACCCGGACGTCACGGAGGCGGCCGTCGTGGCAGCAGGCGAGATCCTCGTCGCCTACGTCGCCGGCGCGGCCGCCACCGACGGCCTGCGCGCCCATGCCGCCGCCGCGCTCCCGCCGTACATGGTGCCGGACGTGTTCGTACGGATGGACGCGCTGCCCCGCACGGCGGGCGGGAAGGTCGACCGCCGGGCCCTGCCCGATCCCGGGCCGGAGCGGGAGCGGGAGTTCGTGGCGCCGCGCACCGACGCCGAGGCGCTCGTCGCCGACGTGTGGGCGGAGGTGCTGGGGATCGACCGGGTGGGGGCGTTCGACGACTTCTTCCGCCTCGGCGGCCACTCGCTGCTCGCCGTCCGGGTCGCGGCACGGCTGCGCGCGCTCGCCGAGGTCGACGTGCCGATCCGCACGCTGTTCGCGCGCCGTACGGCGGCGGATCTGGCCGCAGCCGTCGAGGAGCTGCTGATGGCCGAGCTGGCGGAGATGACCGACGAGGAGGCACGGCTCCTCCTGGACCCGATGGGGACGCCATGACGGACACACACGCGGAGGCCGCGACACCGGCCGCCCCGCACGCCCTGGCGCCCGCGGACGTGAGCGGTGCCGCGTCCCCCGCTACGGCCCCTGGCGCGGGCGGGAACGCTCCCGGCACGGCGGCCGGCGGTGGCGCCGGGCTCTCCTCGGCCAAGCAGGCGCTGCTGGCCCAGCGGCTGCGCCGCCGCACGAGCGCGACCACGATCGGCCCGCGCCCCCCGGGCACGGCGCCGCCGCTCTCGCACGCCCAGGAGCGGCTGTGGTTCCTGGAGCAGTACCTCCCGGGGACGGCCGCGTACGTCGTGCCGCTCTCGGTGCGCGTGCGGCGGCGCCTCGACGACCACGCGCTGCGCCTCGCTCTGCGTGACGTCGTGGCGCGCCACGAGAGCCTGCGCATGCGGTTCGTCACCACCGACGACGGGCGTCCCGAGGTCGTGGTCGACGGCGATCCCGCCGTCGAGCTTCGCCGGGTCGCCGTCGACGCCGAGGCGGGCGCCGCCGAGCGGGAGAGCCGGGCGAGACGGGCCGTCCAGGAGGAGATCGGCCGCCCGTTCGACCTCGTCACCGGGCCGCTGCTGCGTGTGCTGGCCGTACGGCTGAGCGAGGACGATCACGTGCTCGTGCTGTGCGCGCACCACATGGTCACCGACGGCTGGTCGTGCGAGATCCTGCTCCGCGAGATCCTGGCGCTCCACGACGCGCACCTGTCGGGCGGGCGGCCCGAGCTGCCCTCGCTGCCGGTCCAGTACGGCGACTACGCGGCGTGGCACCGGGAACGGGCGGCGGGGCCGGCCCACGAGCGCGACGTGGCCTACTGGCGTGAGACGCTGGCCGGGATCGAGCCGCTCGATCTGCCCGCCGACCGGCCCCGGCCCGCCGAGCAGGACTTCGCGGGAGCGGGCCACGCGTTCACGATGGACGCCGAGCTGAGCGCGACCGTCTCGGCGCTCGCCGCCTCATGCGACGCGACGCCGTACATGGCGCTGCTCGCGGCCTTCCAGGTGCTCCTGGCCCGCTACAGCGGGCAGACGGACTTCGCCGTGGGTTCCCCGGTCAGCGGACGGCCGTTCCCTGAGCTGGAGAACCTGGTGGGGCTGTTCGTCAACACCCTGCCCATGCGGGCGCGGATGGCGGGCGACCCCTCCTTCACCGAGCTGCTGGCCCGCGTGCGGGAGACCGCGCTCGACGCCTACGCCCACCAGGAGCTGCCGTTCGACCAGCTCGTCAACGAGCTCGGCGTCGAGCGCGACGTCAGCCGCTCGCCGGTCTTCCAGGTGCTGCTGTCCCTGCAGAACTACGACGGCAGACGCGACCCGGCGGTGTCGGGGTTCCCCTTCGAGACGTCGGCGACCCGCTTCGACCTGGCGCTCTACCTGACCGAGACCCCCGGCGGGCTGATCGGCGCGTTCGCGTACCGGACCGCGCTGTTCCTCCCGGCGACGATCGAGCGGATGGCGCGGCACCTGGAGATCCTGCTGCGATCGATCACCGCGGACCCGTCGGCCCCGGTCTCCACGCTCGCCATGATCTCCCCGGAGGAGGAGCGCCAGGTCCTCGGGTTCGGCACGCCGGACAACGCCCCGGCTCCCGCCGCGGCACTGCTGCACGAGCTGCCCGCCGCCGCGCCCGGGGCGACGGCCGTCGTGTGCGGCGGCCGTTCGATGACGTACGCGGAGCTGGACCGGGCGTCGTCCCGGCTCGGCGCGCGCCTGCGCGGCCTGGGGGTGCGGCCCGACGACCGGGTGGCGATCTGCCTGGAACAGTCGGTCGAGCTGGCCCAGGCCGTGATCGGCGTCCTGCGGTCCGGCGGCGCCTACGTGCCGCTCGACCCCGAGCAGCCCGAGGAACGGCTGGCGTACATGGTGGCCGACGCGGGCGCGCGGGTGATCGTCACCACGCCCGAGCTGGCCGCCCGCCTCCCGTTCACCCGGGGCCTCGCCGTCGTGGACCCGCTCGACCTGGAAGACGGCGACGGCGGGGAGGACGCCGTCGCGGTGGACGTACGGCCGGAGAACCTGGCGTACGTCGTCTACACCTCCGGCACCACCGGCCGCCCCAAAGGCGTGGCGGTGCAGCACCGGGAGGTCGTGGCGTACCTCGCCGGGGTCCGGGCGCGGTTCGACGTGCCCGAGGGAGCGTCGTTCGCCCTGCTCCAGTCGCTCGCGTTCGACTTCGGGGTGACCGTCTTCTACCTGTCGCTGATGACCGGCGGCCGGCTGCACCTCATCCCCTCGCGGACGTCCGCGCCCGATCTGGCCGGCCGGCTCCGTGACATCGACTACCTCAAGATCACCCCGTCGCATCTCGCCGCCCTGCTCGCGGAGGCCGAGCCGGGGGACCTGCTGCCCCGGCGGCTGCTGCTCCTCGGCGGCGAGGCGTCGGGCTGGGAGTGGGCGCGCGACCTGGCCTCGGCGGGAGAGTCGGCCGGCGGGTGCGCGGTCGCCAACCACTACGGACCGACCGAGGCGACCGTCGGCGTCACCACCCTCGCCGTCGACCCGGCCACCGGGGACGAGGCGGCCGGCGGGGCCACGCTGCCGATCGGCCGGCCCCTGCCGGGAGCGCGGGTGTACGTGCTCGACGAGCGGCTGCGGCCCGTCCCGCCGGGCGTGGCCGGGGAGATCCACCTCGGCGGCGGGCGCCTCGCGCGCGGCTATCTGGGGCGGCCCGGCATGACCGCCGACCGGTTCCTCCCTGACCCGTACGGCGAGCCGGGCGGCAGGATGTACCGCACCGGCGACATGGGCCGGTGGCTCCCCGGCGGCGACCTGCAGTTCCTCGGCCGCCGTGACCTCCAGGTGAAGATCCGGGGATACCGGGTGGAGCTCGGCGAGGTCGAGTCGGTCCTGGCCGGGCTGCCCGGCGTCACCCAGGCCGCCGCCGATCTGAGGGGCGGCCGGCTCGTCGCCTACCTGACCGGGGACGTCCCTCCCGACGAGGACCTGCGGGGCGGCCTGCGCGAGCGGCTCCCCGAATACATGATCCCCGCGAAGTTCGTCCGGCTCGACCGGCTGCCGCTGAAGTCCCACGGCAAGGTCGACCGAGTGGCGCTGCCCGATCCCGGTGCGGCGTCCGGCGAGGGGTACGTGGCTCCCGGGACGCCGATGGAGACGGACGTCGCCGGCATATGGGCCGAGGTCCTCGACGTCGAGCGCGTGGGGGCGCTCGACAACTTCTTCGACGCCGGGGGCCACTCCCTGCTCGCAATGCGGGTCGTCGCGCGGCTGCGCAGGCTGGTGCCGGACCGTCCCGTCACGGTCATGGACCTGTTCCGGCACCGTACGGTGCGGGAGCTCGCCCTGCTGCTGGAGTCCGGAGCCGGGAGCTCCGGCGGGCTGCTGCACCGGCTCACCCCCGACCGCCCGGCCACGGCGTCGATCGTCTGCGCGCCGTACGGCGGCGGGAACGCGCTGATCTACAAGCCGCTGGCCGACGCGCTGCCCGAAGGGTGGGCGCTGCACTCCATAGCCGTCCCCGGGCACGAGCTGGGTGAAGAGCCGGTGCCGCTGGAGGAGCTGGCCTCCCGCTGCGTCCAGGAGATCCTGGAGACCGTCCACGGCCCGCTCGTCCTCTACGGCCACTGCGGGCTCGGCGTGATGATCACGGTCGAGATCACCAGGAGGCTGGAAGCCGCCGGACGCCGGGTCGAGGCCGTCTACCTGGGCGGCAGCTTCCCGTTCGCCCGGCCCGGCGGCGGCATGGCCCGTCTCGCCGACTGGATGGACCGGCTCCGCGGGGACCAGGCCATGGCCAACGCGCTGACCGCGTCGGGCATGGACGCCGAGGAGTTCGACCCCGACCAGCTCAAGCTGATCATCCGCAATCGCAGGGAGGGCACGAAGGACGCCGAGCGCTACTTCACCCGGCTGTTCGCCGAACACGCCGCGAGCGAACGCCCCGCAAGCGCCGAGCACGCTGGGGGCACCGAGCATGGCGACGGCGCCGGGCATGGCGACGGCGCCGGGCCGCCTCGCGCTCCGGTCGTCTCCGCTCCGGTCATCTCGGTCGTGGGGGAGCGCGACCCGGCGACCGAGTTCTACCAGGAGCGGTACCGCGAATGGCACCAGGTCGCGGGTGTGACGGCCGCCGTCGTGCTCGACGAGGCCGGGCACTTCTCCATGAAGTACCGCGCGGACGAGCTGGCCAGAATCGTCACGGAGATCCACCCGGCCGTCGAGAACGGCGAGACCACGCCGTACGAACGCCGGGAGGGCGCGACGTGGTGGCTGCACGGCGTCTCCCGCGCCGCCCCCGGCGCTCCGGTGCTCACGCGCTCCGGCCCTCCGCCCAGCATGCGGCGCTTTCTCGTGGTCGCCGCCGGCCAGCTCGTCTCCATCACCGGGTCGGCCCTCACCGAGTTCGCCATCCCGCTGTGGATCTACCTGACCACCGGGTCGCTGGTGAGCTTCGCGCTGTTCGCCGTGCTCGGCCTGGTGCCCGGAATGCTGGTCGCACCCCTCGCGGGGGCGATCGTCGACCGGTACGACCGCCGCCGGGTCATGCTCGCCGGCGACGGCGCGGCCGGCCTCACCCAGCTCGCGCTGGGAACACTGCTGTGGACCGGCAACCTGCACATCTGGCACATCTACCCGCTGCTCGTGTGCCTGTCGCTCGCGCTGACCTTCCAGCGTCTCGCGTACGGCTCGGCCGTCCCGCAGCTCGTGCCCAAGCGCTACCTCGGGCATGCCAACGGCGTCGTGCAGACGGCCTTCGGCGTCGCGCAGCTCGTGGTGCCCCTCGTGGCGGTGGGGCTGATGGCCGCGGTCGGGCTGGAGGGCATCCTCGTCTTCGACGTGGCCAGCTACACGGTCGCGTTCCTCACCGTGCTGCTGGTGCGCTTCCCGGCCGCGATGGCCTGGCGGCGCAGGGAGACGGTGCTGGAGGAGATCAAGGGCGGCTTCCGCCTCGTCTGGGACCGGCGGCCGTTCCGCGGCATGCTGGTCTATTTCGCCGTGCTGAACATCTTCCTGTCGCCGCTGTTCCTCATGCTGTCGCCGCTGGTGCTGGCGCAGGCGACGCTCGCCGACGTCGGCCGGGTGGCCTTCGCGGGCGGCGCCGGAGTGTTCACCGGCGGGCTGCTGATGATCGTCTGGGGCGGCCCCCGGCACCGCCGCCTGCGCGGCGTGCTCCTTTCCACACTGGTGCTCGCCGCGTTCTGCCTGCTGACGGGGGCGCGGGCGAATCTCGCCGTCATCGCGGCCGGCGCGTTCGGGATGTCGCTCGGGCTGACCCTGCTGAACGGCATATACGCCACGATCATCCAGGTCAAGGTGCCACAGCGGTTCCACGGGCGGGTCATCGCGCTCAACACGCTGATCGCCTGGTCCACGCTGCCGATCGGCTTCGGGCTCGTCGCGCCGTACGGCTCGGCGCTGCTGGAGCCGCTGCTCGCCCGGGGCGGCGCGCTGTCGGGTACGGTCGGCGCGGTCATCGGCGCCGGCCCGGGCCGGGGCATCGGCTTCCTCTACGTCTGCCTCGCCGTCGGCATGGCGGCGACCGCGCTGGCCGCGCTGCGCGTCCCGGTCCTGGCGCGGTTCGACGACGAGATGCCGGACGCGCTTCCCGACGACCTCGTGGGCGTGGAGTCACTCCGCGCCAGGACACCGGACGGCCGTCCCGAGCCCACGCGCTCGGCGGCCGGAACCAATGCGGACAACGGGAACAGTGCGGACAACGGGAACAGTGCGGACAAGGAGACCTGATGAGCAGCCACCGTGTCGTCGTCAACGACGAGGAGCAGTACTCCCTGTGGCCCGCCGACCGGGCCGTTCCCGACGGCTGGCGGCCCGAGGGGTTCGCGGGCAGCCGCGAGGAGTGCCTCGCCCACATCGACGAGGTCTGGACCGACATGCGTCCGCGCAGCCTGAGGCAGGAGCGGTGACCGCCGCCGCCGGGCGTCCTGACGGCGGTGCGGGGCGCCGTCGGGGCGAGGCGCCCGCCGGGCCGCTCACGGTGCCGGAGCTTCTGGCGCGGCGGGCCGCCGCGGAGCCCGGCAAGGTGGCGCTCGTCGTGGAGGGCCACGGGTCGATGACGCTGGCCGAGTGGGACGGCAGGTCGGATGCCGCCGCCACGGCGCTGGCCGGCCGGGGCGTCAGGCCGGGGGACCGGGTCGGGCTGCTGTTCGAGCCCCGTGAGTGGATCGAGTTCGCCGTCGCGTACTGCGCCGTGCAGAAGGCGGGCGCGGTGGCCGTCCCGTTGTCGGACCGGCTGGCGCCGCCCGCCCTGCGCGGCATGGCCGGGCACTGTTCGGCCGCGGCGCTCGTGCACGGAACGGGGGCGCCGAAGGTGCTGGCGGCCGAGGCGCCCGACGGCGTCACGGTCATCGCGGCCGGGGAGATCGACGGACCCGGCGGCTCGGGCGGGCCGCTTCCGGAGGTCCAGGTGCGGCCGGGGGACCTGGCCCAGATCCTCTACACGTCCGGCACGACCGGGACGCCGAAGGGCGTGGCGGCCACGCACGCCAACCTCACCTTCGGCTGTGTCCCGGAGCGGCGGATGCGGCCGTTCGCGCACTCCCGGCACCTCCTGCACGCCTTCCCGATCGGGACCAACGCGGGCCAGATGATGCTGATCACCGCGCTGGACGCCAAGCCCGCCGTGCTGACTCTGCCGGCGTTCACGCCCGCGCGTTTCGGCAAGCTGATCGAGCGGCACCGGGCGGGCACGGTCTTCCTCGTGCCCGCCATGGCGCGTGAGCTGCTGAGCTCGGGCATCGCGCTGCGCCACGACATGTCCAGCGTGCTGCTGCTCGGGTCGGCCGCCGCGCCGCTGCCGCCCGCCGTGGCTGCCGAGCTCGCCCAGGCCTTCCCGAACGCCATGATCACCAACTACTACACCTCGACCGAGGCGGCCCCCGCGCAAACGATCATGGTCTTCGATCCCGGCCGCCCGGGGGCGCTCGGCCGTCCGGCCGCCGGATGCGCCATCCGGGTGGCAGGTGAGGACGGCGAGCCGCTGCCCCCCGGGCGTACGGGCGAGGTCTGGCTGCGTTCGCCCGCACAGCAGCGGGTCTACTACGGCGACCGGCAGGCCAGCGACGAGACCTTCCGGGCCGGCTGGGTCAGGATGGGCGACCTCGGCTACGTCGACGAGGACGGCTACCTCTACCTGGTGGACCGCGAGTCCGACGTGATCAAGAGCGGGGCGTTCAAGGTCTCGACGCTGCAGGTGGAAGCGGCGATGTACGAGCACCCGGCCGTCGCCGAGGCCGCGGCGTTCGGCGTGCCGCACCCGGCTCTCGGGAAGGCCGTCGCGGCGGCCGTCGTGCTGCGCGAGCCGGTGACCTCCGCCGAGCTCCGGGGCTTCCTGGCCGCGCGGCTCGCCCGCCACGAGATCCCCGCGCGGTTCGCCTTCCTCGACGCGCTGCCCCGCAACACGGGCGGGAAGGTGCTGAAACGTGAGCTGGCCGCCGGGATGACCATCCAGCCGGATGCGGGAACGGGGGACGGCGCACCGGCCGGCACGGCGGACGGCTCAGCAGTCGGTGCAGGGGCCGGCACGGCGGTCGGCCCTGCGACGGCCCCTGCGGTTGGCCCTGTTGGCACGGCGGTTGGCACGGCGGACGGCGCCCTTCCGGGGCCGCGGACACAAGGAGACGGCTGACATGTCCCACTCGGCGCCCCGGTCCGGGGCCGGCATCGGATCCCGCCCGCCGTCCCCGGAGCGGTCGCATCCGGCGTCCTACGCCCAGCAGGGCATGTGGATCACCGAGCTCGCCGGAGCAGGGAGCACGTACCACATGCCGCTCCCTCTCACTCTGGAGGGACCGCTGGACGTCCCGGCCATGCTGGGCGCCTGTGCCGCCGTGCTCGACCGGCACGAGGCGCTGGGTCACGCGCTCCGGGAGTCCGGCGGGGAGGTGGTCGTGACGGAGGCGGCCACCCGTCCGGCGGTCGACCACGGCGACCCGCCGCCGGGGGAGGACCCGGACAAACTCGTCGAGGCGGAGGCGTGCCGTCCGTTCGACATCGCTCGCGGGCCGCTCGCCCGGTTCCGCCTGGCCGCGCTCGGCCCCGATCGGCACCTGCTGGTGTTCGTCGCCCACCACCTCGTCTTCGACGGCGTCTCCAAGGATCTGGTCGTCGCCGCCCTCGCCGCCGAGTACGCGGCCCGCGTCCGCGGAGAGGCCACGCCCTCCGAGACCCCGCCGGGCTGTCCGTCGCTCGCGGAGGTCGTCCGGGCCGAGCGTGAGCGGGTGGAGGCGGCCAGGGAGGCGGCCGCCCGGTTCTGGGCGCCACGCTGGCACGACCCCGACGGTGTGCCGCTGCCCGGCGGTTTCGCGGCGGCGCCCCGCCGGGCAGGGCCCGGCAACTCCATCGCCTTGTCACTGCCGCCGGGGACGGCCGCCCGCGCGGGGGAGCTCGGAGTCACGACGTTCGAGCTGCTGATGACGGCGATGCACGCGGTCCTGCACGCCTACGGCGCGGACGAGGTCACGGTGGCGGCCGACCTGTCCACCCGGCGTCCGGAGACCGAGCGGATCGTCGGGCTCTTCGTCAACGAGCTGCCCGTCGTCACCCGCCCCGCGGGCACGCTCCGGGAGCTGGCCGGCGCCGTCCGGGCCGAGCTGCGGGCCGTGTACGGCTTCCGCGAGGTGCCGCTGCCCCTCGCCGTGGGCGGCGTCTCGCCCCGGGCGTCCCTCGCTCCGGTGTCGTTCAGCTACCGCCGCCGTGGAGAGGTCCCGGAATTCCCGGGGCTCTCCGCCGCCGTCGACTGGGCGGCGTGGGCCGGCGGCGTCCGGGGCGCGCTGCACCTGCAGGCCGTCGAGGGTCCCGGCTCCGTGGACGCGTACCTCCGCTACAACCCCCGGGCGGTGACGGCCGGGGACGCGGAGCTCGTCGCCCGGGCGCTGAGCGCGGTCGTGGAGCAGGCGGCCGGGGCGGACACGCCGCTGGCAGAGTTGCGGCTGCCCCGGCCGGTCGTACAGGCGGTGGCGCCTCCCGTGCCCCTGATCACCCCGCCGGCCGAGCGGGGAGAGGCGGGCCCGGCCGATCACGACCTCACCGGCGAGGTGACGCGCATCTGGTGCGACGTGCTCAGAATCGACGAGATCGGGCCGGACGAGGACCTGTTCGACCTCGGTGGCCACTCGATCGCGATCATGCAGATCGTCGCGCGGGTACGGAAGCGGTACGGCGTCGAGCTGGACATCGACGTCTTCTTCGACACCCCCACGATCGCCGGAGTCGTCGAGGCGATCACCGAACTCCAGGAGGCGTCATGACCACCCATGCCGATCTCAGCGCACGGCTGGCGGCGATGATCTCGGAGGCGTGCGACGGGGAGATCTCCGCCGCGGAGATCTCGGCGGCCGACTGCTCGCTCGCGGCGCTCGGCGTCACCTCCCTGGCTCAGCTCCGGCTCCTCGACGCGATCGAGGACGAGTTCGGCCTGGAGGTGGACCTCAACGGGTACGTCGACAATCTGGGAAGCCTGGCGGATCTCGCCCGCTACGTGAGCGAGCGGGCGGCGTGATCACGGGGGCCGCGTTCGAGTCGCCCCTCCCCGAATGGGCGGGGCCGCTCGCCTGGGGCCAGCGGTCCATCTGGGGGGCGATGCGGCAGGTCGGCCCGCCCGGCGACCGGTACTTCAACTTCACCAGGACCGTCCCGGTGCCGAAGGGCGCCGGAGCCCTCCCCCCGGAGGCGGTGGCCCGCGCGGTCGCCATGGTCGCCGCCCGGCACGACTCCCTGCGCACACGGGTGCGCCTCGACGGCGGCGGGGAGCCGTACCAGGTGGTGGGATCGGCGGGCGCGATCCCGGTGGAGGTCGCCGACGAGGCGGAGGAGAGCGCGGGGCGGCTCGCGGAGCGGCTGGCCGGGATCCGGTTCGAGCCGGCGGAGGACTGGCCGCTGAGGGCCGGCGTGGTGACGCGGGACGGCGCCGCCCGGCACGTGGTCCTCACGTTCTGCCATGTCGCGGCCGACGGGCACGCCGGGGACGTCGTCGCGCGGGACCTGCGGCTGGCCCTCCTCCGTGGCGCCGTGCCGGGCAGGCCCGCCCAGCTCAGGGACCTGGTGGCGCGCCAGGACGCCGAGGACAAGTCGCGGAGCGACCGGGCCGTGGACTTCTGGGAGCACCACATGCGCGACCTCGGCGGCCCCCTGTTCGACATCCCCGCCGACACCGCCGGGAGCGCCAGGGGGAACGGCCACGGGAACACCGGCACAGGCCCCGTCGCGGAGGACGGCCGGGATGTCGGCAGGGGAGACGCCGCCGCGGGGTTCCGCTACCAGAGGGCGGCGCTGGTGTCGCCCGCGCTCGACCGGGCGAGCCGCGTCCTCGCCGCCCGCTACGGCGTGAGCACCTCGACGGTCCTGCTGACGGCGGCGTGCGCGCGATCGGGGCTGGTCGCCGGGCGGCCCGCCGCCGCGATGACGCCGCTCGTCAACAACCGCTTCCGCCCCGGGGACAGGGATCTGGTGACCTCGCTCGCCCAGCTCGGGCTGTTCGCCCTGACACCCGGCGACCTCGACCGGCCGTTCCACGACCTGATGACGACGGCCCGCGGGGCGGCCCTGCGGGCCTACCGGCACGCGTACTACGACCAGGCGGAGCTGAACCGCCGCCTCGCGGGCGCCGACCCGCTGTGCTGCTTCAACGACCAGCGGCCGGTGGACGGCGTCACCCCGGCCGGTGAACTGGCGGACGCCGGGGACATCCGGGCGGCGCTCCCGCTCACGGAGCACGGGCCGGAAAGCGGGCTGGACGACCTCAACTGCCGGTTCTGCGTCCACGTGACCGGCGAGCCCGGCCGGCTGCGCCTCATGGTCACCGCCGACACCCGGTACGTCGCCCCCGCCGACCTCGGCGCCTTCCTGCCGGAGGTGGAAAGGCTCGTGGTCGACGCCGCCATCGGTTAGACGACCGCGCCGCCACATGTGCCGCCACATGTCAGGAGCCGAGGGCCGCCAGCACGGCGTCGCGGATGGTGGTGTCCTGCACGGTGACCTCGCGCTCCAGGTGCGGCGCGGACGGGATGATCGAGTCGGCGCCGCTGACGAGCGCGATGGGCCGGTCGAGCGAGCCCCACAGCGCGGGATACAGCAGACGGGCCACTTCGGCGCCCCAGGTGCCGCCCGCCGTGCCGTCCTCCGCGACGCAGATCGCGCGGGCCGAGGCGAGGTACGGCAGGACCGGCCCGAGGTCGAGGGGGTAGATCGCGGCGGGCACCAGAAGGGCGCAGGCCACCTCGTGCTCCAGCAGCAGCTCACGCATGGCCGCCAGGGCCCGGTCGGTGAGGCCGCCGGGAGCGACGACGACCGCGTCGTGGTCCGTCAGGCCGTCGGCCCGTACGACGGCCCAGCCGGGGGCGTCTCCCACGAGCTCGTAGCCGAACAGGTCGTCCACCACGCCGTCGCGGCACATCCGCCGGGTGTAGAGGACCTTGTCCTCGAACAGCACGCACGGGCGGGCCAGCGACAGCATGTGGCCGAACAACCGGCCCGCGTCGTGGAACGGCGTCAGCTCGAACAGCGACAGCCCCGGAACGCCGACGAGGTGCTTCTGCGGGCTCTGGCTGTGGGTCGGGCCGTAGCCGCGGCGGCCGCCCGACGGGCAGCGGACCACGAGCGGCAGGTCCACCGGCCTGCCGTACATCGCGGTCGACTTGCTGGCGAAGTTGAGCAGCTGGTCGAACGCCAGGGCGACGAAGTCGCCGAACATGATCTCGACGATCGCCCTGTCCCCGGCCAGGGCGAGACCCGCCCCGACGCCGACGATCCCGCCCTCGCTGAGCGGCGTGGACCTGACGCGGTCGCCGTACGCGGTCGACAGGCCCTTGGTGATCTTGAAGGCGCCGCCGTACGGGTCGGTGACGTCCTCGCCGAGAAGGTGGAGGCCGGGATCGGCGGCGAGCAGGCCGTGCAGGGCCTGGTTGAGGTGCTCGGCCACCCGCACGGGGCCTGCGACGCCGGAGGCCGTCCCGTCCGGAGCGGGCTCGCCAAGGCCTGTCGCGCCGAGAGCCGTCTCGCCGGGGGCCGTCATCGCCGGTCCCAGGACGACGGCGGGCGGGCGGCCACCTCGTCCGCGATCCGGGCGACCAGCTCACCCTGCTCGGCGTCGATCCTGGCGAACCGCTCGGGGTGGCCGGCGGCGTACCGGTCGTACCAGTCGCCGGCCCGGGCGAGCGCGATCTCACCGGGGGACCGGGTGTCGTCGCCCTTGCTGTGGGGCCCGGCGCGATGCGTGGCGAACTCCACGACCACCGGGCGCGACTCCTCGCGGACACACGTGATCAACGGCGCGAGATCGCCGCGGATCACGTCGATGTCGGTGGTGGCGACATGGTGGTGGATGACCCCGAACGCCGCGGCCCGCCCGGCGATCGTCCCGGCCATCTGCGTGGCGGTCGGGGTCGACTGGGCGATGCCGTTGTTCTCGACCACGACCAGCAGCGGCAACCGCCAGAGCTGCGCCATGTTGAGGGCCTCGTAGACGGAGCCCTCACCCCACGTGCCGTCCCCGATGTACGCGCAGGCGAGCGCGCCCTGACCGAGCCGCTTGAGACGGAGGGCGACCCCGACGGCCACCGGGAGGCTCTCGCCCTGGACGCCGGTGGACAGGAAGCGCCGGTGATAGATGTGCTGGCTGCCGCCGACGCCGTTGCACAGCGCTCCCTCACGGCCCATGATCTCCGCGAGCAGCCCGTGCGCGTCGCCGTACCTGGCGAGGAAGTGCCCGTGACCCCGGTGGTTGCTGAAGACGAAGTCCTGCTCGCCGAGCAGTGCGCTGACGGCGACAGGGATGTACTCCTGGCCGAGGCAGGTGTGGGTCGTCCCGTTGACCAGCCCCTCTTCGAACAGGCGCAGCAGGGCCCGCTCGAAGTGCCGGATGAGGAGCATGCGCTCCAGGTCCTCGTCCGCGACGCCGTGCGGGGCCGGGCGGCCGAGGGCTGACGTAAGGGCCACGGAGTGGCTCTCCTCTCGCCTCTGGGAGCGCTCCCATGAAGGAGGCGAGTGAAACCCTAGGGCGAGATCACACGTCACCGCAAGGCCGCGTGCGTCGCCGATACATCGCCACGTGTAGCCGGCGTATACCCGGCTTCGCCGGGCTGTTCCTACCGTGGTGGCGACCCGCTCGCCCGGCCGTGGAGGAGGCGCCCATGGACTACGTCTTCGCCGTCTGCCGGCTGCTCGTCGGGATCGTCTTCGTCACGTCCGCCGTGAGCAAGCTGCGCGGGCGGGCGGCCTACGAGGAGTTCACGGCGGCGACCCGCGCCCTCGCGCCCCGCCTGCCCGCCCGTCCCGCCGCGGCGCTCGTCGTCGCCGCCGAGGTCGCCGTCGCGCCGCTGCTGGCCTGGCGGCCCACGGTGACGGCCGGCTTCGTCACCGCGCTCGGGCTCCTCGCCGCCTTCACCGCGGCCATCGTCCTCGCCCTGCGGCGCGGACGGCGGGTCCCCTGCCGCTGCTTCGGCGCATCCACCGCCCCTGTGGGTCCCGGTCATCTCGTGCGCAACGCGGCGCTCATCGCCGCGGCGTCGGCGGGGGCCGTCCAGGCCGGGACCGCGGGCGTGCCGGCGGACCTCGGGCCGGCCGGCCTCGCCGCGGTCGCCCTGGCGGCCGGGGCGGCGGCCGTCCTGCTGTCCGCGGCCGGCGACATCGCCGGCCTCTTCACGAGTCCCCCCTGACGGAGGTAGTCCTTCATGCCGTTCCTGATCGCGCTCGTCCTGGGTGTCGGCGTCCTGTGCCTGATCGACCTGGTGTTCACCATCGGGGTGATCCGCCGTCTGCGGCTGCACGACCAGATGCTGTCGGGGAGACCGTCGACGTTCCCGCCGCCCGTGCTCCCGCCGGGGGCGGAGATCGGCGGCTTCTCCGTCGTGACCGCCGACGGCGTCTACGTCTCCGACTGGACCATGGGCGAGCCGACCCTGGTCGGCGTCTTCTCCCCGGACTGCCCCGCCTGCCATGAGGGCCTGCCGCTGTTCGCTGGCCGCGCGCGCTCCTTCCCGGGAGGCCGTGACAACGTGCTGGCCGTGCTCGTCGGCACGCAGGAGGAGGTCGCGGCCCAGCGGCGGGCTCTGGAGCCGGTCGCCCTGGTGATCGTCGAGGAGTTCGGCACCGGCCTGACGAAGGCGTTGCAGGTCGAGGCGTTCCCCTCCTTCGCCGTGGTGGACGGGCGCAAGGTGGTCGCCAGCGGGACGGCCCTGGAGGATCTCGGCGAGATCCCCGCGAACGCGTGACAGGCGACATTCGGGGCCGCGCGGGGGCGCGTGCCGCGGTCATCGCCCTCGGGATGGCCTGGCGGGCGTGCAGGGGGCTGACCGCCGCCTTCGCCGCGCTCACCCTGCTGACGGCCGCCCTGCCGGTGGCGATCGCCTGGCTCACCAAGCTGGTGCTCGACGAGATCGCCGGGGGGCACCCCAGGGTCGCGGCGGCCGCCGCCCTGGGCGCCGCGCTCGCCGCGTGCGGAGTGCTGGCGGCTCTCGGGCCGCAGCTCATCCAGTACGTGAGGGACGAGACAGGGCGCAGGGTCGGCCTGGTCGCCCAGGACAGGCTCTTCCACTCCGCGGAGCGGTTCGTCGGCCTCGCCAGGTTCGAGGACCCCGCCTTCCTCGACCGGCTCCGGATGGCCCAGCAGTACGGCGGGTCCACCCCGGGCCTGGTGGTCTCCGCGGCGCTCGGCGTCGTGCGGACGGCCGTGACGGGGGCGGGGTTCCTCGTCTCCCTCCTCACGATCAGCCCGTGGACGGCCCTGGCCGTGGTCGGCGCCGCGGCGCCCACGCTGGCGGCTGAGCTGTGGCTGTCCCGGCGGCGCGCCGACATGCTGTGGCGCATAGGCCCGGCCGAGCGCCGCGAGTTCTTCTTCACCCAGCTCCTGGTCGACGTGCAGGCCGCCAAGGAGCTGCGGCTGTTCGGCGTCGGCGCGCACCTGCGGCGGCTGATGAACGCGGAGCGGCGGAGCGCGAACTCCGAGCGGAGACGCACCGACATCCGGGAGCTGCGCGTCCAGGCCGGCACCGCGATCCTGGCCGCGCTCGCGGCCGGCGGCGGCCTGCTGTGGGTGCTGGTCGCCGCGGCCGGCGGCAGGGGCGGGGTCGGCGACGTGTCGCTCTTCGTGGCCGCCGTCGCCGGCGTCCAGGCGGCGACCGCCGGGCTCGTCGTCGAGTGGGTCACGGCCCATCAGCAACTCCTGCTGTTCGGCCACTACCTCGCCGTGCTGGACGCCGAGCCGGACCTGCCGGTCCCGGCCGCGCCCCGGCGGGCTGGCCCGCTGCGCCAGGGGATCGAGCTGCGGGACGTGTGGTTCCGCTACTCGCCCGGCCATCCCTGGGCACTGCGCGGGGTCAACCTGACCATCCCGCACGGCGCCGCGGTGGCGCTCGTCGGGAAGAACGGCGCGGGCAAGAGCACCCTGGTCAAGCTGCTGTGCCGGATGTACGACCCGGAGCGGGGCGCCGTCCTGTGGGACGGGGTGGACCTGCGGGAGCTCGACCCGGCGGAGCTGCGCGGCCGGATCGGGGCGGTCTTCCAGGACTACATGCACTACGACATGAGCGCGGCGGACAACATCGGCCTCGGCGACCTCGCCGCGATGGGCGACCGGGAGAGGATCGAGACGGCGGCCCGCAGAGCGGGTGTCCACGACACCGTCGCCGGGCTGCCCCGCGGCTACGACACCCTGCTGTCGCGAATCTTCGGGGAGCCCTCCGAGGACGGCGAGCCCGAGGCGGGCGTCCACCTGTCGGGCGGGCAGTGGCAGCGGCTCGCCCTCGCCCGCGCCTACCTGCGGGGCGAGCGTGATCTGCTGATCCTCGACGAGCCCAGCTCCGGGCTGGACGCCGAGGCCGAGCACGAGATCCACGAGGGGCTGCGGCAGCACCGGCACGGCCGCACGAGCGTGCTCATCAGCCACCGGCTCGGGGCCGTGCGCGACGCCGACCACCTCGTCGTCCTCGACGGGGGCGAGATCGTGGAGGAGGGCACGCACGCCGGGCTGCTGGCGCGCGGCGGCGTCTACGCCCGTCTGTTCGAGCTCCAGGCCAGGGGTTATCGGCAGCCGGAGAGCGTGGACGCGTTCGCCGTCCCGGAACGGCCCGAGTCGCTGTCGGGGTCCCTGTGACGCCCGTGCTCATCCTTGTCGCACTCGTGGCCGCCGCCGCCGCGGGCGCCGTGGCCGGAGCCCGGTGGACGCTGCGCGTCGTCGAGGTCCACGGGGAGAGCATGGAGCCCGGCCTGTGGCCGGGCGACCGCGTCCTCATGAGGCGGCTGCGGCCGCGTCAGGTCGGCCGGCGCGTACGGCCGGGAGACGTGGTCGTCATCTCCCGCGTCGGCCCCGGCGAGGGGTTCCTGCTGGACGGCGGCACGAATCTGGTGATCAAGCGCGTCGCGGCCATGGCCGGTGATCCCGTCCCCGCCGGGCTGGAGGCGCTGGGGGAGGCCCGGGTGCCGCCGGGGCGGCTGCTCGTCCTCGGCGACAACGCGCGGCGGAGCACCGACTCCCGGCACTGGGGCTTCCTCCCCGAGAGCAGGATCACGGGTGTCGTGCTGCGCCGTCTGGACGCGTAGACCCCGGGCACCGGTGCCGTGCTCCGCCGATACAGGCGCCCGTGTATCCGGGTGGTATGTCGCTGATCGAGGGCCCTCCTAACGTCGGGGATGAGCAATCGTTCAAAAGGAGGAACCGAATGACGAAGACGATTCAGCGGCTGGCGGACCGCATGGTCGCCCGCCTCGTCCCGGCCACCGAGGCCCAGGCGTTGACCTGCTGGTACATGTACTCAGGGACCTGTGCCCGCCGCCTTTGCTGCGACTCGAAATGCTACAGCTGGGAGTACACCTGCTGAACCAGCGAATGGCGGAGCGCCCTCCTGTCCGGGGCGCTCCGCCCTCATGCGAAGGAGGAACCGAATGACGAAGACGATTCAGCGGCTGGCGGACCGGATGGTCGCCCGCCTCGTCCCGGCCACTCAGGCGGCGGCCGTGAGGTGTTCGTACGACTGGGCCGGATGTTGGCGTCGCACCTGCTGTACCGGCGAGGGGGTCCCAGGCGGGGGCCTCTACTGCAGCGGCTGGACCCAATGGTGCTGACCCGGCAGCCCGCTTGACCTGACAGGCGCGTCCCGCAGGCCGGGGCGCGCCCTCGTATGTCAGTGGTCTCCCCGCCCTTCCGGGCTCCCGCCCGGGCATGAGGCCATCTCGGCCGCGTACAGGCGGGTGAGGCCGTTCATCCGGTAGTGGCCGGGAGAGAGGGGCTCGACCAGGCGCAGGTCGGCCAGCCTGCCGAGCGCCGCCGCCGCCGTGCGCCTGTCGCACCCGAGGAGATCGGCGGCGATCGCCGGCCCGCAGTCGGCCATGCCCTCCTCGCCGAGGCGGTGGAACAGGGCGAGCGCGCCGCAGCCGGCCCCTCCCGCGCCCCGCCGCAGGGCCTGGTAGTCCAGGTCGAGGGCCTGCCGGATCGACAGGTCGCCACAGGTGAGCAGGTCGAGCCGGTGCTCCTCGTCGGCCAGCATGTCGGCGAACGCCGCGAGCGTCCACTCCCGCCTGACGGCCAGCCGCTTGCCCGCGATCCGCAGCGCGAGCGGCAGGTTGTCGCAGAGCCGGGCCACCCTCCTCGCGTGCTCGGCGTCGACCCGTTCCGGGCCGCAGAGCCGGGCCAGCAGCTCATGCGCCGCGTCGTCCGGCAGGGGGCCGAGCGGCAGGTGCTCGACGTCGTCGAGCGCCGCGAGCACCGTCCTGCTGGTGATCACGAACTGGGTGCCGGAGCAGCCGCCCACCAGGGGTCGCAGCTGCTCCTCGCCGGTCACGTTGTCGAGGAGGACGAGCACGCGCGCCGCCGTCGTGGCCGTCCTGAACTGGTGGACCGCGTCGTCCAGGCCCGGAGCGACCCGGTCGTCCCCCACGTCCAGGAGGGCGAGCAGCCGCACCACCGTCTCGTACGCTCCGGGCCGCGGGAGGGCACGCAGATCGACATGGAGCAGGCCGCCGGGGAAGTCCGGCGCCGCCATCTGGACGGCGTGCCGGGCCAGGGCCGATTTGCCCACCCCGGCCGGGCCGTGCACGGCGACGGTCCGTGGGGGAGAGGCGGTGATCGCCACCACGAGCCCCTTCAGCTGCAGGTCCCGCCCCACGAGGCGGCCGGGGCTCCCGGCCGCCGCCGGCACCGCCGTCGTCGGCGTGGGTGAGGAGGGGGCCGCGTGCAACGCCCCGAGAGCGGGGTCGCGGTTCAGTATGCCCCTGTGCAACGCGACCAGCTCGGGCCCGGGCTCCACGCCCAGCTCCTCCGCCAGGAACGCCCGCGCCTGCCCGTAGGCGTCCAAAGCGGCCGCGGAGTCGCCGGTGCGGTACAACGCGAGCATGAGCCTGCCCCAGAGCCGTTCCCGGGTGGGATAGGCGGCCACCGTCTCGCGGAGCTCCGCCACGGCCTCCGCGTGCTCGCCCAGCATGAGGCGCGCCTCCGTGAGCGCCTCCAGAGCCAGGCAGCGCTGCTCGGCGATCGCGTCCAGGCGCGGGCCGAGCGCCGCCGTCCGGGGCACGTCCTCGGCCGGGGCGCCCCGCCACTGCGTGAGCGCCCACGACAGATGCCGCAGCGCCTCCTCAGGCCGCCCCCCGGACAGCGCCCGCCTGCCCTCCCGTACGGCGTCGGCGAACTCGGTGACGTCGAGCTCGCCGGCCCGTACGGCGAGGAGGTAGCCGGGCGGCCGGGCCGTCAGCCGGTCATGCGGGCCGATCTTGCCGCGCAGCCGGTTGACGTAGGTGCGGACGTTGGCAACGGCCGAGCGGGGCGGCTCCTCGTCCCACATCGTCGTGACCAGCCGGTCGAGCGATACGACGCGGTTGGGTTCGAGCAGCAGCGCGGTCAGCAGGGCGCGCTGCTTGGGTGATCCTAGTGGAACGAGACTGCCGTTCCGGGTGACCTGAAGCGGGCCCAGCAGGCTGAACCGCAGTTCCAGGCCGTCGTCCGGGGGACCGGCAGGGCTCTTCGTCGCTTCCAGCCGGGTGATCGGCACAGAAAGAACCTCCGTGGGGTCGGCGCTCGGCGAGCGCGTGACGCGGCACCACGAGGATTCAGGTCCTTTCGGAGCCCTCACAAGGCTTCAGAAGTGTCCGGAACAGTTCCGTACAGATCAGGACAGCCCAGCTCAGAGGGGTCTTGGGTGTCCGCGCCGCCGCCTGCCGGAGTGCTCAGGCGGAGGCGCGGATCACCAGGTGGGTGTCGAGGATGACGACCGGCTGCTCCAGCGGTTCGCCGTTGATCCGGGCGATCAGGAGCTGCACCATCTGCCGCCCCATCGCCTCGGTCGGCTGGTGGACGCTGGTGAGCGGCGGGTCGGTGTGCAGGGCCACCTTCGAGTCCTCGAAGCCGATCACCGCGACCTCGCCGGGCACGGACCTGCCCTGCTCCTTGAGCACCCGCAGCGCGCCGAGCGCCATCGGGTCGGACGCCGTGAACACGGCGTCCAGGTCGGGGTGCCTGGCCAGCAGCTCGCGCATCGCCGCCGAGCCGCTCTCCTCGGAGAAGTCCCCGTACACCACGCGCTCGCTCATCCCCGTGGCGAGCAGGGCGTCCCGGTAGCCCGCGAGACGGTCGACACCCACACCCATGTCCTGCGGGCCGGCGATCGTCGCGATCCGCGTCCTGCCCTTGGACAGCAGGTACTTGACCGCCTGGCGGGCGCCGGCGCGGTTGTCCATGTCGACGTAGCTGTAGGGATTCAGCCCGACGGGACGGCCACCGAGCACGGTGGGCACGCCCATCTCCTCCAGGCGGCCCGGGAGCGGGTCGGCGCCGTGCACCGAGGTCAGCAGGACTCCGTCCACGTGCTGCCCGGTCAGGTAGTGCTCCAGCGCGTCGTGCTCCAGGCGGTTCTGCGCCATCGTCAAGATCAGCTGCAGCCCGGTCTCCGACAGGGCCGAGCCGATGCCGCGGATGAGGCCGGCGAAGTACGGCTCGTCGAAGAACCGCTGCTCGGACTCCGACACCACCAGCGCGATGGTATCGGTCCGGTTGGTGACGAGGGTGCGCGCCGCCCGGTTGGGCACGTAGCCGAGCTCCTGGATCGCGAGCAGCACGGCGTCCCTGGCGCGGTCGCTGACCTTCGGCGAGCCGTTGATCACCCGTGAAACGGTGCCGCGGCCGACCCCGGCGCGAGCGGCGACCGCTTCGAGAGTCGGCCGCCCGCCGGAACGGCGGTCCCCGTTCATCTATACTGCCCCCTTATCGAGCCTGCGCTTATTGTGCCCGACCCAGGAGACCGCCGTGCCTGATGGTGTCGGCGTACCAGAGGGCACTGGACTTCATCGTCCTGACCTGGGTCTCGTAGTCCACGTAGACCAGGCCGAAGCGCTTGCCGTATCCCCACGCCCACTCGAAATTGTCCATCAGCGACCAGGCGAAGTAGCCCTGGAGCGGGACGCCCGCCTCGATGGCCGCGTGGCAGGTGCGCAGGTGGGCCTCGATGTAGGCCACCCGCTCGGGATCGTGGATCGTGCCGTCCGCGCCGATGACGTCGTCGAAGGCGGCGCCGTTCTCCGAGATGTACAGAGGGATCGGCGGGTACTCGTCGGCGAGCCGGTTCAGCACCTCGAACAGGCCGGTGTCGTCGATCTCCCAGCCCATCGCCGTGACCGGGCGGCCGCCGTTGACGAAGCCGATGTGCTCGCTGCCGATCCAGGGCGACCCGGAGTCGGTGGGGGCCGCGGCGGCCGACAGGGCGCCTCCCGGCGCGCCGGACACCGTGAAGCGGCTGTAGTAGTTGAGCAGCAGCATGTCGAGCGGCGCGGCGATCGTCTTCATGTCGCCGTCCTGGATGAACGACATGTCGGACAGATGGCTCAGGTCGTCCAGGACGTCCTCCGGGTACGCGCCCTTCAGCAGCGCGTCCAGGAAGAACCGGTTCTGCAGGCCGTCGATGCGCCGGGCCGCGTCCTGGTCGGCCTCGCTGTCGCTCGCCGGCGAGATCGCGTAGAGGTTGACGCACCCGCCGATCTGCGAGTCCGGGTTCTGCGCCCGCATGGCCTGCACGGCGAGACCGTGGGCGAGGTTGAGATGGTGGGCCGCCCGCAGCGCCGCCGCAGGCTCGCGCCGGCCGGGGGCGTGCTCGCCCGAGGCGTAGCCGAGGAACGCCGCGCACCAGGGCTCGTTGACCGTGCTCCAGTTCTTGACCCGGTCGGCCAGCTCGGCGTGCACGGTGGCGGCGAAGTCGGCGAAGCGCTTCGACGTGTCGCGTGCGGGCCAGCCGCCGGCGTCCTCGAGGGCCTGCGGCAGGTCCCAGTGGTAGAGGGTCAGCCACGGGTCGATGCCGTAGCTGAGCAGCTCGTCGACGAGCCTCTTGTAGAAGTCGAGGCCCTTCGCGTTGTACGCGCCGGAGCCGTCGGGCTGGATGCGGGGCCAGGAGACGGAGAACCGGTAGGCCGTCAGGCCGAGGTCGGCCATCAGCCTGACGTCCTCCCGGTAACGGTTGTAGTGGTCGATCGCGAGATCGGCGTTGTCCCCGCCGACGACACGGCCGTCCTGCCGGCAGAAGGTGTCCCAGATCGACGTGCCCCGTCCGTCCACGAGGGTCGAACCCTCGATCTGGTACGCGGAGGTGGCGGCGCCCCAGACGAACCCGGTGGGGAATCTGAGTCCGGGCGTGTCTGTCTCGGGCCGAGTGCTTTGCGTGGTCACGCTTTGACTGCACCTTCCATGAGTCCGCCGATGATCTGTCGGCCGAACGCGATGAAGACGACGATGAGCGGGAGGATCGACATCGCCGTCCCGCTGAAGATCAGCACATAGTCCGTGCCGTACTTGGCGTTGAGCGAGTTGATCGCGACCTGGACGGTCGGGTTGTCGGGGGTCAGCACGAGCAGCGGCCACAGGAAGTCGTTCCAGGTCAGCATGAACGTGTTGATCCCGAGGACCGCCATGCCCGGCCGTACGGCGGGCAGGACGACGTTCCACCAGATCCGCAGGGTGGAGGCGCCGTCGACGCGGGCCGCCTCGACCAGCTCGTTCGGCACGGCCTGCTCGGTGTACTGCGTCATGAGGAAGACGCCGAAGCCGTTGAGCAGGTACGGCAGGATCACCGCCTTGAGAGTCCCGACCCACTCGAGGCTCACCATCAGGCGGTAGAGCGGGACGACGCCCATCTGCTGCAGCGGGACCATCATCGTCACCAGCACCAGCAGCAGCAGGAACTTGCCGCCCTTGAAACGCAGGCGGGCGAAGGCGAAGCCGGCGAAGGTCGAGATGAGCACGACCGAGATGGTCACCGCGGAGGAGATGATCACCGAGTTGGTGAGGCCGGCCAGGTAGTGCGCGTCGGGGTTGTTGAGCACCCGCTGGATGTTCTGCCCGAGGTTGCCGCCCGGCAGGAACGGCGGCGGGATGTCGGTGGCCTCGCGGTTGGTGCGCGAGGCGATGACGAGCATCCAGTAGAGCGGGAAGGCCGAGATGATGATCGTGACGACGAGCACGATCTTGGTGAGGGGTGTGGGAGTCCAGAGGCTTATGGCCCCTCCCGACCCCTTCGCGCGACGCCGCCGGGCGTCGGCGGGTGCGGAGAGCGTGGTCACTTGTTGCCCCCGATCCGGCGGATGAACAGGAAGTTGATGAGCGATCCGATGAGGATCATCAGGAACAGCAGCCAGGCCGCCGCGGACGCGTAGCCGTAGTCGAACTCCCGGAAGCCCTGCTCGAAGATGAACATCGAGACGGTCTGGAACTGGCTGTTGCTGCCGCCGTGGACGTTGCCGTTGTAGAACGTGGTCGGCTCGGAGAACAGCGTGAGGCCGCCGATGGTCGAGTTCAGCACCACGAAGATCATCGTGGGCCGCAGCATCGGCACCGTGATACGCCAGAACTGGCGCCGCCTGGACGCGCCGTCGATCGCCGCCGCCTCGTAGAGGTCCTTCGGGATGGTCTGCATGCCGGCGAGGAAGATGATCGCGTTGTACCCCGTCCACCGCCAGTCGATCATGGTGGAGATCGCCAGCCAGGACGGGATGCGCTCGGTCTTCCAGCTCACCGGGTCGACGCCGAACCAGCTCAGGATCCAGTTGATCAGGCCCCAGTCCCGGCCGTAGAGCTGGGTGAAGACCACCGCGACCGCGACGACCGAGGTGACGAGGGGGAGCAGCACGCCGAGCCGGACGAACAACCGGCCCCTGATCCGCTTGTTCAGCGCGTTGGCCAGCAGCAGGGCCAGGAGGATCTGCGGCACGGTCGCGATGACGAACATGCCGAGCGTGTTGACGACCGCGTTCCAGAACGCGCTGTCGCTCAGCAGCGCGCTGTAGTTCCCCATCCCGATCCACTTTTTGATACCGGTGAGGTCGTACTTGAACAGCGAGTACCAGAGGGTGAATCCGAGCGGGAAGATGCCGAAGAGCAGGAAGAGCAGGTAGTACGGCGAGATGAGGAAGTAGGGGGCCGCCTTCAGGTCCAGCCAGGACAGGAAGGACCGGTTGGACCGGGCCCGGCCGTGCCTCCTCGGGGGAGGGGCGGGCGTCCGGGTCGCCGCTCCCGCGTCGACGTGCAGGCTCATGCGTTACCTTTCGGAAGCAGGCGACCGGCCCGCCGGCGGGAGTGCCGCTGCGGCGGACCGGTGCTCAACTTGCGGGCGTCAGGATCAGCCCGCTGCCTTCACAGCGTCGTCGACCAGCTTCTTCCAGGCCTGGCCGTAGGGAACCGAGCCGTCGTCGAGAGCCGAGATGACCGACTCCACCGCGTTCTTCACCTGGGCGTGCTTGATGCCGAGGAAGACGGGCTGCAGCGAGGAGGCCGACTTCGCGAAGATGTCGCCGACCGGGGCGTCGTTGAAGTACTCGTTCTTGGCGCCCTGGACCGCCGGGTCCTGCTGAGCCTGCGTGTTGCTCGGCATGTTGCCGCTGAAGTTGAAGACGCTGACCTGGGCTTCCTTACCGGTCAGGTAGTCGAGGACCTGCGCGGCCTCCTTCGGGTGCTTCGACTGCTTGGGCACCGCGAGCCACGAGCCGCCCCAGTTGCCGCCGCCGCCGGGCACCGCCGCGACGTCCCACTTGCCCTTCAGCTCCGGTCCGGCCGCGTCGTCGCCGCTGACCACGCCGAGCATCCA
This sequence comes from Microbispora sp. NPDC049125, assembly GCF_040802045.1. Taxonomy (NCBI): domain Bacteria; kingdom Bacillati; phylum Actinomycetota; class Actinomycetes; order Streptosporangiales; family Streptosporangiaceae; genus Microbispora; species Microbispora sp. NPDC049125. The sequence goes on along the minus strand of NZ_JBEZDW010000008.1, from coordinate 127,212 downwards.
CGAGGGGCAGCCCAGCGTCGCGAACTGCGACTTCTTCATGCCGGTCTTCCACTCGTCGGTGAAGTTGCGCAGCTTGGCCGTGAGGCCCTGCTGGCTGATCTTGACCGAGAAGTCGAAGGCGCTCTTGATCGCCGGGTTCTTGTCGACGATCAGGTTGTTGTCCTTGTCGAAGTAGGAGACGTTGCCGTTCTTGGCGGCCTCCTGCACCAGGACCACGTTGTAGAGGGTGTTGGTGCCGTCGACGAACTTGGTGTCCTTGACCTTCGCCTGGAACTTCTGGCCGATCTTGATGAAGTCGTCCCACGTGGGCCAGAGCTTGCTGACCTCGTCACGGTCGCCCGGCAGGCCCGCCTTCTCGAACAGGTCCCGGCGGTAGCACAGGCTCATGCCGCCGATGTCGGTGCCGAGGGCGAACAGCTTGCCGTCGCCCGTGACGCCGTTCTCGTACTTCCACGCGGCGAAGTCGGCCTTGCGCTTGTCCAGGCCCTGCTCGCCCAGGTCGGCCCACCACTCGGGGTGCGCCTTGGCGAGGCCCATACCACCCTCGTCGATGCCGACGACGTCCCCGGCGCCCGCGCCGGACTGCAGCCACTGGATCATCTGCGGCCAGTAGACCTGCTCGAACTGGTCGGTCAGGTTGTCATTCTTGATCTTGATGTCGGTGTGGGAGTCGTTCCACTTCTTGACGGCCTCCTCGTAACCGAAGTTCTTGCCGCCGCCGAACGTCTGGACCGTGATGGTGACCGGAGCCGCCCCGGCCGACGACCCGCCTGCGGAAGGCGTCTCGGGCTTGTCGTCCGAGCCACAGGCTGCGGTGACGCCGAGGGCCAGCGTCGCCACCGCTGCGACCGCGAGCATCCTGCCGCGGCGCGAGTTGTCAATCATTCCGGACCCCTCTCAGGTGGTATCCCGAATCTCGTGGGAGGTGCATCCCAGGCCGGTCCCCGACTTCACGGCCCGCGATAGGTGACTGTTACATAGTGCTTCGCACTGTTGGGAGCGCTCCCACGAAGGGTCCTCTATCAGCAATGCGGGCGTCAATATGCTGAAACCTAACTGTTACTCCCGGCGTGGTTAGAGGCCTCAAAAGGTACACTAGGGCATGTATCGGGCCTGGGAGCGCTCCCATTCACATAAGGGGAGGAATGATTAAGGCCCTCCGTCCCTGTGGGACGATGACCACAGACGTCAGCCGCGCCCCGGCGGCGGAGCCCCTGCCGGACCCGCCGCCGGGCCCGCCGTGCCGGTCGTGGTGCCGGTCGTGGTGCCGGTCGTGGTGCGCGTCGCGGTACGCGCCGCCAGGCCCGTCGTCACGCCCGCCGACAGGCCTTCCGTCAGGGCCGCGTCGGCGGCCCGGCAGGTCGCGCCGGAGCACGCGTGCAGCAGCCCGAGGCGGCTGGACAGCCCGCTGACCAGTGCCGGGTCGGCGGTCTCCACGACGTTGCGCAGCTCCGCCGGATCGGTCCACAGGTCGTACAGCTGCCGCTCCCCGGTGGCGTACTCGACGTAGCTGTACCGGTCGGTCCGCAGCAGGTTGTAGGTAGGCGGGCACGACGGTGAGTATGCGGCGTGGACGAACTCCACGAGGAGGGCGTCGCGCCACGGCGTCGCGCCTCCCCGCAGGAGCGGCACGAGCGAGCGCCCTTCGGCGTACGCCGGCGTGACGGCCCTGCCGAGGTCGGCGAACGTGGGGGCGAGGTCGACGGTCGAGGCGAGGCTCCTGATCGTGCCGCCTGCCGGGACGCCCGGCCCCCTGACCACCATCGGGACCCGGATGTCCTCCTCGAACGGGGTCGTCTTGCCCGGCCGCAGCCGGTGCTGGCCGAGATGGAACCCGTTGTCCGAAGTGAGGAAGATATAGGTGTCGTCGAGACGCCCTGACCGGGCGAGCGAGGAGACGAGCGCGCCGACCATGTCGTCGACGCCGAGCATGGCCCGCATCCGGTCCTGATGAACGCGGTCGATCCGCCGGATCTCCGCCGGTGACAGCGGTGTCCGCTCACGCAGCCACAGCGGCTCCGCGGACATGTCCGCCTGGTCGAACGACGCCGTGCGCGGGGCGGGCTCGCCGGTGAACGCCTTCGCGTGGCGGGGGGCGTAGTGGGCGGGCAGGTGCGGCGCGACCGGCGCGAGATAAAGGAAGAACGGGTCGCCGCCGGAGGAGACGAACCGTCCGGCCCTGGCGCTCAGCACGTCCTCGAGGTAGTCCTCGGGGGCGTCGCCGTGCTTGCGGACGGCGCCGTTCTCGTTGAGCCGGTAGCCGTACTCCTGGTAGAGGCGGGTGACGGGGACCGCCCACTCGTCCCACCCCGGGGGGACATAGGTGCGCGGCATGCCCAGGGGGTACTGGTTGAGGTACTTGCCGAGCAGGCCGGTGCGGTAGCCGGCGTCGTGCATCCAGGTGCCGACCGTCGAGCCCTCCATCAGCCGGAACCTGGGGAAGCCGCCCGTCGGCGCTCGGTTGCTCTCCACCTCATGGCTGTGCACGTACTGGGACCGCAGGAGGGACGACCGCGACGGGCAGCACCAGGGGTTGGTGACGAAGAAGTGGGAGAACGAGACCCCCTGCCGGACCAGCAGGTTCCAGATGTTGGGGAACCGCCGCAGGTCCGTGGTGTCCAGGTCGTCGGCGAGGATCAGCACGATGTTCGGCCTGGGAGGCGTGGCGGGCTCGCCCCGCGCGGCGCCCGTCAGCGAAAGGCAGACGGTGAGCGCGATGGCGAGCCCTGCCCGCCATCGCCTGGATCTCTGCGGTCGGAGCACGGCAGGGATCATTGCCGCCCACCCGGCGAGGGAAACGTACCCTCCGTGACCGGGTGAGCGCGAATCGTGCCGGGGCTAGCCCATCCAGGCGAAGGTCGCCGGGTCGGGGCCGAGACGGCGCCCGTTGTCCAGCGCGTCGATGGCGGCCATCTCCGCGTCGTCCAGACGGAAGTCGAAGACGTCGATGTTCTCGGCGATGCGCTCCGGTGTGACCGACTTCGGGATGACGACGTTGCCCAGCTGCAAGTGCCAGCGCAGCACCACCTGCGCCGGGCTCTTGCCGTGGGCCGCCCCGATCTCGGCCAGCTCCGGCAGGTCGAGCAGGCCCTGGCCCTGCCCGAGCGGGCTCCACGCCTCGGTCGCGATCCCGTGTTCGGCGTGGAAGTCGCGCAGGTCCTTCTGCGGGAACTGCGGGTGCAGCTCGATCTGGTTCACCGCGGGCACCACGCCGGTCTCCTCGAACAGGTGCTGCAGCGTCTTGATCGTGAAGTTGGAGACGCCGATGGCCCGCACGCGCCCGTCGGCGTACAGCTTCTCCAGCGCCTTCCACGCGTCGACGTACTTGCCGCGCGACGGGACGGGCCAGTGGATCAGATAGAGGTCGAGCACGTCGAGGCCGAGCCGCTCCATGCTCTCGTCGAAGGCCCGCAGCGCCTTGTCGTACTCGTGCTCGTCGTTCCAGAGCTTGGTGGTGACGAACAGCTCCTCACGCGGGAGGCCGGAGGCGCGGATCGCGCGGCCCACCCCTTCTTCGTTGTAGTAGAGCTTGGCCGTGTCGATGCTCCGGTAGCCGGTCTCCAGAGCGGTGGTCACGGCCTTCTCCGCCTCGCCGTCCGGCACCTGCCACACGCCGAAGCCCAGCTGGGGCATCTCCACGCCGTTGTTCAAGGTGATGACTTCCATGCCCCCATGCTGCCCTGGAGGAGACAGATCTCTCCTGTCGGGGTCTGTTCACCGTGAGTTCCCGCCCAGGACGTTTCCGGCGGCTATCGTAAGCGCGTCGTGAACGTGTCTTTACGGGGCGTGGAGAACGAGGGTCGGCGCCACGCCGGTGAGCAGGGGTCGGCCGTCGCGTGGGTGGAGTCCCCGCTCCAGCTCTTGTGCGTCATAGAGGCGCACCACGCCGGGCTTCTCGGCGGCACCACGCAGGTGGTGCCGCGTGCCGGGTTGCCCGCTCTCCGGCTCACCCGCCGCGAGCTCAAGCGGATGGGCCTGCCCGAGGGCCTGACGTTCGCCGAGCCGTCGCAGCGCATGCCGAGGCCGTCGCGCACCTGGGCCGTGGGGGACGCGTTCTCCGGCCGGGTGCAGCTGGCGCTCGTCACGGCCGTGCCCGGCCGCACGGTGCTGGTGGACGACGGCCTGGCCACGGTCCGCCTTCTGGAGCTGCTCGTGGCGCGCCGCCCGCTGCTTCGCGCCCGGGGGAAGGCCGGCCTCGGCCGCCTCCTGCTCGGCGCCGCCGCGGGGCTGCGCCTGCGCACCAGGAAGCCGACGATCTTCACCGCGCTCCCCGTCCCCGAGGAGCTGGAGGAGGCGGTGGGGGGCAGCGGAGCCCGGCTCGTCCGGCACGACTTCGCCTGGCTGCGCGCCCAGCCCGCCGCACGGCCGCCGCTTGAGCGCACGGTGGTGCTCGGCACCTCCCTCGTACGCAACGGGCTGATCCACCGTGACCGCTACCTCGGGTGGCTGGAGCGGATACAGGAGCCGGTGGCCTACTACCCGCACCGGCGGGAGGACCCCAAGGACCTGGACCGCGTACGCGGGATCGAGGGGCTGACGGTCTACGACGCCGGCATCCCGGCCGAGATGACGCTGCGCGACCTGCGGGCGGAGCAGCGCGTGCTGAGCCTGCCGTCGACGGCCGTCACGTCGCTGCGCGTCCTGCTGTCGGCCCGCGGGGTCTCGGTGGAGACCGTGAACGTCCCGGACGACTGGTGGACCGCGTCGGCGGCCCCCTCGCTCCGCAGCCACTTACAGCTGTTCGCACATGACACTCCTGGAAAGGTCGCTCCTTGACCCGCCTGCTCGCCGTGGCCGACTCCGACTCTTACCTGAAGTGGGCCGCGGGCCTGCTGGACGCGCTCCCGGCGGACTGGACGACGGACCTGGCCGTCGTCAGGACGCCGATCGCGCCGTCCGAGGGGCAGCTCGGCGCCGCGGTGAGCGGCACCCGCAGCGCGGGGCCGGCGGGAGACGCGCTTCCCCCCGTGCTGTCGGCGCGCCAGCTCCGCAGGGCGGCCGAGCGGTTCCGGCCCGACGCCGTGCTGCTCGCCTGCACCGGCCCGGTGGTCGACGCGCTGGCCGCGGAGATCCTCGCGGACCTGCGCCCCCGCCCGGTGATGGTGTCGGGCCTTCCGGGGATCTCGGTGCCCGCAACCGAGAAGGCGTGGCTGTACCGCAGCGGCTGCCACCTGTTCGTGGTGCACAGCGGCCGGGAGGTCGCCGAGTTCTCCGCCATCGGCAGGGAGCTCGGCGGGGGAGGCGCGGTCGCCCTGGCCCGCCTGCCGTACCTCGACCTCGGCGCCCCGGCTCAGGGGCCGCGCGACCGGGTGATCTTCGCCACGCAGGCCAAGGTGCCCCGCCGCCGCGAGGAGCGCGAGGAGATCCTCCTCGCGCTCGCCGCGCTCGGCGAGGCCCGGCCCGACCTCGACGTGGTCGTCAAACTGAGGGCCCGCGACTCCGAGCGGCAGACGCACAACGAGCGTCACCACTACGAGCGGCTCTGGACGTCGATGGCGGCCGAGGGCCGGGTGCGCCCGGACTCCGTGCGTTTCGCCGCCGGGCCGATGCACGAGCACCTCACCCATGCCGCCGGGTTCGTCACGGTCAGCTCGACGGCGGCCCTTGAGGCCATCGCCCAGCACGTGCCGCTGCTCGTGCTGTCCGACTTCGGCGTCAGCGCCGAGATGATCAACCTGGTGTTCGAGGGGAGCGGCTGCCTCGGCACGATGGAGGACCTCGCCAAGGGCGACTTCCGCACGCCCGCCCCCGAGTGGTGCCAGGCCAACTACTTCCACGACGCCGTGGCCACCGACTGGATCGAGAGGGTCTCCGCGCTCGTCACGCGGTCCCGGCAGGGCGCGCTGGAGCCGACGCGGTCCCTCCTCGACGGTCCCGAGCACGCCGCGGCCCGCCGCCGCGCCCGGCTCCGCCTGGAGGTGCCGCCCAAGGTCCTCCGGTACGGCTACCGCGCCAAGCGCCGGATGCGCCGCTACCTCAAGGCGTTCTGACCTCAAGGCCTAACCTGCAGGCGTTCTGATCCCGAAGCGTTCCGGCCTCAAGGCGTTCTGGTGGGCCCGGCACGGCGGCCGCGGCCGCCGTGCCGGGGTCGTCGCGCCGGGAACCCTCAGCGGGACATGAGGCGGCGCAGCCGCGAGTCGGAGCGCGGCTGCGGGGGCCCGGCCAGGCCGAGCGCCTCCAGCCTGCGCTTCTTGAAGTAGCGCTCCGGCCCGTTGTCGCGGACGTAGGCCGCCGCGGTCTCGCGCAGGCCGGGATGGGCCGCGCTCTGCATGCAGTAAGCGACCGCGTCGATCAGCGCCTCGAGGTCGACGGGCGGCGGCTCCGACAGGGAGCCGTCGGCCCCGAGCCTGGGCAGCGACGCGTCGATGATCGTGACGGGGATCCGGTTGCTGTTCTCGTACGGCGTGAGCCGCTGGAGCAGCAGCTCGGTGCCCATGGTCGCCACCGGCAGCCCGAAATACCTGCGCGCCGTCACCAGCGCGGTGGAGAAGCAGCTCACCACCAGGGCCGGCCGTACCTTGGCGAACAGGACCTCGGCGGCGGAGTCCTCGGCGGCCACGACGAGCTCCGCGCCGAGCCCGGCGGCGACCTGCTTGAGCCGGTTGCTCTGCCGCCGTCCGGCCGCCGGGTGCGGCTTGAAGATGACTCGCCGGTGTCCCCGGGCGACGAGGGCGCCGAGCATCGCGGCGTGCAGGCCGGCCTCCTCCTCCACGGTCAGGATGCCCAGCGACGCCAGGTACTGCCCCAGGATGACGGCGTCCCCCGCGACATCGCCGGGCTCGGCGGTGGCGACCTGGTCGACGACCCGGCGGAAGGCCCCGACCGGGAGCGCCTCGGCCGGCACCCCGTGCTCGGTGAGCAGCAGCGGCGTCAGCCCGGGGACCAGGTCCAGGTGGATCAGCCGGGTGATGCGCGCGGAGATCTCCCCGGGCAGCACGTCACGGGTCGGGCTGTGGGCCATGAGGCCGTCGGAGTAGATCGTGAGGGAGCAGTCCTTGAACAGCCCGGGCAGGGTGCGGGCGGGGGAGACGATCACCGACTCCAGCACCAGCTCGTCCACCTCGCCGACACCCAGATGCGACTGGAGCAGCCGTCCGAGCATGGGCGTCTCGATCGCCCGCGCCTTCCAGTCGGACGGATGCAGGGGCGCGATGATCTCGTTCCAGGACCTGACGTCGTCGAACCGGTCCCGCAGCGCCGCGAACCCGGGGGTCTCGTCGAGCGGGACCGAGATCTCCGGGATGTCGGTGTTGTTGGACACGAGCAGCAGCCGCCGCCGGTCGGCGGGGCCGAAAGCGCCCGCGTCGACGGCGGCGGCCAGCGTCATGGCGCCGAAGAACCTGGAGGCGTGGAACACCTGGGTCACCGGCCCTCCTTCAGGTGGTGGAGCAGGGCCTGGCGATCGGGCTCGAAGCCGGCGATCAGCTCGTCGGCGAGGCCGGCGGGCAGCGCGGCCAGGGCGGCCCTGCCCCGCGCCTCGAAACCGGCCAAGATGGCGGGGGCGAAGCGCTCCCTCATCTCCCAGTGGTTGGCCAGCAGAGCGAGGAAGGTGCGGACGGCCTTGGGCCGGAACTGCTCCTCCACCTCCGCGAAGACCAGGTCGAACGCGTCGAAGAAGTGCAGCTGCCGCTCGTCGCCGATCTGGGTCAGCGACGCGGGGACCCCCCGCCGGTAGAAGACCCCGGCGAGGGAGACCGCGGCGAACGACGCCGCCCGCTGGTGGAGCCGCCAGATCCACGGGCGGTCCTCGGCCGTGTGCAGGCCGCTCGGGAACGTGAGGAGCTCGCCCAGCTCCCTGCGGTAGACGCCGGCCCACGCGTAGGGGTAGTCGACCATCGTCTTGGCCCCGGCCGGCATGATCGCCCCACGCGGGTCCAGCACGACGTTCCGCCGGGGCTCCGGCGCCCGGTGCGTCTCCCGCTTGCGGCCCTCGGCCTGGACGTGGTCGACGCGGACGAAGTCGCACCCGAGCCCGTCGATGGCCGCGACCAGCCGGGACAGGTAGCCGGGCGCGAGCCAGTCGTCGCCGTCCAGGAACGTCACGTACCGGCCGGAGGCCAGCTTCAGGCCGACGTTGCGCGCGTCGGCCAGCCCGACCGGCACCGGGTTGCGCACCACCGTGAGGCCCGGCAGGTCCTGCCGGAAGTCCTCGATCACCTCCGGCGTCGCGTCGGCCGACCCGTCGTCGACGACGACGACCTCCGTCTGGAAGTCCCGGGTCCGGTTGCGGACCAGCGACGCCAGGGCGTCGGCCAGGTACGGCTCGCCGTCCCTGACCGGGACGATCACCGAGAGTGTGATCACGACCCCTCCACGCTCACGCGGTGACGCGGCGCAGGCGGGCCCGGGGGGCCTCCTCGCCGGGGAAGACCTTCTTGACGCCGTCCCCGAGGGCGGTCTCGATGATGCGGATGTCGCGGACCAGGTGCTCCACGCCGCTGGGCTCCAGCGACGCGGCGTGGTCGGAGCCCCACATCGTGCGGTCGAGCGTGATGTGCCGCTCGACCGTCACCGCGCCCAGCGTCACCGCCGCCAGGGAGATCTGCAGGCCGCGCTCGTGACCGGAGTAGCCGACCGGCACGCCGTAACGCTCCTGGAGCGTGCCGATCATGCGGAGGTTGGCCTCCTCCGGGGGGAGCGGGTAGGTCGAGGTGGCGTGCATCATCACGAGCCGCTCGGTGCCGAGGATCTCGACCGCCGCGTCGATCTCCTCCATCGTCGACATGCCGGTCGACAAGATGATCGGCTTGCGGGTGGCCGCGAGGGCCCGCAGCAGCTCGTGGTCGGTCACCGAGGCCGAGGCCACCTTGTGGGCCACGACGTCCATGCTCTCGAGGAAGTCCACGGAGGGGACGTCCCACGGCGAGGCGAACCAGTCGACGCCGCGCTCCTCGCAGTACTTCGCGATGTGCCCGTACTCGTCCGCGCCGAACTCGGTGCGGATCTTGTACTCCATGTACGTCATCTCGCCCCACGGCGTCTGCCGGATCTGGCCGCGCTGCTCCATCGGCACGCAGATCTCCGGCGTGCGCTTCTGGAACTTCACCGCCTGGCAGCCGGCTTCGGCGGCCACGTCGATGAGCTTGCGGGCGATGTCGACGTCGCCGTTGTGGTTGATCCCGATCTCGGCGATCATGTAGACCGGCTGCCCGGGGCCGACCAGCGACCTGCCGATCCGCACCGGCGCCGGCTGCGCCCGGAACGTCGCGGACGGCACCGGGCCGCGGGCGGCGACCGGCGCGCCCTCGGCGGCCTCGGCGACCGCGGGCCTCGCGGCGAGCACACGGTCCGACAGCTCCCGTACGGCTCCCGCGCCCCCGGGGGCCGACAGCACCACGCGGGCGGCGGCGCGGACCCGGGGGTGCGCGTCGGGGACGGCCACCGGCCAGCCCACGAGCGCCATGCAGGACAGGTCGTTGACGTCGTTGCCCACGTAGGCGACCCGCTCCGGGTCGATGCCCTCCGCGGCCAGCCAGTCGCGCAGCGCGGCGTCCTTGGCCCCCAGCCCCTGCACCACCGGGACGCCGAGCTTGCCGGCGCGGGCGGCGACCACCGGGTTGCGCTCGGTGGACAGCACGAGCACCTTGACCCCGGCCCGCCGGAGCAGTGCCACGCCCATGCCGTCGGAGCGGCTGACCGCGACCATCTCGCGCCCTTCCGAGTCGACGAACGCGCGGTCGTCGGTGTGGACGCCGTCGAAGTCGGTGACGACCGCGTCGACGTCGATCGGGAGCGGCTCGTCGACGAACGGCGCCAGGGCCCGGACGATCTCGAGATCCTCGGGGGTGTCGATCTCCACCGCGTGCCGGGCCGGGACGGGCTGCACGGCCACGGTGCCGAAGAAGCGGTGCCCGTGCTCGCGCAGGCCGGCGGTCCGCATGACGTAGAAGGCGCCGGTCTCGCGGAAGTCGGGCTCGCGGTCCTGGCGGCGGGGCCGCACGGAGGGGTCGTGGTTGATCCCGTCGCCCGCCGCGCTCCAGACGAACTCGTAGGTCTCGGTCCCGGCGAAGACCGAGTCGGCCTCGCCGTTCAGGACCTTGGCGACGGCCGCGTCGATGTCGCGAGGGTCGATGAACGCGCTGGTGCACTGCACGAGCACGACGACCTCCGGGTCCTCGCCCAGCTCGCCGAGGGCGTGCAGGACGGCGGACTCGCTGGAGGCGGTCGGGCCGCTGAGGTCGGCCGGGCGCCGGACGACCCGGGCGCCGGCGTCGGCGGCGACCTGGGCGATGCGGTCGTGGTCGGTGGTGACGACGACCTCGTCCACGAGCTCCGCGCGCAGGCATGCCTCGACCGCTCGCGCGACCAGCGGGATGCCGCCCACCTTCTCCAGGTTCTTCAGCGGAACGCCCGCCGAACCTCCGCGGGCGGGGACAACGGCCAGCACTCGCACGAGTGACTCCTCTACCTGCGACAACGGGACCCCGAGGCGGGGTGTCCCGGAAACCTAGCCAGGTGGATGGCCCCACGGGGGTAACTCCGTTGAACAGGCATGGGCGCAGGTCTTAACTTTGGGTGTCGCCGCCGCGGCCCTGTCCGGCAGGCCCCTGAATGCCCCGCTTCGTGACCGCCGCGGGCGGTGTCACGTCACGTGTGGAGTGTCACATGCCGGACGTCACGCGCCGGGCGTGACTTCGTGCGGCTCGGCGAGCGGCAGCCGGATCACGAACCGCACACCCGGCTCGCCGTCCTCGACGGCGATCGTGCCGTCGTGCGCCTCGACGACCTCGCGGGCGATGGCGAGGCCGAGGCCGCTGCCGCCGTGGACCCGGCTTCGGGCGGCGTCCCGCCGGTAGAACCTCTCGAAGATCCGCTCGCGGTCCCCCTCGGGGATCGGGTCGCCGTCGTTCACCACGCACAGGACGGCGTCGTGGTCGCGGCGGGTGACCTCCACGGACACCGCGGTCACCGCGTGCCGCTCCGCGTTGTCCAGCAGGTTCGTGACGACCCGGCGCAGCTGCCCGCGCAGCCCCATGATCCATACGCCCGGCTCGATCTCGACGTGCGTGGGCAGCCGGTCACGCCGCGGGCCCTCCCGCCCCTCCCGCCGATCCCGCCGCTCCGCCTCGTCGGCGACCAGCCTGCCCAGGTCGACCTCCTCCCGAACGGCCTCGGGGACCGTTCCGATGCGTGCGAGCAGCAGAAGGTCGCCGACGATGCCCTCTAGCCGCTCGGTGTCGCGCAGCGCCGCGTCGAGGGCCTCGCAGGTGTCCTCCGGATGCAGGCGCGCGCCCTCCAGCTGGGCGCGGATCCCGGCGATCGGGGTGAGCAGCTCGTGCGAGGCGTCGGCGGCGAACCGCCGTTGCTTCTGGATCGATTCGTCCAGCCTGGTCAGGGCGTCGTTGGCCGTTCTCGCGAGGCGGGCGATCTCGTCGTTGCCGGGCGGCTGGGGCAGCCTCGACGCGGTGTTCTTCGGGGTGATCTCGGCGAGCTCCGACCTCATGGCCTCGACGGGGCGCAGCGCCCGCCCCGTCCCCCTCCAGGCGATCCACCCGGACAGCGCGGCGAGGAGCGCGGCGAAGACGAGGAGCTCCAGGGCGGGGATCGGGGTGGTGAGGATCGCGGGGGCGCTGCGGCCCGCGTACACGACGACCGAGTCGGGCCGGGGGGACACCCGTATGGCGGTCACGAACACGCAGTCGCGGTGGGGCATCGCGCAGGTGGTCGTCTGGGTGACGTGGGTGTCGGAGGACGGGCGTAACGGGCTCAACGGCCGGAGCCCGCGCGCCGCCGGGCTGCCGGCGACGACGCTGCCGTCCGGCGCGACCACCTCCACCAGGTCGATGCCGTTGGCGTTCGTCGGCACCGGGCTCGGCAGGTGCCCGTCGCGCACCTCCGCGGCGACGCGGGTCGCCGTGGCGAGGCTGGCGTCCCATATCCGGTCGGCGACCGCATGGCGCACCGCGACGTTCACCACCACCGCGAGAGGGATGAGGAAAAACGCCGCCGCTCCGGTCGCGATGAGGGTGAGACGCGCACGGAGCGAGAGGGAACGCTGCCTGGGGAGGAGCATTACCTGAGGTTACTCATGGTCATCGCGCGGAAAACGCGCGACAGGGGAAAGCTGACACCAAAGTTCCTCAAAGTCTCCCATCTGGGGGCGTGGGAGCTGATTGCCCGGACATGGGTCAGGGGCTCTCGACGAAGACGGCGACGGTGCGCCCCGGCACGGTCAGGACGCCGGTCGCCGGGTCGGCGGACGCCTGGCGGACGACCGGGTCCTCCGAGGCCGCCTGCACCGGGTGGAGCGCCGTACGGGCCCCCTTCAGCGCGGCCACGACAGGCGCGGCCTGCCGCCCGCCGGCGTTGAACACCACCGTGACCGACCGGTACGCCGGGTCCACCCCGGCGGAGTCGATCCGCATGACGATCACTCCCGGGGCGCCGGACGGCGGGAAGGACACCCGCCTCTGGATCTCCGCCGCCGAGCCCAGGGAGAACGCGGGCGAGGAACGCCGGATCCGCAGCAGCTCGCCGAACCCGGCCCGGGCGGCCCCGATGGCCGCGCAGTCCGCCCGCAGCGCCGGGTCGGCCAGCAGCGGCCGGGCGTACGGCCACCGGGCGCCGTTGTCCCTCTCGGGGGGCAGGCCGCCCCCGAAGCCGTTGCCCTGGCGGCAGTCCCACAGCAGCCGGTTGAACCAGTCGCCCGAGTCGTAGGAGTTGCGGTCGAGCGACTTGGAGCGCAACCGCTCGCTGCCGGCGTGGACGAACGCCGTGCCCTGCCCCAGCAGGACCGTGGCGAGCGACAGCGACTGCATCCGCACCCGGTCGGCCATCGGGGCCGATCGGGGCAGCTTGAAGGCGAGCGCGTCGTACAGGGTCTCGTTGTCGTGGGCGTCCACGTAGGTGACGGACTCGCCGGGCGCGGAGGTGTAGCCGGCGGGCGAGCCGTTGTAGCCGATCTCCGATCCCTTCACCGGCGTCCCGGCGGAGCCGGTGAAGGTGAAGTCGCGCAGGTTGCCGGCGAGCCCGAGCTTGATCAGGTCCTCGTAGCCCGCCAGCCGCCCGGCCGCCTCCGGTCCTGAGCCGTCCGCCAGGCCCGAGCCGAACCCCTGCACGCCCGGGTCCGCGTCGAACGGCGACCCGCCCCGTACGGCGTCACGCAGGCGGTCGTTGAACGTGCCGATCCCCGTCCCGGCCATGTTGGCCTGGGTGGCCTGGGTGAACCGGGCGTCGTCGGCGACCTCCCCGAAGTTCCAGCCCTCGCCGTACAGGATGATCGACTTGCCGTCCACCCCGTCCTTGGCGGGGGTGAGCGCGTCGAGGGCCCTGCGCACGGCGAGTATGCCGGCCTTCGGATGGTGTCCCATGAGATCGAACCTGAAGCCGTCGATCTTGTAGTCGCGGGCCCAGGTGACGATCGAGTCGACCACCAGGCGGCCCATCATGGCGTGCTCGGGGGCCGTGTTCGCGCAGCAGGTGGAGGTGGCCACCGCCCCGTCGTCGAGCAGCCGGTGGTAGTACCCCGGCACGATCCGGTCCAGCACGCTCCGCGGATCCTGCCCGGACGCGTGGGTGTGGTTGTAGACCACGTCCATGACCACCCGGAGCCCGGCGCCGTTCAGCCCGGCGACCATCCCGCGGAACTCCTTGATCCGCCGGTCGGGGTCCGTGGCGTACGACCCCTCCGGGACGGTGTAGTGCAGCGGGTCGTAGCCCCAGTTGAACGAGTCCTTCGCCGCCGTCGCCGTGACGCACGCCTGCTGCTCTGGGGAGTCCGGCGGCATCGCCGCGAGATCGCAGGCGGGCTCCGTCCGGTCCTCCGCACGGTCGGGGACGGTCGCGAAGTCGAAGACCGGCAGCAGGTGGACGTGGGTGAGCCCGTCCCCCGCCAGGCTCCGCAGCTCGGCCATCCCCTTGCCGCCGGGCTCGGCGAACGCCCGGTAGGTGCCGCGCTCAGCCGCCGGCACGCTCGGGTCGGAGGCCGAGAAGTCGCGCACGTGCAGCTCGTAGATCGAGGCCCGGTCCTGACGGACCGCGGGCGGCTTGCGCAGCGACGACCATCCCTCCGGCATGAGGGAGGCGTCCGACAGGTCGACGATCTGGCTGCGCTCCGAACCGGCCGAGACCGCCAGGCTGTAGGGGTCGGTCACCTCGTTGGTCACGACCTTCCCGGCGGCGGGGGCGAAGACGGTGACGAGGTAGGTGTAGTACCTCCCCTTCCAGGAGGACGGCCCCCTCGTGGACCACACGCCCGTCGCGTCGTCCCTGCGCATGGGATGGACGGCGCGGCGGCCGCCCTCCGGGCCGTCGTAGAGCGCCAGCTCGACCTTCTGGGCCGTCGGCGCCCACACGGCGAGCCCGCGTCCCTCGACCGGGCCGAGGGAGGCCTTCACGGCGGCCCCGGCGTAAAGGTCGTCGAGCACGCCGGGGATCTGCACGCCGGTGGCGGTGAGCAGCGCCCCCGAGGGCGCGCGCTCGACCGCCACGACCTGCCCGCGCAACGCGGCGCGGACCAGCCCGGCGTCGCAGGGGTCCACTGCCAGCGCGGAGTAGGAGGCCAGATGCGGCCAGGCGGCCTTCTGCGGCTCCGAGAACGCGCCGGGAGTGAGCCGGATCAGGTGCACGTCGCCGGCGAGGTCGCCGTCGGCGACCGTGATGTCGCCCTTGGGGGAGTAGGCGAGGAAGTAGTGGCCGGCGGCGCTCGCCGCGCCCTTCCACGCGACCGTGCCGCGGTCGATCCACTGCGCGGTGGCCTTCGACAGGTCGGCGTCAGCGCCGGTCGCCGCGGGTCGCGGCAGCAGGTATCCGTCCACACCTGACAGTTTCCACGTCTCGTGGCCCGTCGCGGCGAGATCGAGCACCTGGCCGGCCTGCTGGTCCTTCGTGTCGCCCTTGTGGGTGATCAGGCCGACGTCTGTGGCCCCGGGCTTGAGCTTGATCCAGGGGCGGCTCGCGCGGCGGAGGTGAGCGGCGGGAGCCGTGCCGCGGGGAGCGTGGTGGCCGCCCGTCGGGGGGCACTGCGGGGGCGGTGCGGGTGGCGCTTCGGCGGGGAGAGGGACGCGTGCGCTCGCCGTGCCGGGGAGGCTCGCCATGCCCGGAAAGACCTTCCTATACCAGCATGTGCAAGATCTTGCTGCAAGTTCCAGAAACAGTGCAGCCATTCCGTGACCCGTCGCCGTAACCATCGCGAAACGTGTGTCCGACACTGTGGGTGTCGCACATGGTGGAGGTGATGGGGGATGTTGCTTCGGCTACGGGTTTCGCTGCCCGATCGGCCGGGGGTGCTGGGGCAGGTCGCGCGGGCTTTCGGGGTGATGGGCGCCGACATCCTGCAGGTGACCGTCCTGGAGCGCCAGGCCGGACGGGCCGTTGACGACTTCACGGTCTCCTGGTCCGGCCTGTTCGAGCCCGAGGAGCTGCGCGAGCGCATCAGCGTGGTCCCCGGCACGCGGGTGGAGGCCGTGTGGCCCACGCGCGAGGTGCCCGGCACCAGCCCGGACTACGACCTGCTCGGCCACGTGGCCGGGGAGCCCGAGCGGGCGTACGTGACGCTGGTCGACGCGGTGTCGGACCTGGTCAGCGCCGAGTGGGCGGTCGCCGTCGACTCGGCCAGCGGCTCGGTCACGCACGGGAGCTGGCAGGCGCCGGAGCTCGTGCCGGCCGCCTCGCTGACGCCGCTGCGGGCCTCCGCCTTCACCGAAGGCGACCTGCACCTGGCCAGCGTGCCGATGGACGGTGTGCATCTGGTCGTGGCGCGGTCACAGGGGCCCGCGTTCCACCGGGCCGAGCTCGACAAGATCGTGCGGCTCGTCGGCATCGTCTCCGTTCTGGCCCAGGCGGGGGTCGCCCGCACGACCCACGGCGTCTGAGCTCGCGAATTGACCGGAGCCGATATGCCGACCCGGCCCCGCGAACCGGGAGCGCGGATCTGCCCTCGTGAATCCCGGCGGCGCGAACCTGATCCCGCGAACTGGAAAAACGGGATTGAACCCTATGAAACGCTCAGAGCGCCCTTAACCCTGCGAATCGGACAAAAAGGATGGGAGCCCATAAATTTCGACAACAGGGGATTTGACGGCACGCATTCGGCGGCGCCGATCTGACCCGCGAATTGGACAGCGAGGTCACATCCGCGGATTCGTATCTTGCGGACCTGACCTGCGGATTCCGGCCGAGAGCCGGCGTGCGGGATCGCCGTGGGCCCGTTACCGCCGGGGCGGGTCGATGCGGGCGCCGTCCTGGGTGAACAGCATGAGGCGGGAGACGTCGACGGCGACGCGGCCATGGTCGCCGGCCCTCCACACCGGGCGGTTGCCGAGCCGCACGACCAGGTCGGCGCGGCGGTGCGTGCCCATCTGGGACGGCGGCGGAGCCTGCGGGTCCTCCTCCTGCCCGTTCCCGTTGAGCAGGCGGCGCATGACCGAGCGCGCCCGGCCGGGGAGGCCCGAGCCGCCGTTCACATGGCCGTCGCGAGTGTCCGGCGGCTCCGGGGCGACGACCGCCGGGATGCCGGCCTCCAGGTACGCGAGCCACTCGTGGCCGTGGTACTCCAGGGTCCTGACCCGGCCGAAGAAGGTCGGCCCCTCCGTCTTCTCCGGCACCGCCATCAGGCCGTCCGGCCGGATGCCCACGATGATCTGCCTGCCGGTGTGCTGGGAGACGGCGTACGCCCGTGGATCGGTCCAGGGCATCGTGATCTGATGTGGGCCGAAGTCGAGCAGGATGAACTGGTTCTGCGGGGTCCGTACGGTCGCCGACAGCAGGTTGAGCTGCTGGGAGCTGAGGAACGCGGCGGTGAAGGCGGTCGCGGGGTCGTTGTACACCTGGGCGGGGGTGCCGATGTCCTGGAGCACCCCGCGATTCATGATCGCGATGCGGTCGGCCAGCGTGAGCGCCTCGACCTGGTCGTGCGTGACGTAGATGGTGGTGACGCCGAGGGCCCGCACCAGCGAGGAGATCTCCATGCGTAACTCGGTCCGCATGCCGGCGTCCAGGTTGGACAGCGGCTCGTCCATCAGGAACAGGGAGGGCTGGCGGACGATGGCGCGGCCCATGGCGACGCGCTGGCGCTGACCGCCGGACAGCGTCCCCGGCCGCCTGTCCAGCGTCTCGTCGATGTGCAGCGCGCGGGACAGCTCCACCACGCGCTCCTTGACCATCGCGGGGTCCGCCTTGGCGATCTCCAGCGGGAACGACAGGTTGCCGCGCACGGTCCGGTGAGGATAGAGGGCGCCGTTCTGGAACACCATCGCGACATCGCGGTCGCGGGGGGCGAGGGAGTTGGCGAGCTTTCCGCCCAGCCACAGATCACCCTCGGTGATCTCCTCGAGCCCCGCGATCATCCGGAGCAGGGTGGACTTCCCGCAGCCGGACGGCCCCAGCAGAACAAGAAGCTCACCCTCGTCCGCGCGCAGGCTCATGCGATCGACAGCAAGGTGACCCCCCGGGTAGACCTTGCTTACATTGTCGAGGACGACGGTGCTCATGACAGCTCGTTCCCCCCGGGCGGACATGCCCGGATCCCCAGCCTTCGGTGTGATTGATGAGGTAGTACATCGCGTCTCGGGCACTCGTGTCCAGACGTGTCGTGAAGAATCCGGCATCTGCCTGCAACTTCTCGTTACTCCGCTCTTTCCGTTGAGGAAAGTTCGTTGTCAGGGCCGGGGTCTGACCTCGCCGCCCCATGCGCTTGCGCGTCAAAGGTAACGAAGTTACTGAAACTTGCTGTAAGGCCTTTCACCGATTTCACAGGCCTGTTACGTTCCGCGTTAAATCCCCCTGAGCAAGGAGCGCAACAGAGATGCGGCGAGTCTTCTCGGCTGCGGCGGTCGCCGCGGCGCTGGCCCTGGCGGTGTCCGCCTGCGGCGGTTCCAGCCCCGGCGCGGCCCCGGCGACGAGCGCCGCTCCCGGCGACGTGTCGGGCACGGTCACCTGGTGGGACACCTCCGACGCGACGACGGAGGCCCCCGCGTTCAAGGAACTGATCACGGACTTCCAGGCGAAGTACCCCAAGATCAAGGTGAACTACGTCAACGTGCCGTTCGCGGAGGCGCGGGACAAGTTCAAGACGGCCGCGCAGTCCGGCTCGGGCGCGCCGGACGTGCTGCGGACCGACGTCGGCTGGGTCGCCGAGTTCGCCTCGCTCGGCTATCTCGCGCCGCTCGACGGCACGCCCGCCCTGCAGAACCCGGGCGAGTTCCTGCCGTCCCCGGCCGCGAGCGGCAAGTTCAACGGCAAGACGTACGGCGTGCCGCAGGTGACCGACACCCTCGGCCTCCTCTACAACAAGGAGCTGCTGAAGAAGGCGGGCTACGACGAGCCTCCGGCGACCATGGCCGATCTGAAGAAGGTCGCGCTGGACGTCAAGTCGAAGACCGGCGCCGAGGGCATCGCGCTGAACGTGGACGCCTACTTCCTGCTGCCGTTCATCTACGGCGAGGGCGGCGACTTCGTCGACGTCCCGGGCAAGAAGATCACCATCTCGTCGCCGCAGACGGTCGCCGGCGTCAAGATCGTCGAGGATCTGATCAAGTCCGGCGCCGCGGCCAAGCCCGCCCTGCAGGACAGCTACACCAACGCGGAGACCGCCTTCAAGGAGGGCAAGGTCGCCATGATCTTCAACGGCCCCTGGTCGAACGCCGACAACCTCGGGGGGAAGGTCTTCAAGGACGACCCGGACAACTTCGGCGTCGCCCCGGTCCCGGCCGGTTCGGCGAAGTCCGGCGCGCCGGTCGGCGGCCACGACTACACGGTCTACGCCGGCTCCGGGAACCTCGGCGCGTCGTACCTGTTCGTCCAGTTCATGGACACGGCGGAGAGCCAGGCGAAGATCGCCGGCAAGCTCGGCCTGCTGCCGACCCGCACCCCGGCCTACAGCGCGCCGGAGGCGACGGCCAACCCGAAGATCGCGCAGTGGCAGAAGCCGATGGAGTCGGCCGTGGAGCGCCCCTGGATCCCCGAGGCGGCCTCGCTGTTCCAGCCGCTCGTCGAGGGCTACCAGAAGCTGGCGGCCGGGCAGTCGGAGACCGAGCCGATGCTCAAGGACGTGGCCACCGCCTACCAGGGCATCCTCAAGGGCTGGAGCCTGTGACCCATGACGGCTGACGTCGTCGCGGGCAGGAGGGCCGCGCCCCGATCCGGGGCGCGGCGCCTGCTGTCCCGTCACTGGTACGCCTGGGCGATGACGGCGCCGGTGGTCATCGTGACGCTGGTGCTGGTCGGTTACCCGCTCGCGCGCGGCGTGTACCTGTCGCTGACCGACGCGACCGAGGCGAACATGGGCCGCACGATCGGGATGAACGTCATCCCGTCGACGTACGAGTTCGTCGGCCTGCGCAACTACGCCGAGATCCTCACCTCGGCCACGTTCCTCGGCCGGCTGCTCTGGACCGTCGTCTGGACCGTCGTGTGCGTCGCCCTGCATGTGGGCCTCGGCCTCGGCACGGCGCTGCTGCTCAACCGGCCGATGCGGTTCCGCTCGGTCTACCGGATGCTGCTCGTGCTGCCGTGGGCCGTGCCGGCCTTCGTGTCCGCGTTCATCTGGCGCTACCTGCTGAACGGCGAGTTCGGCGTGGTGAACGCCATGCTGAGGGCGGCCGGGTTCGCGGGGATCAGCTGGCTCGACGACCCCCTCTGGGCGAAGGTGTCGGTGATCGCCTGCAACGTGTGGCTGGGTGTGCCGTTCATGATGCTCGCCCTGCTCGGCGGGCTGCAGGCCATCCCGCGCGAGCTGTACGAGGCCGCCGAGGTCGACGGCGCGTCGCCGTGGCAGCGGTTCCGGCACATCACGGTGCCGGGCCTGAGCCCCGTGTCGAGCACGGTCGTGCTGCTCGGCACGATCTGGACGTTCAACCAGTTCCCGGTCATCTTCCTGCTCACGCGCGGGGGACCGGCCGGGTCGACGGAGATCCTCGTGACGTACGCCTACCGGCAGGCCTTCGAGGGCATTCGCAACTATTCGGGCTCGGCGGCGTGGGGCCTGGTGATCCTCGCCCTGCTCGTCGTGCTGGCCGCGGTATACCGGAGCGCGCTGCGGCGCCAAGGGGAGGAATGGTGACCACCGGCGATCAAGTGACGACCGGCGACGAGGTGACGGGCGAGCGGGCGACGACCGGCGGCCGGGTGACCACCGCCGGGGCGCCGCACGGCGAGGCGCCGGGCAAGGCGCCCCGCGGGGCACGCGGCGGCCGCGAGTACCGCAGCCCCGCCCGGTCCGCCGCGCTGCACC
This sequence comes from Microbispora sp. NPDC049125, assembly GCF_040802045.1. Lineage (NCBI taxonomy): Bacteria > Bacillati > Actinomycetota > Actinomycetes > Streptosporangiales > Streptosporangiaceae > Microbispora > Microbispora sp. NPDC049125. The sequence continues at coordinate 107,042 of NZ_JBEZDW010000008.1, read as the reverse complement.
TCACGCTGATCGCGGCGAGCGTCGTGTCGGTCTTCCCCGTCGCCTGGCTGGTGCTGACCTCGCTCAAGCCGAGGACGGTGATCGAGACCGCGTCGGTCCGGCCGTTCGAGCAGCCGACGCTCGCGAACTACGCGCAGGTCCTCGGGGAGACCCGGTTCCTGACGTGGGCGGGAAACTCGATCATCGTCTCGCTCGCCACCGCCGTGATCGGCGTGCTGCTGTCGGCCACCACCGGATACGCGGTGAGCAGGTTCCGCTTCCCGGGGTTCCGCTCGGTCATGTGGATGCTGCTGATCACGCAGATGTTCCCGGTGGCGATCCTCATCGTGCCGATCTACAACCTCATGGCGGGCCTCGGGCTGATCAACCAGTTCCCCTCCCTGGTCATCGCGTACCTGACCTCCACCGTCCCGTTCTGCGCCTGGATGATGAAGGGCTACTTCGACACGGTCCCGGTGTCGATCGACGAGGCGGGCCGGGTCGACGGCCTCACCCCCTTCGGCACGTTCTGGCGCCTGATCGTCCCGCTCGCCAAGCCCGGCCTGGCCGTCGCCGCGTTCTACTCCTTCCTCACCGCCTGGGCCGAGGTCGCGTACGCGACGGCGTTCATGACCGGCGACGACAAGTACACGCTGGCCGTGGGTCTCAGCCAGTTCGTCGGCCAGCACAAGGCGGAGTGGGGGCTGCTCACGGCGTCGTCGGTGCTCATCGCGATCCCCGCGGCGGCCGTCTTCCTGCTCGTCCAGCGCCATCTCGTGACCGGCCTCACGGCCGGCGCGACGAAGGCCTGACCCATCTGAGAATCGGGGGATCCCATGACCGAAGTCGCCGTCCAGCCACCGGCCGCCGCGCCGGCCGCCGTCACCCGGTGGTGGCGGGACGCGGTGATCTACCAGGTGTACGTGCGCAGCTTCGCGGACGGCAACGGCGACGGCGTGGGCGACCTCCTCGGAGTGCGCAGCCGCCTGGGTTACCTGGCCGACCTCGGTGTGGACGCCGTCTGGCTGACGCCGTTCTATCCCTCCCCGATGGCCGACTTCGGATACGACGTGGCGGACTACCGGGACGTCGACCCCATCTTCGGCACGCTGGCGGACGCCCGGGCCCTGATCGACGAGGCCCACGCGCTGGGCCTGCGGATCATCGTGGACGTGGTGCCCAACCACACCTCCGACCGGCACCCCTGGTTCGAGGCGGCCCTGCGGGCCGGGCCCGGCGCCCCGGAGCGGGCCCGCTACCACTTCCGGGACGGCAGCGGCGCGGCGGGCGAGCTGCCCCCCAACGACTGGGAGTCGATCTTCGGAGGCCCGGCCTGGACGCGGGCCGGGGACGGGCAGTGGTACCTCCACCTGTTCGCGCCCGAGCAGCCGGACCTGAACTGGGAGCATCCGGAGGTGCACAGCGAGTTCGCCGACGTGCTGCGGTTCTGGCTCGACCTCGGCGTGGACGGCTTCCGCGTCGACGTGGCGCACGGGATGGTCAAGGCGCCCGGCCTGCCCGACGTGGGCCATCGCGGCCAGGCCGAGATGATCGGCACGCAGGTCGTGCCGTTCTTCGATCAGGACGGCGTGCACGAGATCCACCGCGCGTGGCGCCGGATCCTCGACTCCTACGAGGGCGAGCGGATCGGCGTCGCCGAGGCGTGGGCGCCCTCGCCCGAGCGGCTGGCCTGCTACGTCCGGCCGGACGAGCTGCACCAGGCGTTCAACTTCCACCTCCTCAAGGCCCCCTGGGACGCCGGCGGGTTCCGGGAGATCGTCGACGAGTCGCTGCGCACGGCGGCCCTCGTGGGCGCCCCCTCCACCTGGGTGCTGTCCAACCACGACGTCAAACGGCACGTCACCCGGTACGGCGGGGGCGAGCCCGGCCTGCGGCGCGCCCGCGCCGCCGCCCTGCTCATGCTGGCGCTGCCCGGCTCCGCCTACGTCTACCAGGGCGAGGAGCTCGGCCTGCCCGAGGTGCTCGACCTTCCCGGCGAGTACCTGCGCGACCCCCAGAGGCTGCGCGACCCCGACAGCGGCCGGGACGGCTGCCGGGTGCCGCTGCCGTGGACCGCGACCGGCGAACCGGCGCACGGGTTCGCCCCTCCGGGCGTCCGGGACACCTGGCTGCCGATGCCGCCGGACTGGCGTCACCTCAGCGTGGAGGCCCAGCTCGGGGACGGCGCTTCTACGCTCAGCCTGTACCGGGCGGCGCTGCGCCTCCGGCGCGATCACCCCGCGCTCGGCGACGGCGCCCTGACCTGGCTGGACAGCCCGCCGGGCACGCTGGCGTTCCGCCGCGGCGACTCCTTCGCGTGCGTGATCAACATGACGGCGGAGCAGGTCGCCATCGGCCCGGCGCCCGGTTCCCTGCTCCTGTCGAGCGCGGGGCCGGAGGTCGCCGGCGGGACGGTTCGCCTGGCCCCCGACTCGACTACCTGGTGGGCCGCCGATCCCGGCCCCCGTGAGCAGTTCGCCGTACACCCGGATGTCTAGAGTGATGCTCATGAACAACACGCGGCTCGCCGACATCGCGGCTCAGGCGGGTGTCAGCGAGGCGACGGTCAGTCGTGTCCTGAACGGCAAGGCGGGCGTCTCCGCCAACACCCGCCAGGCCGTCCTCGCCGCCCTGGACGTGATCGGCTACGAGCGGCCGCAGCGGCTCCGGCAGCGCAGCAACGGTTTGATCGGGCTCGTGATCCCCGAACTCGGCAATCCGATCTTCCCGGCGTTCGCCCAGGCGGTGGAGAAGGCACTGACCCAGCACGGCTACACCCCGATTCTGTGCACCCAGGAGCCGGGCGGCGCCCCCGAGGACGAGTTCACCGAGATGCTCCTGGACAGGGGCGTGTCGGGCATCATGTTCGTGTCCGGCCTGCACGCCGACACCACGGCACGGATGGACCGCTACACCCGGCTCACCGACCGGGGCGTGCCGATCGTGCTGGTCGACGGCTGTAACCAGGCGATCCAGGCGCCGTTCATCTCGCCGGACGACCGGCTCGCCGCGCACCTCGCCGTACGGCACCTGGTGGACCTGGGGCACGAGCGGGTCGGCCTGGCGCTGGGCCAGCGCCGGTTCGTGCCGGTCATCCGCAAGATCGAGGGCTTTCGCGAGGCGATGGCCCAGCTCCTCGGGGTGTCCGACGCCGACGAGCTGATCCAGCATTCGCTGTTCTCCGTCGAGGGCGGGCAGGCCGCGGCCAGCGCGCTCCTGGACCGCGGCTGCACCGGGATCTTCTGCGCGAGCGACCTCATGGCCCTCGGCGCGATCCGGGCGGCCAGGGAGCGGGGACTGTCGGTGCCCGGCGACGTGTCGGTCGTCGGGTTCGACGACTCACCGCTCATGGCGTTCACCGACCCGCCCCTCACCACGGTGCGCAAGCCGATCGGGGCGATGGCCACGGCCGCCGTGGAGACGTTGCTGGAGGAGATCGGCGGCACCCCGGCCAGGCACGTGGAGCTGGTCTACCGGCCGGAGCTGATCGTCCGTGGCTCCACGGGCTCCGGCCCGCGCGTGTCACCCGCTGATCGGGACGCTCCCCGCGCCGCGTCGATGCCCTAGGGCTACCCCCTGGAAGCGGCTGGATCCGCTGCCGGGCGGACATCTGTCGCATGCGTGACCGGGGGCGCGGTGTGGGTCGTCCCACGCCGCGCCCCCGGTCACGTCGTCCGACTAGTTCAGGTGGGTGCTATCCGCCGATGGCGACGGCGAAGATGTGCATGGTCGCCACCCCGCTCGCCGCACCCGCGCTGATGTTGGGCAGGTCGACGCGGGACACCTCCTTGTTCTGCAGAGCCACGCCCGCGTAGTAGATGGTGGCGGCGGTGTTCTGCCGCTGGTTGTTCGGCCGGTTCTGATAGGCGGCCACGACGGCGGCGTCGCTCCCCGAACTCGGCGCGCCGTACCAGTCCGGCGAGCTGAGGGTGAACGCCTGCCTCGTGCCGTCCTTGTAGACGACGGTGGCCGGTCCGGACACCGCGCCGTACGTGCCGGCCACCAGGAAGCCGAGCGTCTTGCCGGTGCCGGTCACCTTGAGGGACTGCCCGGAGGCGATGGCGTTGTCGGGGGTGCCCACCGTGACGCCGGGCCACGTGAAGTTCACCCCGTTCTTGGTGACGGTGCTCCCCGGGGTGACACCGGCCTGGGCCAGTGCCTGAGCGGAGATGCTGGCGCCGCCGCCGTCGAAGTTCCCGGGAGCGGTGTTGGCGTCGTCGGTGACGGCGACGTTGCTGAAGAGCTCCTCCAGCGGCTTGTCCCGGCCGTCCCACACCCGGACCGTGGCCTTCGCGGACGCGGTCCAGTCGCTGCCGGCCTGGGTGCCGCTCGCCTTGCCGACCAGGGTCACGTCGCCCGCGGGCTGGCTCTGAGCGGGGGTGACGGTGAAATCGACGGTGCGCTCCGCGCCGGGCTGCAGGGGCCGCAACTCGACCTGCTCCGGTGAGACGCTCCACCCTTCCGGAGCCTCGACGGTCACGATCGTCCTGGGCGCCAGCGGCATCTCCACCGCCCGGACGGTGACGCTGACCTTCGCCTCCTGGCCGGGGCTCACCTCGCCGGGCACGCTGATCTTGATCTTCTGCAGGGCGTACGCGCGGTAGGTGTGCCCGGCCTTCCCGGTGAGTTCGATCAGGTCGGACGCGGCCTTCTTGGTGTGGACCGTGCCGCCGCGCGTGTCGTCGACCACCTTGAAGCGCCCGGCGAAGATCGCGCCACGTACCTTGACGACGCCGTCGCGGTCGGGCGTGACGAGGTACTCGTCGGCCTGCCCGTCGCTCCACGCCGCGCCGACGGTGTGACCGCCGCGGCCCCGCAGGCCCTTGACCCGTCCCTTCTCCCAGGCCCCAGGCAGGGCCGGCAGCAGGTGCAGCTCGCCGTTGTGGCTGTGCAGCAGCATCTCGGCCACGCCGGACGTCGCGCCGAAGTTGCCGTCGATCTGGAACGGAGGGTGCAGGTCGAACATGTTCGGGGCGAGCCTGGCCGGCGTCACGAGGAGGCGGACCAGGTCGTGCGCCCGCTTGCCCTCCTCCAGCCGCGCCCAGTAGTTGATCTTCCAGGCCAGGGACCAGCCGGTGCCGTCGTCGCCGCGCAGTTCGAGCGTCCGCCGCGCCGCGGTGTACAGCTCCGGGGTGCCGCGCTTGGTGATCTGGTGGCTGGGATGCAGGCCGTACAGGTGCGAGACGTGCCGGTGGTTCCGCTCGGTCTCGATCCAGTCGTACAGCCACTCCTGGATGTTGCCGCGCGAACCGATCTTCATCGGGGGGAGCCGGTCCCGGGCGGCCAGGACCTGTGCCCGGAAGCTCGCGTCCAGGCCGAGCACCTCGCTGGCCTCGGCGCAGCCGTTGAACAGGTCCCGCAGGATCTGGTTGTCCATGGTGGGACCGGCGGCGACGCTGACGTTCGGGTGGTGCGGGAGCTCGGGCGAGTTCGACGGGTTCGTGACCAGATATCCGAGCTTCGGCTCCTCCACGAGAGTGTCGAGGAAGAACTGCGCCGCGCCCTTCATCGCCGGGTAGTTCTTCCGCAGGAACTCGACGTCACCGGTGAACAGGTAGTGGTCCCAGATCATGGTGGCCAGCCACGCGCCGCCGGTCTGCCACATGCCCCAGAGCGCGCCGTCGACGACCGAGGTCGCCCGCCACGCGTCGGTGTTGTGGTGGGTGACCCAGCCGCCTGCCCCGTACTGCACCTCGGCGGTGCGGGCGCCGGTCTCGGTGAGGTCCTTGATCATGGAGAACACCGGCTCGTAGCACTCCGACAGGTTCGTCGTGTCGGCGGGCCAGTAGTTCATCGGCAGGTTGGCGTTGATGGTGTACTTCGAGTCCCACTGCGGGCTCAGGGAGTCGTTCCAGATGCCCTGCAGGTTGGCCGGTTGCGTCCCGGGACGCGAGCAGCTGATCAGCAGGTAGCGGCCGAACTGGAACAGCAGCGCGGAGAACTGCGGGTCGTCCACGGCCCCGTGCTGGGCGATCCGGACATCGGTCGGCTGGTCGGCCGCGTCGGTGCGGTCCAGTTCGAGCGTCGTCCGCTTGAACAGGGCCTCGTAGTCGGCGACGTGCCGGCTGCGCAGCGCGGCGTAGTCCTTGCTCGTGGCGGCGTCGAGGTGCCGCTGCGCGATGCCCTGGTAGTCGCCGCTGACGTCCTTGTAGCTCACGTAGCTGGAGCCGATGGAGACCAGCAGCGTCACACTGTCGGCGGCGGCGACTTGGAGCGTTCCGGCGGAACTGGTGACGGTGCCGCCCTCGGCGACGGCCTTGGCCAGCGCCAGGAACTTGACCTGGCCGGGGATGCCCTCGAAGGTGCCGGAGACGCCGTCGAGCGCCACCGTGGTGCTGTCCGGGCTGGTGCGGGTCGTCGAGCGCTGGGGGGTGTCGAACGTCGCGCTGAAGGTGATCGAGCCCGGCTTGTCGGCGGTCAGGCGGATGACGATGACCTGGTCGGGCGCGCTGGCGAACACCTCACGCTTGTACCGCACGCCGTTCAGTGTGTAGTTGACGGACGTGGTGGCGGTGGTGAGGTCGAGCTGGCGGTCGTACTCCGTGAACCCGGTGGTGCTCGGGAAGGTCAGCCTGATGTTGCCGACGGTCTGGTAGGCGAGCTGGCCCGCGGGCTTGCCCAGCATGTTCTGGTCGATGAGGGTCTGGGCCTGGCTCCACTGGTCCTCGAAGACCAGGCGCCGGATCTCCGCCAGTGCCGCCGCGCCCTTGGGGTTGTTCTGGTCGTACGGCCCACCGCCCCAGACGGTGTCCTCGTTGAGCTGGAGCCGCTCCACGTCGACGTTGCCGAACACCATGGCGCCGAGGCGCCCGTTGCCGATGGGAAGGGCCCGGAGCCAGTCCGTGCCGGCGCCCTTGTCGTACCACAGAGCCATGTCGTTCGCGGCGCGAACCTCCGCGGGCGCCGCCGAACCGGCTCGGGCGACGGCCGTCCACTGCATCGGCAGCATCAGAGCTCCGGCTCCGACCGTACCGACCTTCATCAATTGCCTTCGCGTCAGATCTGGCATTCGCTCTCCAAGCGCACTGCGGCCTTGCCGACGGCCGGCGCCGCGCCGGCTGCGAACCCGACATGGAGGAGGCGGGCGGAGTTCGGCGGGACCGGCTGTGTGACGAGGCTGTGTAGAGGGTGATGGCAAAGCTACAAAGATTTGATGTATGGGTCAATATCTCGTTATAAAAGGCCCGAAAAGCGGTCGTGTGACCAATATGGCATCGGTAAACATCTAACCTTTGACGTGGCACGCGCTGATCCAGGCCACGGTGGGCGGTGCGTGGGTGGTGGAGGGGAACCGGACATCGCGGGCGGCTACGAAGGGGCGTCACCCGCGCCACCGGGCGGCAGGCCCGCGCGAGAAGGGGGCAGCAGGCCCGCGCGAGAAGGGGGCCGGGAAGGCCACACGCCGCCGGGTAGCGGTGCGAAGTCGTGTCCTGCGTCCGTAGAGCAGCACGGATTTCCCGCCCCACGGGCGACGACGACGTGCGGGCAGACCGCGTCCGCTCCCTGGCCGCCCGTGCGCTCCGGCCCTACTCGGGGAACCTACCTGCCATGTCACGCACAGACGATGTAGTGGACAGCATCAAGCGGATGATTCTCGACGGCGTCCTGCGGCCCGGCGACCGCCTGCCCGTCGAGAAGGACCTCGCCGATTCGCTGGGCGTCTCGCGCGGGGCGTTGCGCGAAGGGGTCTCGGCGCTGTCGATTCTCGGGATCGTCAGCACCCGGCAAGGTGACGGGACGTACATCACGAACCTCGACGCGACGCAGTTGCTGGCTCCGATGGGCTTCGTCGTCGACCTGCACGGTCAGGGCGACCCGCGGCACGTGTACACCGTCCGGCGGCTGCTCGAGTCCGAAGCGGCACGGCTGGCCGCGGCCAGGATCACCGACGAGGCGCTCTGCCAGGCCAGGGACCTGCTCGGCGAGTCCGCCCGGATCGTCGATGAGGCGCCTCATGACCACGAGCGTCTCATCGAGATCGACATCGCCTTCCATCGCATCATCGCCGCCCATACCGGCAACCCGGTCCTGATCGGCCTGATCGAGGCGTTCGCGAGGCGCACCGTCCGCGGCCGGCTGTGGCGGAGCCTGCACGAGGAGGGCGCCGACCGGCGCACTCACGACGAGCACGTGGCGATCTGGGCGGCGCTCGCGGCGCGCGATTCCGAACGGGCGCGCATCCGGATGGCCAACCATCTCATCGGGGTCGAGGAGTCCCTGCACCGGTTGCCCGACGACGGCGACGCGCCGTCCGAGCCGGTGGCCGACCGACCCTCCGCCACGCCGAATCGTCAGACACGTTCCAGGGGCGCGGAGGGCCCGTGACCGCCGGGTGAGGGGGGCACGGGCCCGGGAACCCATGAACGTGTCGCCGGATCACGGGCACGAGCATGGCCGCCGGCTCCGCCGAGGGAGGTGGCTCGGCCGACGAGGTCAGGGTCTCTGCGTCACGATGGTCTGAGCGGGTCTCAGCGCAGCGCCGCGGCCTCCGCGGCGAGCGCCTCGATCCGCTTGTAGTCGCCCGCCGCCAGCGCGTCGGCCGGGGTGAGCCAGCTTCCCCCGACGCAGCCGACGTTGGCAAGCGCCAGGTAGGACGGCGCGTTCGACGGCGTGATCCCGCCCGTGGGGCAGAAGCGCACGTCGGGCATCGGCCCGCGCAGGGACTTCAGGTAGGCGACGCCGCCCGCCGCCTCGGCGGGGAAGAACTTCATCTCGCGCACGCCCCGCTCGGCCAGGGTCATGGCCTCCGTCGCGGTGGCCACGCCCGGCAGGAACGGCACGCCGGAGGCGAGCATCGTGGCGAGCAGGGCCGGGGTGGTGCCGGGGGAGACGAGGAACCGGGCGCCCGCCTCGACGACGGCCTTCACGTCGTCCACCGTCCGTACGGTGCCGGCGCCCACGACGGCGCCGGGCACCTCGGCGGCGATCCGCCGGATCGCGTCGAGGGCCGCGGACGTGCGCAGCGTCACCTCGATGGCCGGAAGGCCGCCGGCGACCAGCGCGCGGGCCAGCGGGACGGCGGTCGCGGCGTCGTCGACGACGACGACCGGGATGACGGGGGAGAGATCGAGCAGGCTCATACCAGCTCCACATTAGAGGACAGTTGGGCAAGCCATGCGGCGGCGCCGGTCAGGGCGGGCTGCTCGGCGACGATCAGGCAGGTGGCGATCGCCGCGACGTAGTCTGTCAGGGCGGGCGCCGTGGTCTCGAACCTGGCCCGGAAGGCGCTTCCCGGGATGCGCGCGGCCAGCCGGGGCAGCACGCCGCCCCCCAGGTAGACGCCGCCCCGCGCGCCCAGCGTGAGCGCCACTCCGGAGGCGAAGCCCCCGAGCAGGGCGAGGAACACCTCGACGGTCTCCACGCAGAGCGGGTCGTCCGACGCGGTGATCTCCGACGCGGTGATCTCCGACGCGGTGATCTCCGCCGCCTCCTTGGAGGAGGCGACGCCGTGGACCAGTGCGAGGCCCCGGTGCAGACGGGGCAGCCCGGTGCCGGACAGCAGGTGCTCGGCGTCCACGTACGGCAGGCCGTCGGCCCGCAGCGCGCGGACGATCTCCATCTCCAGGTCCGTCACGGCGGGCACCGGCACGTGGCCGCCCTCCCCGGGGAGCGGCACCCAGCCGCGGCCGGCCGGGACCAGCCCGCCGACCCCGAGGCCGGTGCCCGGCCCCAGCACGGCCTTCGGCAGCCGGGCGCGCGGAGGAGGCCCGCCGAACGGGACCAGGTCGTCCCCCGCGAGGTGCGGCAGCGAGAAGGCGAGCGCCTCGAAGTCGTTGAGGAGCACCGCCCGCCGCAGGCCCAGCTCCTTGACCGAGCCCGACCACCCCGCGTTGGTCAGCCGGTACCGGTCGTCCTCCACCGGCCCGGCGATCGCCAGACACGCGGCCCCCGGCCGAACTCCGCCCGCATGGTCTGCGAGATAGGCGGCTACGGCATCGGCAAGGCCGTGATGCTGGGATACGTTCAGTACGGCGACCGCCTCCGGCCGCCCTCCCGGGCGGGACACCAGGCCGAACCTGGCGTTGGTGCCGCCGACGTCGGCGACCAGCCACGGGAGCGTCACGACACCCTCCCGAAGACGCCGGCCCCGCCGCCGAACACGCTCGCCCCCCGCTCCGCGGGCCCGACGGCCCGGCGGAAGGAGGCGAACAGCTCCCGGCCGGTGCCCGTCCACCGCTCGTCGGACAGGGGCGCCCCCTGCGGGGCGCGGCCGGTCAGGTCGGCGAGGACGGTGAGCGTCCCGGCGGTGGAGTCGAGGCGGATCAGGTCCCCGTCGCGGAGCAGCGCGATCGGCCCGCCGTCGGCCGCCTCGGGCGACAGGTGGATGGCCGCCGGGACCTTGCCGGAAGCGCCCGACATGCGGCCGTCGGTGACGATCGCGACCTTCTGGCCGCGGTCGAGCAGGACGCCGAGCGGCGAGGTCAGTTTGTGCAGCTCCGGCATGCCGTTGGCGCGGGGGCCCTGGTAGCGCAGGACGGCGACGAAGTCCCGGCCGTCCAGCTCCCCCTCCTCGAACGCGCGCAGCAGGTCGAGCTGGTCGTCGAACACCTTGGCCGGCGCCTCCACGACGAGATGCTGGGGCCGTACGGCGGACACCTTGCTCACGGCCCTGCCGAGGTTGCCCGACAGCATGTGGATGCCGCCGTCGGCGCAGAACGGCGCCGCGACCGGGCGCAGCACCTCCAGGTCGCCGCTGCCCTCCGTCCGCTCCTCCCAGACCAGCGTCCCCTCCTTCAGCGCGGGGGCCGACCGGTAGTGGTCCAGGCCGCGCCCGGCGACCGTCATCACGTCGGCGTGGAGGAGGCCGGAGTCGAGCAGGTCGCCGATGAAGACGGCCATGCCGCCCGCCGTGTGGAAGTGGTTCACGTCCGCATGGCCGTTGGGGTACATCCGGGTGAGCAGCGGAACGACCTTCGACAGGTCGGCCATGTCGTCCCAGGTGAGCTCGATCCCCGCGGCGGCCGCCATCGCCACCAGGTGCATCGTGTGGTTGGTCGAGCCGCCGGAGGCCAGCAGCGCGACCACTGCGTTGACGATCGCCCGCTCGTCCACGACCTCCCCGAGCGGGGTGTACTCCTCGCCGTGCGCGGTGATCTCCACGGCCCGCCGGGCGGCGGCCTCGGTCAGCGCGTGCCGCAGCTCGGTGTGCGGGTTGACGAACGTCGCGCCCGGCAGATGGAGGCCCATGACCTCCATGAGGAGCTGGTTGGAGTTGGCGGTGCCGTAGAAGGTGCAGGTGCCGGGGGAGTGGTAGGACGCGGCCTCGGCGTCGAGCATCTCCAGCCGGTCGATCCGGCCCTCGGCGAAGTGCTGCCGGGCCCGCGCCTTGACCTTGTTCGGCAGGCCCGAGGTCATCGGCCCGGCCGGCACGAAGATCGCCGGGAGGTGGCCGAAGCGCAGGGCGCCGATCAGCAGGCCCGGCACGATCTTGTCGCAGACGCCGAGCAGCAGCGTCGCGTCGAACATGTCGTGCGACAGCGCGATCGCGGTGGCCATCGCGATGACGTCGCGGCTGTAGAGCGACAGCTCCATGCCCGCGCGTCCCTGGGTGATGCCGTCGCACATGGCGGGCACCCCGCCGGCGACCTGCGCGACGCCGCCCGCCGCCCGGACCGCCCGCTTCAGCTCCTGCGGGTACGTCTCGTACGGCTGGTGCGCGGACAGCATGTCGTTGTAGCTGGTCACGATGGCCACGCCGGGCTTGGCCGTGCCACGCAGGTCGATCTTGTCCTCGGCGGGGGCGGCGGCGAAGCCGTGCGCCAGGTTGGCGCACCCGAGGCGGCCCCGGGCCGGGCCCCGCTCGCGCAGCTCCCGCGCGTCCTCGCGGACCCGGCTGAGGTAGGCCGCGCGGGTCTCGCGGCTGCGTTCGCGGATGCGGCCGGTGACCTCGGCGACGGCGGGCACGATCGGCACGCCGGGCGGCGTGGGGGTCGCGGGACTCGTCACGGCAGATCCTCCTCGTCGTGCCAGACGCGGCCGCTGGGGGCCAGGACGTTCCAGGTGCCGGGCGTACTACCGGTCTCCGCGGGTGTCTCCCCGGCGAAGGCGGGCTCACGGGAGCCGCCGGCGTCCGCGGAGACGTCCGCGGAGACGTCCGCGGAGACGTCCGCGGAGACGTCCGCGGAGACGTCCGCGGAGACGTCCGCGGAGACGTGGTGCGGCCTGCGGAGGGGCGCGTCCCGGCCCTCGCCCCCGCTCAGGGCGGGACGCACCTCCGCGCCGGCCTTCCCCCGGAATCCGGCGTCGTCCAGGCCGCCGCGGGACATCGCGATGACGCGGGTGTCCGCGGCCAGGGCGCCGTCCCGGCGGCAGTGGTACGGCGCCGGGATGAGCTTCCGCTTGGACAGGTCGCCGGTGCCGCCGAAGTTGATCAGGTCGGCGGCGCGCGGCGTGCCGGTCGGGTGGTGGGGCATGCCAGGACAGTAGCGGGTAGATATGTGCGCTTTCAAGCCGACTTTTGTAACTGGAGATGAATAAGTCATTGAACTTCGGTGATCGGATGTGCTTGACTCCGGTGTGATGTCACGGCTTGCGACCACCGGCGAGGTCCTCCAGCTCATCCGGAGCGGGGAGGCCGTCACGCGTGCCGACATCGGCCGGGTGACGGGTCTTTCCCGTCCCGCCGTCGCGCACCGGGTCGCCAGGCTGCTCCAGCGCGGCCTGATCGTGGAGGACGCCGAGGGGCCGTCCACGGGAGGGCGCCCACCGGTCCGGCTCCGGTTCGACGCGACCGGCGGCGTGGTGCCCGTGGCCTCGCTCGGGGCCAGCCGCACCCAGATCGCCATCTGCGACCTCGCCGGCGAGGTGCTGGTCCGCACCGACCTCGACATCGACGTCGAGGAAGGCCCCGGCGTCGTGCTGCCCATGCTCATGGACACCTGGGAGAAGCTGCTCGGCGCGCAGGACAAGGTGGCCGGCATCGGGCTCGGCGTCCCGGCGACCGTGGAGTTCGCGGCGGGGCGCACCGAGAGCGCCAGGGTCATGGCGAGCTGGACCGGCGTCGTCATCCCGCCGATCGTCGCCGAGCGGTTCCCCGTGCCGGTGCTCGTCGACAACGACGTGAACGTCATCGCCATGGGCGAGCACCGGGTGGCGTACGCCTCCGAGCTGGACGACCTGCTGTTCGTCAAGGTGTCCACCCGCATCGGCGCGGGGGTGATCTCCGGCGGGGCCATACTGCGCGGCGCCCTCGGCGCGGCGGGGGAGATCGGCCACATACCGGTCCGCGACGGCGGGGGGGTGCTCTGCCGCTGCGGCAACCTCGACTGCGTCGACTCGGTCGCCAGCGGCACCGCCATCCTGCGCGACCTGCGCGCCAAGGGCCGCGACGTCGTCTCGCTCGCCGACGTGACCGCGCTGGTCCGCGCGGGCGACGCCGAGACGATGGCCGTCGTACGGCAGGCCGGGCGGTGGCTGGGTGAGGTCATCTCCGGGGCGGTCAACCTGCTCAACCCGGCCGTCGTCGTCCTCGGGGGCGACGTGGCCGAGATGTTCCAGCCGCTGGTGTCAGGGGTCCGTGAGGTGGTCTACCGCAGGTCGACCCAGCTCGCCACCCGCAGCCTGCGGATCGAGCGCAGCCGCCTCGGGCAGGGCGCCGGCATCACCGGATGCGCCCTCATGGTGCTCGACCACGTCCTGTCGGCGCGCGCGATCGACGCCGCCGCTCCCCGCTGAGGCCGGGGCGACTCCGCTCAGCTGGTGGCCGAGGGGCGGGGCGCCGAGGCGGTTGTCGAGCTCGATGTGGGGGACCACGGGCGGCTCGTCCACCCGGATGGCCCTGAGGTAGTCGCCGAACCTGTCCAGCTTCTGCCCGTCCCTGGGCAGGCCGCGGCGCACGAGCCGCTCCCGCAGGGTGCGCCCGTCGGAGCGGATCCACAGCAGGCGCACCTCGGGGCCGCCAAGCTCGGCGACCCAGTCGTGCCACAGGGCGGCGTCATGGACCTGCGAGGTGAACGGCCCGCTCAGCATCACCGGGCAGCCGTGAGAGCGGATCTCCCGGGCCGCCGCCGTCATCCCGGCGTACTCGTGGCGTTTGATGTGCTCGTCGTACCACGGGCCCTCCCGCTCGTCGGGCCGCCTGCCGTGGGCGGAGAGGGTGGCCGCGACGAAGCCGCCGTAAAGCGTGTCCTTGTCGAGCAGGGCCGGGACGGGGTCGAGGAGGGCGAGCAGCAGCGCGCAGACGGTCGACTTGCCCGACCCGGGCGGCCCGGAGACCACCCACAGGGGAGCCATGCTCACGCGGGCCTCACCGCGGTGGCCCGAAGGGCTCGATGGGCGGGTCGGAGTGCGCGTCCGCGGCCGGGGAACCGCTCATGCGCATCCCGGCGCTCTCGGTGACGCGCATCGCGTACAGGCCCTGCTGAGGGTCGATCGGCACGAGGCCGTAGCCGGTGTCGACCTCGTCCTCCTCCAGGCCCAGCTCCCGCATCGCGGAGTGGAGGTCCGCCTCAGGCGAGAGCCGTACGGTGATGAGAACACGGGCCATGGTCGCCCCCTGATCCCTCAGGCCGCCTTCGCGGCCCTTCGCCGCAGCGCGGCGATGATGCCGGCGGCGTCCACGACGCCGTATCCGTAGTCGTAGTCATAGCCTACGTGACTGCGATCATCGGCCGTGCGCCGGAGCAGGGTGCGCAGCTGGCTCGCCGACAGCGTCGACGACGGCCACCGTGTCCTGACGGCGGCGACCAGCCCGGCGGCGACGGGACAGGCGGCCGAGGTGCCCGAATCCGGCTCATCCGCGCCGAACGCTCCCGAACCAGCGAAGTGGGTGAAGGCGGATATGTCGGGCTTGCGAACGGAGAGCCGCCCCGGCCCCTGCGAGGAGTAGCCCACCCGCTCGCCCTGGGTGTCCACCCCGGCCACCGACAAGGCCCGGGGATGGGAGTTGGCCCCCGCGATGGGCCGGTCCGGGTAGGCGCAGCGGCCGTCGCTGCACTCGTGCCCGCAGTTTCCCGCGGCGAACAGGATGTCGGCCCCCGCCTCCGCCAGGCTGCCCACCATCAGGTTGAACGGGTGTGCCGGGTTGTCGGAGTAGTTGCCGGGATTGCCGGGAGGAAAGTCCCAGCGAGGGGAGAACGAGCCCCAGCTGTTGCTGATGACCAGGGAGCGGGACGAGGCGGGCTGGGCCTCCAGCACCCCGCGCAGGTGCGCGTACGCCGCGATCGCGTCGGACAGCAGGCCGTCCAGGGTGGTCGCGCCCTGCCGCCGCGACAGCAGTACCGGGATGTCGACGAGCGAGGCGCGCGGCGCGGCGATGAGCGTGTCGAACGCGCACATCGTGCCGTGGTCCACCGCGAAGTCCCCGGGATCCCCGGACACGCCGGAAGGGCTCCAGCTCCGCTCCCGGTCGACGATGACGTCCCGGCCCGTGACTGAGGCGACGTGGGCGGCGTTGATCCCGGTGTCCACCACGGCCAGCGCGACGCCGCTCCCGTCGAGCCCCTCGGCCGCCAGGTCGTCCACCCGCAGCAGCCTCGCGACATCGTGCCAGTCGCCCACTGGCCGGTCGCCGCCGCAGGTGAGCGTGGTCTCGATGGCCGGGTCGGCGTACACGGCGATCACGTCCCGGCGGGTCGCGGGCAGCAGCGAGACCCGGCTGGAGATCTCGTCGTCGGCGATCTCGCCGCGCACCACGACCGACGCCTCGCCGGGGGCCAGCGAGAACAGCAGCGGCTGGTTCAGCGACAGCGGGTCCCCGCCGGGGTGGGCGGGAAGCGGGCGGGGCACCGCCACGGGGGCGAACGTACGGTCGAGGACGACTCCGGGCAGCCCCTCCGCGACGTCGGCGGCGGTGAGGGAGGCCCCTGGAGTCGCGACGGCCGCGACGAGGTCGGGAGACGGACGGAGCTGGACGAGTACCCGCACGACGGCTCACCCCGTTACTGGAGGATTACTTAACGTCACCACCATGCGTGATCCGGGCGTTCCCCGTCCACCGGTTCCGTGCGTTCCGCCTGTTCGTGCGCTCCGCCTGTTCGCTCTGCGGCCTACAGGCCGCAGAGCTCGGAAAGGCTCTTGGCGGCCGTGTTGTGGGTCGGGGTCCTCCGCGGGGTGGGCGGCTGCCCGGACGGAGCGGGGGAGGAACCGCCGCTGGTCTGCGCTCCCGCGGAGGCTCCCGCGGAGGCGCCCGGGGAGGACTGCGAGGAGACGCCGGGAGTGGTTCCGGACGGCGAGCCCGCGCCTGAGGGGATGGGAGACGCGGTCGCGGCGACGGTGATGGTGTCGGCCATCGACTCCCGGATCGCCTGCCGGGTCATGTTCCTGATCTTCACCCAGTCGGGGTTGCCGGGGTAGATCGTCGGCGGCACGAACTGGAGGCTTGTGATCTTCGCGTTGCGGACCTTCATGCCGAGCGGCACGAGGTGCTCCAGCAGATCGCGGGGGATGTCGGTGCGGAACATGTGCCGGGCCGCCGCCGCGATCTTGCTGAAGTTGGCCAGGACGGTCGCCGGGGTCACCTGCTGTGCGAGCGCGCCGATGACGCACCGCTGGCGGGCCATCCGGGAGAAGTCGTCGCTGTCCACCCGGGAGCGGCCGTACCAGAGCACCTCCTCGCCGTTCAGCGTGCGGTAGCCCGCCTTGATGGTGCCGGCCGTGCCGAAGTGCCCGCCCCACTTGATGTCCCGCTCGACGCGGATCTTCAGGCCGCCGACCGCGTCGATCAGGGCGGCGAAGCCGAACATGTCGACGATCGCGTAGTAGTCGATGTGCAGGCCGAGCGTGTAGCCGATGGCGTCCCGCAGGGCCTGGGCGCCCCTGTTCTTGCCCCCCATGATCTGGGGGTTGTTGTCGGCGTAGTACCAGACCGAGTTGAGCAGGCCCTGCTCGGCGGTGAAGCCGCCGGGGAACTGCTTGCGCAGCGGGCTCGTGGTGGGGAAGCGGACGTACTGGAGGTTGCGCGGCAGGCTCAGCAGGACGGTGTTGCCCGTCGCGATGTTCACGCTGGCCACTGTCATGGAGTCGGTGCGCACGCCGATCCGGTTGCCGGCGGCGTCGCCGCCGATCAGCAGGAAGTTGACGCGCTTGCGGCCGCTCCATGGGTCCTCGGCCCTGATGGGCACGGGTGTCACGCCGGCGGCGACGGGGGCGGTGACGGCGTCGAGGAGGTCGCTCGCCGTCCTGATCGTGCTCGCGGTGAACGCGAACGGGGCCATCACCGCCACGCACAGCACGCCGGCGACGACGCCCGAGACGATCTGCCCGCCCTGGGAGAGGCGCTGGGGACGCAGCGCGACGAACGACAAGACGATCAGGGCGAACCAGGCCACCGCGCACACCCCGGCGCCGATCGTGACGGCCGTCAGCGTGCTGCCCCGTACCGCCGCGCCCGCGTTGTTCTTGAGCTGTACGGCCAGCACCGCCACGGCCACGAGCGCCGCGCCGAACGTGCCGAGCAACGCGAACCCGGCGGCCCGGTTCCCGGCGCGTAAATGGGCGGCGCCGGGGACCACTGCCGACAGCGCGGTCCAGCCGATGAGCGCGGCGGTGCTCAGAGGCCGGGCGTAGCGGGGCTCCCGTTTCCGCGGCGTCTCCCGGCCCGCGCCCTTGCCGCCCTTGGCGTCCCCGGCCGTGTCCTTGGCGTCCCCGGCCGGTTCCGGCGCAGTCTCCCCCGTCTGTACGCCCGCCGTCTGGGCGTTCCATGTGTGGACGTCGCCGACCCTGCTCTCCTGAGCGGGACTCGCGGCGTCTCCGGAGCGTGCCTGGCGGTCGTCTGCGGGCCGGGTGTCCGGGGTGCCCGGGTGGTGGTCGTTCCCGGGCGGATTCTGCTGGACGCGGGTCCGGTCGTCCCGTGGCCCGCTGTTGTGAACGGGGGGCGCGAGGCCGTCATCGGGCCGGTTCTCCCGTGACTCGCTTCCCGGATCACGGGCTTCCCGGCCGCGTACGTCTCCCGGGCGCGTGTCCTCGGCCGGTTCCTCACGGCGGCGGCGACCACCGCGTCCAGCGGGCCGGCCCACGCCACCGTCAGCGGGTCCCCCGCCGCGCATGGTTCACCGCTCTCTCCTCCGTCACACTTGGCTAGGGATTCTAGCCCCCATATCCGGACAGATTGGCGCAGTCCTAGGCGAAGCCAATCATCGTTATGACACCGAGGTGCCGCTCACGGCCCAGGTGTTGCACTGGTAGGTCATCGGCCGCGTGTATCCCTGGCGGAACCAGGCGGCGTTGCTGCGCGTGGTGCCGTGGTCGCGCGGCCCTCCCGGCGGGTCGCCCAGGTGGCTGTACGCCCACAGGAGCGTGTTCCGCCGGGCGGGGGTGATCGGGTACGTGGACGCGACCGCGCGCATGAACATGCCGCCGAAGCAGGTCGCCTGGAGCTCGTGACGCCGGGTGAGGGCCAGTCGCGTGCTGCGGGAGGACGTGTCGAGCATCCGCGCCCACCAGGAGTCGGAGATGCCGGACAGGTTCTGGACGTGATGGCCGTACTCGTGGGCCATCATGCTGATGATGATCCCGTTCCACGCGCCCAGCGAGCCGTACTCCCGTGCGATCGCCGAGGTGGACGCGTAGATGGTGCTGTTGCTCGGGCAGTAGTACGGCACGTTGCTCCCCGGGGCGGGGTAGTCGCCGCACGCGCCCCTGCCCTTCCTGGCGGCGATCATGTAGCCGGGGGCGGTCCAGTGGATGCCGACCTTCTCCAGTGCCGGGGCCCACGATTTGCCCATGCAGTTGCCCGTCTTCAAGATGAGGGCCTTGAACTGGGTGTGGTTGTAGATGCTGGCGTTGCTCGCCCGGCATGTGGTCGTGGGAAGGGTCCCGGCCCGGTAGAGGGAGTTGTTCTTCAGCCCCCGGTTCACGGCGGGCGTGGTCGGCCGGCTGGTCGGCTCGCCGGTGGGCTCTCGCCGGGTGGGCGCCTGGCTGGGCTCGGACGTCGGCCGCCGGGACGGCCGGTCCGTCTGCAACGGCGGCACGCTGTAGGTCGGCAGCGCGACCGGCGACACCGGGTCCGGCCGGCTGGCCGTCTTTACCAGCGCGCTCGCGAGGATGAGCACGACGAACGCGGACGCCAGCACGCCCACCACGGCTCCGATGATCGCCCCCGCGCCGGACTTCTGTTTCGGCGGACGCCATCCGGGCGCGTACCCCGGCGGGCCGTACGGCCTGCCCGGTCCGTCCGGCCTCGGAGGCGGTTGCATCCGCGGATCCCATCCCGGCCCCTGCGGCGAGCGCTGCGGCGAGCGCTGCGGCGGGGGCTGCGGCGGGGGCTGCGGCGAGGGCCGGCCTGGGTACGGCGGGGCGCCGCCTGCGGGCCCGGGCGGGTAGGGGGCCCGGCCGGAGACGCCCGGCGCGTACGCCTGACCGCCACCTTCGGGTCCCGGCTGGTACGCGGCCGGGTTCGCGGGTCCGGGCTGGTAGTTCGGACTTGCGGGGCCGGGCTGGTAGTTCGGACTTGGGGGTCCGGGCTGGTGGTTCGGGCCTGCGGGCCCCGGCTGGTATGGGGCTGGGCTGGCGGGTCCCGGCTGGTAGGCGTTCGGGCCTGTGGGGCCGTGGTGGTGCGGGGCTGGGTTGACGGGTCCGGCCTGGTTCCCGTCGGGCCCCTGCGACGCACCTCCGCGCGGCGGCGCGTACAACTGCCCCGGCTGCGGCGGGTACGCCTGATCTGATCGGGCGGCGTATGCCTGGCCCGGTGGGGGCGGGTACTGCTGACCGGCCTGCGGTGGGTACGTCTGGCCGGGCGACGGCGGGAGTGGGGGCTGCCCCGGCTGTGGCGTGTAGGGAGGCGTTCGCGGTGGCAGCGGCAGACGGCTGTCCTGTCCCGGCGACGGCGGCCCCGCTTCCCAGGCCCGAGATGTGCCGGTGTCTCCGGGCTGGGGCCGGCCCTCCATCCGGGTGGCGTGGGACGGGTCAGTCGTCCCCCAGCCATTCGCCTGCGCTCCCTGGCCGTACGGCCCGGCGCCTCCGGCCGAGTCCCAGGGCCCCTGCCCTCCGGATGGGTACGCCTGACCGCCGGTTGCCGGGGATGGGGCTCCCGGTGACCGCGGCGCCGCCTCGTCCCACAGAGGCCGGTTGCCCGGCCCGTATGACGTCGCTCCGGGTGAGGGCGCCAACGAGGGCGGCCTGGGCGGCTCAGGCCAACCCGGCTGCTCCCGATCCGTGCGCTGCCCCGGCGGCGCCGGCTGCCATGCATCCTCGGGCCGTCCTGGCTGCCCGGACAGACCGGGGTATCCCGGATGACTCACGGGCCCGGGCTGAGCGGAGTGACCGAAAGGACTGATGGGGCCGGACTGACTCGGCTGTCCCAAATAGGACTCCTCCGAGTGCTCCCGCTGTTCAGACTGACTGGACGCGTCCTGAGGATCCGGGGAATGCGGTCCGCTCGAATAGGGAGGGCGCCCCCGTGGTGGCGGTGGAGGTTGCTGCTGCGCCAAGACATTGCCCCCTTGAAAGATTTAGGGCAAAAGAATACTGATTTCCCATCCTTCACGGATGTCGCAGGTGTCGGGCACATACCGTAATCATCCGAGGTGATCTCTGCGATGTTCCAGAATCGCCGGGGTCGTCTGCCCTAGCGTTTTTCGTATGAATCTGCAGCAGCTCCGTTACGTGGTCGCCACCGCGGAGCACCGCACCATGACCGACGCGGCCAGATCGCTCTATATCGCGCAGCCTGCCCTGTCGCGCGCGATCCGCGACTTGGAGCGGGAGCTCGGAATGACGCTTTTCGCGCGTTCGGGTAGAGGGGTAGTCGTGACCGCGCAGGGGCGCCGGGTGGTCAAGCTCGCCCGTGAGGCGCTCGACGCGGTGGCGGAGATAGAGGCGCTGGCGACGCAGGGTGGCTCTGCGAGCTCAGAGCTGCGTATCGCCTCGACGCCCAGCCTGGAGCCGGGACTCGCCGGTCGCCTGCTCCCCGCCTACGCGGCCGAGCATCCCGGCATCCGGGTGCACATAGTGCGGTGCGAGGGCCGTGAGGCGGTCGTCAGTGCGGTCCGCGAACAGCGGGCCGATCTCGGCCTGACCGATCTGCCGGTGCCGACCGACCTGGTCAGCCACCCTCTTGAACGCCAGGAGATCGTGCTGATCTCGCCTCCCGGCACCGATCTGCCCGACCCCGTGCCCGTGGCCCGGCTCGACCGCATGCGGCTCGTGCTGCCCGCTCCTGGGAGCCCCCGCCGGCGGGAGTTCGACGCGATCTTCGCGACCTACGGCGTCCGTCCCATCCCCGCCGTCGAGTCGGATGAACGTCGTGGCTGGCTGCACGCGGTCCGCGAGGGTAAGGCGTCACTGCTGTGGTACCGGAGCATGGCCGAGCAGGCGGCACGGGCAGGCCTGGTGGTCCGCTCCCTGGATCCGTCCCTCAAGAAGATCATCGCGGTGGTCCACGCCCGGCGGAGACTGCCCGCTATGGCACAGGACTTCCTGGTGCTCGCCGAGGGCGGATCTGCGGCATGATTGCATGCCCGCGGATTGGAGCGTTCCAAAGCGGGGCTTACTACACATACAGGGCGGCATCGGGGCTGGCGAGTAGGCTGGCGCCGATGCCTAGTCCGCAGCCCGCCCCGATGTCCGATCCGCTTCCCGGAGCGGCCGATGCTCCCGAGCCGAGTTCCGAGACGGCTCTCGGCCGCCCACCGGCCGACTCCGGCCTCGGGTCTCGCCCGTCGGCCGTACGCGCCTCGGGTGCCTGTCCGCCGGCGGATCCCACGTTCGGGGCTCGCCCGTGGTCCGGCCCTGCTTCCGGAGGACCGGTATCGGCGGGCCCCGCCTCCGCCCTCCGGCTCCGCGGCCGGGTCTTCGGCCCCGGCGACTTCGCCATCATGGCCGTCGTCAACCGCACTCCCGACTCCTTCTTCGACCGAGGATCCACCTTCGGCTTCACCGCCGCCGTGGATGCCGCCTCCCGTCTCATCGAGGAGGGCGCCGACATCGTCGACATCGGCGGAGTCAAGGCTGGTCCCGGGACGGCCGTCGACCCGGACGAGGAGATCCGTCGCGTCGCCGAGGTCGTCGCGGCGGTACGTGAGCGCCACCCCGACGTGATCATCAGCGTGGACACCTGGCGGGCCGAGGTGGCCAAGGTCGTAGCGGAAGCCGGGGCCGACCTGCTCAACGACACCTGGGGTGGTGTCGACGGCGGGCTCGCCGAGGTCGCCGCGGCGTACGGCACCGGACTGGTCTGCGCGCACGCCGGCCGCGTCGAGCCGCGCACCCGGCCGCACCGGATCGCGTACGACGACGTCATGGCCGACGTGATCGGGTACACGACCGCACTCGCTGAGCGAGCTGTCGCGGCGGGTGTCCGCGCGGACGGCATCCTCATCGATCCGGCGCACGACTTCGGCAAGAACACCTGGCACTCGCTGGAGGTCAGCCGGCGCCTCGCGGAGATGACCGCCACCGGCTGGCCGGTGCTGGTGGCCGTCTCCAACAAGGACTTCGTCGGTGAGACGCTGGGCGGGCTTCCGGTGAAGGAGCGCCACGCGGGCACGCTCGCCACTCTCGCGGTGTCGGCCCTTCAGGGCGCCCGGGTGTTCCGTGTCCACGACGCCGCGAGTGCCCGCACGGCCCTCGCCGTCGTGACCCGCCTGCGTGATGCCTGACCCAAGCTCTTCGGCCAAGCGGCACCTCCGCAGGCGGCGGCCTGCCACTTCTGAGCGGGGCCGGACAGGCAAGGCTTCGATTCGTGAGGCATGAGGCCGCGGTGTCGGCCGACCTGCCGGTCACCCGGGTGCACGGGCACCTCGTCGACCAGCTCGCAGTCCGGGTGCCGACCGGTTTTCCGTCCCCTGCCCCGGCCGGTCAGCCGCCGAAGTCGGCCTTGTGGTCTTGGGTCCATTGGGCGTACGTGCGCACGGGATGCCCGGTGATCTGCTCGACGACGTCGTTGACCGGCGCGGGCTTTCCGACCGCCCTCGCCATGAGAGCGAACAGCGCCGCCAGGAACTCGGCGTCCATGAACTGGCTCATCTGTGCTCGCACGGGTTCGGGGTCGAGGTCCTCGACGGTCAGGGCACGTCCCAGTGTTTCGCCCAGGATGCGTACCTGCTGTGCCTGAGTCAGCGACTGAGGGCCGGTCAGGTCGTAGGCCCGGCCAGCATGCCCGCCGCCGGTCAGGATCCGCGCGGCGACCTCGGCGACGTCCCGCTCGTGCACGGCGCTGAAGGCGGCCTCGGTGTACGGCGCGCGGATCACATCGCCGCCCTGCAGTTGCATCGCGAACGTCAACGAGTTGACGGCGGGGAACAGCAGCCGCAGGAACGTCCACTCGATCCCGGACGCCTCGATGGCCCGCTCGACGTCACGGTGATATCGGGCGATCACGTCAGGCTGCCGCTCGGCCCCGGCGTCGACGGCCCCCGACGACAGGAACGCCACCCGCCGCACTCCCGCCTCGCGCGCGGCCTCCAGGAGCGGGGTGACATCCACTCCGTACTGGAGGACCAGGAGGGCGGCCTCGACATCCCGCACGACCGCCGGCAGCGTCTCGGGCTTGGTCAGATCACCCTGGACGACCTCGACGCCCTCGGGCAGCCCGGCCTTCTCCGGAGAGCGGGTCAGCGCGCGCACCGGCGCCCCAGCCGAGACGAGCTCCTCAACGGCCTGACGTCCGAAGTGAGCCGTGGCGCCAACGACCAGATACATGAAGGGTTCCTTTCAATGACATGCGTGACATAAAACGTGAAATCGTGGTTCGCGAATGCTGCCTCCGCAGGGTCAGCGGACCTTGCGGAAGAACTGCCGGATGTCGCCGACCAGCAGGTCTGGGGCGTCCTGGGCGGCGAAGTGGCTGCCGCGGTCGTAGACGTTCCAGGAGACGATGTTGTTGTGGTCGCGTTCGGCGAACGTCCGGATCGACTGGTAGTCCCAGGCGAAGTTGGCCAGGCCGAGGGGGACGGTGGTCGGTTCCGGCACGGTGGTGCCCCGGCCGTTCGACTTCTGCTGGACGGGTGCCGCCGCCGCGTCCTCGTAGTAGAAGCGGGCCGATGAGGCCGCTGTGTTGGTCAGCCAGTAGATCATCACGTTGGTGAGCACGAAGTCGGGGTCGAGCGACCCGCCGAGCAGCTGTGCGCTCCAGCCGAGCTGGCCGGCGGGGGAGTCGGCCAGGGCGTGGGCCAGGGTCTGCGGTTCGGTGGACTGGAGCTTGTCGTATGCTCCCCGGTTCTGGGTGAACCACTCGGCGAAGCGGAGCTTGCCGCGTTCCTCCTCGGAGAGGCCGGCCAGCTCGGTGGGGTCTCCGGTCGGGAACGAGAAGACCTGCGTGACGTGTACGCCGCAGACGTGGCCGGGGTCGACCCGGCCCACCTCGGGTGAGATCAGCGATCCGCCGTCGTTGCCGGCCGCGCCGTACCGGTCGTAGCCGAGCCGGCGCATCAGCTCCGCCCAGGCGCGGGCGACCCGGTAGCGGTTCCAGCCTGGCTCCCGGGTCGGGCCGGAGAAGCCGAAGCCCGGCACCGACGGGATGACCAGATGGAAGGCGTCCGCCGGGTCGCCGCCATGGGCGCGGGGGTCGGTGAGCGGGCCGATCACGTCCAGCCACTCGGCCACGGTCGTCGGCCAGCCGTGGGTCAAGATCAGCGGCGTGGCGTCCGGCTCCGGTGACCGGACGTGCAGGAAGTGGATGTTCTGGCCGTCGATCTCGGTGGTGAACTGCGGGCAGGCGTTGAGCTTCGCCTCCCAGGCCCGCCAGTCGTATCCGGTGCGCCACCGTTCGACCAGCCCCTTGACGTAGCCCACCGGGACGCCGTACTCCCACCCGGGCGGCACGGGCCCGGCCGGTGCCGCCGAAACGTCCAGAGGCAACTCCTCCGCCCACCGGGTCCGGGCCAGCCGCTGCTGGAGGTCGTCGAGATCGGACTGGGGGACGTCGATCCGGAACGGGGTGATCGCGTTGTCGTTCGTCATGGTCATCACGGTAGATACCAATTAGGCAAGATCCGTTCCTAATGGCCTGGCAGACTCCGGGGAATGTTGGAAACCTCGGCGCGGCTGCTGCGCCTGCTCTCTCTGCTGCAGACACCCCGCGAGTGGACCGGCACCGAGCTGGCCGAGCGACTGTCGGTCAGCACCCGGACCGTCCGCAACGACGTGGATCGCCTGCGGAACCTCGGCTATCCGGTGCACGCCAGCCGGGGCGCCGTGGGCGGCTACCGGCTCGGCGCCGGGGCCACGCTGCCTCCACTGCTGCTCGACGACGAGGAGGCGGTCGCCGTCGCGATCGGGCTCCGGACCGCCGCCGGTGGCACCATCACGGGGGTCGAGGAGACCTCCTTGCGCGCGCTCGCCAAGCTGGAGCAGGTGTTGCCGTCCCGGCTCCGGCGCCGGGTCGGCACCCTCCAGCAGTACGCCGTCGCGGTGCCCAGGGACGAGCCCGGCCCACGGGTCGACGCAGACACGCTGACCACGATCGCCACAGCCTGCCGGGACCATGAGCGGCTGCGGTTCGACTACCGCGGTCACGACGGCTCGGACAGCCGGCGGGACGTCGAACCCTACCGGCTGGTCAACTGGGGGCGACGGTGGTACCTCATCGGCTTCGACGTCGCGCGGGCCGACTGGCGGACGTACCGGGTCGACCGGATCAGTCCGCGTACCCCGACGGGTCCCCGGTTCACGCCGCGCGAGCTGCCGGAGGACCCCGTCGACCGGGTGCGCCGGGGAGTGTCGTCGGCCGCCTGGCGGTACCGGGCCCAGGTCACCGTGCACGCCCCGGCCGAGCTGGTCGCGGACCGGATCAACGCTGCCATCGGCACCGTCACGCCGGTTGACGACACCCGGTGCCTGCTGGACACCGGCGCCGACAGCGTCGAGGCGCTCGCCGTCCACCTCGGCCTGCTCGGCATCGACTTCACGGTGACAGAGCCGCCGGAACTGGTCGAACTCGTACGTGCCCTCGCCGGCCGCTACCACCGCGCCACCATGCGCTGATCGTTCACATGGCGAGAACAGATCTGACCCGCATCCCCACCGCGGCGGGCGGATGACTGCCATGGCGGCGGCCGGAAAGTGGGAACTCGGGGGAAGGCGGATGTCGGCTGCACACGCTTCTCACGAGTACATGACCGATAGGAACCGGACCAGGATCGCCTCGCGCGTGGGCGCCGCCAGGGCGTCGAGCACCGCGTTCACGACAGCCATGCCCTGGCCGGTTTGCGCCTGGTTCGCGTCCGGCCCGGCTCCCTCCTTGTCCCCGCCCGGCTCGGTGCCCGGCTGGTTTCCGCCCCGCAGGTCGATGCCGACGGACGCGGCGAGCTCGGCGAACGTGGCGTCGTCGAGCGCGTCGAGGTCGAGAGACTCGATCAGCTCGGGCAGGCCGTCCGGCACCGTGGCCGGTCCCGCGATCCGGGCCGCCTCCGCCGCCGCTGCGATGACCTCCAGCATCGCGTCGACCCCGGCAAGGGTTGCGCCGGTGACCGTGATGTGCAGGTTGGCGGGGATCCCGGCGTACGACAGCTGCGGCTGCAGGAACCAGCCGAGCCGCCGCGCCTCGTCGGCGAGGACGAACACGTCCACCTCGGGCGACCCCGCGATGGCGACCAGTGACGCCTCGGGGTCGCCCAGCACCCGCAGGCCGGGGATCTTGCCGACGCCCTCGACCAGCCGCCGGGTCGCCTCCAGAGTGGTACGGCCCAGCTCCAGGTAGCCTTCCCGTCCGAGCGCCTGGAGGGTGCCCCAGGCTCCGCCGAGCGGCCCGGCGGAGCGGGAGCTTTGCACGGTGGCGTTGATGATCGTGTAACCGGGCCAGGCGCCGGACGCGAAGTAGGCCCGGCGCCGCATCTCGGCGTCCCGGAAGAGCAGCACCGATGCGCCCTTGGGGGCGTAGCCGAACTTGTGCAGGTCGCAGGAGATCGAGGTCACGCCCGGGACGCTGAGGTCGAAGGGCGGCACGGCCGCTCCCGCCTCCCTCAGCCAGGGCAGCAGCCATCCGCCGACGCATGCGTCCACATGACACGGCACACCACGGGCCGCGGCGAGCGCGGCGATCTCTCCGACCGGGTCGACGACTCCCTGCGGGTACGACGGAGCCGAGGCCACGACCAGGGCGGTCCGGTCGTCGATCGCCGCTTCGACGGCCGGCACGAGCGCCCTGAACGTCTCCTCGTCCACGGGCACCGGGACGACCTCCATCCCGAGATAGTGGGCTGCCTTGTGGAACGCGGGGTGCGCGGTCACCGGCAGCACGATCCGGCTCCTCCCCGGCTGGGCGTCCCTGGCCGCCTTCACCGCGAGCATGATCGACTCGGTGCCGCCGCTGGTGAAGATCCCGGGTGCGTCCGGCCGCCCGAGCAGCTCCGCGACGGCGCCGACGACCTGCTTCTCCAGCGCCACCATGCTCGGGAACGCCGTCGGGTCGAGCATGTTGACCTCGAGCATCTCGGCGTACGCCCGGTGGGCGGCGTCGTGCACCTCGGGCCGGCCGGTGTCGTACACGTACGCGGTCACCTTGCCCCCGCGGACGGGGAGGTCGGCGGATCGCAGCGCGGTCAGCTCGGCGAGCAACTTGTGGGCGGGCCTGCCGGACTCGGGAAGCAATCGGATCTCCTCAGGGGTGCGCGAGCGGGAGCCGTACGACGGCGCGGAGGCCGGGGGAGGCGTCCTCCAGGTGGACGTTACCGCCGTGTGCCTCCACGGTCGTCCGTACGATCGCCAGCCCCAGGCCGGCGCCCCCGTCGTCGCGGCTGCGCGCGCTGTCGAGCCGGGTGAACCGGTCGAAGACCCGTTGCCTGTGCTCGGCGGGGATGCCGGGCCCGTCGTCGGTCACCGTCAGCTCGGCCATATGCTCGTCCACCCGCAGCCCGACGACCACCGACGACGCCGCGTGTCGTACGGCGTTGTCCACGAGGTTCGTCAGCACGCGGCCCAGGTCGAGCGTATCCCCCGCCACGATGGCGGCGGGGGCGGAGACGTCGGCGGCCAGGCCGTGCCTCTCGGCGGTGGCGCGGGCCAGCTCCGCGAGATCCACCGGTTCGCGGCGTCCCGGCCGTCCCTCGTCGAGACGGGCCAGCGCGAGCAGGTCCTCGGCAAGGCGGGAGAGCCGGAGCGTGTCCTCCAGCACGTCCGCGGCGGTCTCCTTCCAGTCCTGCTCCCCGGGATGGCTCAGCGCCACCTCCAGCTGAAGCCGGATGCTCGCCAGCGGGCTCCGCAGCTCGTGCGCGGCGTCGGAGACCAGTGCCCGTTGCCGGGCGTCCGCCTCCTCAAGGCGGCCGAGCATGGCGTTGAGCGTCGTCGCCAGCGAGTGGACCTCGTCGCGAGCCTCGGGGACGGGCAGCCGCGGCGACCGTGCCGTACCGCTGATCGCGGCGGCTCCCCGGCGCAGCAGCGTGAGTGGGCGCAGGGTGCGTCCGATGACCAGCCAGGAGGCCACGGCGAGCAGCGCGAGCAGCAACGGCACACCCATCAGCAGCACGTGCGCGGTGGTCCCCAGGCTGCCCTCCACCTCGGCGAAGGACCGCGCGGCGATGACGGTGACGCCGTGGTCGGCGCGCAGCGCCCGGACCAGCAACGTGCGGGGGAGCGCGTACGGCCTGCCGTCGAGGAACCGGAACGAGCCGGCGCGGGCGGCGGCGGCCAGCTCTCCCCTCGGGATCAGCGGGACCAGGCGGTCGGTGCCGGGGGTGGCGTTGACGATCCGGCCGTCCGGGCCGATCACCTGGATGATCGTGTTGTCCACGGAGACGACCGGGTTGGGCAGGCGGCCGGCGTCCGACAGCGCCACGACATCGCGGGCCCGCTGGTAGACCCCGTCGTCGACGCTGCGTGCCAGGGCCTGGCCGAGCACCTCCACGAAGACGAACGCCGAAGTGGCAAGGGCCAGCGCGAGCACCAACGAGGCGGCGGAGGTCAGGCGGAAGCGCAGGCTCCTCCCACGCCACCACGCGACCGGGCCACGCCCTCCTCGCGCGGCCCGCCCGGTTCCGCCCGCCGGCTCAGCCGCCATCGCTCGCCAGCCGGTAGCCGGCGCCGCGTACGGTCTGCAACGCGTTCCGGCCGAAGGGCGCGTCGATCTTGCGGCGGAGGTACCCCACGTACACCTCGACCACGTTGGGATCGGTGTCGTAGGTGTCCCACACGTGTTCGAGGATCTCGCTCTTCGACACGACCTCGTCGTGCCGGCGCAGCAGGAACTCCAGCAGCGCGAACTCGCGGGGCGTCAGCTCGATGGAGACCTCACCGCGCAGGACGATCCGCCGCGCGGGGTCGAGCGACAGGTCGCCGGCCTTGAGCACGGCGGGCCTGCGGCCGCCGCCCCGCCGCAGCAGGGCCCGCAGCCGGGCGACCAGCACCACGTAAGAGAACGGCTTGGTGAGGTAGTCGTCGGCGCCGAGGTCGAGCCCGTCGGCCATGTCGTACTCGCCGTCCTTGGCCGACAGCATCAGCACCGGCACCCAGTTCTCCTCGGCCCGCAACTGTTTGCACACGTTGTAGCCGGACATGCGCGGCAGCATGATGTCGAGCACGACCACGTCGTACTCGCCGACGCGCGCCATGTGCAGCCCCTCGTGGCCGTCGTGCGCGAGGTCGACGGCGAACCCCTCGGCCTGCAGCCCGCGCCGCAGCGCCGCCGCCATCCGCCGCTCGTCCTCCACCACCAGTACCCGCATCGCCCCATGGTGGACCATTCCGGGCGTCCATGGCTGAGAAGGCTCTCAGGCCGTCTCAGCCTGTCCACAGGACCGGGCCCGCAGGCTTCGAGATGTCGGACCACCGCACCATGATGGAGATGTGAAATGCAGAAGAGAGCACGCGCCGTGAGGTGGGGAGTCCCCATCGCCGCGGTCGCCGTCGTCGCCGCCGCTGCCGGGACCGGCCCGGTGATCGCCGCCGTGCAGGGCGAGCCGTCCCTGCCGGACCGCACCGCCGAGCAGCTGCTGGCCGACGCCGCCCGGAGTTCGCAGACCGGGAAGGTGCCGCCGATGTCCGGCACGGTCGTGGAGACCGCGTCTCTCGGACTGCCGGCGCTGCCGGGGGTGTCGTCGGGAGGGTCTTCGCCGCTCGCCCTGCTGTCGGGCTCACACCAGCTCAAGGTCTGGTACGGCGACGCCGGCCGGATCCGGCTCATGCTGCCGGGGGAGATGAGCGAGACCGACCTCATCGTGAACGGCGGCCAGGCGTGGTTGTGGGACAGCGCGGCGGGCACGGCCACCCGCCTGAAGACGGGCGAGGCAGGCGGCCCGGCCACGCCGACGTCGCTGCCGACGTCCCTGCGCTCCGCCGGCACCCCGCAGCAGGCCGCCAGGGACGCGCTGAAGGCGGCCGAGGGGAACACGGCGATCAGCGTGGACAACGATCTCACCGTCGCGGGTCGCGCCGCCTACCAGCTCGTCCTCACCCCGAAGGCGGCCGGCTCGCTGGTACGCGACGTCCGGCTCGCCCTCGACGGGGAGACGCTGATCCCGCTGCGTGTCCAGGTGTACGCCAAGGGGGCGACCGAGCCGGCCTTCGAGGTGGGATTCGAGTCGGTGACGTTCTCCCCGCCTGCCCCGGAGAACTTCGAATTCACGCCGCCGCCGGGGGCGAAGGTCGAGGACGGCGCGGTGTCGTCCCCGGACAAGTCGCAGGCGGAGACAACCGCCGGCAAAGACGTCACAGCCGCGGGGAAGGCGGCGCGGGTGGTCGGCGAGGGCTGGGAGAGCGTGCTTGTCACGCCGTTCCCGGCGGCTGCCGCCAAGGGGAAGGACGCTGGAGGGGCCGGGGACGCCGGGAATGTCAGGGGCTTCGAAGGCGCGGACGGAGCGGGCGCGGGGGCGCTGCTCGACGCCGCGCTGAAGGCGGCCACGCCGGTCAGCGGCACCTGGGGGAGTGGCCGGCTGCTGCGGACCAAGCTCGTCTCGGCCCTCGTGACCGACGACGGCCGGCTCGTCGCCGGGGCGGTCACGCCCGACGTCCTCTACCGGGCGGCCGGTGCTCACTCATGACGGGATGCGGGCTCATGACGGGATGCGGTTGATGACGGAGCAGCGGTCTATGACGTGGAAACGGCTCCTGGCCGGGCGGACGGGTGGGGCCGCGTGAGCATGGTGACGGAGGCGGGGGCGCCCGCGGGGGTGTCCCCGCCCCTCCTCGACGGCATGGCCATCGCCACCTCGGGCCTGACCAAGCGGTTCAAGGGCGGGCAGGTCGCCGTCGACGGCGTGGACCTGGCGGTGCCGCGCGGGTCGGTGTTCGGATTCCTCGGGCCGAACGGCTCGGGCAAGACGACGACGATCCGCATGCTGCTCGGCCTGGTCGCCCCCAGCGCGGGCGCGTGGTCGCTCCTGGGCGAGCCGATGCCCGCCGGTCTCCGCTCGGCGCTGCCCCGGGTGGGCGCGCTCGTCGAGGGGCCGGCGTTCTACCCCTACCTGTCGGGTAAGGCGAACCTGCTCCGCTACGACGCCGCCGACCCGGCCGCGGATCGCCGTACGACCAGGAGCAGGATCGCGGAGGCGCTCGACCGGGTGGGGCTGTCCGCCGCCGCGCGCAAGCGCTACCGGGCCTACTCGCTCGGCATGCGTCAGCGGCTGGCCATCGCCGCCGCGTTGCTGTCTCCCCGGGAGCTGCTGGTGCTCGACGAGCCGACCAACGGGCTCGACCCGCAGGGCACCAGGGAGGTCCGCGGCCTGATCAAGGAGATCGCCGCCGGCGACACCACCGTGTTCGTCTCCTCGCATCTGCTCACGGAGGTCGAGCAGATGTGCACCCACCTCGGAGTCATGCGAGCGGGACGGCTCGTCGCGCAGGGCCCCATCGCCGGCCTGCGCGCCGGTGGGGGCGCCCTGCTGCGGGTGGAGACGCCGGAACCGGCCGCGGCCGCGGCCGTGCTCACGGCCGCGGGGCTGGCCGGCGTACAGGCCGAGGGCGAGGTCGTGACGGCGGAGCCGGGTGATCTGGCGCCGGAGCGCGCCTGCGCGCTGCTGGTCCACGGTGGCGTCGCGGTACGCGGTTTCGCCCTGGTGCGGCCGAGCCTGGAAGAGCTTTTCGTCGGCCTGACCGGGGAGGGTTTCGATGTCGAGTCCTGACGTGCTCAATGACGGGCGCGGTGACGTCCGCCAAGACCTTGACGACGACGTGCGCCGCGAGGGCGGGGAGGTTCTCCGCGAGGGGGGTGACGTGCGCCGAGACTTGGACGACGATGTGCCTTCCGGCGGGGGCGACGTCCTGAACGACGGGCGTGGTGACGTGCGCCGAAACCTTGACGACGACGACCGCTCCGGTGGGCGCGACGTGCGCCGGGACCCGCGCCGGGATCCGGGGATGCGGTTGCTGGCGTCCGAGGTGGGGCTGACGTTCCGGCGGCCGCGCAACCTCGCCATGCTCGGGGTGCTGGCGGTGGTGCCCGTGCTGATCGGCGTGGCGGTGCGCCTGGCGTCCGGGGACAGTGGCGCGACGCTGATCGCCCAGGTGGCGGGCAACGGCCTGGTGCTGACGTTCGCCGCGTTCGCGGTCATGCTGCCGCTCGTGCTGCCACTGGCCGTGTCGGTCGTGGCCGGCGACTCCATCGCCGGGGAGGCCGCCCAGGGGACGCTCAGATACCTGCTCGTGGCGCCGGCTGGGCGGACCCGGCTGCTGGCACTCAAGTACGCCAATGTGGTGATCTTCTCTCTCGCGGCGTGCACGGTGGTGGCGGTGGCCGCGCTGGCCGCCGGGCTCGTGCTGTTCCCCGTCGGCTCGGTGACGCTGCTGTCCGGGACGACGGTGGCGCCGGCCGAGGCCCTGCTGCGTGCCGGCCTCGTGGTGCTCTACGCGGCGGCGGGCATGGCCGCGCTCGGCGCCGTCGCGCTCGCGGTGTCGACGCTGACCGAGGCGCCGATCGGTGCGGTGGCGACGAGCGTGGTGCTGGTGGTGGTGAGCCAGGTCCTCTCGGCGATCCCGCAGTTGTCGGCCGTCCGGCCGTACCTGCTGACCTCCTGGTGGACCTCGTTCGACGGGGTGCTGCGCTCACCGATCGCGACGGAGGAGCTGGGACACGGCCTGCTGGCGTTCGCCGCCTACACGGCCGTCTTCGGCTCCCTCGCGTGGGCACGCTTCTCCGCCAAGGACATCACGGCATAAGTGATGCTTTTTGCTGCTCTTTGTCGCTACTGTTGCCGCGGACCTCTCACTAGGCGGTGTGCATGCGGCACTTCTTCGGGCTGCTTCTGGGCGTTGTCGTCGCGGCTGCCCTTCTCGTCGGCGGCGGGTGGGCGTCCCAGGAGGCGGTCCGTGGCGCGGCCCAGAGCATCGATCCCGTGAAGGACGGGCGCGTGCTGCTGGCCATCGGAGTGATGGCGCTCGTCGGTGTGCTGCTCGGGCTCATCCTGGTGGGCCGGGTGTCCCCGCTGGCCACGTTCATCCCGTCGATGGCGCTGCTGGCGTGGACCGTGGTCTACGTGCTCGACGTCTCCCGCGCCGTGAGCCTGGCCCCGACCGGCCCCTCCATTCAGCAGGAGCTCGTCCAGGCGGGCCGCGGCATGCTGACGCTGCTGTCCACCGGCGTGTACGGGCTGATCGGGGTGGCGCTGTTCATCCCGGTCCTCATGCCGTCACGCTGGGCGGGTCGTCAGCGGGACGACGATCAGGAGGAGTACGAGGAGACCCTGGGCTATTGAGGTAGAGGTGGGCGACGACGTCCTCGATGGACGTCTCGCCCGGGACCATGGCCCGCAGGTCGGCGACCGTGCCGTCGAAGGCCAGGCTGCCGTGGTCGATGAGCAGCACCCTGCGGCACAGCCGCTCGACGTCGCCCAGGTCGTGGGTGGTCAGCAGCACCGTCGTGCCGTGCTCGGCGTTCACCCGCCGCAGGAAGTCGCGCACCCCCGCCTTGCTGACCACGTCGAGCCCGATCGTCGGCTCGTCCAGCACGAGCACATCGGGGGCGTGGAGGAGAGCCGCGGTGATGTCCCCCCGCATCCGCTGGCCCAGGCTGAGCTGGCGCACCGGGGTCGCGAGGAACTTCCCCATGTCCAGCAACGCGCACAGCTCGTCCAGCCGCTCCCGGAACACCTTGCGATCTACTTTGTAAAGGAGCCGGATCAGTTCGAAGCTGTCCTTCAGCGGCAGATCCCACCAGAGCGTCGTCCGCTGCCCGAAGACCACCCCGATCCTCCTCGCCAGAGCCGTCCGCTGCCGGGACGGGTCGAGCCCCGCGACGCTGACCCGGCCCGCCGTCGGCGTCAGGATCCCCGTCAGCATCTTGATCGTCGTGGATTTGCCCGCGCCGTTGGGGCCGAGGCAGCCGACGAACTCCCCGGCCTCCACCCGGAACGACAGCTCCCGTACGGCGTGCACCACCGTGCCGCGCACCTTGAAGGTCCGGCCGGCGCCCTCGGTCTCGATCATCTGGTCTAGCTCCCGGTCGAGCGGTAGCGGCGGATCCCGGCCCGCCAGGCGAGCGCCGCGGCGAGCGCCAGCGCCAGCGCGGCGGCGGGGGACAGGAAACGCACCCAGTACGGCAGGCCGAGAGGGTCCTCCCGGCCCAGTACGTACAGACCCGGCTGCCAGTTGACGAACGCCAGCGGCAGGATGAACGTCACGCCGCGCACGACGCTTTCGCCGTAGACGCTCAGCGGGTACTGGGTGAGCATGGCGCCTCCGTAGGTGAACGCGTTGGCCACCTCGGGGGCGTCGGTCAGCAGGATCTGGGCCGCGCCGCCCAGCGCGAAGACCGCCGTGAAGATCACGATCCCGCAGGCGACCATCACCGGGATCATCCACGCTCGCGCGAGCGGGACGTCCAGGCGGGAGAGCGCCACCCCGAGCACCGCCGCGCCCTGGAGCGTCCGGCCGATGCGGTGCGGAGTGAAGCGGTCGACCGCCACCTGCACGAACGAGCTCACCGGCCGGATCAGGAACACGTCGAACGTGCCCGCCCTGATGTGCTGGCTGACCCGGTCCACGTTGCTGAACAGCAGATCGGAGATCGCGAAGGCCAGGCCGGAGACGCCGTACAGGAACAGGACCTCCGGGAGGCCGAAGCCGGCCAGCGACGTGGTGTTCGCGAAGATCACCCAGATCACCGCCGCGTCCAGCCCGCTCACGACGAACCCGCCCGCGGTCATCAACGCGAACGAGACGGGATACTGCGCGGCGGCCCGTGTCCACGTCCACGCGAGCAGGACGTAGATCCTGATCATGTCGATCACGGCTCAGCCACCCTGGATCACGACCTTCCTGCGCGCCGCCGAGGTGGCCAGCGCGCCCAGCCCGAGCAGCACGGCCGCCCAGAGGGCCTGGAAGGCGAACGCTTCCGCCAGGTCGGCGGTGCCGAGGTAGACGTCGGCGGGCACCTGGACCATCGCCGCCCAGGGCAGCGCGCGGGCCAGCGTGCCGAGCCATCCGGGGAAGATCGCCAGCGGCAGCATGAGGCCGCTGAAGAACGTGGTGAGCACCAGTGACAGCGTGTTCAGCCCGCGGTCGTCGAGCACCCAGCACGAGGCGAGCGCGACGAGGTAGCGCCAGCCGAAGCTCACGACCACCCCGAGGACGAGGCTGGCCGCGCAGGCGAGGGGGTGGGCCGGCGCGACGATGCCGAACAGCAGCGCGCCGGCGATCGTGGGTGGGACGCTGCGGGCGAGGAAGAGGTACGCCGCCCGCCCGAGGTCCTCCGACAGGGTCCACAGCTGGAGCGACGCCGGGCGGACGAGGTCGAGCGCGATGTCCCCGCTGCGGATGCGCTGGGGGAGGTCCAGCCCCCCGCCGAAGACCTGCATCGGGCCGATGAACGCCTGGCTGAGGAAGCAGAAGGTCACCGCGTCGGCGAGGTCGTAGCCGCCCAGGCCGGGACGCGACCGCCACAGGGCGATGAGGACGTACGCCCGCATGACCCCGAAGACCGTGTTGGTGAACGCTCCGGCCATCGCGGCGGCCCAGTAGGCCGCGTGCTTGCGGAAGCCGTACCTGATCAGCCGCAGATAGAGGGAGAAGGTCGCGCACCTCCCAGAGTGGGGACGTGAAGATCGTAGTTCATCGGCCGGTGAGACGGTAGGCGGCGGACGAGACGCGGCCCGTACGCGGGCGCCGTGCGGAAGATCGCTCGCTGCCACGGGCTCCTGGAGTCATCCCGCCCAGCGATCACACCCCTTGTGACCTGCGCACGTTACATACCTGCAACCTTCCCGTAAGGTCCGTGCAACGTATCTGCCGGTAGAACGGATGACTATCAGGGCATGTCCCTTTTGGGAGGTTTGCGTGAACCATGAGCTTAATGTGGACATTACCCCGGAATATGCAGTTAGCTGGCAGGCTGCGGCGCTGAACGGCGTCCTCCGCGGCACCATGAAGCCGATCTCGGCGGTCCTCCTGCGCAACACTGCCGGCATGGCGGTGGCCAGCCGCCTCATCTGTCTCGGCGAGCGCGTCCCCGGCATCCTCCCCAAGAACGTCTCCATCATCGCCGGACGGCTCGGCTCCTGCCCCGGCGAATGGGTCCGCGCCGGCGCGGAAACCCACGACGTCGCCGGCCCGGACGCCCGCCTGGAGGCGGCTCCGGACACCCGGCGTGACGCCGCCGTGGACGCCCGCCGTGACGCGGTCCCGGACGCCCATCGTGACGCCGTCCCGGACGTCCGCCCGGATGCCCGCCCCGACGGCTGCCTGGACGAGGGAAAGGTGCTGCTGTACTTCCACGGCGGCGCCTACTTCATCTGCTCCCCGGCGACCCACCGCCCCATCACCTGGCGGCTGTCGGCCGCGCTTCGCCGGCCGGTGTTCTCCCTCGACTACCGGCAGGGGCCGATCCACTCGCTGCCGGAGTCGCTGTCCGACGCCCTCGAGGCGTACGAGGGCCTTCTGGGGCTCGGGTACGCCCCCAAGGACATCGTGATCGCCGGGGACTCGGCCGGGGGCCACCTCACCCTCGCCACCCTGCTCGCCCTGCGCGACCGGAGCATGCCCCTGCCGGCCGCCGCCGTCTGCCTGTCCCCGTGGACCGACCTGAGCACCACCCGCCGCCAGGTGAGGTTCTGGACCGACCCCATGCTCCCCGCCGGGCGCGTCGACTGGCTGGCCCGCCGCTGGACCGACGGCCTCGACTGCCGCGACCCCCTCGTGTCCCCCGTGTACGGCGACTTCACCGGCCTTCCCCCGCTGATGATCGTGACGGGGTCCACGGAGCTCCTTCGCGACGAGGCCAGGAAGGTCGCGGTGAACGCGCGGCACGACGGCGTCCCGGTGACCTACGAGGAGTGGCGCCGGATGCCGCACGCCTTCGCCCTCCTCGCCGACGTCCTGCCCGAGGCCCGGATGCTGTTCCGGCACGTCTCCCGCTTCGTCGGCACTGTCGAGGGCGCCGGCGCCGCGTCCGGGGCGGAGGCCGCCTGAGCGCGCCCGTGTGACAGATGGGACATCTGCGACCTGGGGCTTCTTGCCTTTTCCTTACTCGACGGTGCCATTGGCCTTACCTGTCATGCCGCTTGGGGCTACTGGCGCGCATGGCGCGTTCCAAAGGACAACAGTGTGCTGTGCGGCACTACCGCGAGAGAGGTGGCTACCGTATGGCGCGTGGCGCAACCGGCCCCCGGAGAGGCACGCCTCCTGGCGTGCGCCCTCTGACGGTGGGCGACCCGGTCATCATCGGGCCCTACCTGCTGCTCGGCCGGCTCGGGACGGGCGGGATGGGCGTCGTCTACCTGGCCGAACACCCGCAGGGCGGCTATGTCGCGTTGAAGACGCCTCACCCCGTGCACCTGTCCGACCCCGTTCTGCGTGTGCGGTTCGCCGAGGAGGCGGAGTTCTCCCGGCGTGTGGTGCCCTTCTGCACGGCGGCCGTGATCGAGGACGGCTTCGACGGAGACAGGCCCTACCTGGTCAGCGAGTACATCCCCGGGCCCGCCCTCTCCCAGGTGATCGCCGCCAGGGGCCCCCTCACCCCCGACCTGGCGTACGGCGTGGCGCTGGGAACGGCCGCCGCGCTGGTCGCGACCCACGAGGCCGGGCTGGTCCACCGCGACCTCAAACCGGGCAACGTGCTGCTGTCGCCGCGCGGGCCCTTCGTCATCGACTTCGGCATCGCCCGCGACGTCGACACCGCCATGGTCCACACGCAGGCCGGGCTGATCATGGGCAGCCCGGGCTGGGTGGCACCGGAACGGCTCACCGGGAGCCACGCCCTGCCGGCGTCGGACGTCTTCTCGTGGGGCTGCCTGGTGGCGTTCGCCTCCACGGGGCTGCACCCGTTCGGCACGGGCGAGGCGGACGTGCTGACGCGGCGCATCCTGGTCGAGGAGCCGCGGATCTCCGGCGTGCCGAAGGTCTTGTGGGACAGCGTGGCGGCCGCCCTCTGCAAGGATCCCTCGGGCCGCCCCGACGCGGTCGGGCTTCTGTCGGCCCTGCTCATGGCGGGAGGCGTTCACGCCCCCGGCGACATGCGGCAGGCCGTGGACGCCGTGCTCGACGAGATCTGGCAGCCCGTGCCGCATCCGCGCGGCGAAGGGCGCGACGGCGGCGAGGGCAAGGAGGAGGGCCGCGCGGCGCGCCGCCGGGCCGGCAGGCAGGCCGGGCACGTCTCACACGCCGGGTTCGCCGCGCTCGCCACGGTGACGATCGCCGCGATGACGGTGGTCGCCGCGGGCAACGGGGCGGCACGCATGCAGGGCACGGCCGAGCCGCCTCCCGCCGTCCCCGTCGTCATCCCCGGCGAGGACAGCACGATCCCGCCCGATCAGGTCTCCACCCCCTCCCACACGACGCGGATTCCCGTGGCGCGCGGCCAGCGTCCCGAGGTGACCGTGACCGCCACCCGGACCCTGGCGCCGCGGGGCGTCACGCCGGAGGACGCCTGGAGCACCACCGTGCCCTCGCCGCCCGTGCGGGGCACCGCGGCGCCGCCGCCCCCGGCGGGAGGGTGCGTCCCCCGCAAACCGCGGGACTGCCGGCCGCCGTCGCACACGCAGTCTCCCGTGCCTTCGTCGGGCATCACCACCGAGCCCCAGTGGGGCGACGGGGAGTCACCCCAGCCGAGCCCCAGCCCCACCACGTCGAGCCCGCCGCCGTCCCCGCCGGCCACCCCCGCTCCCTCGGCCGGCTGACCGCCGGGATTCCTGCCTGCCGCCGAGCGCCCACCCCGGGCGACCGGTACGCCGGATCTGCTGCATGCTTTGTGTCCATGGACGCAGCACTGGAAATGGACGACGTGACGATCCGCGTGGTGGGCCGGACCCTCGTGGCCGGGGCCCGCTGGCGGGTGGAGCACGGGCAGCACTGGGTGATCCTGGGGCCCAACGGCGCGGGGAAGACGACGCTGCTGTCGGTCGCGGCAGCCGTACGGCATCCGACCTCGGGGACCGTCACCGTGCTCGGCCGGCGGCTCGGCCGCGTCGACCTGCGGGAGCTGCGCCGGGACATCGGGCTGGTCGCGGCGAGTCAGCGGCTGGTGGACGAGACGCTGCTCGAAGAGGAACAGGCCACCGCGCTGACCGTCGTGCTCACCGGGCACACCGGGACCAGCGCCCCACTGTGGGACCGGTACGGCGACGCCGAACGTGAGCGGGCCCACCGGATGCTGGCCGACCTCGGGTGCAAGGACCTGGCCGACCGGCCGTTCCTCGTGTGCTCGCAGGGCGAGCGGGCACGGATCCGCGTGGCCAGGGCGCTGATGGCCGACCCGGCGATCCTGCTGCTCGACGAGCCGTTCGCCGGGCTCGACCTGCCCGCGCGGGAAGACCTGATCGGAGCGCTGGAGGATCTGGCCGCCACCCGGCCGGGGCTGACCACGGTGCTGGTCACCCATCATCTGGAGGAGGTGCCGGCGACCACCACCCACGCCCTGTTGATGAGGGACACGCGGATCGTCGCGGCGGGCCCGGCGGGGGAGGTCCTCACCGGGCCCGGCCTGTCGGACTGCTTCGGCCGGTCGCTGCGGCTGGACCATGCCGACGGCCGTTGGTACGCCCGCGCCCTGCGCCGATGATCAGTGAGCGTCGGCGAACTGCGCCTCCTCTGTCGAGCCCTTGAGTGCCGTCGTCGACGAGTCCGGCGCGATGGCCGTGCTGACCAGGTCGAAGTACCCGGTGCCGACCTCGCGCTGGTGGCGGGTGGCGGTGTAGCCGTTGCGCTCGGCGGCGAGCTCGGCCTCCTGGAGCCCGACGTAGGCCGTCATGCCCTCCTCGGCGTACCCCTGGGCGAGGCTGAACATGGAGTAGTTCAGCGAGTGGAAGCCAGCGAGGGTGATGAACTGGAACTTGTACCCCATGTGGCCGAGCTCCCGCTGGAACTTGGCGATCGTGGCGTCGTCCAGGTGCTGCTTCCAGTTGAACGACGGAGAGCAGTTGTAGGCCAGCATCTGGTCCGGATGGTGCTTCTTGATCGCCTCGGCGAACTCGCGGGCCACGTCCAGGTCCGGGGCGGAGGTCTCCATCCACAGCAGGTCCGCGTACGGCGCGTACGCCAGGCCGCGGGCGACGCACGCGTCGACGCCGTTGCGGATCCGGTAGAAGCCCTCGGCGGTGCGGTCCCCGGTCGTGAAGGCGCGGTCGCGCGGGTCCACGTCGCTGGTCAGAAGTGTCGCGGCCTGGGCGTCGGTCCGCGCGATGATCACAGTGGGCACCCCCGCGACGTCGGCCGCCAGCCGGGCCGCGTTCAGGGTCTTGATGTGCTGACCGGTCGGGATCAGCACCTTGCCGCCGAGGTGGCCGCACTTCTTCTCCGAGGCGAGCTGGTCCTCCCAGTGCACTCCCGCCGCACCTGCGGCGATCATGCCCTT
The DNA here is from genome assembly GCF_040802045.1 of Microbispora sp. NPDC049125. NCBI lineage: Bacteria > Bacillati > Actinomycetota > Actinomycetes > Streptosporangiales > Streptosporangiaceae > Microbispora > Microbispora sp. NPDC049125. The sequence goes on along the minus strand of NZ_JBEZDW010000008.1, from coordinate 66,478 downwards.
CATCAGCTCGAACGCGTTGAGCACGCCGCCGAAGCCGGCCTCGGCGTCGGCCACGATCGGCGCCAGCCAGTACGGGGCGTCCTCGTCGCCCTCCGACCAGGTGATCTGGTCGGCGCGCAGCAGCGCGTTGTTGATCCGGCGGACGACGGCGGGCACCGAGTTGGCCGGATACAGGCTCTGGTCGGGGTAGGTCTCGCCGCCCAGGTTGGCGTCCGCGGCGACCTGCCACCCGGACAGGTAGATGGCCTTGAGCCCGGCCTTCACCTGCTGGACCGCCTGGTTTCCGGTCAGCGCCCCGAGCGCGTGGACGTAGTCCCCGGTGGCGTCCCCAGCGGTGTCGCCAGCGGTGTCGCCAGCGGTGTCGCCGGCCGTGAGCAGCTTCCACAGCCGGTCGGCGCCCAGCCGGGCGAGCGTGTGCTCCTCCTGCACCGACCCTCGCAGCCGGATCACGTCCTCGGCGGTGTAGGTCCGCTCGACGTCCCTCCACCGGGGGTCGCTGTTCCACTCCTGCCGCAGTCGTTCGGCTGCTGTGGTGAGGCGGTCCGACATATCGGGTCACTCCCTCGTTGCGCACTGTCGTCACCTGGGGCTTGCTTCGAGTTTGTGTCGATATCAAGAGATCCGGCAAGCAGGCGGCGTGCGCAAGAAGTGCACATTTTTCGCTAGAGCGAATACCAGCCAGTAATTCACGTAGAAGAAGTGTCAAGTTTCCGTAATGGACTAGACCAATCCGTATGACGTGGGCTGGCGAGGGTGGAAGAAGCACCGATTTTGCGCCTAGGATCGACGTATGACCTCCGTCCTTGGCGAAGAACCGCTGTCTTTGACGCAGGAGCTCGATCTGCTCGCCTTCGGCCAGCGGCTGAAGCACCTGCGCAGGCAGCGCGGTCTCACCCTGTCCGAGCTCGGCGACCGGGTCGGGCGGGCGCCCAGCCAGCTCTCCCTGCTGGAGAACGGCAAGCGGGAGCCGAAGCTGTCGCTGCTGAAGTCGCTGGCGGCGGCGCTGGGTGTGCCCGTCGAGGAACTGCTGCGCAGGCAGGCGCCGAACCGGCGGGCCCAGCTGGAGATCGCCCTGGAGGAGGCCCAGCGCGACCCGCTCTACACGAGCCTCGGGCTGAGCAGGCTGAAGGTCTCGGCGCGGGTCCCCAACGACGTGCTGGAGCACATCCTGGGCCTGTTCGAGGAGCTCAAGGCCAGGCAGGCGAAGGGCACGGCGACCCCCGAGGAGGCGCGGGCGGCCAACGCCGAGCTCCGCCGCAAGCAGCGGGAGCTGGGCAACTACTTCGAGGACATCGAGAAGGCCGCGGCCGAGGCGCTGACCGCCGTGGGGTACCGGGCGGGCGCGTTGTCGGAGAGCACCGTGCAGGCGCTGGTGTCGCACTTCGGCTTCACCGTGCACACCGCTCCCGACCTGCCGCGCTCGGCCCGGTCCGTCACCGACCTGCGCAACCGGCGCATCTACCTCAAGCGCGAGCAGCTCGGCATGCACACCCCGCGCACCGTGCTGCTCCAGACGCTCGGGAACTTCGCGCTCCAGCACCCGAAGCCGCGCGACTTCGCCGACTTCCTGCGGCAGCGCGTGGAGGCCAACTACTTCGCCGCGGCCGTCCTGGTGCCGGAGGCCACGGCCGTGCCGTACCTGCGGGAGGCCAAGCAGGACAAGGCGCTGTCGGTCGAGGACCTGCGCGACGTGTTCGCCGTGTCCTACGAGATGGCCGCGCACCGGTTCACCAACCTGGCCACCCGGCACCTCGACCTGGTCTGCCACTTCGTCCGCAACAACTCGGGCGGGACGATCTACAAGGCGTACGAGAACGACGGGATCGTCTTCCCCGCCGACGAGCAGGGGGCGATCGAGGGGCAGCGGATGTGCCGGCAGTGGTCGGGCCGCCAGGTCTTCCAGTCGCCCGACCGGTTCTCGGTGTACTACCAGTACTCGGACTCGCCGACCGGCACGTATTTCTGCGTCGCCCATGTCGACCCGTCGCAGGAGAAGGACTTCGCGATCACCCTCGGCGTCCCGTACCGGGAGTCGCGGTGGTTCCGCGGGCGCGAGACGACCAACCGGACCAGGTCCAACTGCCCGAACGGCGAATGCTGCCGGCGGCCGCCGGCCGAGCTGGCCCAGCGCTGGGAGGGATACGCCTGGCCGTCCGCCCGGGCCAACTCGCACGTGCTCGCGGCCCTGCCGCCCGGCTCGTTCCCCGGCGTCGACGAGGCCGACGTCTACACCTTCCTTGAGCGCCACGCGGCCCAGGGCTGAGCCGTACTGCCTCTCCCCGCCCGTCACGGCCGGTAGGACCGCTCTTCGCGCGACACCATAAGGTGATGGATGTGGACTCCGGGCTTGGGGAGAGGATCGTGCGTGCTGCCTGAGGTTGAGACCTGGCTGCGCAGCCGCACCACATCCTCCGCCGACTGGCCGATCGGCTCCTTGATGGCGGCCAAGGGCGCCACGAGGATCAGCGTGGTGCTGCCCGCGCGTGACGAGGCCGAGACCGTGGGGGAGATCGTCTCGGCGATCCGGCGCGACCTGGTCGAGACGGTGCCCCTGGTGGACGAGCTCGTCGTCATCGACTCCCGGTCCACGGACGACACGGCGGCGCGGGCCGTACAGGCCGGGGCGAAGGTCTTCGCGCAGGACGAGATCCTGTGCGACCTGGATCCGCTCGACGGCAAGGGCGAGGCGCTGTGGAAGTCCCTCGCGGTCACCACGGGCGACCTGCTGGTCTTCGTCGACGCCGACCTGCGGGAGTTCCGCACCTCCTTCGTCACCGGCCTGCTGGGGCCGCTCCTCGCCGACCCCTCCGTCGCGTACGTCAAGGGCTGCTACGACCGGCCGCTGTCCGACGTCCAGGGCGGCGGCGGGCGGGTGACCGAGCTCGTCGCGCGGCCGCTGCTCAACATGCACTGGCCGCTGCTCGCCGGGTTCGTGCAGCCCCTCGCGGGGGAGTACGCGGGCCGGCGCGCCGTCCTGGAGCGGGTGCCGTTCGTCACCGGGTACGGCGTCGAGCTGGGCCTGCTGATCGACCTGCTCGACCTCGTCGGGCTGGACGCGCTCGCGCAGGTGGACCTCGGCCGCCGGGTGCACTCCCACCAGTCCACCGAGGCGCTCGGCGTCATGGCGGGGCAGATCATGTACACGGCCTGGTCGCGGCTGGAACGCCAGGACCTGGTGGTACCCCTCCGCGCGCCGTCGGTGTCGCTCACCCAGTTCCGCCGCGGGGTGTCCGGCCACCTGCCGATGGTGCGGGACGTCGCCGTGGCGGAGCGGTCCCCCATGGTCACCGTCTCCAAGTACGCGTCCAGGTCCCTCTGACGAGAAGCCGGCGTGACGCATGTTACCGTTGGTAACACCAGAGAGGAGGCGTCCCCCATGAGCTTCTGCCCCGAGTTGAGCGACGACGTCCGCGAGGTGCGGGACTGGGTGCGCGAGTTCGCGAGGAACGTCGTCCGGCCGGCGGGGGCGGAGTGGGACGAGCGCGAGGAGACCCCCTGGCCGGTGATCCAGGAGGCCGCCAAGATCGGGCTCTACTCGCTGGACTTCTTCGCCTCGCAGTGGTTCGACGAGTCGGGGCTCGGCCTCCCCGTGGCGTTCGAGGAGCTGTTCTGGGGGGACGCCGGCATCGGCCTGTCGATCGCCGGCACCGGCCTGGCGGCCGCCGCGCTGGCGGCGAACGGCACGCCGGAGCAGATGGGGGAGTGGCTGCCGCAGATGTTCGGCGGCCCCGGCGACGTGAAGCTCGGCGCCTTCTGCGCCTCCGAGCCGGACGCCGGCAGCGACATCGGCGCCATCAGGACGCGCGCCACGTACGACGAGGGAAGCGGCGACTGGCTCCTCGACGGCGTGAAGACCTGGGTCACCAACGGCGGCATCGCCAACGTCCACGTCGTCGTCGCGTCCGTCGACCCCTCCTTGGGCACGCGGGGCCAGGCGTCGTTCGTCATCCCGCCCGGTACGCCTGGGCTCTCCCAGGGGCAGAAGTTCCGCAAGCACGGCATCCGCGCCTCGCACACCGCGGAGGTGATCCTCGACGGCGTCCGGGTCCCGGGCCGCTGCCTGCTCGGCGGCAAGGAGAAGCTCGACGAGCGGCTCGCCCGGGTGCGGGCCGGAGCGCGGAGCGGTGAGCAGTCGGCGATGCGAACCTTCGAGACGACTCGGCCGGTCGTGGCGGCCATGGCCGTCGGCATCGCCCGGGCGGCGTACGAATACGCGCGGGACTACGCGCGCGAGCGTGAGCAGTTCGGCCGGAAGATCGGCGAGAACCAGGCCATCGCATTCCTGCTCGCAGAGATGGCGACCCGGGTGGACGTCGCGCGCCTGATGACGTGGCGGGCCGCCTGGATGGCCCGGCACGGCCGGCCGTTCGAGCAGGCGGAGGGCTCGATGAGCAAGCTGGTGGCGAGCGAGACGGCCGTGTGGGTGAGCGAGCAGGCCATCCAGATCCTCGGCGGCGCCGGGTACACGCGGGAGCACCCGGTGGAGCGCTTCCACCGCGACGCCAAGATCTACACCATCTTCGAGGGCACCTCCGAGATCCAGCGCCTCATCATCGGCCGCGCCGTCACCGGATTGCCCGTGCGGTAGGTCTGCGCAGCCGGGCACCAGATCTCGGCTGGACGTCGCCTCGGGGCGGTCACTCTTCACGTACAGGTCCCAGGCGGTGAGGGGGCGCCGACCCCGGCCGCGGCGGCCAGTGCGGTGCGGGCTGTGTCGATGCGCGCGGTGACCTGGTCAGGGATGGGGAGCTTGTCGCCGCACCGTTCCCAACGGGATCCGGACGGGCCGCGTCGGGATCGTCTCAATCTCGGGGGGCGGCAGGCACAGCGTCATCTTCTGATCCAAGGCCGCCGGGCCGCATCCCACCATAGGGGGCGGCCTTCGCCGTACCAGGCGGGGTCAGCATGACGAACGCGAGCACGATCATGGCGGCGGAGGCGGCGAGCGCGATCCAGTAACCGGCCGGGTGACCGGCTCAGCTTTGAAGATCACCGAAATCGCGCGCCGGACCGGCGGGGCGGCCGAAGCCGCAGGCAACCCGCCGGTCCAGGCCCACCGAGATGGACCCGCCTCCACGGTACGGCTGCAGCCGGGCCTGCGCCCGAGTCACAATCGACCATCACTAATGGCTGCAGTGCAGCACTGGTGGCCTGTGCCGGTCATCGTAGGTGGCGTGAGGTTCCCTTGGAACATCCTGATCGCGCTCGGGCTTGTTCTCGCCATACTGCTGGGCTGGGTCCTCGGCCCTGGCGCCACGTGGGTGCTGATCCACTTCGACGGTGTAAGCGGCCTGACCGGCAAGGACTTGGCCGCGGCATCGGACGCGGTGCGGGGCCGGGCGCTGACGATCGCGACGGGGTTGATCGCGCTGGTGGCGGTGTTCTACACCGCGCGCAATGCCGATACCGCGCGGCGTACCTTCCAGCTCAGCGAACAGGGACAGGTCACCGACCGGTACACCAAGGCGATCGAGCAGCTCGGTTCAGACAAGCTGGACGTGCGCCTGGGCGGCATCTACGCATTGGAGCGGATCGCCCGCGACTCGGCCCGTGACCATGCCACAGTGATGGAAGTGCTAGCCGCCTTCGTGCGGGAGCACTCACGAGAGCGGGAGAGCACCGCCCCGATACGGACCGATGTGCAGGCTGCTGTGACCGTGATCGCCCGGCGAAACTCCCGACATGACCAGGGGCCGATCAATCTTCGCGGCGCGAACCTCGCTGGCGCGGATCTCGCTGGTGCGAACCTCACCGGCGTGGATTTCACTGATGCGAATCTCGTGGGTGCAGCTCTCTACGATGCGCTCCTTGTCAACGTGAATCTGACCAACGCTGACCTCACCGAAGCATCCCTTTATCGCGCGAACCTCTCTGGCGCGAACCTCACCGGGGTTGACTTCACCGGCGCGACCCTCACAGAGGTGAACTTGACGGCCGCGTACAGCCTCGGGCGTCCCATCACTATTGACCCTAGCTTGTTCAAAGGCCCGACAGTTACTGACTCGACAGGAGTAGTGGAGCTAGCGGATTCCTTCGAAACAGACGATTAGATCGCCCAGATCCTGTCCGGGCAGAACGGCAAGAACGGAACCTTCGAGGCCCGGGAGCTGGGCGGGCTCTAAGGTACGGCTCGTCGGCCGGCGTGAAGACCTTGGTCCAGCTGGGCCGGATCCGGCACCGCGGCCGGAGGGCGGTCGCGTCCGGGGTGCCGGACCCGTCGCTGGCGTTCTTCGAGTGGGCCGCGGTGTGTGCAGCCCGAAGTGCCCGCCGGACTGCGAGGTCCACGACAGGATCGACGACCGGGCCGTGTGGGCACGGACGAACCCAGGCGTGGGGATCCGGATCAGATCAAGCACATCGGCCGCCGAGTTCGCGACGATGTCCCGCGAGAAGTTCGCCTAAGTGGTGCGGCTCGAGGTCGGCGATTACCCAGCGGATGAGAACGGGTGGGCCGTCATCCCGGAGGCCTCCTGGAAGACCTCGTCGACCCGCTGTCGCGGCCGGTCGGCACGGTGGCGCAACCACCCCGATGCGCCGTAGGCGCTGCGCTCATCATCCACGATCATGTGCGCCAACCCGGTGAACGTTCCCGGTCACAGCACTAGACCTCGGTGCTTTCGGCTTCGGCCGCAGCTGCAACGCCTGATCCGCGACCTCGACCGCACGATGGCCGCGACCCGCTGCCCGCGGTCGTCGAGGTGAATGTGATCCCGCGCCGCTCGCGGGCCGCAAGTGAGTGGCGGCCTGGTCGACGTCGGGTCCGCTCATGCCCGGACGTCAGATGTACCGCTAGGAAGATGATCAAAGAATCGGACACTGCCGGACAAATGCGACATAAATGGTATATATGGCCCCTTATGTGGATAATCAGGCATCAAATAGTCTAGATCGCCGTTTACTCCTCATTCGAGCCGGAAATTATGGTGTCGCGGGTCGATGGCCCTTCAGGGTCATCGAGTGACATTTCCTGACCAACCAGGTATGTCCTGCAAATCAGGCAATTGATCCTTTAGAGGGGATACATAATGCCCAAGCTCAAGAAGGTCATCGCCGGACTCGCACTCGGCACCGCGCTTGCCGGTGGCGCTCTCGCCACAAGCGCCACGGCGGCCAGCGCGACCACCGCCACAGGATGGGGTGGGGCCGGATCCTGCAACAACCGCTCGGACTTGGACGATGTCCTCTGGGACATCTGCGTCGCCGGCAACGGCTGCAATGCATGCCCCGAATGGGACGGTTGTTTCAACTAGAAGTCCCGGCCTGACGGCCTACGGAAGGAACCACAGGCACAAGGGCTCCGGCGGCTAAACCGCCGGAGCCCACGCTTTTCCATCAAACATAGCGCCAATTACGGTCGCACGTCCTGCTCAGCTACAACGAGGGCGCGCGACTCCAGGTGATAAGCCCGCTGATCCCGCTGAAGTCGCAGAAGACGACGCCCGCCATGTCGAGGATCAGGACGCCCGCGTCCTTCGACTGTGCTTAGGGCCATGCAGGAAAGGATCACCCTCGACGCTGTGACACAGGCGAATGAGGGTGGCCCGGAGGTGCGCACCTACAACCTCCGGGGCACGCTCGCGGGCGCCTGCCGCGGGGACCGGGGGCGAACGCCGTGGCAGGTGGGCAGCTCAAGGGGTGGTGGGGCAGCGGTAGGTGGCGTGCCTGTTCGGGGAGCAGCACCAGCTGGTGCGGTGTCCGCAGTATGGACGTCAACCGGGCACACGCGCGCATCCTGGCCCTCGGCGAACGCGCCGTCGCGACCCTGAAATCGTGGAAGGTGCTGCCCGCACCGTGCCACCCCGATCGTGCAGGCCATCCTCGTCCTACAAGCCTTCGAAGACGGCCGCTGGTCGGGATGAAAATGGCTTGACGTGCTTCAGCTGAGCGGTCTTCCCTTGCCGTGGAGGTGGGGTTGGCTGGACGGAGGCGGGCGCTGTCAGGTCGGGGAGCCCGCGCCCACCTGGAGAAGGAACAGCGTCGCTCCTCTGACCTGCACCGGCTGTCCGGCGGTCGTGGATCGGATGAGAAGCCTGAAGTCGTGGGCGCCCGCGGCCACGGTGCAGACGCCCATGGTCACCAGCGGCTGTGAAACGTCTCCCGGGGAGACGCCCCAGTAGGTGGCCATGCCCCAGGAGAGCGCGCTGTTCGCGTTCACCTGGTGCAGTTGCGCGCCGTCGACCGACAGCACCATCTGCAGCCCGTTCTTCGGGGTCGTCTGGGCGCTGCAGTGCCCGGCCACCAGCAGCGAGGTGGCGCTGGCGAACGTGACATTCCGGGCGAGCGCCGCCTGGTAGTCCGGCTTGTCCGTCGTGAAGGTCCAGGTGTCCTCGTCCCCGTGCAATATCTGGACGCCCAAGGTCGGGCTCGTGAGCGTCCCCATGACGGTGAGCGGGCCGGAGACCGTCCCACCTCCCAGGTCGAGCTTCTGGGCGTCGAGCCGTCGCGTCTCCTCGGCCAGCTGGTTCCAGTCGTCGGACTTGATGGGGTCACCGGGGTGCTTTCTCCCGATGTTCTCGTCGAGGGCCATGCCCAGCCTCCTTCTCGGCTCACGCCGCTGTCGAAAATGCGGTCCACGTCCGTACGAGGATCCGCCTCATACGAAGACGTGCCGGTCGAAGACCGAGGCGTCGAACTTCCCGTCGAGATCCGGGACGGCCACCCAGAACCACATCGTGAAGTCGGCGCCTCGGACGTCGTCCACGGTCGGCAGGACCAGGTCGACGCCCTCGTCGTCACGGATCCTGCTCAGCGCCAGCCCGTTGAGGACGCGGCGCGGATCCTGCGCGTCCATGACCGCGCGGCCGTTCACGGTGAGGCGGCAGCGCACCCGGCCGGTCAGCGCGTGCGCGGCGTTCAGCACCGACTCCACCCCGGCGCGCGCCTCCTGCGCCGGCCGCCAGACAAGGTCCCTGTCCTCCACCGAGACCAGGCCTGCGAGGTCAAGCGGCCGGGTGCCCAGCACCGTGGTGGAGCCCTTCGCCAGGCCCCAGTCCCTCCGTTCGGCGGGGAACAGCGGGTGCGGCAGGTCGAGGGTGAGGGTGAGCACCGGCTTGCCGGTGAGACCGGGGGACGGCGTCCCGTCGAGGCGTACGGCGACCCCGCCCAGGAGGTCCTCCAGCCTCACGCCGGCGTCTTTGCGCAGCTCCGCCCCCGGCGCCGGTAGCCATACGGCCTCCACGTGCAGACCCGCGGCCGGCACATGAGGTGGCTGCGTGTCGGCAAGCGGCGTGAACAGGGCCCGGCAGTCGGACGCCAGGGTCCACGCCCCGCCGGCCCGGTCGAGCAGCGCGACGAGGGCCGTCCGGTGCTCGATCCCCTCCGGCGGGCGGAACGCCGGCCGGCCGTCGTCCATGGGCCACTCGACGTCCCCGGCTAGATCCGCGTCGAGGTCGGTGCCCGCCAGGGCGGTCCTGGCGGGGATCAGCCAGTGGTCGCCGTTCCGATAGCGGGCGCCGGCGGCCTCGAACTGGATCTGGACCCCGTCTTCGAGGTCTGCCCAGCCCTCCCCGACCGGGACGGCGGCGGCGCAGTCCCATCGACGGACCAGCGTGGGATCGGATCGCCCGGACAGCGGAGGCTCGGCCAGGCCGGCCGGTGCCGCTCCGGCGACCCACGCGACCGTGAGCGTGACCTCGTCGGCGCCGGTCAGGCGGGCGAGGGCGCCGCACTCGCCGCGCCGCCCGGCGGCCGTGTCGATCACCTCGACCAGGTCGCCTTTCCCGAAGCCGGACAGGCGGTCCCTCCCGGGGCGGTCGATGGTGAGGGTGTCGCCCTCGGCGCCGACGAGCCGGGCCACCACCGTGCCGTTGTCCCTTGACCAGACGTACGCCGGGCCGCCGGGCTCTTCGCGGATCTCCACCCGGTAGAGCTGGTTCTCCAGCCTGCGGTAGCCCGCGGAGGGGGGAATGAGACAGGGCGTGGGCGCGGCCTCCGGCGCCTGCGCGCGGGCGCGGAGCCGCCCGGTGCTCCGGCCCGCGTCCGGCGGGAAGGAGGCCGCGACATCGGCGGGGGTCGCCGCGTCCAATACTGCGTCCGCTACTGCGTCCGCTACTGGGGCCAGCCGGACCTGCCAGACGGTGCGGCTCCTGGTGGCCGTGTCGGGGCCGCCCAGGGCGACCTCCCGCAGCTCCGGTCTCTCCACGGCGGTGAGGTGCTCGCGCCACACGTCCAGATAGGCGGCGTACCGGCCGTCTACGCCGGGCAGCCGCACGCCGGGAAGGTCCGGCTGTGCGGCGAGCGGCACCGGCTCCTCGTTCTCGCACAGCACGCCCCCGACGTAGTAGCGGCCGGCGGACAGCCGGAGATCCTCCGCGGGGCAGGCCCGGGGCACGCCCCCGGCGGCGTCGGTGATCGCGAATCCGGCGCCGCCCCGGGGGCCGCCGCCCGCGCCGATGACGTCCCGCGCCGTGACCTCGTCGTGGTGCGACTGGATGTCGACCTGCTCGTTCCAGTCGGCGTCGAGCGCCACCCGGCCCTGCTGGAGCAGCACTCCCCGGTAGTGGTTCTCACTGCGGAACGTCCGCCGGGTGAAGTCGCCCTTCATCGAAGTCCTTCCACAGAAGCGTCAGTCGGCAAGGAAGACACCCGCCTCCAGTCCAAAACGCAGATATCGGTCGAGTTGGGCGGCGAGGCCGGCCATTCGCCAGGGCCGCCGCAGGAAGCGGAACGCGCCCATCTCGCCCGCGCCCTCCGCCCCCGTGGAGATCTCGCCCGGGCAGTCCGCCGAGAGCAGGCAGAAGCCGGGATCGTCCGGGCCGGTGGACGTGAAGCGCGGAGCCACCCGGCTCGCCGTCGCGGCGTCGGCGGGCTGGCATCGGTAGCGCCTGGGGACGGCAGAGTCGAGCGGGGCGTAGCTGAACCGCAGGTAGCCGAGCTGACGGTGGGTGACTTCGGCGCGCCCGCGCAGGATCGTGTCGCTCACCACGAGGCTCCGGGCCCGGGTGCGCCCGAGCACCGTGCAGCCGTCGGCCTCGACGTCGGCCGAGACGGCGTCGACCGCGAGCGCGGCGACGTCGGCCCCGGCGTGCACGATGCTGTCGGCGAGGCTCACACGCGGCACGCCGGACGTCCGCATCCCGGCGCAGATCGACCGCGTCAGCCGGATCGTCAGCCGGGGATTGCCGTCGGCCCGCACGAATCCGCCGTACCCCGGGGGCGCCGCCCGGCCGGGGGAGAGGGTGCAGTCGGAGACGGTCAGGCCGTCCAGGTCCCCCGCGGCCACGGTGACGTTCCCCTCGATCGACAGGCCGTTCAGGACCAGTTCGCCCGGGTCCCCGGCATGGCCGCCGGGCGCGGTCACGTCGATGGAGCCGACGAGATGAGGACGCGGGCCGGCGGCCACGAGCGGCCCCGGGGACGGGCCGTCCGCGGGCTGCGAGGCGGGGACGGCCGGCAGGACGGCGGCGACCAGCAGCAGCCGGTTGCCCGGGGGGATCACGACGCCGCCGTCCCCCGTGAGGTCCTCGTGGTAGGTGGCGCTGTCCAGCACGGCGATCACGCCGACCTGCCCGGGGCTCGGGTCCTGTCGGGCGTTCCAGGCACGGACCGCCTCGCCGATCGTGCCGGCGACCCGGCCGCCGACCGCGGCGCCGTCGCGGCTCACCCCCATCTGCCAGTCGGCCCGGGCGGGCCACGGGGTGCCGCCGGCCGCGACGGCCGCGGCGAGCGTCGCCCGCCGATCGTGCGGCCCGGCTCCGATGTCGCCGGGGAAGCCGTGGGAGAAGTCCACCCGGACCCGTTCCGGCTCCATTCCCGGCGGCAGGGTGAACCTGCCGAGCACCGGATCGACCGCGACCCAGGGCTCGTCTCCACCGGCGGGCGGGCGGGTCCACTCGGTCAGGTCCGCGCAGATCAGCCGCGCGGGTCCGACCGGCTTCTCGTGGCCGTCCGGCGTGATCCGGAAGACCGGGCCGGGCTCGGCGAGCATAACCGGCTCCTCGCCCCGGTCGCGCAGCGCCGTCAGCTCCTTGTGGAGCGCCAGGCGGCGCAGCTGGGCGGGCACACCGGAGGGGCCGGGGCCGTCGCCGGTTCTCGGCCGCGTGAACAGGGGCAGGGACCGGCCGGCCGGGTCGAAGGTCCAGCGGCCCTGCGCGGCGTCCACGGCCCGCGCGTCGGCCCCCGTGTACGGGTAGGCGCTGAGCGGCCACAGGTGCAGCCCGACGCTGGGGATGTTGTGACGCCCGCGCCCCCGGTCGGCGTGCCGGACGTCCACCGTGCGGGCGATCGGGTCGAAGGCCGTGCCCAGCAGGTCGAGCCGTCCGATGTCGCGCAGGTCGGGGGAGCGGAGGTTGCCGGGCCGCGGGTGCTGGAGGTGCTGGGTGGTGACGAGCAGCTGGAAGTACTCGACGACGTGGGCCGGCCAGCCGGTGACGTCCCGGGCCAGCGTCTCCAGCCCGGCCGGTGTGCCCTTACGCCGCCGATGGCGGATGGTGTTGGCCACGAACGCCCGGCGGGAGAGGCCGCCGTCCAGCGGCGGGGAGGCGGTCTCCACCCCCAGCAGATCGCCGATGTAGGGCACGACCCGTTCCGCGCAGGTCTCGATGAACCAGTCGTCGTACAGCCCGTCGACGTCCTCCCGCAGGCGGAGCACCTCCTCCTCGACCACCTCCAGCAGGGAGCGGAGCGGGTGACCGAGCAGGGCGTCGCGGGCGCGGTGCGCCGCGGGCAGCAGGTCGTACAGCGGGCGGGCGGACGTCATGGCGTCATCTCCGTCAGCGTGATCTGCGCGGGATCGACCAGCAGGAGCTCGGCGGGGGCCGTGGACCGGCCCGGGGTGCCGGGGGCGCTCACGAAGCCGGCACGGCGGGCGGGCAGGACATCCGCCACCTCGGCCGCGTCGAACCTCGCGGCGTCGAACCTCGCCGTGTCGAAGGGGCCGGCGCCGCTCAGGTGCAGCGCGGTGAGAACGGCCGCCGCCACCCCGGGGACCCGCTGCACCACGGTGATCACCTCGGCCGCCGTCACCGGCTGGGCGAGGTCGCGCCGCTCGAAGGAGTACGTCGCGCGCACCGCGTCGGCGACCGAGCGGAAGACGACGTCGCGCTGCCCATCGGGCTCCACCAGCACCGCCACGCCGACCGCGAAGGACATCCGGCGGTGGCAGGCCAGGTCCAGCCGTCCGGCCGGGCGGCCCGCCGCGTCGAAGGCGCCTCTCAAAGTGGCGAGGGTGAGCTCCGGCACCTCGCCGCCGCCGGGCCCCGCCACGGTCACGTGGACGAAGGGAGCGCCTCCGGCCCGGAGGACGACCGCCCTCGCCTTGGCGATTCCGGCGAAGGTACGCGCGAAGTCCTCATGGTCGGTGAGGGAGACCACCCGGCCGAGGGTGCGCACCGCCAGCGGCGCGTTCAAACGGGCGTCCTCGATGCGCTCCGGCTCCGCCCCGCCCGACGCCGGCAGGGGGTTGCCGACGTCCCTCACTCCCAGCGGCCGCGTCATGAGCAGGGAGACGGCGCCCGCCCGGACGTCGCCCTCCGTTCCCGGGCCGGCCCGGTACCGGGCGCGGACGTTCTCCCGGCCGGACGGCAGGCGGGCCCCGCGCTCACCGTCGCCGAAGATCACCGTCGCGACGTCGTCGTCGCCGATCCGCACGACGTACGACCGGTCGTGCGGGCCGAGGGAGAACAGCGAGGCGGCCGGCGTCCAGGCGACCCCGTCGACGCGCACCTCCAGGCTGTCGCGGGCTCCGCCGGGCACCGGCGCAGCCGTGTGGGTGAGGTGCCCGTGCGGCAGGGGGAAGCGCTGATGGGCCGCCGCCCCGTCGCCGCTGCCGAGCACCTCCTCGACGCTCTGCCCGGCCGTCGCGGTCACCACGTTGCCCAGGAGGCGTACGGACGGCGGATCGAGGGGCTGGCGCAGTGGCGCCGAGAGAGTCACTCGTGTGCCGCCCGTGTCCTCCTCGCGGGCGGTCGTGACGTGCGCCGGCTCGGCGACCGGCAGGCCGTCCAGGGCGGTCCCGGTCACCACGACGAGCGATCCGGGCTCCAGCTCCACCGGCCGGTCCAGCAGGAGCCGGGGCCCGGTCACCGGCTCGGTCACCGGCTCGCCGGCCAGCGGGAGCCGCTCGGACTGGGCGAGGACCGCGGTGGTCCTGCGGCCGAACCGGGACAGGCGGCCGTCGCCGCGCAGTCGCAGTCGGGTGGTGGTGGCGGTGATGCCGAAGTCGGCGGCGGCGGACGGGGCGGCGGCCTCGACCCGGTAGAGCCCGTCGGAGGTGCCGGGCGAGCGGAGCAGCAGCCAGGAGCCGGGGAGGATCGCCGGGTGGGCGCCGTCGAGCTCGATCACCGGCCCGTCGCCCGTGCCGTCCGGCAGGGCGAATCCCGGCCAATCACCGGGCGAGCCGGCCGAGTCGAAGAGGTCCGCGTCGAAGCGCGAGCCGTCGAACGTCCCCGGCCCGCCGGTCGCGGCGTACCGCTCCCGGACGTCCTTCGTCATGATCCGCCAGTCGGGGGCGTTGTGCCCGAAGATCGCGGCCCGCAGCCGGAAGGCGTGCACCTCGACGGCGTCGCCGTCCATGCCGAGGTCACCGAGGCCGCCGTCCCAGCCGACCACAGTGGTGGGAGGGCGGCCGGTCGCGTCCGCGGGCTCCGGCCGCACCGTGCGCAGCACCCGGAACCACCACGGCCCCCCCTCCGCTGTGGAGCGGACAAGCAGCCCGTCCCCTGGGCGCAGGCCGGTCTCGACGCCCGCGAGGCGGAGAGAGGTGCCGCCGGGGGTGATCCGCTGCGCCCGCCACAGTCGCAGCTCCATCGAGTTGCGCCCGGCGACCGCGACGATCTCCCGGTCCGTCTCGAACGTCCGCGGGACCTCTCCCTGGCCGGGCACGCTCTGGACCTGGGTCCCCGCCGGGACGACGACCCGGCCGGGCGCCCCGGGAGCGTCCTCCACGGTGAAGGAGAGATGCACCGCGGCGGCGACCCCCGGCCTCAGCTCGTAGCCGACGGCCCGGGCGAGCTCCAGCACCGACCTGCGCTCCGTTGCGGTGCGCAGGAAGCCCTCGCCGGCGATCCGCTCCTGGTAGAAGTTCACGACGTCGGCGACGGTGGCCCACGCGTCGAGGAGCGCCACGGCGGGGTCGGCGGTGCCGCGTACCGTCAAAGCGGGCAGCCGGTCCGCCAACGTGGCGAGCATGCGTTCCAGGACCTCGGCGCGGGTGCCGCCACCGAGACCCGCTGCCGTGCCGGCGGTCCCGCCGTTCACCGCCTCGTGGCCGCTCACGAGCCTCCCTCCATCAGGAAGTCGATCCGGCCGTGCTCGGGCAGGCTCGGGTCGCTGAGGCAGCGCGCCACCTCATGCGGCCCGATCGCGATCCGGCCCGCCGCACGCTCGCCCTCGGCCGGGCGCCCCCACCGCTGGAACCGGTTGCGCTTCGGCGGCGTGTCGTCGGCGTCGACCCAGAGCACCCCCCGCACGGCCATGGCCGCCGCCACCACCCGGCTGAGGTACACCGGCTCGCCGAAGGTCATCGCGAGAGGATGGAAGAACCCAGGCGTGCCGTCGGCGCGGTCCCCGGCGGTGAAGACCTCCACCAGGGCTCGCTTGACCTCGCCGGGCAGGTGCCCCGGAGCGACCCGCACGGTGAGCACGATGTCCAGCGACACGGGGACGAGCGCCGTCACCCGCACGTCCTCGCCGGCCATCCGGTACGGCTCCAGGTGGAGTGCCACGTCGCCGCGGAAGGCCTGGTCGGCGGGCAGGCCCGCCCGGCGGTCCACGACGACCGACTCGGTGTACCAGGATCCCGTCCAGCGCCGGGACGCGCTCGCCTGCCTCACCTGCGGGTGACGGGCGGCGACCTCGGCATAGTCGGCGTCGGTGACGGCACGCCGTGCCACCCGGAAGGCCTGTGGCGCCCACTGCCGCACCTGTTCGACCGGCTCGGGATCGATTCCGCCCTCGGCGGGCATCGGGTTGCGTACGGTGACGCCGGGGATCGGCCGCGCCAGCCGGGTGAGCGCCTCCCGGCCGACGTTGCCGGCCCTGCCGCCTCCGACACGGTAGGTGGCCAGGAAGATCGCTCCCGGCGTGGGCGGGTGTCCGCAGATGCCGTCTCCGAAGCGCAGGTACGCCCGGCCGTCGTCCTCGGTCTCCACCGCGCACCGTGCCGCGAAGCGGTCGCCGTCCAGCAGGTCCGGCGCCACCGTCCAGGCGGTGGCTCCGTCGTGCACCTCAACCAGCGCGGGGACCGCTTCGGAGGGCGGTACGGCGAGTCCGGCCGAGGCCGGACGGGTGAGTGCTCTCCGGTGGTCGTAGGGCACCGCGTGGGTCAGCCCGGCCCGGCGGAGCCGGGGCCGATGGCGGCCCCGTACGGGGACCTGCGCCGGCTCCAGAGGCTCGGGGCCGACCAGGGCCCCGTGCTCGGCGAGGACGACGTTCCCCCGGACGACGGCGGACGTCTCCATCCCCCCGGCGCCGGGCCCCGGCCGCACGGGGAACCGCCACAGGCGCAGCGGGAACGGCAAGGCGTCCTCCTGGTGCCAGGCCACCTCGATCACGTCGGTGCCGGTCACCGGATCATGCGCGGGCACCGGGTCGGCGATCAGCCGCACCGCCAGGCGTCGTGACGGATCCGCGCTCTCCGTACGGCCGTCGGCGCCGCGCACCTCCTCCAGCACCAGGACGTCGCCGGCCCGCAACCGGAGCGCCCCGCCGGGGCTGACCAGCGTCGCCCCGGTCGCCCCGGCCGGCAGCGTCAGCCGCTCCTCGCTCCAGGTGTGGAACTCGACGGCGTCGCGGGCGGAGGCGAGCGTCACGGGATGCAGCGTGTGGAAGACGGCGCCGCCTTCGCCGGCGGTGACGACCTCCGTGCCCGTTTCGAGCACGCGTCCGTCGGCCGCGGCGCCCGCGCCGAGGACGAGCCACGTCCTGGCCGCGGCGCCCTCGTGCATGGGGTAGTCGAGCAGCCGGGCGTGGCGGCGTATCGATACGCGGCGGCGCGCGGTTCCCAGGTAGGCCTCGGTGCCGACCGCGTCCTGGGCGTAGGCGAGCTGATCTCCCAGGTAGGCGAACAGCTCGACGAGCGTCACCCCGAGGTCGGCGGGGTCACGGTCGGTCCACCCGGGCAGCAGCAGGGAGAGCCGGTCGAGCAGCAGGCCCCGCAGGCTCTCGTAGTCCCGGCTGAGGTAGTCGGCCTGCGGCACGGAGGGCGGGACGACCGGCGCGGCGAGCGGCGGCCGGGGGTCGAACTCGGTCGGGCAGTCCACCGTGAAGCTGAACGGCACCTCCGCGAGCCGTGGGTCGAAGCCGAGGGCCGGACCGGTGACGGCGAACCGGTAGGTGGAGAAGTCGCCCGGCGAGGAGGTCCGCACCACGAGCACCCGCTCCGGATCGGGCAGCGACCCGAACGCGGCCGCGTCGGCCGCCGAGACCCCGTCCGGCGCGGCCGCCAGCCGGGTGGCCGGCATCGCCCACTCGACGCGCACCGGGTTGAGCGCCGGGTCCACGCGCACGCCGCCGGTGATCCGCACGGCCCTGGCGTCGAGCCCGGACGGCACGGGGAGCAGGCAGTGCACCAGCAGGGTCCGGTGCGGGGGCACGCCGGGATGGCCGCCGTCCACCTCGATGGACTCGATGCCGTTGATCCCGGTGCCGTGACCGGCCGCGAGCCTGTTGCCGTCCTGGACGGCCTGGAGGCGAAGCCTGCGGTCGTAGGGGAGCTCCGTCATCGCCGGCAACCCCTCAGATCGCCCGGGTGAAGACGGAGGTGACCGGCCGCGCCGCGCGCCGGGTGAGGTAGCGCACGGCCACGGTGAGCGTGGAGTCCCGCACGGCGACCTCGACGTCCTGCACCTCGACCGTCCCCGGCAGCCACTGCTGCAGCGCGGCGTGCACCAGGAGCCGGGTCGCGTCGGCCAGCTCGCTCCCGGCAGGCTCGAACACCAGCTGGTGGATCCCGCTGCCGAACGTGGGCCGGTTGACCCGCTCGCCGGGGGCGGTGAACAGGACCTGCTCGATCAGAGCGCGGGCGTACTCGTCGTCGTCCGCCTCGGTGGTCCGGCCGTGGGCGTCGATCCGGAACGGGAAGTCGATGTGCACGGTCAGGTTCCCTTCACCCGGACCTGGGTGGCGAGGACCGTCAGCGGGGTGCCGGTCGGGACGCACTGCCCCCGGCTGTCGGACAGCAGCACGAAGGCCCCGCCCGCCCGCACCCGTACGGCGCTCACCGGCCACTGCCCGGTGACACAGGGCCCGTTGCCCTGGGGCGGCGTGAAGGAGCAGCCGATGACGCTGTAGGGGGCGGCGGCGGTCGTCACCGGCTGCCCACCCACCAGGACCCGCGGCTCCGGCCGGGTGGGCAGGGCCTGGCCGCCGTGCGCGCAGCTCACCGCCGCACCGAGGTGGAGCAGGTGTCCCGGCATCACAGCACCTCCAGCGCGCCCTTGTTCAGCGACACCGACACCGCGCTGAGCACGACGCTGGCGTTGCCGTTGGACAGCTCGATCCCGGCCGCCGACAGCTTGACGGTCAGCGGCGCGGGCACCAGCGGCGGCGCGACCTCCAGGGTCACCCCTCCCGATCCGGGCACGTCGCTGATGGTCAGCGTCACACCGCCGGTCTTGAGCATCTTCGTGGCCGGGACCGCCGGTACGGCAGGCACCTGGCCCTTCGCCCAGAAGCAGCCGCTCCAGATCGGGTGGTCGGGGTCGCCGCCCTCGAACTCGACCCACACGTCGGCCCCCACGGGCGGGACGGCGAACAGGCCGACGCCCGGCCCGGCGTACGGGACGCTGGGCATCGCCCAGACGCGGATGTCACCGAGGACGGCCGGGCAGGTCACCTCCAGCCGCGCCTGCTGCATCGGGTCGGTGTCGCCGGTCACCTTGCCGCGGTACTTGCCGAAGAACGGCACGGTGCCTCCTCGCTCGCATCGTCGTGCTCCGTGTTCGTGCCCCCGCCCGCCGGCTGGCGCCCGGAGCGCTCCGCCGTGTTCACGGCCGCACCACCGAGGTGGTGGAGCCGACGCCCTCGCGGGTCAGGGTGAAGTCCTGCGTGTACCCGCCGCGGGTGAGCGTGTGGGTGACCTGCTTGACGTGGTAGAGGCCGTCGTGCTGCCAGCCCGCGCCGCGCAGGCCGATGAGGCCCCGGGCCCTGAGGACCCCGCCGTACCGCAGGGTGTCGACGCTTCCGGTGACGACGAGCGAGTCCCGGGAGGACTCGGCGGCGCCCCGCGCCTTCGCGAGTGCCTGCGCCGCGCTCACCCCGGTGCCCCGGTACAGGACTTTCCGGACGTACGGCGAGGCGGGCGAGCCGTCGGGGGCGGCGGCCAGCGGCGGCCGGACATCGGGCACGCTACGGACCGGGACCACGGCGTCGGTGAGCCGGTCCTGGACTTGGCCGGAGACCTGGAAGGGGGCCAGCGCGTCGTGCCGGAAGGTGAGGTCCTCGACGTTGCGCTCCGGCCCCGGGCCGGCCGACAGCGCCGCGGCGGGCACTCCGCTGCGCATCGGCGGCCCCCAGTAGGCGACGTTGGACAGGGGCGCCGGCCCCGGAACGACGAAGAACACGTATCCGAAGCGCCTGGCCATGGCCGTGAGATGGCCGAGGTCGGTGTCGTCCTGCACCGGTATGCGTTCGATCGGCAGCGGTACGTCGGTCACGGGCGGCGGGACGACCATCGGGACGAGGCCGTAGCGGGCGTACCCGAGGATGATCCGGGTGGCGATGGCCGCCTCGTCCTGCGCGGGGAAGGCGGCCGACCGCTCTTCGAGGTCCATCATCACGCTGACGTCCTCACCGGTGACGGTGATGGTGGCCGAGCCCGGCGCGGATCCGGGCGTCAGCTCCTGGTGGGTGATCACGCCGTCCATGAGGACCGCCGGCACGCCGCGGAATGTGACGATCAGGACCACGCGGTTGAACGGCCGCAGTGACCCCTCCGTCAGCAGGGGGAAGTCGGTGAGGCCGCCGGGGCCGGAGCGGCCGTCGGTGAGGACGAGCTGGAATGCCGACCTGGTGGACTCGGACATGGTCACCTGGACCCGCTGGATGCTCTCCACGAGCCGCGGCGGCGCCGGTACGGGGACGCCGGCGCCGAGGAGCACGGTGAGGTTCGTGCTCTGCGGATTCACTCTCGCTCCCTCACGGCCGGGGGATCGGGATGCGGATCCGGCTTCCGATCCGGTCGTCGGCGGTCAGCTCGCCGGGATGGACGACCAGGTTCGCGTCGCACACCCGCCAGAACTGCGTGGGATCGCCGAGATAGGCGGCGGTGACCAGGTCGGGCCGGTCGCCGCGGGTGACCGTGTGCTCGGCGAGGGTCTGGAGGTCGTCCGGTGCGGGGAGGAACCTGCGCCGCAGGTAACGGACCTCCCGTACGCCGCCCGCGCCGTCCGGCATGGTCACCGTGGCTACCTCGGCGCCGGCGTACCTGCGTGCGGGGTCGGTCACCACGGCCCCCCCGCCAGTGCGGTCCCGGCGAGGCCGAGCCCGGAGCGTGCCGCCCCCGCCGCGCCTCCCAGCCGGGCCAGAGCCTCCTTGCCCACCTGGTGGGCGAGGAAGAGATGGTGCCCGAGGCTGGTGGGCGGCAGGTCGCTGTAGGACAGCACCCGAAGCTCCAGCTCCACCCGGGCGCGGAGCGGATCGAGCCCGGCGTCGTAGGCCTGCTCGGTGACGGAGAAGGAGGTCAGCCGGACCGGCAGCACCCGCCGGGATCCCCATACAAGCAGGGTGAGCGGGGCCTGGGGCGGCACCATCTCGACCATGCCGAGCAGCGCCAGCGCGCTGCCGGAGACGACTGACGAGCTCTTCGGATACAGGAGCAGCTCGAGCGCGGACAGCTGGGGGTAGACGCCGGCCGCCGGCCCCGTCAGCTGCTCCGGCCCGGTCGCGTCGGCCGCGTCGAGCTCGACGCCGAGCGAGATGGTCTCTATGGGCGCCCCGGTGAGCCGGAGGGCCTCGTCTCGGGCGCCGCCGTAGCCGCCGTCGCCCTCGACCGCGCGGGCGCGCAGCCGGCGGGTCATCTCGTCCGGGTTGTACTGGAAGACCACCAGGCGGCCGAGTGGATCACCCTGGTCCACCCCGACCAGCGCGCCGCGCGAGGTGCGGACAGAACCGGCGCCACCGGTCATGTGCGTGCGCCGCCGTCGTTCATCGCCATACGGGGATGGTGGACCAGCCCCGTCACTCCGGCGTCACCGTCACGTCACCGCCGGCGGGTCGTCACCACCCCGAATGCCCGGCGTCCGGCGGCGACTGGGCGGTGACGGTCACGCCGGCCTGGGCGGCGGCGTCCAGGATGCGGCGCCGCAGCTCGTCCGCCTGCTCCTGAGGCAGCGGGTCGCCGTCGTGGGCGAGCACGATCACCCATTCCTCGTCGTCGTGGCGCCACAGGGTTAGCGTCGCGAGCCCCTGCTCAGGAGGGCGTAGCTCCCGGCGCCCGAACTCCTCGTCCCAGTCGTCGCCGAGGCGGCCCCGCGCCGACAGGCTCAGCCGCTCGCGAAAGGCCGCCAGCCCGTCACCGAGCCTGCCGCGCATCCTGATTCCGAGCTGCTCACGCATCCCGATCCTCTCCCGCCTTCTTGATGATCCAGTCGCTCGGCCGGAAGTGCGTGCTGATGCCCGTGCCCACACCTGAGGTGTCGGGAGGCCCGGTCCCCGTGAACAGTGCCACGCTCACCTCCCGGCCGATCCTCTCCCGCCACGTCTCCGCCCAGCGCGTGAGCGCCCCGAACTCCTCGCTGACGGTTCTCTTGTCCGCGAAGTTGTATTTGGGGTTGATGAATTC
This sequence comes from Microbispora sp. NPDC049125, assembly GCF_040802045.1. Lineage (NCBI taxonomy): Bacteria > Bacillati > Actinomycetota > Actinomycetes > Streptosporangiales > Streptosporangiaceae > Microbispora > Microbispora sp. NPDC049125. The sequence goes on along the minus strand of NZ_JBEZDW010000008.1, from coordinate 44,760 downwards.
CTTGTGCCCGCGCGTCTGGCCGGAAGTCTTGTCCCATCTCTCCTTGGCTCTGCCGATCATGGCGCCGGAGCTGAGCTGGACGTCGTAGTCGCTGAGGTCCTCCGGGTTACCGGTGATCTTGTACTTCCCGTCGAACGGGATGCGGGCCGGCCACTCCGACGGTGGCCTTTCACCCACCCAGGACTCCAATCTGGCCTTCGCCTCGGGCGGGCCGGAGAGGGTCTCCCTGGTCGGGAAGTTCTTGTGCCGTCCGGAGAAGAAGTGCGCCGAGGAGCCCTGGAGGCGGATGTCCACTTCCCCCACCTCCAGGCCGTCCTTGGCCAGAGCGTCCTTCAGCGTGCTGGTGAACTCCTCGTAGTCCTTCTCGGTCATCCCGAGCGGGGCTTTGAACCGCCGCCACAGATCCACCTGGCCCTCGGTCAGGCCGATGACATCTAGGTCCTTCTTCGTGATGGCGTAACCGGTGTCGTCGTGCGGCCAGCTCCGCACCGGCTCGCCGGACTCGTTTGTGGTGACCGTCGGCCGGCCGTCCTCGTCGATGATCCCCGCCTGGAACGCGGCGAGCCGCCGAGCCTCGAACAGGCCGGTGCCGGTCGACGATCCGCTCGCCCACCGCCTGCCATCGGCCGGCGGCGCCAGCCCGGTCACGTTCCACCGTGTGTTCGCCGCGATCGCGTTCCTGGCGAGGGCCCCGACACCAGCGGGGAAGGGGCGGGCCTGAGGGCCGCCCGCCTGCGGCGTCGAAGCCAGGCCGCGGCCGATCGGCTGGACCGGCCGCAGTGACTGGAACGACGGGGACCGGAATGACGCGGGCGGTCCTCCGCCACGCTTCACATCGATCTTCACGCTCCCCACACCGTGGCGAGGGCCGCCGGCCTGTGAGCCTCTGGGAAAGATCTTCCGAGGGGAGCCCCCGGTACGGGTGCGCCCTCCGGAGCGGACGATCACCGGCCGCTTGCCGAAGGTAGTGAGGGAGGGCATCAGAGTGACCGGCCCGTCCGGGACGCGACGGGCCCCGCCAGGGGCGGGAGGAACCGGGCGACGGCGGGGTGATCGCGCAGGGCCGACACGACGGCCCCGCGGAGGGCGTCGAGCCGGCCTGCCGCCACCGCTTCAGCCTCGGCAGGGTCCAGCTCCACCACGAGTGCGGGGATCTGGATGGTCAGCTCGTCCATCCGGCCACCTCCGTTCCGGTCAGGGGGCGTTCGAGCTTGGTGTACTCGGTCCGCGTGGCGGCGAGCAGATGGGCCATCCGCACCGGCTCGCCCTCGTCGGCGGCGAGGAAGGCGGCGGACAGCGCGATATTGCGGATCGTCCCGCCCGAGACGGACAGGCGGGCCAGGGCAGGTAGGTCCAGCCCCTCGGTGGGTGCCGCCTCGGGGAAGGACCGCCGCCAGATCCGTGTCCGCGCCTCGGCGTCGGGGAACGGGAACTGGACGACGAACCGCAGCCGGCGCAGGAACGCCGGATCAAGGGTGTCCTTGAGGTTGGTGGTGAGGATCGCGACCCCCCGGTACGCCTCGACGCGTTGCAGCAGGTAGCCAACCTCGATGTTGGCGTACCGGTCGTGGCTGTCCTTGACCTCGCTGCGTCTGCCGAACAGCGCGTCGGCCTCGTCGAACAGCAGCACCGCGCCGCCCGCCTCGGCGGCGTCGAAGACACGGCGCAGGTTCTTCTCGGTCTCGCCGATGTACTTGCTCACCACCTGGCTCAGGTCGACGCGGTACAGGTCCAGGCGCAGGGCGCCGGCCACGACCTCCGCGGCGAGAGTCTTGCCGGTGCCGCTCGGCCCGGCGAACAGGGCGGCGGCGCCGAGGCCCCGGCCGGTGCGGGCGCCGAACCCCCAGTCCGAGATGACGGTGTGCCGGTGGCGTACGTGCGCGACGATCTGCTTCAGGACGTCCATGTGGGTGGCGGGCAGCACGAGGTCCTCCCATCGGGCCCGCGGCGTGATGCGTTCGGCCAGGCCGTCCAGGCCCGTACGGGACCACCGCCTGCAGGCGTCCCACAGCGCGGCGCCCGCGACGTCCGGGTCCGTTTCCCCCTCGTCCCCGATCGGGGGCAGCGCGCCGGCCACGGCACGGACGGTGTCGAGATCGAGTGCGAACTGGCCGGCGGCCCGGTCGACCCAGCCGGACAGCGCCGTCGCCGCCGGTCCGAGCGCGTCCCGCCACGCGGTCCTGAGGTCGGCCGTCCCGTCGTCCCCCACCTCGACATGGGCCGGCCGGATGCCGCCGTAGGCGGACATCGGCTCCCCCGCGGTCACCACCACGGGCGCCTCGATCCGCCCGGCCATGTCGAGGGCGAGCCGCCCAGCGCTGGGATCGGTGTCCTCGGCGTCGATGACCCAGGCGACGCCGTCCAGCACCGTCTCCCGCTCGCACAGCCGCGCCAGCAGGTCCCTCTCGGCCGGGTCCTGCGGAAGCGACGACGCCCGCAGGCACACCGGACGCATGCCGAGCTCCACGCAGGCCGCGGCGGCGGCCGATCTGAGGTCGCCCCGCCGCCGTCCGTGCAGCAGGACCCTCTCCGCCGGAGCCAGTCGGCCCGACCAGCGGTCCGCCACCTCCCGTGCCGCCGTCCTGAGGGCGGGCGGCAGCCGCCGCGGCCCGCTGAGGGCCCCCGTCAAAGGCTCAGTGAGCGGCTCGATCCGGGGATCGAGGTAGGAGATCCCGGCGAGGGCGTGCAGGATCCGCTCGTCCACGCGGAGCGGGCTGGTCGTGGGCACATCGGGCTCGGTGAGGCGCACGAGATGCCAGCGGCGCAGCGGTCCCGCCGGGCCGATCGCGCTCCAGTGCGCTCCCGGCAGTCTCGCCAGGCCGAGACCGAACGTCGCGTACGCGCGGGCGGGGTCGCCCTGCGCCCCGGCGCAGATGCGGGCGAAGGCCGAGTCGAGTTCGACGCCCGCGCACATGAGCAGCACGTCCCGCTCGAAGGCCGACATGTCGAGGCCGTCGGCGATCGCCTCCAGCGCGGGCGGGGCGGGCATCGCGCCGCGCGCCTCGTCCCTTCGGCGGATGGCGCGCTCAAGCCCCGCGTCGTCAACGGCCGGACCGGGCTCGTCCGGCGTGCCGGCCAGCAGGTGACCGAGGACGTCGAGCGCGGCCACCAGATACCTCTGGTTCGCCTGCTGCCACTCGCCGGACGGCCCCCCGGCCGCCTCGCCGGGGTCTCCTGAAGTGTCGCGGGCACCGTCGGCCTGTCCCGCCGGCGTCACGGGCCGCTCACCGTTCCACGGCGCGGCCGTGGACGGCCGCCGGAGCGGCAGGTGGCCCGGCGGAGGGGGACACCGTGATCATCCGGTCACTCACCTCCCGTGCGGGCGGCATCGGGGTCCCCGGGCCGTCCAGCAGTACGGACACCGCCTGGTACGCCACCGACAGCCGGTAGGGGGTGTGGGAGAACATCGACCACAGCTTCGTCAGCTCCTCCAGGTTCAGCGGCAGCAGGGTCAGGCGGACCGCGTCGAGCTGGTCGGCCAGGTCGGCGTACTGCTGCCACGCGGCTGGATCGTCCTCGACGGCCTGCCGCACCGCCTGGCCGATCACCTCACGGCCGAGGACCGGGCGGAGGGTGAGCGTGCTCACGGCGAGACCCAGCAGGCGCTGCGGTTCGAGCGCCGGCTCGTTGCCGTAGAAGGTGAGCAGGTAGTGCAGGTCGAGGGCCTGGCGCGGCCGGTTGACCAGAACGCCGTCACCGCGCCGGGCAGGGAGCTCGGCGGCGCTCCGGGCGCCGTTGGCGACCACCCGGTAGAGGAAGACGTTCACCCCGCCGGCGTCCGTGTCCGTGGCGGCGAGCGTCTGCGGCCGCTGGGTGGTGACCCTGGCGTTCTGCACCCCTCCGGCCGGTCCGGCCGCCATCGCCTCGCTGAGCGTACGGCCCAGCGCCGAGGTCACCATCGCCACGGCCAGATGGTTGCTCACGTGTCCTCCCGCCGGTGCCGGACCGCGCTGCGGACGCGGGGTGAGCGGTCTCGCGGAGGCCGTTGGAGCCGTCCGGTCACCGGCCCTTCTCCTCACGGCGCGAGAGATAGTCGCCGAGCGACATGGGCCGGGTGCCCCGCTCGGCCGGCGTTCCACGCGCCTCCCCGGACGCCTTCGAGGGCACGGCCTGGGCGCGGACGCGGACCTCCACCCGTCCGATGTTGACGACGACGCGCGGACCGGCCTCCACCTGGATGGGCGGGGGGAGGACGCCGCCGACGGCGGTCCGGGCGGACGGTCCAGTGGAGAACATCGGCCCGGCCGCGGCGGGGCTGGAGAGGTGGTCGCCCGAGCCGGTGAGAGGGGTGCCCGGCGGCCGGATCCCCTGAGGAACGGCCGCCGGAACGGAGGCCTGGGGCCGCGGCGTCATGGTGCCCGGCCGCGTGGTGTCCGGCGTTGTGGCGACCGAGGGCTCCTCGCTCGTGCCGCCCGGATCCGGGCCCGCCACCCGTGCGGACGGGGTGGCCGGACCAAGGGTCTCGCGTACCGCCGCCGTCCGTACGGCGGGCTCGGGCGCCTGCGCGGCGGACCCGGATTGCCGGACAGTGTCCGGGGCGGGCGACCGGACCAGCGGCTGGGAAGGGCCCGGGACGCTCACCGGGGCGGCGGGGATCCCGGTCGCCGGCTCCGAACGGGCCTCATCTCGCCCGATCTGCGGCTCAGAGTGCCCGACCGGTTCTACGGGCCCGTGAACGGAGCGGACCGGACCAGGGCCGGTGATGCCGGAGCCCGTGGGCGCGGAACCGGGCATGCGGGGCGGGTCCACCGGCAGGTCCGACGCCGTTCCCGCCCCGCCGCGTTCCCGTCGCGCGGCAAGAGGCGGCTCCGCTTTTGAGGGCCGCACGCGTACGGCTTCCGCGGCAGGACCGGGATCCATGAGCGAACGGGGATCCATGAGCGAACCGGCGCTGAGCGAACCGGCGCCTGGGGGAGGACCGGCACCCTGAAGGGGAGCGGAGGGGGCGGCCTCCAGCTGGGGGTGCGGTGCCGCCGATGCGGTGATCGCTGATGCGGTGGTCGCCAACGGGATGGTCGCCGATGCGGTGGCGCCCGCACCGGGTGCCGGCCGGGCTCTCCGCCGCGCCGGCTCCCGTTGGCCGTGCCATGCCTCCACAAGAGGTCCGCCCGCGATATCCGAAGCGCCAGTGACATTCGAAGCGCCCCAGACCTCTGAACCGGCCGAGACCTCCGAAGCGGGCGGCAACCCCGAAGCGGGCGGGACATTCGAACCGGCGGAGGCTTCCGGGGACGCGTGGCCGGGCCAGGACGTCTCGCCTGCACCCGGTCCGGGCGTGGCACCCCCGGACGGCTCGAACCGTGACCTCGGCGGAGCCTCCAGTACGGGAACGAGGCCGAGGGTGCGCTCCGCCAAGCAGGTGAGGAATCCGCTCATCCGTATGCCATCTCCGGGTACGCCATCTCCAGGTACGCGGCCCGGCGTGCCGGGCTCAGGGCGAGCACTTCGGGCTCCGTCCAGCCGTAGGCCCGGGCGAGGGCGTGCACGTCGCGCAGGAGCGCCAGCGCCGACGCACTCACTTCCGCCCACAGCAGCGCCGAGACGTCCAGAGCGGCGACTGTCGTCGCCGGGCAGGCCGGGCAGCCGATCCGGACGGTCGGCGCGCCTGAGGGGGCGGCGTCCTCCATTGCGGCCTCCACCGCGGCGGCCACCTCCTCGGTGATGCCTTCGGTCTGGGTGACGGCACCGATCCCGGCGACGCCCGCCGTTCCATCGATGTCCTCGATGTGCTCGACGCCGAGGCAGCGGGACAGCAGCAGCATCCGACCGGCCGCCGCGTCGTTCCCCCCGAGCATCCCCAGCATCCGCAGGTCCCGGCTGTCCGGAAGGCGGAACGCCACCCGCGTGCCGGCCACCTCGACGTGGAGCGTCTCGCCGGGCGTCCGCCACGCCGTACGGGGGAGCGCGGCTGGATCCAGGGGGACGTCGAGCCGCTCGCCGCACCCCGCGCACCGCACGCAGGACCGGACGACGCCGTCCGCCATCCGGGTCAGCGTCGCCGACAGGACCGAGTCGCGGCTGCCGACGTCCGCCGACTCGGCCTCCTCGCGGGAGATCCCCGTCACGGCCGTGAGCAGCGTCACGGCGCGGTCGACCGGCGACTCGTGCAGCCCCCGTTCCCATGCCGCCAGAGTCCAGGCGAGGCCGTCGCCGCGCGCGCCCACCCGGCCTCCCTCAGCCGTTCGGCTGGGTGAAGGACGGCTCGGACGGCTCGGCCACCTGGAGGTCGCGCTCCCAGCCCTCGTTCTCCAGCTTGATGTGCTGGATCGCGACCGCGTTGGCGTTCGCGTCGAGCTCGGGCAGCGCCTGGAACTCCGACACCCAGCAGCGGAACACGTTGTAGGCGATGGCGAGCTGGCCGGCCTCGTTGTAGACCTCGATGACGATGTCCTTGCGGAAGTCGGACAGCGAAAGCTGCGCCCCGAGCCCGGCTCCATGGCTGTAGATCTTGTTGGCCCACTGCTCGAACGCGATGTCGTGGGTGACGCCCCGTTCCAAGGTGATGGCCGCGTACTCTGTCCTGCCCGGGGACTTCCTGCTGCTGCTCGGGTCCCCGCCGTCCCGGTGGGAGACCACCTCGGTGGTGCGGTTGAGCGCGCCGACCTTGCTGACTCCCGCGACGTAGCGACCGTCCCACCGCACACGGAACTTGAAGTTCAGGTAGGGGTCGAACCGCTGCGCGTTCACGCTGAACTGGGCCATTGTCCGCTCCTCGGGTCCGTGTTGTGGCCGGCCTAAGCCAGTGCCTGGGCGATCTGCTGGATCTGGAGGACCACGAACTCGGCCGGGCGTACGGGGGCGAAGCCGACGTGGACGTTGACACGGCCGCTGTTCACGTCGTTCACCGTGGTGGTCTCCCGGTCGCACTTGACGAAGTACGCGTCCCGCGGGGTGGTGCCCTGGAAGGCGCCCTGCCGGAACAGGTTCTGCATGAACGCTCCCACGTTGAGGCGGATCTGTGCCCAGAGCGGCTCGTCGTTGGGCTCGAACACCACCCACTGCGTTCCGCGGAAGAGGCTTTCCTCGATGTGCAGCGCGAGCCGGCGTACGGGGGCGTACTTGTACTCGTCGCCCAGCCGGTCGGCTCCGCGCAACGTGCGCGCCCCCCAGATGACGCGTCCCGCGACGGGGAACGTGCGCAGGCAGTTGACGCCGATCTGGTTGAGCAGCCCGTTCTCCTGGTCGGTGAGGTTGACCGCGAGGTCCGCCACCCCGGAGAGGGAGGCGTCGAGGCCGGCCGGCGCCTTCCACACCCCTCGTGTGGCGTCGGTACGTGCGATCACACCGGCGGCGACGCCGCACGCGGGGAACGTCGCGGGCCGTCCCTCCGCGGTCGGGTCGGCCTGCCTGACTCTCGGGTAGTACAGGATGGCGTTGCGCGCCTGCTCTCCGGTGAGCCCGAGATTCTGGAGGTCGCGCGCCGCCGTGGCCACGGTCATGGTGGCGGGAGGGTCGACGATGAGCATGGCGCGGCGGTCGTAGCAGTACTTCAGCGCCGCCTGGTAGACCTCGGCCGGGGTGTCGCCGTCGACGGTGGCCGGGGGGAGGCACAGGAGGTTGAACTGGTCGACGGTGTCCAGCGCCCAGAGCCCCTTATGGGCCGCCGACAGGCCCTGGCCGGCGTAGTCCGCGAAGCGGAGTGGTGCTCCGTCCCCGCCGTGCGTCGCCACGGTGACCGGGCTCGTGGTCGCCAGCGGCCGGGAGGCGGACAGGGCGGCCACCCGCACCAGCCGTGACTCGGCGGCGAGCACCGAGTCCACCCTCCGGGCGCCGGCGTTCACGTGGACGTTGTGGAAGGTCTCCTGCGCACCGTTGGCCCCGTCGGTGACGGTGAGGTTGAACAGGTCGCCGTCGGCCACGCCGAGCCGCTTGACCAGATCAGGATCCGCCGGCACCAGGTGATCGACGGAGATCGTGAGGGAGTCGGACCATGATCCCGCCTCGACGGCCTCCAGGATGAGGCCGGCCGTCTCCGCCGCGGCCTTCGCGGCCTCCCGCACCGCCGCGTCCGCCGCGGCGTCCGCCTTCGCCTGCGCGTCGTCCGCCTTGTCTTTGGCGCTCTTCGCGTCGGCGTCGGCCTTCGCCTTGGCCTCGGCCGGTTCGGCGGGAACGTCCGCCGCCGTCGCCGCGGCGTCGTCGGCCTTCTTCTTGGCGCTCTTCGCGTCGGCCTCGGCCTTCTTCCTCGCCTCCTCCGCCGCCGCGCTCGACTTCTTCGCCGCCTCCACCTTGTCGGCGGCGACCGGCAGGGCGCCGAACCGGCCGGTGCCCGCGTCCGCCCCGGAGATGAGGCGTACGACGACGGCCTGGCCGCCTCCGTTGGCGAAGAAGTCGCGGACGGCGAAGCTGACCGTGCTGTCCTGCCAGAGCCCGCCGAAGGTCCGCTCGTAGTCGGCGAACCCGTTGACGACGACGGGTTCGTTCACCGGCCCGCGCCTGGTCCTGCCGAGGAACGCGGTGATCGACGTGGCGACGCCGGTGACCGTCCGCACCCCGCTCGGGATCTCGTTGACGTAGACGCCGGGATAGGGAGTGCTGATGGACATGGGCGCCCCTCTGGTCTGTCGGCCGAAGCGGTGCCGGGAGGTCCGGACAGCCCCTCTCAGCCCCGCCGCCGGGTAACGGTATGGCGCTCCCGTCACGGGGTCGTCACCGATCCGTCACCACCTCCGTCCAGCGGATGGAAGATCGGCGCGGTCCGGGGGAGCGCTCCCAGAGCGCGCCGTGAAGGAGGCCCTGAACCCGCCCGCGAACGCGCCAGGGGATGTCGGGAAACAGTGCGTATTCGATCGGATACCCCCGCAGACGAGGCTTGATCTTCTCGAACCGGAGGGCAAGAATCCCCCTCAGTCACCTATGTGGTAGCAGAGATCACCTGATGCGCGACGCCCTCTATGTACGTGCATGTCGCATTTATGGGTGTATTAACCGCAATAGGCGCTACGCGGTCGGGAATGCAGTAAATGCAATTGTGTGAACAGTGCTCATATTCTGGGGAAATCATGTCGCTGACCATCGCTCCGCCCGCTGGAACGATCCGAAGAGGCCGGCTTGAGCTGTTCGACGGTTTCCGTCTGGAACTCGACGGCGCCTGGATCGAGCCGTCGGCGGGGGCGCAGCGCCTGCTGGCCTATCTGAGTCTGCAGGGGCCCGCCGTACGGGCGGTCGTCGCCGGGACCCTCTGGGGGGACACCACCGAGAGCCGGGCGCTCGGCAGCCTCCGTACGACGATGTGGCGGGTCAACCAGGCGGCTCCCGGCCTGGTCCTCATGGAGCGGGGCAAGCTCGCCCTGGCCGGTTTCGTCACCGTGGACGTCACCGAGTTCGGCCAGCGGGCCGTCGCGGCGCTCCGCGGCGCCCGGGAGGCGGACCTGTCCCTCCCCGACCTGAGATTGGGAGAGTTGCTGCCGGGATGGTACGAGGACTGGGTGATCTTCGAGCGTGAACGGCTCCGCCAGCTGCGCCTGCACTCCCTGGAGGCGACGGCGGGTCAGCTGTGCGCTCGCGGTCAATACGCGTCCGCCCTCGACGCGGCCTTCGAAGCCGTACGCCACGAGCCGCTGCGGGAGAGTGCGCATCGCATGGTGATGCTGATCCATCTGGCGGAGGGCAATTTCGCCGAGGCGCTCTGGGAGTACGAGCGGTTCAGGGAGCTGCTCCTCGGCCAGCTCGGCGTGGAGCCCTCCCCGGACCTGGCCGGGCTTGTCTTCGGACCGCCGTCCGGACGTGCCGCGGGGCAGCCGTCCCGGCAGCCCTCGCTTGGCCACGGCGTGGGCTCCGCCTCTCAGTGCTGATGCGTTCTCACGTCGTGCGAATAGCTGAAGGGCGTGGTTGGGGCTGGACCTGCAGTAATCCGTGGCTGCCCGGGAAGGCGGATCGCTGCTCGAACGGCCGCAGGGAAGTGATCCTCAAGGGTCGGGAGATAGTCTTTCGGGGCCGTTCGCCGCGGTGTTCCGACGTGACCGGACGTGCACGGAAGAGGTGACCTCGGTCTACGCCGAGCGGTTCCCGGCTGGGCTGCCCCAGGTGGGCCGGGAGCTCGACGGAAGCGAGTGGAGCGGTGCGCTGTCTCACGTCCATGAACGGTTCGACGGGCAGGATGTGCGCCGTAGCGCGGTCGTAGCGGCCTTCGGCCCACCGAGCCCGATCGACCCCGGCGGGGACGCGTCGCCCGAGTTCCTCGCGATCGCCGCTCGACTGCGGGCGGTCGACGCGGAGGATCCCTCCACGGGACTCCGCTGACGTTCAGCGCTCGCCGTGGCCCGCATATTCGGCTAAAGCCGACAAATAGCTCACATGCCACCGATTGCCCGTAAAAAATGAAATCGGCGTCCCAAAGTGGGTTACAACTCACCACTATTCCTGCCTTAGGGGATTATCCTCGCGCGAAACGAAAGCGATCGATTATCGAATTGGGTATTCAACTTTCGGTGATGGTTGAGTAACTTTCCGTATGTCGAACGGATCGCCTGTGAGGAGGCCCATGACGGCGGAGGTTGTCGAGACGCCGATCATCAAGATCATCGATCGGGTACGACGGGAGGTCGACGATCGGCTGGCCGCGTTCCTGGACGCGCACCCGGCACCCGTCGCCGACCGGGAGGTGGCCGAGGGGTATCGGCTGCTCCGGGAGTTCGTGGTCGGCGGCGGCAAGAGGATCCGGCCCACCTTGTGCTACTGGGGATGGCGCGGTGCGGGCGGGGACGTGGGGCCGGAGGAACCGGTGATCACCGTCGGCGCGGCGCTGGAGCTCTATCACGCCGGTCTCCTCGTCCACGACGACGTCATGGACGGCAGCGAGCTGCGCCGGGGACGCCCCACGATCCACCGGAGCCTCGCCCGCCAGGAGGATCGGCCGGTCGGGCAGGCCTTCGGCCAGTCCGCGGCGATCCTGCTGGGCGCGCTGGCGCAGGCATGGGCGGACGAGCTGCTGAGCGTCGCCGGATCGGACGGGCCGGGCATGCGCGCCGCGTGGAGGCTGTTCGACCAGATGCGCTCCGAGGTCATCTGCGGGCAGTACCTCGACATCTTGGCGCGCGCTTGCGACGACGGCGGCTCCGAGCGGGCTCTCACGGTGGTCCGCTACAAGACGGCCAAGTACACGGTGGAGCGCCCGCTGCAGATCGGGGGAGCGCTCGCCGGGGCCGATCCCGCGCTGCTGGAGGCGTACTCCCGGTTCGGCCTTCCCCTGGGAGAGGCGTTCCAGCTGCGCGACGACATCCTCGGAGTCTTCGGCGACCCCTCGGTGACCGGCAAGCCGGTGACCGACGACCTGCGGGAGGGAAAGCAGACCGTGTTGATCGCGCAGGCGTTCGCCAGGGCCCGGGGCCCGCAAAGGGAACGGCTTCGGGCGTGGCACGGCGACCCCGGGCTGGACGAGCGGCACGCCGCCGAGCTGCGACAGGTGATCGTGGAGACCGGAGCGCTCGCCCACGTCGAGTCGCTGATCGACCTGCGGGTCGATCAGGCTCTGGCCGCGCTGCGGGACTGCGCGATCCCCTCGCAAGCGTCCGAGGCGTTGACGTTGCTGGCCGGCCGGCTGACCCATCGGGTCCTGTAGCAGCCTGCCTTCCGGTCAACCCGGCCCCGCGGCAACCGCTACTTCCGAATGACCTGCCAGGCCCTGCGGCCACCGGTCCTGCTGTTCACCCGGTCTTCGGACACCGGTCCTTGAGAAAGGCGACGATGAGACGTGTCCTGCTCGCTGCTCCCCGTGGCTACTGTGCCGGCGTCGAACGCGCCGTCCGCACGGTCGAGGAGGCGCTGCGGCGTCACGGCCCCCCGATCTACGTGCGCAAGCAGATCGTGCACAACACGTTCGTGGTCGACGACCTCACCCGCCGGGGCGCGGTCTTCGTCGAGGAGCTCGACGAGGTGCCGGACGGCGCTCTGGTCATCTTCTCCGCGCACGGCGTGTCCCCCGCCGTCAAGGAGCACGCGGAACGGCGCGGCCTCCGCACCATCGACGCCACCTGCCCACTGGTGACCAAGGTCCACAAGGAGGCCGTACGGTTCGCCGAGGCGGGCTACGAGATCGTCCTCATCGGTCACGCCGACCACGAGGAGGTCGAGGGCACCAGGGGAGAGGCCCCCGGCCGCACTCACGTGGTCGATCCCGTCACCCCTGACGACCTGCGGCTTCCCGCTGACCGGCCGGTCGGCTGGCTCTCCCAGACCACGCTGTCGGTGGGGGAGACCATGGCGGCGGTCTCCCGCCTCCGCGAGCGCTTCCCCGGTCTGGTCGACCCGCCGAGTGAGGACATCTGCTACGCCAGCCAGAACAGGCAGGAGGCCCTGGCCGCCATCGCGGCCGAGTGCGACCTGGTCCTCGTCGTCGGCTCGGCCAACTCCTCCAACTCCCGGCGCCTGGTGGAGGTCGCCCTCGCGGCGGGAGCGCCGGCCGGCCACTTGGTGGACCACGTCGGCGACCTCGAGGAGGACTGGCTGGACGGCGTGGAGACCGTCGGCGTCAGCTCCGGCGCGTCCGTCCCCGAGCATCTGGTCACGGGGCTCCTGGAACGGCTGGCCGAGCGCGGCTTCGCCGACGTCCGGCCGGTCACCCTGACCCGGGAGACCTTCACCTTCTCCCTCCCCGCCGAGCTCCGTTCAGAGCTTCCGTGAGAAAGCTTCCGTGAGAGAGCTTCCCTGAAGCCTTCCTCCCCGCTCCGCTCCGAGCTTCCCGAAGACCTCCCCTCCACGACCGCGCGCGACCGAACGCGATCGAGCGCGACCAGTTCCCGCCAACCGTTGGCCAAGACAGATGGGGGTATTTGCCATGTCCGAATCCACGTCCGAATCCACGCTCTCCAACGACTCGTACGAGAACCGGCTCAGCCTGGGGACCCGGGCCGCGCGGAACCTGGCCACGACGACCAAGACCCAGCCGCAGATGCAGGAGATCACCTCCCGGCATCTGCTGCGCGTCCTGCCGTGGGTCGAGGCTGTGGGCGGCGCCTACCGGGTGAACCGGCGGCTGACCTACCAGATGGCCGACGGCCGGGTGACCTTCGTCTCCACCGGGGCCAGGGTCCGGGTCATCTCCGCCGAGCTGTGCGAGCTGCCCGCCCTGCGCGGGTACGACGACGCCGACGTGCTGGCGGTCCTGGCCGACCTGTTCATCCAGCGGGAGTACGAGGCCGGCCAGGTGATCGTGGAGGCGGGGGCCCCCGTGGACGAGGTCATCCTGCTCGCCCACGGCAAGGTCGACAAGCTCGGCGAGGGGGCGTACGGCCACCAGGCCCTGGTGGGGATGCTCGCCGACGGCGACTACTTCGGCGAGCAGGCGCTGGTCGCCGCGGACGCGCGGTGGGATCACACCGTCAAGGCGACCACCGCCTGCACGGTGCTCGCCCTGCCCAGGGAGGCGTTCGAACGGGTCACCGCCCAGTCGGAGAGCCTGCGCTCGCACATCGAGGGCCACCGGGCCGATCCCGGCGGGGCGCAGAACGCTTACGGCGAGGCGGAGATCGCGCTGGCGGCCGGGCATCAGGGGGAGGTGGCGCTGCCGGGGACGTTCGTGGACTACGAGCTCGCGCCGCGTGAGTACGAGCTGAGTGTGGCGCAGACGATTTTGCGGGTGCACACGCGGGTGGCGGATCTGTACAACGAGCCGATGAACCAGACCGAGCAGCAGTTGCGGCTGACGGTGGAGGCGTTGCGGGAGCGGCAGGAGCACGAGTTGGTCAACAACCGCGACTTCGGGCTGCTGCACAACGCCGATCTCAAGCAGCGCATCCACACCCGCACCGGCCCGCCCACCCCCGACGACCTCGACGACCTGCTCGCCACCGTCTGGAAGGACCCGGCCGTCCTGTTCGCCCATCCCAAGGCGATCGCGGCCTTCGCGCGCCAGTGCAACAGCCGCGGCATCTACCCGCAGAGCATCGACGCGGGCGGCCAGAAGGCGCCCGCGTGGCGGGGAGTGCCGATCCTGCCCTGCAACAAGATCCCGATCAGCGGAAACGGCCTCACCTCGATCATGGTGATGCGGCTCGGGGAGAAGAACCAGGGCGTCATCGGCCTGCGCCGCACCGGGCTCGTCGACGAGTACGAGCCCGGTCTGTCGGTCCGCTTCATGGGGATCGACGACAAGGCGATCATCTCCTACCTGGTGACCGCCTACCACTCGGCGGCCGTCCTGGTGCCCGACGCCCTCGGCATCCTCGAGAGCGTCGAGGTCATGTGATGCCGGCCTACGAGCTGCCGGACTTCTACCTGCCTCATCCGCCACGGCTCAACCCGCACCTGGAAACCGCCCGCGCGCACACCCGGGGATGGGCCGCCGACATGGGCATGCTGGACGACCCGGACATCTGGGACGAGCACCTGCTGGAGGCCATGGACTACGGGCTGATGTGCGCCTACACCCATCCCGACTGCCCGGCCCCCGAGCTGGATCTGATCACCGACTGGTACGTATGGGTGTTCTTCTTCGACGACCACTTCCTGGAGACGTTCAAAAGGAGCAGGGACGTCAAGGGCGCGCAGGAGTACCTGGACCGGCTCGACGCGTTCATGTCCGACGACCCGCCGGAGCCGGCCAACCCGGTGGAGCGCGGCCTGGCCGACCTTTGGCCGCGGACCGTGCCCGCCATGTCCCCGGCCTGGCGGAGCCGGTTCGTCCGGGTCACCCGTGACCTGACCCAGGAGTCGATGTGGGAGCTGTTCCACATCGAGAGCGGCGCGGTCTCCAACCCGATCGAGTACATCGAGGAACGCCGGAAGGTCGGCGGGGCCCCGTGGTCGGCCGCCCTGGTCGAGCACGCCGTGGGCGCCGAGCTGCCGGCCCGGGTCGCGGGGACCCGGCCGATCCGCGTGCTGACCGAGTCGTTCGCCGACGCCGTGCACCTGCGCAACGACCTTTTCTCCTACCAGCGCGAGGTGGAGCAGGAGGGCGAGCTGTCCAACTGCGTCCTGGTCGCCGAGCGTTTCTTCGGCTCTGACACGCGGCGGGCCGTGGAGATCACCAACGACCTGCTGACCTCGCGGCTGCACCAGTTCGAGGACACCGCCCTCACCGAGCTGCCGGAGCTGTTCGCCGACGAGGCCGTCTCGCCTCCCGAGCAGGAGCACATCCTGCGATACGTCAAGGGGCTGCAGGACTGGCAGGCGGGTGGCCACGCCTGGCACACCGCGTCCAGCCGGTACACCAAGCCGGGCCGCTCCGCCGGGATGCCGGGGATACCCGGGGTGCCCAGGGTGCCTGGGGTGCCGGGGGTGAACGTCTCCCCTGCCCACCTCGCGGGGGCGGGCGGGTTGCGCAACCACACCCACATCCCGTACGCCGAGGTGTCGGTGCGGCTGCCGGAGCCGTACATGCCGTTCCAGGTGCGCGACAACCCGCACCTGGAGGAGGCCAGAGCCGCGGACGTGGCGTGGTGTGGCGCGATGGGCTTCTTCGACGCCGTCCCCGGCATCCCGGCGACCGCCGTGTGGTCCGAACGGCAGCTCGTCGGGCTCGACCTCGCCCTGTGCTCCTCCGGCATCGCCCCGGACGCCCCGGCGGACGCGCTGATCCTGGCGACGAACTGGCTGGCGTGGGGGACCTACGGCGACGACTACTATCCCCAGGTCTTCGGCGCCGCCCGCGATCTCGTCGGGGCGAAGCTGTCGAACCGGCGGCTCAAGGAGTTCATGCCGCTGGATCTGACCTCGGCTCCGGTGCCGCTGAACGGCGTGGAGCGCGGCCTGGCCGACCTGTGGCCGCGTACGGCGGGGCCGATGCCCATGGAGTCGCGGCGGGCGTTCCGCACCGCCGTGGAGGAGATGATCGACAGCTGGGTGTGGGAGCTGACGGGCCTGGCGCGCAACCGCGTGCCCGAACCGATCGACTACATCGAGATGCGCCGCAGGACCTTCGGGTCCGACATGACGATGAGCCTGGCCCGGCTCACCCCGGGCCGGCGCATCCCCGCGGAGCTGCACGGCACCCGTGAGTTCCTCGGCATGACCAACGCGGCCCAGGACTACGCGTGCATGGTCAACGACCTGTTCTCCTACCGGAAGGAGATCCAGTTCGAGGGGGAGCTGCACAACTGCGTGCTGGTCATGCAGAAGTTCCTCGACTGCGGCCCGGACGAGGCGATCGCGGTCGTCGACGCCCTGATGACCTCCCGGATGAAGCAGTTCGAGCACATCTCCACCGCCGACCTGCCCACCCTGCTCGACAGGGTCGAGGCCGGCGACGCCCTCCGCGAGTCCGTGGCCGGCTACGTGGACGAGCTGCGCGACTGGATGGCCGCCGTGGTGCGCTGGCACCAGAGAACCAGGCGCTATCTCGACTCCGAGCTGGCGCATCCGGCGGCGACCCGGTGGACTCAGGGGCCCACCGGGCTGGGCACCGCCACGGCCAGGATCATCTCCCTGGCCCATGCCTGGGGCGGCCACGCCGGATCGGCGGGTGCGGCGTGAGCGGTCCCCCCGCCGGTCTCCGAGGCGGTCTTTCAGGCGGTCCCTCAGGCGGTCCCCCCGTGGATCCGCCGGCCGGTCCATCCACCGATCCGCCGGGCGGAGGCGTCTCCGTGGACGCGGCCGCCCGGCTGAGCCTGAGCACGGCGGCCGCCCGCAGGCTGGCGACGACGACCAAGACGGCGCCGCAGATGCGGGAGATCACCCCCCGCCACCTGCTGCGGGTGCTGCCGTGGACCGACGTGAACGGCGTCTACCGGGTGAACCGGCGGCTGACCCTCACCCCCGGCGACGGCCGGGTGAGCTTCGTCTCCACCGGCGCCCGGATCGGTGTGGTCCCGTCGGAGCTGCGCGAGCTGCCGTCCCTGCGCGGGTACGGCGACGTGCCAGTGCTCGACGCCTTGGCGGCCAGGTTCGTCCAGCACGACCTGCGGGAGGGGCAGCCCGTGCCGCGCGGCCAGGTCGTGCTCGTCGCGCACGGCAAGATCGCCAAGATGGGTGCGGGAGCGTACGGCGGCCGGGTGGTGCTCCAGGTCCTCGGCGGCGGCGACCATCTGGGCGACCTCCCCGTCTCCGGCGGCACGACCGCAGTAGCCCTCACCTCCTGCACCATCCTCGTGCTCTCCCACGCGGACGTGGTGGAGATGGTGGAGCGTTCGGTGAGCCTCCGCGACCACCTGGCCGCCCCCACACCCGTACGGCCCGCCAACCGGTACGGCGAGGCGGAGATCGCGCTGGCGGCCGGGCATCAGGGGGAGGTGGCGCTGCCGGGGACGTTCGTGGACTACGAGCTCGCGCCGCGTGAGTACGAGCTGAGTGTGGCGCAGACGATTTTGCGGGTGCACACGCGGGTGGCGGATCTGTACAACGAGCCGATGAACCAGACCGAGCAGCAGTTGCGGCTGACGGTGGAGGCGTTGCGGGAGCGGCAGGAGCACGAGCTGGTCAACAACCGCGAGTTCGGGCTGCTGCACAACGCCGATCTCAAGCAGCGCATCCACACCCGCACCGGCCCGCCCACCCCCGACGACCTCGACGAGCTGCTGTGCCGGCGCCGCAGCTCCCACTACTTCCTGGCGCACCCCCGCGCCATCGCCGCCTTCGGCCGGCAGTGCAACAGGCGAGGGGTGTACCCCGACATCGCCGAGGCCGGCGGTGCGAAGGTCATCGCCTGGCGGGGAGTGCCGATCCTGCCCTGCGACAAGATCCCGATCAGCGCGAGCGGTCTCACCTCGATCATGGTGATGCGGCTCGGGGAGAAGGATCAGGGCGTCGTCGGCCTGCGCCGCACCGGGCTGGCGGACGAGTACGAGCCCGGCCTGTCGGTCCGCTTCACCGGGATCGACGAGAAGGCGATCATGTCCTATCTGGTGACCGCGTACTACTCGGCGGCCGTGCTTGTGCCCGACGCACTCGGCATCCTGGAGGACGTCGAGGTGGACTGACGCCCCCGGTCCGGCGCCGCCCGCCTCGCGGGCGGGGGCGCCGGGCCGGCGGGGCGGGTCAGCAGGGGACGCCGTTGACCGTGATCTCGGTCGGCACATCCGCCCTGGGGGCTCTCGCGGTCCAGCCGAACGCCGTCACCCTCCCCGTGGGGATGACCGCGTTCCAGGGCATGTTGGTGCCCGTCATCGCGTACGGTCCGTCCTGGGCGATCTTCGCGTTCCAAACGGCTTCCAGCGTGGCCGGGGTGGGGAACGTCCAACGGGCCGTCCAGCCGTTGATCGTCGGCCCGTTGTTGGTGATGCTGATATCGGCGCTGAATCCGCCGGGCCACGACGTGAACAGGTAGGTGCAGGTGACGCCCGAAGCGGCGCCGGCCGGGGCAGGAAGGCCCGCGACGAGTGTCACGGCGGCGGCGAGCGCGGCCGCCGCGACGCCCGGTCTCATCCGGGGCGACCGCACACGCCCGGTCCCCGCCCCTGTCCACGCGCCCATGGCGAACTCCTCGCTCCGCACGGGCCAGCCGTGCCACGGAACCGACGCCACACTGTCGCCCGCACGCCGCCGGCAGTCAACGAACCACGACCGCTACGGCCGGTGAGCCGGGCCGGCATCCCCGCGTGACCTGGTCCGAACGAAGCCGGCGGACGGACGGCGCGCCGCGGAGGGCTGAAACTTTCGCCTGAGGAAGCGGTTCGGCGGGCCGGTGCGGGCGGGGCTGTGACAGGATTTCGTCGGTGTCCGCTCCGCGCGTGAGCCGCCCGGCCGCCGGTCGTCTGATCCCCGCCAGGAGGACCTGTGAGATACATGCTGATGATCTGCGGTGACGACTCCGGCCTGGACGTGGCGGACGTCGCCGAGATGCCCGGCTGCGAAGGGTGGGCCGAGGAGATGACCCGCCGCGGCGTGCTGCGGGGCGGGGCAGGTCTGCAGCCCAGCAGCACGGCGGTCACGGTGCGGGTCCGCGACGGCCGGCCGCTGATCCTGGACGGCCCGTTCGCCGAGACCAAGGACCAGATCGGCGGCTTCGCCCTGGTCGAGTGCGCCGACATGGACGAGGCGATCGAGGTGGCGGCCAAGCACCCGGCCGCCAGGCAGTGGACGATCGAGGTCCGCCCCATCATGGAGCCGTGACGCCCCGGGCTTCCACTCAGACGTCCCGCAGCTTTCGTAACGGCCCTGCGGCTATCGCGAAGGGCCTGCGGCGCTCGAAAAGACCTCGCGGTCTTGAAACCCCGCGCGGGTCTCCACCTCCTTCTCCGGCCGTCGGAAAATCTCCAGGCCCGGCTGTCTGTCCGGGGCCGGGCCGTTCGTCGTGGGGGTGAAGGTTCGTCGGTGTGCGGCTCGGCCGGGTGGTCAGGCCGCCGGATGTGAGGGAGCGGCGTGTGAAGGACAGGGACGTGGCGGGTTCAGGGGTGCGGATGGTGGAGGTCAACGGGGTCGAGCTGGGAGTGGAGACGTTCGGCCACGCCTCCGATCCGGTCGTGTTGCTGATCGGCAAGTCGATGCTGGCATGGCCGGACGAGACGTGCGCGGAGCTGGCCTGCGGGTCGCGCTTCGTGGTGAGGTTCGACCCCCGGGACGCGGGCGGCTCGACGTCGTATCCGCCGGGGGCGCCGGGATACGGCCTGGCCGATCTGGTGGGCGACGCGGCCTGCCTGGCCGAGCTCGTGGCGTCCGGGCCGGAGCCGAGGGCCGTGCACGTGGTGGCCGCCTCGGTGGGCGGCTGGGTCGGGCAGCTGCTGGCGCTGGATCACCCCGAGCGGGTGGCGTCCCTGACGTTGATCTCGTCCCGGCCGACCGCGCCGGGAGTGGCCGATCCCGATCTGCCCGACCACGAGGACCGGGTGATGGCCCACTTCATGTCGGGGGAGCCCGACTGGGACGATCGGGCATCGGTGGTCGAGCACCTGACCGGGCTGGACCGGGTGCTGGCCGGCAGCCTGGGGGAGTTCGACGAGCAGGCGGCCAGGGAGCTGGCCGGCCGGGCCTTCGACCGGACCACCAGCATCAAGTCCAACCTGATCAACCTGTCGTTCGTCGACAGCGGGCCGCGGTGGCGGGAGCGGCTGGGCGACATCACCGCGCCGACGCTGGTGATCCACGGGACCGAGGACCCGTTCTTCCCGTTCGGCAACGCCCTGGCCTTGGCCAAGGAGATCCCCGGAGCCGAGCTGCTGCCGCTGGAAGGCGTCGGCCACGAGCCGACTCCCGTGGCCTGGCGGACGGTGACCGCCGCGGTCCTGCGCCACACGGCCGTCCCCGAGGCCGGCGCGTGAGGTACATGCTGCTGATCTGTGGTGACGAGTCCCGCGTGGAGGCGGGCGACCTCACCGCGCTGCCGGGGTGTGATGGATGGACGCGGGAGATGACTCGGCGTGGCGTGCTGCGGGGCGGGGCCGGGCTGCGGCCCAGCAGCACGGCGACCACGGTGCAGGTGCGCGACGGCCGGCCGCTGATCCTGGACGGCCCGTTCGCGGAGACCAAGGACCAGATCGGCGGCTTCGCCGTGGTCGAGTGCGCCGATCTCGACGAGGTGATCGAGGTGGCCTGCAAGCATCCGGCCGCCCAGCGGTGGACGATCGAGATCCGCCCTATCCTGGACCCGTGACCTCTCAGGTCGAGGCCGCTCTGGCCCGGGTGTTCCGGGAGGAGTGGGGCAAGGTCGTCGCCACGTTGATCCGGATGACCGATGACTGGGATCTCGCCGAGGAGTGCGCGCAGGACGCCTTCACGCTGGCCCTGGAGCGCTGGCCGGCCGACGGGATCCCCAACCGGCCCGGGGCATGGCTGACCACGACGGCCCGGAACCGCGCGATCGACCGGCTGCGGCGGGAGACCGTCGGCGCGAGCAAGCTACGGGAGATGGCCGCCTTGTCACGTCCCGGCGGGCGCGACGACGACGAGGCCGGTGACGGCGATTTCCCGGACGACCGCCTGCGGTTGATCTTCACCTGCTGCCATCCGGCACTCGCGTGGGAGGCGCAGGTCGCTCTGACGCTGCGCGTACTCGCCGGGCTGACCACCGCCGAGATCGCCCGGGCGTTCGTCGTGCCGGAGGCGACCATGTCCCAGCGGCTGGTCCGGGCGAAACGGAAGATCCGCGACTCCGGCATCACCTACCGGGTGCCCCCGGCGCACCTGCTGCCCGAGCGGCTGACGGCGGTGCTGGGCGTGCTGTACCTGCTGTTCAACGAGGGGTACTCCGCCTCGGCGGGGGCCGATCTGGTGCGCCAGAGCCTCAGCGGCGAGGCGTTGCGGCTGACCCGGCTGCTGGTCCGGCTGATGCCCGGCGAGGCGGAGGCGCAGGGGCTGCTGGCCTTGATCCTCCTGCACGACGCCCGGCGTCCCACCCGGGTGGACGCGGCCGGTGACCTGGTGACCCTGGAGCACCAGGACCGTACGCTGTGGGACCGGCAGGAGATCGACGAGGGCCTGGCCGTGCTGGAGGGAGCCCTCCGCCGCGGCAGGCCCGGGCCGTACCAGATCCAGGCGGCGATCGCGGCCTGCCACGTCGACGCGCGCGCGGCCGAGGACACCGACTGGGCGCAGATCGCCGCACTGTACGGCCGGCTCGCCCTGCTGACGCCGTCCCCGATCATCGAGCTGAACCGGGCGGTCGCCGTCGGCATGGCCGAGGGCCCGGAGGCGGGCCTGCGGCTGGTGGAGGAGCTGGAGGCCTCGGGGACCCTGGCGGGCTACCACCTGCTGGCGGCGACCCGGGCCGACCTGCTGCGCCGCATGGGGCGGCCGGTCCAGGCGGCCGCCGCCTACCGGGAGGCCTTGGAGCTGGTGGCCACCGAGCCGGAACGCCGTTATCTGACGCGGCGGCTGCTGGAGACCACCGGCGATCCTCTTCCCGGAGCCGGGTGAATCCGCCCCCGAGCCCTGTCGGTCTCCACCGGACCCGTTCGTCGTCATTGACGAACGACTCGTCCGCTCAGTGTCGCTGAGCATCTCCGAGGGCCCGGGAGGGATCTTCAATGGACAGCAGCGCCGAAACGCCGGCCGCATCGCCGACGGCAGAGCAGCAGGCAGAGCAGAAGGCGGGGGAGGCCCCAGGGCGGGCCGGGCGGCGGGAATGGTCCGGTCTGGCGGTGCTCGCGCTGCCGACCCTGCTGCTGTCGGTGGACCTGAGCGTGCTGTATCTCGCGCTTCCACACCTGGCCGCCGACCTGGACGCGAGCAGCACCCAGCAACTGTGGATCATCGACGTCTACGGCTTCCTCGTCGCCGGTCTCCTCATCACGATGGGCACCGTCGGCGACCGGATCGGCCGCCGCAAGCTGCTGCTGATCGGGGCGGCCGCCTTCACCGTCGCGTCGGTGTTCGCCGCCTACTCCAGGAGCGCCGAGATGCTGATCGGGGCGAGGGCGGTGCTCGGCATCGCAGGCGCCACCGTCGCGCCCTCCACGCTGGCGTTGATCGGCAACATGTTCCGCGACCCAAGACAGCGCGCCGTCGCCGTCTCGATCTGGATGGCCTGCTTCATGGGCGGCGCCGTTCTCGGCCCGATCGCCGGGGGCGCCCTGCTGGCCACCTTCTGGTGGGGCTCGGTGTTCCTGCTGGCCGTTCCCGTCATGGTGCTCCTGATGGCGACCGCGCCGGCGTTGCTCCCTGAGTACCGCGATCCGGACGCCGGCCGGCTGGACCTGCTCAGCGTCATCATGTCGCTGGCCGGGATCCTTCCGCTCATCTACGGCATCACCGAGCTGGCCAGGGACGGCTGGCGGCCGGTGCCCGTCGCGGCGGTCGCCGCCGGCGTGGTCGTCCTCGCCCTGTTCGTCGCGCGCCAGCGCGGGCTGGCCGACCCGCTGCTCGACCTGGGTCTGTTCGGCATCCGCGTCTACCGCGCCGCGTTCACCCTCAGCCTGCTCGGCGGCGCCGTCCAGGGCGGCAGCCTGTTGCTGATCAACCTGTACCTGCAGACGGTCCTCGGGCTGTCCACCCTCCAGGCCGGGCTCTGGCTGGTGCCCACCGCGCTCGCGATGATCGTCGGCATCATGGTGAGCGGCGGCCTGGCCCAGAAGCTGCGCCCCGGCTCCATCATGGCCGCCGGCCTGCTGCTCTCCGCCGCCGGCTACGCCGTTCTCACGCGGGTGCCGAACTCCGGCGGCCTGTCGACGCTGCTGATCGGCTTCGGCATCGCCATGGCCGGCATGGGCCCCTCCGTCGCCCTCGGCTACGACATGATCCTCGGCGCCGCGCCGCCGGAGAAGGCGGGCTCCGCGTCCGCCATGGTCGAGACGGGCGGCCAGTTCGGCGTCGCCTTCGGCGTCGCGGTCCTCGGCAGCATCGGCGCCGCGGTCTACCGCAACCAGGTGACGGTCCCCGCGGCCCTTCCCGCTGACGCGGCCACCACCGCGCACGAGAGCATCGTCGGCGCCTCCGGCGTCGCCGCGCGGCTCGGCTCACCGGCCGGCGACCAGCTCCTGCAATCCGCGCGTGACGCCTTCACCTCCGGGTTGCACATCTCGGCGCTGGTCAGCGCGCTGCTGTTCGTGGCGCTGGCCACGCTGGCGGCCGTCGCGCTCCGCCATGTCCTACCGGCCGCCCAGCAGGCTCCGGCCGCTCAGAAGGCGCCGGACCAGGGTCTTGCGACGCTGTCCCAGTCATGACGCCGTCTTTCACCGAGCCCTGTTACGGGCGCCGGCTGGAGAGGACGCCACAACCACATCGGAAGGCCGCGATATTCATTCGCGTCTTTCCGTCTCCGCGGCTCAGGCGAACTCCGTGGCTCAGGCGAAGAGTTACGCGCCGCACGAACATAGGCCATGCGTATGCGTCTAGTACGATCGGGCAATGACCGAAATGACCGAAACCGCGCCCGGTTGGCTCAGCCGGGAAGATCTGGAACTGACCCGCGCGCGGATGCCGATCATCTACGTCGACGCGGTGCCGGTGCGAGCCGACGCCTCCGGCGTGGTCACGCATGTCGGCCTGCTGCTGCGGATCGGTTCGGACGGGACGGTCAGCCGTGCCCTCGTCTCCGGGCGCGTCCTCTACAAGGAGCGCGTCCGGGACGCCCTCATGCGCCATCTGGAGAAGGACCTCGGCCCGGTGGCTTTGCCCCACGTCCCGGCCTCTCCGCAGCCGTTCACCATCGCGGAGTACTTCCCGGAGCCGGACGTCACGCCGTACCACGACCCGCGGCAGCACGCGATCTCCCTGGCGTACGTCGTGCCGGTCACGGGGGACTGCCGCCCCCGGCAGGACGCCCTCGACCTGGTCTGGTTCACCCCCGAGGAGGCCGCCTCCCCGATGGTGCAGCAGGAGATGATCGGCGGCCAGGGCGTGCTGCTGAAGCAGGCCCTGGCGTACGTCGGCTGCCTCCCGTGACGCCGATCAGGCGGGCAGGTGGTCGCGCTGATCGTAGGCCACGAGCAGGTAGCCGCCGGTCGTGCGCCGCCAGACGGTGACCGACCCGTTGCCCGCCAGGCCGTCCGCGGAGATGGACAGCACGTCGGCGTCGCCGAGCCGTTCGAGGATCTGACGCAGGAACAGCACGACCGCGTCGTGCGCCACGATCAGCACGCGGCGGTGCCGCCGATCGGCCTCGATGCCGGCCAGGACGCCGCGCATCCGTGCGGCGACGTCGCGGAAGGACTCGCCGCCGGGCGGCCGGTACGCGAGAACGTCCCGGGCCTCCTTCTCGTGCTCCGCGGGGAAGCGCTCCGCGACGGCGGCCGCGGTCAGGCCGGCGAGCTCTCCGCGCTCCCTGTCACGGAGCCGCACGTCGACCCTGTGGCAGGGGAGCGGCCGGCCCGCGTGGCGCAGCTCCCGCTCCGCGAGCATCCAGGTCTGCCGCGCCCGCAGGTACGGCGAGCACCAGACGGCGTCGGGTGCCGTGCCGGCGCCGAGCCCGGCCAGCCACCGGCCGACCGCCGCCGCCTGCCGCCTGCCGAGATCCGTCAGGCCGATCGCCATGTCGTCGGCAGGGACGGCCGCCGTCCCACCGAGCGCGGCGGCGGCGTTGGCGGTGCTCTCGCCGTGCCGCACCGCGTACAGCAGGTCGGCCGGTCCGGCGTCAACGGAGTGCGGGCAGATCGTCACGGTTGCTCCTTCGGGGGGCCCGGTAGCGACTTACCCGGGAACGGGGACCCCCGTACGCCGATTCACCGATCCGGCCGGGCGCGGGCCGGCGACAAAGAGCGGTAAACGGAATCGCTTAATGGATTATCAACCGGTTCTCACGACAAATCGCCATATGGCGGATAAATCAGATGGCGCCGCCGCGCCACTCCAGCAGGAGCACGGTCGCGTCGTCGTGCAGCCGGTTGTCGTGATAATCCAGCACTTTGCGGATCAGGCGGCGCAGCGTCTCGGGGACCGGAAGCCCGGCGGCGTTCTGGCGGATCACGAAGTCCACGAACCGCCGCAGGCCGAACTCCTCCCCGCGGGCGTTGCGCATCTCGGTGATCCCGTCGGTGTACAGCAGGACCCGGTCGCCCGGTTCGAGGTGCGCCTGGCAGAGAGTCACGGGAAGGCCGAGGTCCAGGCCCATGGGGTGGGCCGGCGGGCAGGTCAGCGTGCTGATCCAGCGCCCCCCGCGGATGAGCACAGGGGGGTGGTGGCCGCGGTTCACCCAGGTGAGCACGCCGGTGTCGACGTCGAGCTGCATCATGACGGCGGTGACGAAACGGGTCGCCCTGCCGAACTCCTCGATCAGGACGTCCTCGATCGCCTCGCTGTTGGGGGCGAGCTCCATTCCCTGTCTGCGGTGGTTGCGGCAGGCGGCCACCGCCAGGTTGGCCGACAGCCCGGCCGAGACGTCATGGCCCATCGCGTCGAAGACCGCCACGTGGACGATCCGCCCGCGCACGGAGTAGTCGAAGGCGTCACCGCCGATCTCGTAGGCGGGCTCCATCACCGCGCCGATCGTGACGTCCCGGTCGGCGAAGGTGAGCGGCGGCATGAGGTTCCACTGCATCTCGGCCGCGACGTTCATCCGGGCGGTGCGCACCAGCTTGGCGTAGGAGTCGCTGTAGGCCCTCTTGCTCACGAGGATCAGCGCGACCAGCGAGGCCAGGTGGCGCATGCGCTCGACCACTCCCTCGTCGGCGCCCGGGGCGGCGGTGATCCGCAGCAGCCCCACCCGCTCGGTGCCGTCCAGCAGAGGGACCCACCAGTGCTCGGCCACACCGGCCTCGCTGCTGGCGAGGACGCGCACCTCCTGGAAGGCGCGGCCGGGCAGCGTCCCGTCGATGCGCAGCTCGTCGGCGTCCGGGCCGGGCTCGTCCCCCGGGCCGCCCAGCCGGCGCAGCGTGTTCTGCTGCAGATCCGCCAGGTAGATCTGCACATGCGCGAGCCCCGCGTGGCGGGCGTGCTCCGCGACCAGGCCGGGCACGTCCTCCACCGACGCCAGGTGGCTGGCCTCGAGAAGTTCGACAAGTGTCCGGAGCAGCCCGGTGCCGGCCATCGCGGGATGGTTCCCCTCGGTCACTCGGCCACCTCCAGCCGTCTCCCCGCAGCCCTGCCCTCACAACGATCCTCTACCCACCGCCGTGCGGGGCGCGACAGCGCGGGGCGTGCGCACTCACTCGCCCGCCACGCCGCCTCGATCATGGACAAGCTCCGCCCCCGGTATTCGGGTTGATCGGTCCCCGTCGTCCCCGGCATGCTGCCCTCATGGCGGAACAGTACGGTCTCGCTCCCGAGATTCTGGACTACTACCGCCTGGGCGCGGAGGACGGGCGCCTGCGGACGGGCCGGGGGCGCCTCGAGCTGTGGCGGACGCGGGACATCCTGCGCCGGGTCCTGCCGCCTCCGCCGCTCCGCGTGCTGGACGTGGGCGGGGGCACGGGCGTGCACGCCGAGTGGCTGGCCGCCGACGGCTACGACGTGGAGCTGATCGATCCTGTCCCCGCGCACGTCGAGCGGGCGTCCCTGCTGCCCGGGGTGACGGCCCGCCAAGGGGACGCGCGAGCCCTCGACGCGCCGGACGGCTCCGCCGGGGCGGTCCTGCTGCTCGGCCCGCTCTACCACCTGCCCGAGCGGGCCGACCGCGTCCGCGCGCTCGCCGAGGCGCGCCGCGCCGTACGGCCGGGCGGGATGGTCGTGGCGGCCACCATCAGCAGGTGGGCCGCGGTGCACGACATGATCAGGAAGGGCGTCTACGCCGACGAGACCCTGCGGCGGCTGGCGGACGACTCGGCCCGCGACGGCCTGCTGCGCGCCCACTCCCTGACCGTCTTCACCACCGCCTACTTCCACGACCCCGCCGAGATCACGGGGGAGTTCGCCGACGCGGGCCTGCCGGTCGCCCGGTGCTACACCGTGGAGGGGGTGTTCGGCCTGTACGCGGACGTCGACGAGTGGCTGGACGACCCGGAGCGCAGGCGGCTGCTGCTGGACGCCGCCCGGCGTTCGGAGGAGGAGCCGTCCCTGCTGGGCGCCACGGGCCACATGCTCACCGCGGCCCAGGCGCCCTGACCCGCCGGCGCGCCCCCTCACGTCCGGGAGGCCCCACCGCCTGAGGCTCCGGCGGGTCATCGGTGGCCGGGCTTGATCCAGTCGAAGGTCCGCTCGACGGCGCGCCGCCAGTTGTCGTACTCCTCGTCGCGGCGCGCCGCGTCCATCGCGGGCAGCCACTGGCCGGCGCGGTGCCAGTTGCGCCGCAGCCCCTCCAGGTCGGGCCAGTAGCCGACGGCCAGGCCCGCCGCGTACGCCGCGCCGAGTGACACGGTCTCGGCCACCATCGGCCGCACCACGGGCACGTCGAGCACGTCGGCGATGAACTGCATGAGCAGGTTGTCGGCCGTCATGCCGCCGTCCACTTTGAGCGTGGTGAGCGCCAGCCCGGAGTCGGCGTTCATGGCGTCGACCACCTCGCGGGTCTGCCAGCCCGTCGCCTCCAGCACGGCCCTGGCCATATGCCCTTTGGTGATGTACGAGGTCAGGCCCACGATGATGCCCCGGGCCTCGCTGCGCCAGTGGGGGGCGAACAGCCCGGAGAAGGCGGGCACGATGTAGCAGCCGCCGTTGTCGTCGACCGTGCGGGCCAGCGTCTCGATCTCCGGGGCGGTGCCGATGAGCCCGAGCCCGTCGCGGAACCACTGCACGAGCGCCCCGGTGATCGCGATGGAGCCCTCCAGCGCGTACACAGCCGGCTGGCCGTCGATCTGGTAGCCGACCGTGGTCAGCAGTCCGTGCGTGGAGGCGACCGGCTCGGTGCCGGTGTTGAGCAGCAGGAAGGCGCCGGTGCCGTACGTGCACTTGGCCTCGCCCCGGGCGAAGCAGGTCTGCCCGAACAGCGCGGCCTGCTGGTCTCCGAGGGCCGCCGCGATCCGCACGCCGGGCAGCACCCGCCGCGCCACGCCGTACGCCTGGATGGAGGGACGGATCCGCGGCAGCATGGCGCGGGGCACCCCGAAGAAGCCGAGCAGGACGTCGTCCCAGTCCAGGGTGTGCAGGTTCATCAGCAGCGTGCGGCTGGCGTTGGTGACGTCGGTCATGTGCAGGCCGCCGTCGGGTCCTCCGGTGAGGTTCCAGATGAGCCAGCTCTCCATCGTGCCGAACAGCACCTCGCCGCGCTCGGCCCGCTCACGCACGCCGGGGGTGTGGTCGAGCAGCCACCGGATGGTGGGGGCGGCGAAGTACGTGGCCAGCGGGAGCCCGCAGCGCTCCTTGACCACGTGGGCGTCCGGCCGCCTGGCGAGCTCGTCGACGAGCGTGTCGGCACGGGTGTCCTGCCAGACGACGGCCGGGGCGACCGGTGCGCCGGTGCGCCGGTCCCACAGCACGGTGGTCTCCCGCTGGTTGGCGATGCCGACGGCCGCCACCTGCTCGGGCCCGATCCCCGCTTGGGCCAGCGCCTCGGGGCCGATCCGCTCCAGGTTGCGCCAGATCTCGACGGCGTCGTGCTCCACCCAGCCGGGCCGGGGGAAGTGCTGCTTGTGCTCACGCTGGGTCACCGACACGAGCCGGCCCCCGTGGTCGAACAGGATGCAGCGGGTCGAGGTCGTGCCCTGGTCGATGGACATGACATAACGCTCAGCCACGGTGGCCTACCTCTCGGGTCCAGGCGGGCGGTGGGTGGATCGGGGGTCGCGGGGGAGGGGATCTACCAGCGGGAGGCGCCGAGGTCGCGGGAGACGGCCCGCGCGGCGTCGCGAACGTAGGTCACGAGCTCGGGCCGGGGCCGGCCGGTCGAGTCGCAGATCCGCTCGGTGGCGCCCGAGATGCCGATGGCGCCCACCACAAGCCCCCCGTACCCTCTGATCGGGGCGGCCACCCCCGCCTCCCCGATGGTGCTCTCCTCGACGTCGGCGGCCCAGCCGACCTCGCGTACGGCGGCGAGGGCGCGGGTCAGCTCCTTGGGCGTGCGGATCGTGCGCCGGCTGAACTGCTCCAGCTCGCCGTTCTGGGCGGCGGCCGCCGCGTTGGCGTCGTAGGCGAGCAGCACCTTGCCGAGCGCGGTGGCGTGCATGGGCAGCAGCACGCCGACGTCGAGCGTCTGGAGGCTGTCGTCCGGCCGGAAGACGTGGTGGACGACGAGGACCTTGCCCTGAAGGTGGGTGCCGATCCGCACGGCCTCGCCGCTGCGCGCCGCGAGGGCGTCGGCCCAGTTGATCGCGCGTGACCGCAGCTCGTTGACGTCCAGGTAGCTGGTGCCCAGGTGCAGCAGCGCGGCGCCGAGCTGGTACTTGCCGGTCGCGTCGTCCTGCTCGACGAACCCGACGAGCTGCAGGGTCCGCAGGATGCCGTGGGCGGTGCCGCGGGCCAGCCCGAGCGAGTTGGCGATCTCGCTGAGCCCGAGCCGCCCGGACCCCTGGGCGAGCAGCCGGAGGATCGCGGCGGCACGCTCGATGGACTGGACGGAACCGAGCATGGGCGGGAGCCTAGCGGTGCCGGACGCTGTTCGACAATGCCGACAGTCCGGCCGCCGGGCCCGAGACGATCTTCGGATATTTGGCGCAGAAACCGTCGAACGAGGACGAGCCGGTGGGACGGAGGTCACAGTGCGGAGCCTAGTGCCGGTCCGCGGAGCTGGCCAGTGTTCGACAATGCCGACGATCATTCGTTGACGGACGTCGAAACCAGGCTTAGCGTCCCGGTCAGCTCGGAGGAATTCACAGCCGGAGGGCCTCATCTGTGCGGGCGCGCCGGCCACCTTCCAAGGAGGAGACATGGCGGAACGACGCAGAGGCGGGGAGCTGCTGGGCGAGCTGGCGGCGGAATTCGCGGGGACGCTCGTCCTCATCCTGTTCGGCGTGGGGGTGGTGGCCCAGGTCGCCGCCGGCGGGATCGGAGACCACGACAGCATCGCCTGGGCGTGGGGCCTGGGGGTGGTCCTCGGCGTCTACACGGCGGCCAGGATCAGCGGCGCCCATCTCAATCCGGCGGTGACGGTGGCCCTCGCCGCCTTCAAGGGCTTCTCCTGGCGGAAGGTCGTGCCGTACGCGCTGGCGCAGACGGCGGGTGCGTTCGTCGCCGCCCTGCTGGTGCGCTGGAACTACAGCGAGGTCCTGGCCAAGGTGGACCCCGGGCACACGATCAAGACCCAGGGCGTGTTCTCGACCCTGCCCGGCAACGGCACGCTTCCGGTCACCCAGTGGGGCGCGCTGCGGGACCAGGTCATCGGCACCGCCATCCTCCTGTTCCTCATCCTGGCCATCTCCGACGAGCGCAACTCGGCGCCGCTGGCCAACCTGGCCCCGTTCATCGTGGGCCTGCTGGTCGTGGCGATCGGCATGGCGTGGGGCACCGACGCCGGCTACGCGATCAACCCCGCGCGCGACTTCGGGCCGCGGCTCGCGTCGTTCCTCACCGGGTACGGCACCGCGTTCCGCGACCAGTACGGCGACCTCTACTTCTGGGTGCCGATCATCGGCCCCCTGATCGGCGGTCTCGCTGGCGCGGGGCTCTACCAGGTGCTGGTGGCCCGCTTCCTGCCACGCGAGGATGCACCCGAGCCGGGCCGCACCCCGGAACCCGCGGGCCGGGCCGGCTGACCCGTCCCGTCCGTCCCGTCACCCCCTTCGCAACCCACACGAGAGGCGCAGCAGATGGCTGACTTCGTCGGCGCAGTCGACCAGGGAACGACGAGCACCCGCTTCATGATCTTCGACCACGGCGGCGGCGAGGTCGCCCGCCACCAACTGGAGCACCAGCAGATCCTGCCGCAGGCGGGCTGGGTCGAGCACAACCCCACCGAGATCTGGGAGCGCACCCGGGCCGTGATCGAGACCGGCCTGCGGACGGCCGGGCTGCGCGCCGCAGACCTCGCCGCGCTCGGCATCACCAACCAGCGCGAGACCGCGGTGGTCTGGGACCGCCGCACCGGCCGGCCGTACTACAACGCGATCGTCTGGCAGGACACCAGGACCGACCGCATCGCCTCCGCGCTGGACCGCGACGGGAGGGGCGACGTCATCCGGCGCAAGGCGGGCCTTCCCCCGGCCACCTACTTCTCCGCCGGCAAGGTGCAGTGGATCCTGGAGAACGTCGACGGGGTGCGCGAGGCGGCCGAGCGCGGCGACGCGATCTTCGGCAACACCGACACGTGGCTGCTGTGGAACCTCACCGGCGGCGTCGACGGGGGAGTCCACGTCACCGACCCCACCAACGCCAGCCGCACCATGCTGATGGACCTGGAGACCCTCTCCTGGGACGACGAGCTGCTGTCGTTCTTCGGCATCCCCCGTTCGATGCTGCCCGAGATCAAGCCGTCCTCCAACCCCGACTTCTACGGTGTGACCCGGGCGGGCGGCCCGGTCGGCGGGGAGGTGCCGCTCGCCGGCGACCTCGGCGACCAGCAGGCGGCCACCGTCGGGCAGGTGTGCTTCGAGCCCGGCACCGCCAAGAACACCTACGGAACCGGCAACTTCCTGCTGCTCAACACCGGCACCGAGCTGGTCCGCTCCAAGCACGGGCTGCTGACCACGGTCTGCTACCAGTTCGGCGCGTCCAAGCCCGTCTACGCGCTGGAGGGCTCGATCGCGGTGACCGGCTCGGCGGTGCAGTGGCTGCGCGACCAGCTCGGCATCATCTCCGGCGCCTCCCAGAGCGAGGCGCTGGCCCGGCAGGTGGACGACAACGGGGGCGTCTACTTCGTCCCCGCCTTCTCCGGCCTGTTCGCGCCGTACTGGCGGTCCGACGCGCGCGGCGCCATCGTCGGGCTGTCCCGGTTCAACACCAACGCCCACCTGGCGCGGGCCACGCTGGAGTCGATCTGCTACCAGTCGAAGGACGTCGTCGCGGCGATGGAGCAGGACTCGGGGGTCGTCCTCGACGTGCTCCGCGTGGACGGCGGCGTGACGGCCAACGAGCTGTGCATGCAGATGCAGGCCGACATCCTCGGCGTCCCGGTCTCCCGGCCGGTCGTGGCCGAGACCACCGCGCTCGGCGCCGCGTACGCCGCCGGCCTGGCGGTCGGCTTCTGGAAGTCCACCGACGACCTCAAGCGCAACTGGCAGGAGGACCGGCGCTGGGAGCCGCAGTGGAACGACGAGCAGCGCGAGCGCGGCTACGCCGGCTGGCGCAAGGCCGTCACCCGCACCCTCGACTGGGTCGACGTCGACTGACTGTGCCCTGCCCGCCGATCTTCCCCTGACGAACGAGGAGCTCACCCCTGATGTCCGTACCTTTGGGCCCCGGCAGCCGCGCGGCCGCCCTGCGGAGGCTGGCCGAGCAGGAGTTCGACGTGCTCGTCGTCGGCGGGGGCGTGGTCGGCGCCGGGGCGGCGCTGGACGCGGTCTCCCGCGGCCTGTCCGTCGCCCTGGTGGAGGCCCGCGACCTCGCGGCCGGCACCTCCAGCCGGTCGAGCAAGCTGATCCACGGCGGACTGCGCTACCTGGAACGGCTCGACTTCCGTCTGGTGCGCGAGGCGCTGCGGGAGCGGGGCCTGCTGGTCACCCGGCTGGCCCCGCACCTGGTCACGCCGGTGCCGTTCCTGCTCCCGCTGCGCCACCGCGTGTGGGAGCGCGGCTACGTCGGCGCGGGCGTCCTGCTGTACGACACGCTCGGCGGCGCGCGGGTGCTGCCGCGCCATCGCCAGCTCAGCCTGGGCGGGGCGCTGAGGAAGGCGCCCGGCCTGCGGCGTGACGCCCTGGTCGGCGGCATCCAGTACTACGACGCGCAGGTGGACGACGCCCGGTTCACCATGATGCTCGCCCGTACGGCCGCCGAGTACGGCGCGAGCGTCACCACCCGGACCCGGGTGACCGGCTTCCTGCGCGACGGCGGGCGGGTGACGGGGGCGCGGGTGCTGGACCTGGAGGACGGCGCCGAGACGGAGGTGCGCGCCCGGCAGGTGGTCAACGCCACCGGCGTGTGGACCGACGAGATCCAGCGTCTGGCCGGGGCCTCCGGCGCGACGGTCAGCGTGCGGGCGTCCAAGGGCGTCCACGTGGTCGTGCCCCGCGAGCGGATCCGGCTGGACACCGGCCTGATCCTGCGCACGGAGAAGAGCGTGCTGTTCGTCATCCCGTGGGGGCCGCACTGGATCGTCGGCACCACCGACACCCCGTGGGACCTCGACAAGGGAGAGCCCGCGCCGACCCGCGCCGACATCGACTACATCCTCGGGCACGTCAACGCGGTGCTGCGCTCGCCGCTCACCCACGACGACATCGAGGGCGTGTACGCCGGGCTGCGCCCGCTGGTGGGCGGGCCGGGTTCCGAGACCGTGAAGCTCTCCCGCGAGCACGCGGTGATCCGGCCCGAACCCGGCCTGGTGATCGTCGCGGGCGGCAAGTACACCACCTACCGGGTGATGGCCGAGGACGCCGTCGACATGGCGGTGACGGGTCTCGGCCAGGCCGTCCCCGCGTCGGTCACCGACCGGGTGCCGATCCTCGGCGCGTCCGGGTTCGAGGCGGTGCGCAACAACCGGCGCCGCCTCGCGGACCGCTCCGGACTGCCGGTCGCGCGGATCGAGCACCTGCTCGGCCGGTACGGCTCCTGCGTCGAGGAGCTGCTCGAGCTCGTCGAGGCCGCCCCGTCCCTCGGCGAGCCGATCCCGGGGGCGGAGGGATACCTCAAGGCCGAGGCGGTGTACGCCGTCTCGCACGAGGGCGCGCTGCACCTGGAGGACGTGATGGTCCGCCGCACCCGGATCTTCATGGAGGAGCGTGACCGGGGCCTCGCCGCGGCCCCCGAGGTCGCCGCGCTCGTGGCACGGGTGCTCGGCTGGGACGCCGCCACCGTCGAGCGGGAGGTCGCCGCCTACCGGGCGAACGTCCAGGCCGACCTGGCCGCGCAGCGTGAGACCGACGACGCCGCCGCCAACGCCGTACGGCTGGCCGCGGTCGCGCGGTCGGCGTAGGACGGCGTAGGACGGCGGACCCCGCTTCGTCACGCGAAAAGAGGATCATGCGGAAGGGGCGTGTGCGGTAGTTTCCTCCCGTGACCGCTGACATGCCACGGCCCGTGGTCCTGGAGGGCGAGACCGTACGGCTGGAGCCTCTCGGGCCCGAGCACGTCGCCGACCTGTTCGAGGCGCACGGCCAGGACGACGAGATCTGGCTGTGGATGCAGATGCCCACGCCGAAGAGCGCCGGCGACCTCGGGGAGGTCGTGGAGGGCATTCTGGCGGACCCCTCGATCACGCCGCTCGCGGTGATGCTCAAGGAGACGGGCCGGGCCGTCGGCTGGACCGCCTACATGGACGCCCCCGGCTTCGACACCAGCGTGGAGATCGGCTGGACCTGGTACGGCCGCCGGTACTGGAGGTCGGCGGTCAACACCGAGTGCAAGCTGCTCCTGCTCACGCACGCCTTCGAGAAGCTCGGCTTCCGGCGGGTCCAGCTCAAGACCGACGTGCGCAACGAACGGTCGCAGGCGGCGATCCGCCGCCTCGGCGCGGAGTACGAGGGGACGCTGCGGCGCCACTGGCCACGCCCGGACGGCACCTTCCGCGACAGCGTCTACTTCGGCATCCTCGACGACGAGTGGCCGCCGATCAAGGAGAGGCTGGTCCAGCGCCTGGCCCGGGGGTGAGCATGCCCTGTCCCCGGGGTGACTTCTCCTCCGGGCGACAGGCTTGCGCCGCAGGTCACAGCGCGGAGGGAGTGCCGGCGGGCGACCGCGCCGCCTAACAGCCCTAAATCTATGTAGGTAATGTAGGTTTTTGGCTATCATGGCCGCATGGGAGCATTGCTCGACCTCGTGCAACTGCGAACTTTCGTGGCGATCGCCGAGTGCGGCGGCTTCGGCCGGGCCGCCTCGGCCCTGCGCACCAGCCAGCCGACGGTCAGTCAGCACGTCAGGGCGCTGGAGCGGGTCGTCGGGCGGCCGCTGGTGGAGCGGACCGGACGGTCGACCCGCTTCACGGACGCCGGAGAGACCCTGCTCGTGGAGGCCCGGCGGCTGCTGGCCGCGCACGAGCAGGCGATGTGCCGGCTCGGCGCCGAGCGGCCGCCGGCGCTGACGGTCGGGGTCATCGAGCACGCGGCGTACCAGGTGCTGCCCGACCTGCTCGGGGCGCTGGTGTCGGCACTGCCTGACCGGGACGTGGTGTTCCGGCTCGACCGCAGCACGACGCTCGCCGACGCCGCGCTGCGGGGCGCGCTCGACATGGCGCTGATCCTCGGCGTGGTGCCCAACATCGGAGGCGTCCAGGTCGCCGCGATGCCGCTGCGGTGGCTGGCGGCGCCCGGCTGGTTGCTGCCGCCGGCCGATGGGCCGGTGCCGCTGGTCGCCTTCCAGGAGCCGTGCGCCCTGCGGCGGCAGGCCGTGCGGACGCTGGAGGGGCTCGGCTGGTCGGTGCGGATCACCACCGAGGCGACCAACCTGGAGGGCGTGCTGGCCGCCGCCCGCGCCGGGCTCGGCCTGGCGCTGCTGCCCACGGCGTACGGCGTCCCCCAGGGCCTGGAGGAGCTTCACTGCCTGCCGCCCCAGGGGGCGATCGGGCTTCGCCTGATCAGCAGGCAGGGGCTCGACGCGGCCGTCGAGACGGGGGCGGCGGAGGCCCTGCGGCGGTTCTTCTCGCCGGTCACGGATTTCCCCGGGCCGCTCGCCGAACGGGTTCCCATAGGCAATTCGAATTGACACTCATAAGAGAAATGAATTGGTCGCCCGACGGCATGACAATGGCGCAAAGAATGGCGCTGAATCCGTTGACGGGCACAGATGACTATGGTGTGATCTAGGCGCGGATCGAGCAGGTGGACCCGTGGAAAACGGGATCATCTTTTCGTGATTCACGTTCGGATATTTCTCGGAAAGGCGATTCCCTCCGGCGTGCCCCGCGGAGGCGCGGACGTCGCGGGGGCGCGCCCCCGGCCGTCGCGGTCCACCCCGGCCCCCGTGCCACCGAGCCCCGTGCCGCAAGCCCGTGCCGCAAGCCCGTGCGACAGAGTCCGTGCGACAGAAGAAGGTCCCGCCGATGTCATTGAGCGACGACACAGCCACCAGGGTCGACGACCGGCCCGTCAGCAGGCGGCGCGGCCTGCGCTCCAGACGTCCGCTCGCCGCGGTCGCGGCGCTCGCGGTGGTGATCGCGGTCGTCGCCGCGTTCCTGGTCGCCTCGGCACGGGGCGGCGACGACAGGTCCGGGCGGTCGCCTGGCGGCGGGCCGGTCGCCGGCGGCAGGCTCACCTACGCCGTCGCCGGCACCCAGGTGTCGCTGGACCCCGCCGTGGCCGCCACCGCGGTGACCGGGCTGATCGACCGCAACGTCTTCGACTCCCTCGTGGTGCAGACCGGACCGGACGCGTTCGGCCCCTGGCTCGCCACGAAGTGGGAGGTCTCGAACGGCGGCCGGACGTACACCTTCACCCTGCGCGAGGGCGTGACCTTCCACGACGGCACGCCGTTCACGGCCCAGGCGGTGAAGGCCACCCTCGACCACGTCGTGGACCCCGCCACCAAGTCGGCGTACGCGGCCTCGCTGATCGCGCCGTACAAACAGGCGCGGGTGGTGGCGGACCACGTCGTCGAGGTGACGCTCTCACGGCCGTTCACCCCGTTCCTCCAGGCGCTGTCGGTGCCGTACCTGGGCATCCAGAGCCCGGCGGCGCTCACGAAGCCCGTCGCGGACTACCGCCCGGTCGGGACCGGCCCGTTCTCGTACGTCTCCTGGGAGAAGGACAAGCGGGTCACGCTGAGGAAGAACCCGCGCTACGCCTCGCCGCCGGCGGGGGCGTCCCACCAGGGCGCGCCCTACCTCGACGACCTGGTCTTCGAATTCGTCTCCGAGGACGCGACCCGATACGGCGCGCTCACCAGCGGCCAGGCGCAGGGAATCGCCGGCGTCCCGCCCCTGAACGCGGCACGGCTCAAATCCCTCACCGGTTTCGCCTTCAGTGCCCAGGAAACGCCAGGGCTGAATTACAACCTCTATTTGAACCAGACCCGGGGGCCGCTGAAGGACGTGCGGGTGCGGCGGGCGCTGTCGGCGTCGATAAACGTCGACCAGCTCGTGAAGAGCATCTATTTCGGCCTCTTTCCGACGGCGCGCAACCCGCTGAGCCGGACGACCGCCGCCTATGACGCCTCGGCCGAGAGCGACCTCGCGTCCTACGACCCCGCCGAGGCCGAGCGACTGCTGGACGAGGCGGGCTGGACCGCCAGGGACGGGAACGGCTACCGCGTCAAGGACGGTAAGACGCTCACCCTCACCTGGCCGTACTGGGCCGAGGGCAACAAGGAGCAGCGCGACGTCCTCGCCGAGGGGATCCAGGCTCAGGCCAAGCTCGCCGGCATCAAGATCGACCGGCCGGCGGTGGACACCGGGGCGTTCGTGAGCAAGTACCTGATCGGCGGCGCCTACGACCTGGTGGACGTGAGCTTCGCCCGGCCGACGCCCGACGTCCTGCGCTTCGCGTTCGCCTCCGGCAACACCTATGCCAAGGCCGGCGGCAACGTCGCCCTGGTCAGGTCGCCGCAGATCGACAAGTGGGTCGAGGAGGCCGCGGAGACGTCCGACCCGGCGACCTCGAAGAGCGACTACTCCTCCGTCCAGCGCGAGGTGCTCCGCCAGGCGTACGTGGTGCCCCTCTACACGCCCGTCCAGCTGACCGCCTTCTCGGCGAAGGTGCGCGGCGTCGCCTTCGACGCGCAGACCTACCCCGTCTTCCACGGCGCCTGGCTGGGGGGCTGATCCCGATGCCGCCGCTGGCGCGCTGGCTGTCCCGCAGGCTGGCGCTCACCCTGATCGCCCTGTGGGGCGCCGCGACCCTGGCCTTCGCCGGCATGCGGCTGGTGCCCGGCGATCCCGCCCGCGTCATCGCGGGCGGGGTGCAGGCCAACGCCACACCGCAGGTGCTCGACGCCATCCGCGAGCAGTACGGCCTGGGGGAGCCGGTCGTCGTGCAGTACGCCGTCTTCGCCGGGCGGCTCCTGCGGGGCGACCTCGGCGGCTCCTACCAGCTCAACCAGCCCGTGAGCGGGGTGATCCTCGATCAGCTCGGGCCCACCGTGGCCCTCGCGGCGGGCGCCGCCGCCCTCGGCTTCTCACTGGCCGTCGCGGTCGCCCTGCTGACGGCCGGCCGGCCGAGGGCGCGGGCCGTCACCCGGGTGCTGGAGTTCGGGTCGATCTCCACGCCCAACTTCTGGATCGGCGTCCTGCTGCTGGCGGCGTTCTCGTTCCACCTGCACTGGTTCCCCGTGATCGGGGACGGCGGCCTGTCCGCGCTCGTGCTGCCGTGCGTCGCGCTCGCGCTGCCGATCGCGGGCGTGCTGGCCCAGGTGACCAGGGAGGGGCTGGAACGCGCGCTCGACCAGCCGTTCGCCCTGACGGCCCGCGCGAGGGGCGCCACGGAGAACCGCATCCGGCTGCGCCACGCGCTCCGGCACGCCGCGCTGCCGGTGCTCACGCTGTCGGGCTGGGCGCTGGGGGAGCTGCTGGCCGGCGCGGTGGTCGTCGAGACGGTCTTCGCCCGGCAGGGCCTGGGGCACGTCGTCGTGACGGCCGTCCGCGGCCGGGACTTCCCCGTCGTGACGGGCGTGGTCGTGCTCTCGGCGCTGACGTTCTCGCTGATCAACACCGCACTCGACCTCCTCTACCGGTTCGTCGATCCCCGCATGCGCGAGGCGGCCTCATGACGGCTCGCAAAAGCCCCGTGACCGCTCGGGAGGCGGGCCTCATGACCGGCCGCGTGATCAGGTGCGTGACCGGGCGAGGAGCGGCCGTCGGCCGGGAG
Source organism: Microbispora sp. NPDC049125 (assembly GCF_040802045.1). Lineage (NCBI taxonomy): Bacteria > Bacillati > Actinomycetota > Actinomycetes > Streptosporangiales > Streptosporangiaceae > Microbispora > Microbispora sp. NPDC049125. The sequence goes on along the minus strand of NZ_JBEZDW010000008.1, from coordinate 5,827 downwards.
GCGGGCCGGTGACCGCGCCCACCGCCGTGCCGTACGACCCGGTCCGCGCGGCCGAGGTCCGCGCGCGGGCGCCGCGCCACGGCCTCCCCCGGCCGGGCGTGCTCCTCGCCGTCGCGTTCTTCACGCTGGTGTGCGCCGCCGCGGCCTTCCCCGGCCTGTTCGCCCACGCGCCCGACCAGGTCGACCCGGCCGCCGCGCTGCTCGGACCCCGGGCCGGGCACCCGTTCGGGACCGACCAGCTGGGCCGGGACGTGTTCGCCCGGGTCGTGTACGGCGCGCGGCCCTCGCTGCTGGTCGGGGCCGGATCGACGCTGCTGGCCGGCGTGGCCGGATCGGCCTGGGGGCTCCTCGGGGCGCTCGGCGGCCGGGTGGTGGGCGAGGTGGCCATGCGGGCGGCCGACGTGCTGCTGTCGTTCCCCGGCATCCTGATGGCCCTGCTCGTCGTGGCCGTCCTGGGGCCGGGCACCCGCAACGCCCTCCTCGCGATCACCCTGGCCCTCGCGCCCGGCTTCGCCCGCGTCGTACGTGTCCAGGCCATGGTCGTGCGCGGCTCCCCGTACGTCCGGGCGGCGGTGAACCTTGGGCTGACACCGGCGCGGATCCTGGTCAGGCACATCGTGCCCAACGTCGTCGCGCCCCTGCTGATCCTCGCGACGATCAACGTCGGCACCGCCATCATCGCGGGGGCCTCGCTGAGCTTCCTCGGGCTGGGGCCGCAACCCCCCGACCCCGAGTGGGGGGCGATGCTGGCGCAGGCCCGCGACTACCTCGACGCCGCCTGGACGCTCGCCCTCTTCCCGGGCGCCGCGATCACCCTCACCGTCATGTCGGCGACGGTCGCCGGGCGTGCCCTCCAGGCCCGCTACGAGGGGCGGGACAGCCGATGAGCGACCCGCTCGTGCAGGTGGCGGGCCTGTCGGTGGACTTCGTGACCCGCCACGGCGTGGTTCACGCCGTCCGCGACGTCGGCCTGACGGTCCGCCAGGGGGAGTGCCTGGCCGTCGTCGGAGAATCGGGGTCGGGCAAGAGCGTCACCGCCCGCGCGCTGCTCGGCCTGGCCGGCGCGACCGCCCGGGTGCGTGCCGGGACCCTGAGCTTCGAGGGACGCGACCTGCGTGGACTCGGGACGCGCGAGTGGCGCCGCCTGCGCGGCCGGCGCATCGGATACGTCCTGCAGGACGCGCTGACCTCCCTCGACCCGCTCCGCAGGGTGGGGGACGAGGTCGCCGAGCCGCTGGAGGTCCACGGCCTGGCGACCCGCGACGACCTGGACGACCAGGTCATCGGCCTGCTGGCGGAGGCGGGCATCCCCGACCCGGAGGCGCGCTACCTGCAGTTCCCCCACGAGCTGTCGGGCGGCCTGCGGCAGCGGGCGCTGATCGCCTCGGCCATCGCGGCCCGGCCGTCGCTGCTGATCGCCGACGAGCCGACCACGGCCCTCGACGTGACCGTCCAGGCCCAGGTGCTCGACCTGCTCGACGCCAGGAGGCGGGCGGGCACGGCGGTGCTGCTCATCAGCCACGACCTGGCCGTGGTGGCCCGGCTGGCCGACCGCGTCTCCATCCTCTACGCCGGGCTGGTGGTGGAGGAGGGCCCCGCGGAGGACCTCCTGTCGTCGCCCGCTCATCCGTACGCCGCCGAGTTGCTCGCCGCCGTGCCCAGTGTGGACGGCCCGGTGCTGGAGCCGGGCGCGCTCCGCCCCGCTCCCGCCGCCGAGCCCGGCTGCCCGTACGCGTCCCGCTGCGCGCTGGCGGACGACCGGTGCCGGGCCGAGCTGCCGCCCCTGGTGTCGTACGCGGTGCCGTACGGGCCGGGGCGGGCCGTCCGGTGCTTCCATCCGGGGGAGGACCCGCCGCGCCCGGCGGCCCGTCGGGGAGCCGCTCCCGTGAGGGGGCCGGAGCGCGCGGTCGTCTCGGTGCGGGGCGTCACGAAACGGTTCCGCTCATCCGGCGGCGCCTGGCGAACGGCGGTGGACGGCGTGTCGTTCGAGCTGCGCGAGGGCGAGGCGCTCGGGCTCGTGGGCGAGTCCGGATCCGGCAAGAGCACCACGGCCAGAATCGTGCTGGCCGAGATCGCACCGGACGCCGGGGAGGTGCTGCTGGACGGCGAGGCGTGGAGCGGCCTGCGCGAGCGGCGGCGCCGCCTCCGCCGCTCCCGCGTCCAGCTCGTGGACCAGGATCCGCTGAGCTCGTTCGACCCCCGTTTCACGGTCGAGCGGGTCATCGGGGAGGCGCTGCCCCGCGGGACGCCCGCCGTGCGTGACCGCGTCGCCGAGCTGCTCGGCGAGGTGGGGCTCGGCCCCGAGATCCTGCGGCGGCTGCCCGCGCAGCTGTCCGGCGGCCAGCGGCAGCGGGTGGCGATCGCCCGCGCCCTCGCCCCCGGCCCCGAGGTGATCGTCTGCGACGAGCCGGTGTCGGCGCTCGACGTCACCGTCCAGGCGCGGATCCTCGCCCTGCTCTCCCGGCTGCGCCGTGAGTCGGGGGTGTCGCTGCTGTTCATCTCGCACGACGTGGGGGTCGTCCGCCAGGTCTGCGACCGGGTCGCCGTGATGAAGGACGGGGCCCTGGTCGAGATCGGCGACGTCGAGACCGTCCTCGGCGCCCCTCGCGCCCCCTACACCAGAGCGCTGCTCGCCGCCGTGCCCCGGATCGGCGTGCCCCGGATCGACGTGTCCCGGATCGACGCGGGCGGGCGAGCCGTCGACGCAGAACCCGCCATGGACCTGAAAGGCCCGACATGACCTCACCCACCTCTCCCGCCGCCCCTCGCGCCGCCGTCGTCACCGGCGCGGGATCGGGCATCGGCAGGGCGACCGCCGAGCTGTTCGCGGAGCGCGGCGTCGCCGTCCTCGCCGTGGACTACGACGAGCACGGCCTCAAGGAGCTCTCCCGGCTCGACGGGGTGGTGACCCTCGCCGGCGACGTGTCGCTGGAGGAGACCAACCAGGCGGCGGTCGCGCTGGCCGTCCGGGAGTTCGGACGGCTCGACGCCGTCGTGCTCAACGCCGGGATCGGCGGCACCCGGCCGTGGGAGGCGCCGGGAGCCGTCGAGGCGGCCGACCGGATCTTCGCGGTGAACCTCCGCGGCCCCATCCTCGGGATCCGCGCCGCCGCCCCCGCCCTGCGCGCCGCCGGCGGCGGCTCCATCGTGGTCACCGCCTCCGTCGCCGGCCTGCGGGCCGACCCGGGCAACTGGGCGTACAACGCCTCGAAGGGCGCCCTGATCAACCTGGTCAGGGGGGCCGCCATCGACCACGCGCCCGACGGCATCCGGGTGAACGCCCTGGCCCCCGGTCTGACGTGGACGCGCATCAACGCCGGCGTCCGGCAGGACCCGGTGCTCACCGCCGAGATCGAGCGGCGCGTGCCGCTTCAGCGGTTCGCCGAGCCGCGTGAGCAGGCCGAGGCCGTGTGGTTCCTCGCCTCACCCGCCGCGTCGTACGTCACCGGGACCGCCCTGGTCGTGGACGGCGGCCTGGACGCCAGCCTCGGCATCCTCCCGCTGCCGCAGATACGCGGCTGACGAGGCCTCCATCCATCCGACGAACGAGAAAGGACTGCCGATGAGCACGACCGAGACCAACCGCGCGGTGGCCAAGCGCTTCTACGAGGAGGCCGTCTCCCAAGGACGCCTCGAGGTCCTGGACGAGATCATCGCCGACGACGCGACGGACGCGGCAGGCCCGGCCGGCGGCAACCTGGGCCGCGCCGGATTCGTGCAGCACATCACGTGGCTGCGGTCGGCGGTCGAGGGCGTGACAGCCACCGTGACCGACACGATCGCCGAGGACGACCGGGTCGTCGTGTACTGGACCATCGAGGGAGTCCAGCGCGGCGAGGTCTTCGGCGCCCCGCCGAGCGGCCGCCGTTTCGCCGGGCAGAGCATCAGCACGATCCGGTTCCGTGACGGCAGGATCGTGGAGTACGAGGTCCTTCCCGACCGGCTCGGCATCGTGCAGCAGCTCATCGCCTGACGGCGTTCCCGCGCCCGGGCCCCTGCCGGGGCCCGGGCGCCTCTGCGTGCGGGGGACGCTGAGGAGGGTCGGGTGAGGCGGGTCAGGTGAGGGGCGGCGGGAGCAGGCCCGTGCTCGCGGTCAGGCCGCCGTCCACGGGGAGCGTCACCCCAGTGATGTACGACGCCGCAGGCGAGGCGAGGAACCAGATGGCCTCGGCCTGCTCGTGTGGCCGGGCCCAGCGGCCCATCGGGATCCGCCGGGTCAGCTCCGCCTCCAGATCCGGGTCGTCGCGGTGCACCGCCGTACGAGGGGTGTCGGTCAGGCCGGGCGCCACCGCGTTGATCCGGATGCCCTGCCGCGCGTGGTCGATCGCCGTCCCCCGGACCAGGTTCACCACGGCGGCCTTCGTCGCGTTGTAGGCCCAGACCCCCGGATCGCCGGCCAGGCCCGAGACGGACGCCGTCAGCACGATCGCGCCGCCGCCCCGCGCACGTAGCGCAGGCGCGGCGGCCCGGATCCCCAGCACCGGGCCGCGCAGGTTGACGGCCACCATCCGGTCGAAACGCTCGATCGCGCCGGGCGCGTCCAAGGGAGGCGTGCCGCCGATGCCGGCGTTGAGCACGACCACGTCGAGCCTGCCGAACTCCCGGACGGCCAGCGCGACCGCGGCCTCGTTGACGGGCTCCTCGGAGACGTCTCCCACCAGCGGGACGAGGCCGTCGGAGCCATCAGGGCAGACGGGTACGGCCACGTCCACCGCGACGACGCCGTACCCGCGCTCCGCGAACAGCAGCGCGGCGGCCCGGCCGATCCCGGCCGCCGCGCCGGTGACGATCACGGCGGGCCGTGTCACCCGGCCGTCCGCTCGATCCAGGACCGCACGGCCTGCGCCGTGCTGCCCGAGTGCTCCTCCAGCGTCGAGAAGTGGTCCCCCGGGATGTCCACCGCCTCGTGCCCGACGGGCCAGTACGCCCGCCAGTCCGTACGGCCGTCGGGGTCGACCGTGGTGCCGCGCAGGGGCTCGGTCGCCCGCAGCAGCAGGATCGGGGTCTCGACGGGCTTCGGCTGCCAGCCGATGAACAGCCGGTTGTAGACGCCCATCGTCGTGAGCCTGTCGTCGTGCAGGGTCATGTCGAACCGGTCGATGCGCTCCAGCATCCCGCCGATCATGGCGCCCTGCCACCAGCCCATGTCGTCCCGGGTGGCGGCGTCGATCGGGTAGCTGTCGATCAGCGCCAGCCCGGCGGGGGCGAGCCCCTGCTCCTCCAGCGCCACGGCGACCGCGTGCGCGACGCAGCCGCCCATCGAGCGGCCGACGACCACGAACGGCTCGTCGTCCCGGACCACGCACCGCAGGCCCTCGACGTTCATCTGGATCAGGGTCTCCAGCGAGTCGGGCAGCGCGTCGTCCTCTCCCTCGGTGAAGCCCGGGGACGGCACGACGTACACGTTGCGGTCGTCGCGGAACGCCTGGCCGAAGCGCGAGTACTCATGCGGGCCGGAGATCGCGCTCAGCGCGGGGAAGCACACCAGCGACACCCGTCCAGGCCCGGTCGCGAGCGTGATCGGTGCCGGCGCGTGCCGGGCCCGCTCCGAGGCGGGGAAGCTGCCGCGCGCGTGGGAGGCCGCCACCAGCAGCATCGCCGCCTCGTCGTGCTTGCCCGTGTCGTGCATCCGCCGGTGCAGCACCGCGAGGCCGCCCCCGCCCGGCCCTCCGGGCGCCGTACGCGGAGCCTCCCGCCCGCCCGCGGCCGCAGGCAGTTCGCGGTCGAGGTAGGTGGCGATGGCGTGGGGGGTGGGGTGGTCGAAGGTGAGGGTGGCGGGGAGGCGGAGTGTGGTGGTGGTGGTGAGGTGGTTGCGTAGTTCGATGGA
>NZ_JBEZDW010000007.1:0-283651 GCF_040802045.1 Microbispora sp. NPDC049125 | reverse complement strand
GAAGACGAGGGAGGACTTCCCGGATCCGGAGACGCCGGTGAAGACCGTGAGCCGGCGCTTCGGGATCCCGCCTTCTCGGGGATCGCCTTCTCGGGGATCGCCGCGCTCTTCTCAGGAAGACCGCGGATGTGGCAGCGGCGTGCTCGACCGCGTACCGGCCCTAGATGTCGCCGTCCAGCCGGGGGGAGAACGCGCCGAACGGCAGGTCGAGCGCCTGATCCTGCTCACGCAGGTCGCGCAGGGAGAGGTTGGCCAGCGCGATGAAACATCCGGCCTCGGCGGGCCAGGCGATCGTCCACAGCCAGTTGCCCATCGCCTCGCCGACGTACACGGCCCGGTCCTCCGGCACCATCCCGGCGCACCACAGGGCCGTCGGATGGCCGCGGGCGTCGATCTTGGCGTGCGGCGGCCCGGCGTCGAACCCCGCTCCCGGGTCGGGGCCGGTCAGGCCGGCGAAGCCGGCGCCGAGCCCCACTCCGGGCTCCTCGGCGATGAGCAGCATGTCGGCGGGGCCGTGGAGGATCGACGGCCCCGTCAGGGCCACGACGCTGGCCCGCACCCCCGTCCGCTCGTCCCCCGCCTCGGCGAAGCCCGTCACCAGCCAGCCCGCCGGAAGCGGCCAGGGCAGCCAGACGGGGACCCGGGCGGCCCGGCACAGGACGTCCACGGCGGCCAGGGAGGGGCGGCGGGGAGGCTGAAGTGGCAGCACGTCCCCGTGCGCGTCGCAGCGCCAGGAGCTCGACCAGACGCTCGGCTCGTACAGCGGGCCGAAGCACCGCGGACATGTGGGCGCGCTTCTCACAACTACTCACGGTGCGTCGAGGGCGGGCCGCCGTCAAGGGGCTTCCCGTTATTAAGCCGTAATCTTGGTCATGTGCGGCTCATCAGATGTGTCGGCGCGATCGTCGTCGACCAGGATGCCCGGATTCTCCTGGTGCGCCGCGGCCGCCCGCCCGGCGCCGGCCTGTGGTCGCTGCCCGGCGGCCGGGTCGAGCCGGGCGAGACCGACGAGCAGGCCCTGCGCCGGGAGCTGCGCGAGGAGACCGGCCTCGACGTCACCGCGGGCCCTCTCGCCGGGACCGTCCAGCGGCCCGGTCCCGGCGGCGTGACCTACGACATCCACGACTACCTGGCGGCCTTCACCGCGGGTCCGCTCGTCCCCGGCGACGACGCGGCGGACGCGCGGTGGTGGCCGCTCGCCGATCTCGTACGGCTCCCGCTCACCGACGGCCTCGCGGAAGCGCTCGGGGAGTGGGGGATCACCGGTCCCCGCTCGTGAGCGTGCTCCGCCAGATGGTCAGGTGATCGTCGGCGTACGTCGTGGACCGGCCGATCCCGACCACCCGGCTGCCCGAGACGGCCACCGCGCCCAGCCACTGCGCGCCGACGCCGCCCAGGCCGTCCCGCTTGAGTGTCTGGCGTGACCACTCCACGCCGTCCTCGGAGATCCAGGCGGCGCTGTCGCCCTCGCCCTCCGCCCCGTACGACCCCACCGCGACCAGGGCCTTACCGGTCCCGGTCAGGTCGAGCACGACGGCGGGCTCGTCGGCGGGCAGCCGGCCGTACTCCCAGTGGACGCCGTTGTCGGTGGACATCGCGGAGAACGGCTGGGTGCCGTCCTTGGTGACGGCCGTCCCGACCACCACGATCCCCGCCTCGGTGGCCACGACGTGACGCAGGCCCGCCGACCGGGCGTCCGGCGGCACCACCCTGCTCCGCGACACCCAGTTGACGCCGTCGGAGGAGACCCACACCACTCCCGTCTCCCGGTCCGCCGTGCCGGAGCCGCCCACGGCGACGAACCCGTACGGCGTGGCGGCGACGTCGGAGATGCGCACGCCGGCTCCTCCCGCCGGCATGCTGCCCACGGCCGACCGGGTGAACTTCCGCAGGTCAGGGGTGAACCACAGGGCCGGAAGCACGCCGGTCGACCCGCGGTCCTCGCCGGCGAGGACGTAGCCCTTCGCCCCGGCCGCGACCACCCGGGGCGCGAGCAGGAAGTGGCCGGACGCGAGGTCCAGCACCGGCCCCCGCCTCCATGATCTGCCGTCCGACGAGGTGACGAGCAGAGGCCGGGTCGCGGCGGGATCGGTCATCGTGCTGCCGACGGCCAGCCAGCCCTTCGGACCGTGTGCCACCCCGCTCAGGGCCTGCCGGCCGGTCCCGCCCAGCAGGCCAGAGGCGGCCGCGTCCGTCCAGTTGGCCCCGTTGTTGCCGCTCGTCCAGATCGCGGCGTCACCGTTGGCCGAGCCCACCGCCACGAAGGCGCCGCCCGCGGCCGAGACGTCCGCGGTGTCCCTGGCCAGCCGGTTGAGGCCGCCGATCGCCTCCAGCGGCACGGCGCGGGCCGCGTCGCCCTTCTCCGCCGTCATGAGCACCGGCAGGTTCTCCACGTCACCCGGCCCTCGCTTGTCGCCACCGGCGACCAGCAGGCCGGCGTCGGTGATGGTGAGACCGCGCAGCGTGCCGGGGATCTCCCCGAGGTCGGCGCTCTTGTTCCACTTGCGGCCGTCGTCGCTCGTGTAGAGGGCGTACCGCTCCCACCCGGACTCGGTGACCGCGGCGATCCCGGCCGCCGACGACGCCAGGCCGCGTACGCCCGTGCCCTCGGAGCTGAGCGGCCCGATCGTGCCGCACTGGGACCATCCGGCGCCTTCGGGGGAGCAGTACACCCGCACCTCCCCGGCCTCCGACTTCTGGCGGGTCGGGACCAGCAGGAAGCCCTTCTTCGTCACCGCCAGCGCGCCCGGCTCCGGGCGCACGTCGGCGAGCGCGGCGGCGGTGCGCAGCCAGCTCCGGCCGCCGTCGTCGGAGCGCAGGATGACCGAGACCGAGTCACCCGCGGCCGGATCGGCCAGGGCGACCACCCGGTCGCCCCGCGCGACCACCGCCCGCATGCCCCTGACCTTGTCGGGGGTGCCGATCTGGTCGGTGTCGACCCTTGTCCAGCCCTTGCCGTCGGGGGAGATCCAGGCCACGGGGCCCGGCGTGCCGTCGCTCAGCGTCGTGACTCCCACGGCGAGGAAGCCGGTCGCGGTCCGGGCCAGGTCGGTGATCTTGTCCTGGCTCCAGAAGGCCGTCAGGCGTGTGGGGTCCACCGCCGTCCAGGAGCGGCCGTCCGAGGAGGTCCACATGCCCCGGGCGGACGAGCCGGCCGAGGCGGGAACATCCGTGCTCACCGCCAGCCAGCGTCCCGCGCCGCCGGTGACCCGGCCGACGGCTCCGGCCGCGGTCTCGTACCCGGCCGGGCCGACGACCCGGCCGAGCTGCCATCCCTTGCCTCCGTCCGACGAGACGAGGAACAGCGGGCGCGGCATGGGGCTCGAGGTGTCGCTGCCCACCGCCACGACCGTAGAGCCGACAGAGGTGATCGCGTTGAGGACCTGGCTGGAGCCGTTGCCGGGCAGGCCGGGCGCGGCGAAGGCGGCGTCGCCGGACTGCCCGTCGCCCGCGGCCAGGCTCAGACCCGCGGTCGAGGGCGTACGGGCCCAGTTCACGACGGCGACCCCGAGGGCCGCCGCCAGGAGGAGGACGACGCCGACCGCGACGGGCATCACCAGCCTTCCGGCAGGCGGGACGCGGCGCGGGGGGATGACGCGCCGGTGGTGGCGCCCTCCGCTGGACCGGGGCGGCCCCACGGCCACGAGAACGTCGGGGCGTGCCGGTCGTCCCCCGGGTGGCCGGCCGATCCGCTCCACCGGCTCTCGTGCGGGGCCGCCGGGGATCTCCCCGGCGGCCGGCTCCCCCGCTGACACGCCCGGCTCGTACGGCGGCTCATACGGGGGCTCGTACGGAGGCTCGTACGGAGGCTGGAGGACGGGCTCGCGCACGGGTTCGTACGGCGGCTCGTACGGAGGCTGGTAGGGCCGGGAGCCGGATCGCCGGCCGGTTCCCTCCTGTCCGGCGACGGGCTGCCCCGGCATGGGCTGCTCCCGCACCCACATCCTGGCCCCGGAGCCGGCGGGATCAGGGCGCGCCGGGTCCTGGTGGGCGGGGTCTTCCGGGGACAGGCCTCGGCGGGCGGGGTCTTCGGGGGCCGGGTCCCGGTGCGGGCGGTCTTCGTGCTGAGGGTCCTGGCGGGGATGGCCCTCGTATGCAGACCCCTCACGGGCCTGGTCCCGGGTTCGGGGGTCCGGTGGGCGGCTGACGGGGCGGCCGGAGGCGTCGAGGTGCTCGGGCTCGGCGGGAATCAGCGGCTGGATGCGGATGCCCCCGGTCCCTTCGGGGTCCTCCAACCGGTGCCGGGGAACGGGCTCCGGGGGCGTGTGCGTCCAGACGTGCTCACCGCCGGAGCCGCCTTCCCCGCCGCGGGGAACGGCCGACGGCCCGGGAGCGTACGGATCCTGCGAACCCGGCGGGCTGTACGGATCGGCGGAAGCGGGCGGGCTGCTGGGAGCCACGACGTCGCCCGGGATGGGCGGGGAGGGGGCGGGGGACGGCGACGGGACGGCCGGTGCGATGTTGATCTCCGGCGCGCCGGGACCGTCGGGGTTCTCCCGGGGGATCTGAGCGCGGCGGGCCCGTGGAGGCCCCGAGGCCACCAGCTTGTCGGGACGGTCCACGATCCGCCTGGGCCGGCCGCCTGACCCTCCCCGGCTCGATGCGCGACCGGCCGGGTCGTCGTCGCCGTAGCCGTGCTCCGGCGCGGGTGGCGCCGGGAAGGCCCCGGCCGCGGGCGCGGGCGCGGCACCTGCGGCTGGAGAGCCGGACGGTGAGCCGGACGATGAGCCAGACGATGAGCCGGTGGACGCCGGAACCCCGCGTGGTGAGCTCGTGGACGACCTGGCACCCTCGCCGTGCCAGGTGGCCGGGGCCGTGGCGGCGCCCGGTGGACCGGTCGTTCCCGGGTCCGCGGGCGGCCCTTCGCCAGACCGTCCGTGGCGGGGCTCGGCCGGGCTGTAGGGGGCCGAGTAGGGGCGCCGGCCGGTCCTCGGAGCGCGTTCACGCTCATCCTGGGGCTCCGGGCGGGGAGCCCACGTGTTGCGTCCCTCTTCCGGAGGCTCCCTGCTCTCCGCCGTCTCGGGCTGCTCCTGAGGCTCCGGGTCCTCCGGCACCGGGGCGCCGAACGGCGGAAGCGCCCATGGCGAGGGATCGGGCGGCGAGTGGTGCAGCGTCGGAGGGGCCGCCGGGCGCCGATGGGACTCGTCCGCGCGGGGCGTGTTCTGCTCGTCGTCGGTGTGCCGGCGGTCACGCTCATGGGGACCCGAGGCCACGCTTAGTCCCTCCTCCCCGGGAAGGTGATACCGGACCGTTCCACCATGGGTACGGTAAAGCGATCATTGTGATACCCCAACACAAAACCAGAGCAACACGGGAACCGCGTGGGGACTAGACCTCTCTAGTGAGATTTATCCGGAGAGAGTCTGAATTGCCCTCTTTCGGGCGATTATTACGATCGCGACGCCGTACACGGCGAACTGCACAGCGGTCCCGGCGATGGACTGCCACGGCAGCGCCCCCTGCTCCAGCGCGCCTCCCATGTCGCCGGAGGCGGCGGCGAGACCGAAGGCCACCACGTTGTTGGTCGCGTGCAGCGCGATGGGCGCCTCCAGACCTCCGGTGAGGATCGCCAGCCACCCCATCAGGATCCCGAAGCCGAAGACGTAGGCGATCCCCCAGTCCGTGTAGCCGTGCAGGGCGGCGAAGGCCGCCGAGCCGAGCAGGACGCCCGGCCAGGGATTGCGCAGGTAGGCCCCGAAGGACTGCAGGATCCAGCCGCGGAAGACGTACTCCTCCGCCGCCGCCTGGAACGGCACCAGCAGGAGGATGAGGATCATCGGCGGCAGGAACACCGCCCAGCCGGCCCAGCCGTAACCGGCTCCGACACCTGTAAGGGTCAGCGTCCCCGACTCGGCGAGCTGGCCCAGCACCACGGCCACCACGGCGACCAGCAGGCACCACCCGAGCCACCGCCACCGGATGCGGAAGGCGACCGACGACACCGTCCCCGGCGGTCTTCGCTGGAACGCCCATGCCGCGCCGAAGACGAGCGGGATGGCCAGGGCGATCACGATGAGGTGGAAGCCGAGGTCGACGACGGGGTCGATGAACAGGCGCGACCCGTCCACGGCCATCGGGATCCCGGCGATCACGGACACGAGACCCGCCAGCAGGCCCACGCCGAGCGACATGACGAGGAAGGCGATCACGATGCCCAGCGTGCCGACGATCGGGCGCCACCATCGGTGCAGAGCCGTACGGGCCAGCCTGTCGTATCGGGTCTGCGGCGGAGGCGGCGCCGTCCACGGCGCGGGCGGCGCCTGCCACTGGTACGGCGGCGGCGCCTGCGCACCCCACTGGTACGGCGGCGGCGCCTGCGCGCCCCACTGGGACGGCCACGGCGCGCCGTATCCGCCCGGAGGAACCGGCCCTTGCTGAGGACCGGCGCCATACGGACCCTGCCCACCTGGAAGGGCCTGCCCCGGCTCCTCCGGCGGCTCCCGAGGAGGCCATGGCGGCGAGCCGGCCCGGTCCCGCTCTGGTTCGGTCATACGTCCATTGTTCGTCCCCGCTCCCCACCGCATCCCCACCGCCCCGTTCCCTGTGCGTACTAGTTCACAGACACTCCCGGCGCCGGCGGGTTCACTCGGGGGACAGGAAGCAGCGAAACCCTCAGGAGCACACGATGAGCCGATCAGGACCTCTTTACACGCTCGCCGCGGGCGCGGTCCTCGCCGTCGGGCTCGGCGTGGCCAGCACGGCGGCGTCGCCCGCCATCCAGCAGGTCGCGGCGGCCCAGGACGCGACCAGCACAGCGACCGACACAGCGGGCACGGCAACGGACGCCACAGGGCCGGCCGTGGCCGCGCAGGACGGGACACAGACCGCGCCGGCCACCGAGGTGACCACGAGCGCCACACCCGAGCCGTCCGACACCACGCCCAAGAAGGCGGACTACGCGGGAGTCGCCCAGGGCAACGGCGGCCTCGTCGCGATCGCCGTACGCAACGGCAAGGCGGTGGCGTACTTCTGCGACGGCCGCATCGAGGCGTGGCTCAAGGGCACCGCCGAGAACAACACGATCACTCTCGAAGGCAAGAACTCGCTGATCACCGCGGCGCTCGGCGGCGGGAAGGCGCAGGGCAAGATCCAGGTGGGCAAGGCCAAGTGGCGCTTCGCCGCCCCGGTCGTGAAGAAGCCGTCCGGGCTCTACCGGGCGACCGCGATCGTCCGCGGAGCCAAGATCGTGGGCGGCTGGATCCTCCTCCCGAACGGCCAGGAGGTCGGCCGGGTCCAGATCGACGGCAACGGCGAGCCGGCTCCCGCGTTCGTCCCGGGCACTGCGCTCGACTACTACGGCGTCCCCCTGAGCCCTCAGGACCCCGACGCCTTCATCGACTCCCTCTGACCCGCCCCAGCCTCACCCGCCCCCACGCAGGAGCCTCCCGATGACACACACCCAGGCAGTCCCCCGGCAGACCGTCATGCCACTCCTCGTCCCTCTCGTCGCCGGCGGCCTCGTCGCCGTCGCCCTCGGCGTGTACGGCAGGACCCATGCCCCCACCGGCTTCGCGGTCGGCGTGGCCGGGTTCTCCGGGCCGCTGGCCATGAAGGCCTGGCTGACCACCGGCGCCGCGCTGCTGGCCGTCGTCCAGGTGCTCTCCTCCCTCGCGATGTGGGGGAAGATCAAGGTGCGCGGCACCTGGGTCGCGCCGCTGCACCGCTGGTCGGGCCGGATCGCGTTCCTCCTGACGATCCCGGTGGCCCTGCACTGCCTCTACGCCCTGGGCGCGCAGTTCGACGTCCCCCGCGTGCTGGCGCACTCGCTGCTGGGCTGCTTCTTCTACGGCGTGTTCACCGCGAAGATGCTGGCCCTGCCGAAGCGCGGCCTGCCCGGATGGACGCTCCCTGTCCTCGGCGGCCTGCTCTTCACCGCGTTGACCGGTCTGTGGGTGACCTCGTCGTTCTGGTTCTTCACCACGATCGGCGTGCGGTTCTAGCCCGTATCCGCCCCCCGTGGCCCAGGGGGCTCACCCCCATGGGCCACCGGCCGCACTAGAGGAGGTGCAGATCGCGTGCGGCCTGGACCGCCGCTTTGCGGTCGCCCACACCGAGCTTGCGGTAGATGGCACGGCAGTGCGTCTTCACGGTGTTGAGCGTCACATACAGCTCCGACGCCATGTCGCGCTGCGACATGCTCGCGGGGAGGTACCGCAGGACGGCCATCTCCCGCTCGGTAAGTTGCTCGACGAGTACGGCGACCCGGCCGCCGCTCACCTCGGCGACGCCATGGCGAGCTTCGACGCGGGTCAGATATCGACCCGCGACGCCAGGGTCGGGGCATCGCGCGAAGACGGACCGGGCTTCTGAAAGGAGCGGCTCTCCGGCGGGATCTCCCAAGCCCATGAGCGTGTCGCCGCAGGCCGTCAGGACGTAACCGAGCGCGAGATCGGTGGACGCCCGTCTGGCCAGGCTGAGAGCGTGCAACGCGTCCGCGTGAGCGCGAGCGGGGTCGCCGCCGGTCCGCGCTCGGATCGCGTACGCGGGCGCGACTCCGTGGTAGGCGGCCAGCCCGTACTTCTGTGCGGTGTCCACCGCGGTGGTGGCCGCGATCTGGGCGCTCGCCGCTGAGCCGTCGTCGAGCTCCACGACGGCCTGGTAGACGAGGGCCAGGACGTGCGCCGTCCGGAAGTGTTCCGCGGCGGCCTTGTCCGCCGCGAACCGCAGGACACGCCTGGCTTCGCCGGCCTGCCCCGCCCAGGCGTAGGCCGCACCGGCGGCGGTCACGAGATCGCAGGAGTTCGACATCAGCCGATCGCTCGCGGACACCTGCCGGGCGACGACGAGCGCGGTGGCCACGTCACCCCGGGCGAGGGAGATGTTCACCCGCAGGGAGATCGCCGGGGTCTCGTCGAAGCCCTCCGGCGCCACATCACGCATGATGTCGAGCCATGCCTCCGATCGCGAATATCGGCCGGCGAGGTATTCACACCAGCCGTACAGCAGGGCGCACCACGTCGACGTCCGTGCCACGTCGCCGAGCTGTTCGAGGAAACCTCGCAGGGTCCCCGTCTGGCCGCTCGCGAGAAGGCGCGGTCCGTGGACGAGCAGGAGCCCGGCCGCCTCGTGGACGTCACCGGCCGCGAGCCGATGGACGATCGCCTGGCCATGGTCGCCCTCGGATTCGAACCACGCCGCGGCGCGTGCGTGGAGTCCGGGTATCCGCTCAGGAAAGGCGTGGTGTGCCTCCAGCCGGAGAAGATCGCGAAGGAGGTGGTGATAGCGGAACCAGGTCCCTGTGCGGTCGAGACCGATAAGGAGCTGGTTCACGCTCGCGGTGTCGCTCAACCACTTGGCGCCACCGGGCGCGCCGGTGACGGAGTCGACGAGGGGGCCGCCGAGCTGTTCGAGGATCGATGTCTCCAGGAGGCGCCGGCGATCGTCCGCGTCGACCGCCGCGAGGAACTCGTCGCGGAGATACTCGACGACGAGCTGGTCGTCGCCCCGGAACGCCTCGATGAACTCACCGGGGTCGGCGGCCCGTTCAAGAGAGAGGCCGGCGAGCACGAGCCCGGCGGCCCAGCCTTCCGTACGGCCACAGAGCTGATCGAGAAGGGCCCGGTCGAGCGATCGCCCCACGGATCCCAGCAGGCCGGAGGCCTCGTCGGTGGCGAAACGCAGATCAGCGCCCCGCACCTCCGCGATCTGGTCGCGTACTCGTAGCCGGCCGAGCCGGAACGGCGGGTCGATCCGGGTGGAGAGCACGATGGTGACCTGGTGCGGGCACAGATCGATGAAGCGCTCCATGCCCCGCTGCACGCCGGCGTCGTCGATCAGGTGGTAGTCGTCGATGACGACGACCAGCGGCCCGGCGACTTGGACGAGCTCGTTCACGAGAGCGGACACGACGACGAGGTCGTCGCCCTTCGAGCCGGCCACGACCGTCTTGAGGTCGCCCGTGGCGATCGGGTGAGCTCCGCCGATGGCTTCGACCAGGTAGGACCAGAACCGGGCCGGATCCGAGTCGCTCTCCTCCGCCTGCAGCCACGCGACGGCTTCGGGCCGGCCGGCCAGCCATGACGCGAGAGCGGTCGACTTGCCGGAGCCGGCGGGAGCGCTGACCAAGATCAGCCGTACCCGGCCCTCGATGCCGGAGTCGAGGATGTCTTCGAGCCGAGATCGGCGGACGAGGCGACCGGGTGGGGCGGGCGGGCGCAGTTTCGTGGCGGCCAGGCCCATTTCCCACATCGTGGTCACTTTCCCGACCCTACAGTCGCCGATCTCACCCGGGTGAGATGGCGGGACGGGTGAGGCCGCGTACGGCCGCTCGTCGCGATGATCGAGCCATGTCCAAGCCGACCAGCTACGAGATCGTGATCCGAGGCCGGGCCAGCGCTCAGCTCCTCCGGCCGCTCCTCGACGACTTCACCATCGACCATGCGCGCCCCGGCGTCACCCGCCTGGTCGGCGAGATCGTCGACGCCTCCCACCTGCACGGAGTCCTGGCCCATCTGACGTCGGTCAACACCGAGGTGATCTCCGTCGCGCCTCTCGGCGGCCTCCAGGAGAGCGAGCCTCGAACCGGCGCGTAGACCCGGCCGGCCACCCACACGACACGTTCGGAGTCCCACCATGATCACGGTTTCAAGTGTCACCAAAAAGTACGGAAGGCGAATCGCCGTCCAGGACATGACCTTCGACGTGGCAGCCGGCCGCGTCACGGGGTTCGTCGGCCCGAACGGCGCGGGGAAGTCGACCACCATGCGCATGATGGTCGGCCTGACCAGGCCCGACAGCGGCGAGGTCCGGTACGACGGCGTCCACTACGCCGGCCTGAAGAGCCCTGCTCGCGTCGTCGGGTCGGTCCTCGACGCACGATGCATGCACCCCGGCCGTACGGCCAGGAACCACCTTCGGGCCACGGCCGCCATCAGCGGCATCCCGACCCGCCGGGCCGACGAGGTCCTCGCCGACGTCGGGCTCGAAACGGCGGCCGACCAGCGGGCGGGCGGTTTCTCACTCGGGATGCGCCAGCGGCTGGCGCTGGCCGGAGCGCTCCTGGGCGACCCTCAGGTGCTCCTGCTCGACGAGCCGTCCAACGGTCTCGACCCGGACGGCATCCGCTGGCTGCGCACCTATCTCAGCGGCTTCGCCGAGCGGGGAGGAACGGTCTTCGTGTCGAGTCACCTCATCGGCGAGCTGAGCATGTTCGCCGACGACCTCGTCGTGGTCGGAGGCGGACGGCTGCTCGCCGCCGAGTCCGTCGAGGCGATCATCTCCCGCGGCGAGAGCGTGGTGATCGTCGAGACGCCCGAACCGGCGGTCCTCGTCGGCCTCCTGGCCGCACACCACCTCGCCGCCGAGGCGACGGGCGACCGGCTGCTCGTTCACGGGACGACAAAGTCCGCCGTGTCGCAGATCGCGTTCGACAACCGCATCCGTGTGGTCGAGATCACCGAGACCTCCACGTCCCTCGAAGACAGCCTGCTCGACATGACCAGGGCGTCAGCCGAGTTCACCTCCGCCTGACAAGCCGACCCGCCAGACGAGCCGGATGAGCCTGGTTCGCCGGAACGACGACACAGACAAGGCAGCGATGATGACCACCGCGACCACGAACATGCTCTCGCCGACCACCGGGGCGGCCAGTCACCGCCCTTCCAGCCGATCCCGCGATGACGACCTGAAGGCGGTCCCCGGCGTCCTGAAGAGCGAATGGATCAAGTTATCGTCCGTCCGGGCCAACACGGCCATCCTCGGTTTGACCATTGTCATGGGCGGTCTCACCTCGTGGGCGGTCGCGACGTTCGTGACCGACGAGGTGCTGACGGCCTCCGGAATCTTCATCTACTCGACCGTGCTCACGGCCGTGGTCGCCTCGATCGCCGGGATCCTGCTGTTCAGCTCCGAGGCCCAGCACGGCACTCTGGCCGCCGCCCTGACGGCACAACCGGCGCGCTGGGTGATCGCGTTCTCCAAGGCGATCACGGCCGCCGCGTTCGGCCTGACGCTGGGGGCGGCGGGGATGGCCGCCGGTTTCGGCGGCGCGATGCTCGGCGGGCTCGCCGTGGGCGACACGTCGGCCATGGCCGCGACCACGCTGTGGGCCCTGCTGTACACCACGCTCGCCGCTGTGCTCGGCACGGGAATCGGCATGATCGTCCGCCATAGCTCGGCTGCGATCTCGGGCCTGCTGGTGTGGGGGTTCGTCATCGAGAACCTGCTCACCTTCTTCGCGCCCGCGCAGGTCTCCCGTTTCCTCCCGTTCTTCGCGGGCGACGGGCTCCTCGCCATCAGCTCTGACATGGACACCCCCGAATCGATCGCCGCCGCTCTCACCCGAGCGCAGGACGCGATGGTCTTCGGCGGGTACACGGCCGTCGCGCTGATCGTGGGGACCGTCCTGCTGTACCGGCGCGACACCACCTGAGAGTCCGGCCGATCGGAGCGCCGTGTCCGGCCAGGACACGGCGCTCGACGCGTTCCCGCCCATCGCGGGGACGCGGAAGCCGTGGCCCTCAGGGCGTGAAAACGGTGGTTCTGGACAGGCCTGCGGCCCGGCCCTTGGCTGCCACCACCAGGGCCATCTTCCGTGACGCCTCGTCGATCATCTCGTCGCCGAGCATGACCGCGCCCCGCTTCTCGACCGTCGTGTAGTGCTCGTACGCGTCGAGGATCAGCTCGGCGTGGTCGTAGTCCTTCTGCGTGGGGGAGAACACCTCGTTGGCGGCGTCGATCTGCGAAGGGTGGAGCACCCATTTGCCGTCGAAGCCCAGGGCGGCGGACCTGCGCGCGACCTTGCGGAAGCCGTCCAGGTCGCGGATCTGCAGGTACGGCCCGTCGACGGCCTGCAGGTCATGGGCCCTGGCCGCCATCAGGATCCGCATCAGGGTGTAGTGGTAGGCGTCGCCCTCGTCGTACCCCGGCGGCTGCTCCCCGACCACCAGCGTCCGCATGCCGATCGACGCCATGAAGTCGGCCGGCCCGAAGACCAGCGTCTCCAGGCGCGGCGAGGAGCCGGCGATGTCGTCCACGTGGACGAGCCCGCGGGCGTCCTCGATCTGGGCCTCGATCCCGATTCCGCCCTCGGGCAGCCCGGTCGCCCGCTCGATCTGACCGAGCAGCGTGTCGAGCCAGACGACGTGCGAGGCGCCGGCGACCTTCGGCAGCATCACGCAGTCGAGGCGGTCTCCCGCGGCCTCCACCACCTCGATGACGTCGCGATAGGTCCACTGGGTGGTGAGGTCGTTCACCCGCACCACCACGGTCCCGGCGGTCCAGCCGCCCTCGCGGAGCGCGTCCACGACGTTACGGCGGGCGTCCTCCTTCGCCCCCGGCGCCACCGAGTCCTCGAGGTCGAGGAACACCTCGTCCGCCGCCAGCCCCCGCGCCTTCTCCAGGAACCTCGGGTTGCTGCCGGGAACGGCGAGACACGAACGTCGAGCGCGCATGGCCACACCGTATCGACCCCGGCGGCCGCGTGACGGCGGAGGCGTCCGTTCGTAGGACTGCCACAACCCGGGCAGGCCCTGTGCCCGGCTTTCTCGCCGTACGGCCGGGTGAGCACTGTCGGGTGCAGACAAATTCCGGTTCGCGTTCTTGGCGGTGAGCGGGAGGGGTTTTCCCCGCCGTTGGCGAAAGATGAGCACAGGAACACATCCCTCCGCACTCGGTGAGGAGGAGGGCACGAACATCTCATCAGGGAGTGACCGATGGTCAACGCCGCAGCAGGGGCCCGCCCCGCCGTACTGTCCGACCTCGTCCCCACCGGAGCGCTGGGCGCCCGGGCCCGCGACGCCGTACTGGTGGTGGCCGGCGCCGGGCTGACCGGGCTCGCCGCACAGCTCAGCTTCCCGATGCCGGGCTCGGTCGTGCCGGTGACGGGCCAGACGTTCGCCGTCGTCCTCGTCGGCGCCGCGCTCGGGCTCAACCGGGCGGCCCTCAGCATGGCCCTCTACGTGCTCGCCGGGCTGGCGGGGGTGCCGTGGTTCGCCGAGGGGTCCCACGGCTTCGTCGGAGCGACGTTCGGCTACCTGCTCGGCTTCGTCGCCGCGGCGTCCCTGGTCGGCTGGCTCGCCCAGCGCGGCGGCGACCGCACGGTGGCCCGGACGGTCGGCACGATGATCCTCGGCACCCTGGTCGTGTACGCCTTCGGCGTGCCGGTCCTGATCTCGGTGACCGGCATGGATCTCGGGACCGCCCTGATCGAGGGGGCCGGGAAGTTCGTCCCCGGCGACCTCCTCAAGATCGCCGTCGCGGCCGGCCTGCTGCCCGCCGCGTGGCGGCTGGCCAACCGCTGACGCTGTCCACCGCCTCCTCCGGCCCCCCGGGCGACGTGAGACGCTGCTGTCCATGAGCCTGCCGCTGATCGAAGAGGGCGCCAAGAAGTCGAGCGTGCTGTGGATCGCCCTTCCCTCCGGCCCGCGGCTGGCCTGGCACGTCTGGCACGACGGCGCGCTCTACGTGGTGACCGGCGGCGGCGAGCAGTCGCTGCCGGGCCTCACCGAGGCCGCGGAGGTCGAGATCACGCTCAGGAGCAAGGACAACGGCGCCGAGCTGGTCCGCTTCCCCGCCTCCGTCGAGGTGGTGGACCAGGCGGCGGCCACCGGCGCGGTGGCCGCCCTGGCCAAGGAGCGGCTCAACGCCTCCGACGCCGCACACCTGCAGGAGCGGTGGGCCGAGCGGGCCACCGTCGTACGGCTGACGCCACGCGGCGGCGATCCCGGCCCTCTCGCGCCCGGCATGCCGCAGAGCCCTCCCAACGCGCCGTAGAGCCCGCCCGGATCGCCGTAGAGTCGGCCCGGCGTGCAGTAGAGCCGCCCAGATCGCCGCAGAGCCCGCCCCGCTCTCCATGCGACGGGCCCTCCGGTCAGACACCCGGCCATGTACGCGACTCGGCGCCCTCGCTCCCCCAGAGCCGGATAAAACCATCAGTCATGGATTGACGCGCACTTTCCTTCAGCGGGCGAATGTCCGATACGCGGAAATAACGACGACAAAGCCGCCGGATATTTATTTTCCGCCGCGTGCGGCATACATTTCCGCTGACTCTCCGAACGCGCCGTTGGAACGTTCCGGGTTCCCGAGGAAAGGATGCCGTATGCAGCCCCACCAGCCCTACACCCCTCTCCCTCCGGCCGCCCCCGCCCCCGCCAAGCAGACGCTCGGCGACTGGTTCTACCTGCGCCGCACCCAGGTGGAGGCACTGGCCGGCTCGATGACCATCAAGTCCGACTTCAGCAAAGACCTCATGGAGGCCCTCGGCCGCAAGCTCAGGACGATGGAAGGGCTGATATCCCAGGACACGCCGACGGCCACGGTCGTGACGCAATTCCAGGGCTGGCTCGACGACTACAAAGATCACGGCGCCTGGAACCATTACGTCGCCGAGCAGGCCAAGCTGGACAAGGCCGAGGCGGACCGCCAGGAAAAGGCCACCAAGGACCGCGAGATCTCCCAGGCCAAGCAGCGGGCCTCCTCCGCGGCCATCACGCTGACCAAGACGTACGGCGGCGGGCTGCTGTCCGACCGGGGCACCGGGCGCGTCATCGCCGGTCTCGCCGTCGTCAACAGCCCGGCCACCTACACGGGGATCAGCGGCGTGGACATGCACACCCACGCCACAAATTCGGTCATCGACGAGCTGCTGAAGGGCACTCACAAGGCCGAGGAGTGGCCGCAGGCGTCCTGCGCGGAGGTGGACGCGCTGAAGTCCTACCTGCACGCCGCGCCGGCGCCGATCGTCTCGATCGCCCAGATACCGCGGGGGGCGCTGGTCTTCCACGCGCAGGTGTGGAACATCGGCGGGACCAAGGGCGGCAAGTACGTCACACCGCACTGGCAGGCCAGGGGCGCCTGCGCGAACTGCACCCAATGGGTCGAGAAGATCGGCGCGCTGCTGGCCTGACCTCCGCCGCGATCATCGGGATGCGGTCCGGACGCGAGTCACCTCGGCGGGGGCCGTCCGGTCACGGGAGGCGGCCGGGCGTATGGTCGCGGTCTGGGCCAGCAGGGCGCCGGCGAGCACGATGGCGCCCCCGATGATCTGCGCGGCGCCGAGATGCTCGCCCAGAAGCACCCAGGCGATGACCGCGCCCGCGATGACCTCTATCGAGGCGACCGTGGCGCCGACGGCGGCCGAGAGGCGGCGTACGGCGGTGACGCCCGTGAGGTAGGCCGCGACCGTCGCGACCAGGACCAGCCAGACGGCGGCGCCGGCGACCGGCAGGGTGTGCCCGCCGACCGCGGCCGTGCCCGTGAACGCCTGCCAGGGGATGTCCCACGGGCGGGAGACCGGCAGGAGGATGACGGCGGAGCCCAGCATGGCCCAGGCGACCAGCCCGAGCGGGTCGACGTCGTCGCCGAAGGAGTCGCTCATCAGGAAGTAGCCGGCGCAGCAGGCGGCCGCGCACAGGGCGATCAGCAGCCCCAGGGCGTCCAGGCGCAGGCCCTCCCACACCTGGACCACGACCGCCAGCCCCAGGATCGCGACGAGCGCGCCCAGGTACGCCGAGCGCGGCACCCGCACACGCCGGACGAACCGGACCCACAGCACCACGAGCACCGGCGACAGATACTCCATGAGCAGCGCCACGCCCACCGGCAGGCGTGTGATCGCCAGGAAGAACAGCCCCTGGACCGCGGCGACCGCGATCGCGGCGTACGCGGCGAAGAACAGCAGGCGGTCACGCGGGATCCGCAGGGCTCGCGGCCGGACGATCAGGAGCACCAGTATCAGGACCACTCCGGCGCCCGCCATGCGAACCCAGACCGCCTGGAGCGGCTGGAGCCCCGCAGCGCCGAGGAACTTGGCCATCGGCCCGGAGAACCCGAAGCAGAAGGCCGACACGGTCGCGATCGCCAGGCTGACAGCCCTCATGGTCACCCGCTTTGTGTAATCACCAATACGCCTATTTGATCCTGTCACATACCTGTCCCCGGCCGCACGGCCTATTTCGCCCCGTACGCGCCACGCCGAGACGGGCCCTCGCGAAGGACGGCGGGGGCTCCGGGTTGCGTAACCTGGCAGGGTGGATCGGATCTTCGTCGCCCGCCTGGCAGGGCTGGCCGTCTTCGATCCGGCCGGAGATCAGATCGGCCGGATCCGGGACGTCGTCGTCTCGCTGCGCGGCTCGCTCCACCCCCGCGTCCACGGATTCGTCGTCGAGGTCCAGCCGCGCCGCCGGGTGTTCCTGCCGATCACCCGGATCACCAGCATCGAGGCCCGCGCGGTCATCTTCACCGGCAAGCTCAACATGCGCCGGTTCGAGCGGCGCGACTCCGAGACGCTCGCCATCGGCGAGATGCTCGACCTGGGCGTCGAGTACAAGGGCGACCCGGTGACCGTGCAGGACCTCGCCATGGAGCAGCCCCGGCCGTCCGACTGGCTCATCACCAAGGTCGCCGTACGGCGCGGCACCCGCCGCAGGGGCGAGACGCTGATCGTGGACTGGGACGAGGTCAGCGGCTTCGGCGTGATCCAGCGGGACCAGGGCGCCGCCAACCTTCTGGCGGCGTTCGAGACGCTGCGCCCCGCCGACCTCGCGAACATGCTGCACGAGCTGCCCAGCAAGCGCATGGCGGAGGTCGCCGCCGCGCTCGACGACGACCGGCTGGCGGACGTCCTGGAGGAGCTGCCCGACCGCGACCAGGTGCTCGTGCTGAGCCGGCTGCACAGCGAGCGGGCCGCCGACGTCCTGGAGGAGATGAGCCCCGACGACGCCGCCGACCTGCTCCAGGAGCTGCCCGCCGACCAGGCCGAGGGGCTCCTGCGGCTCATGGTGCCCGAGGAGGCGGCGCCCGTACGGCGGCTGCTGAGCTACGGGGAGTTCACCGCGGGCGGCATGATGACGACCGAGCCGGTGATCCTCCCCCCGAGCGCGACGGTCGCCGAGGCGCTCGCCCACATCCGGCAGCGGGAGCAGACCCCCGCCATCGCCGCGCAGGTGTATGTGACGCGGCCGCCCGGGGAGACGCCGACGGGCCGGTTCCTCGGCGTGGCCCACTTCCAGCGGCTGCTCAGGGAGCCGCCCTCGACTCTGCTCGGCAGCATGATAGACATCAGCGTGGATCCGATCAGGCCGGAGCTCACCGTCACCGAGGTGGCGTCCTACCTGGCCACCTACAACCTGGTCGCGATTCCCGTCGTCGACGAGCTAGGGCGCCTGCTCGGCGCCGTGACCGTGGACGACGTGCTTGACCACATGCTGCCCGAGGACTGGCGGGAGAGACATGTCTGAGCGGCTCGACCAGCCTCGCGAGCTGACCCCGCGCCTGCGGCCGTACTACGACCCGGAGGCGTTCGGGCGGCTCTCGGAGCGGATCGCCCGTTTCCTCGGCACGGCGCGCTTCATCGTCTACATGAGCGGTTTCGTCGGGGTGTGGCTGCTGTGGAACACCTTCGCGCCGCAAAAGTTCGACCCCTACCCGTTCATCTTCCTGACCCTCATGCTGTCGCTCCAGGCGTCGTACGCGGCCCCGCTCATCCTGCTGGCCCAGAACCGGCAGGCCGACCGCGACCGGGTCCAGTACGAGCAGGACAGGGTCACGGCCGAGCGCAACCAGGCGGAGATCGAATACCTCACCCGTGAGATCGCCGGCCTGCGCATGGCGGTCAGCGAGGTGGCGACGAGGGACTACCTCCGCTCGGAGCTCCAGCGCCTCCAGGACGAGCTCGCCGAACGCACGACCTGAGACCCCGGACAACCGCAAACGCCTCCCGGGTTCGGAGAACGGCGGCTGAGTCCATAGCATGGATCCATGGCACCATCCCCAGAAATGGTCATGACCGAGCTCGCGACGGTCAACGATCCGGAGATCCGCCGGCCGATCACCGAGCTCGACATGGTCAAGAGCGTCGACATCTCCCCCGACGGGGTGGTGCGCGTCGGCGTTTTCCTGACCGTCGCCGGCTGCCCGCTGAAGGACACCATCACCCGCGACATCACCGCCGCGGTCACCCGGCTCGACGGCGTGACCCGTGTCCACGTGGACATGGACGTGATGAGCACCGAGCAACGCAAGAACCTGCAGACGAAACTCCGGGGAGACCGGGGGCCGGAGAAGGAGATCCCGTTCTCCAGGCCCGGCTCGCTGACCCGCGTGTTCGCGGTGGCCAGCGGCAAGGGCGGCGTCGGCAAGTCCTCCGTGACGGTGAACCTCGCCGCCGCGATGGCCTCCTCCGGCCTCAAGGTGGGCGTGCTCGACGCCGACATCTACGGCCACTCGGTGCCGCGCATGCTGGGCGTCTCGGAGCGGCCCACCAAGGTCGAAGATATGATCATGCCGCCGGTGGCGCATGACATCAAGGTGATCTCGGTCGGGATGTTCAAGCCCGAGGGCAACAGCGCGGTGGTGTGGCGCGGCCCGATGCTCGACCGCGCGCTCTACCAGTTCCTCACCGACGTCTACTGGGGTGACCTCGACGTACTGCTGATGGACCTGCCCCCGGGCACCGGCGACATCGCCATCTCGGTCGCGCAGCGGATGCCGTCCGCGGAGATCCTCGTCGTCACGACCCCGCAGCAGGCGGCGGCCGAGGTGGCCGAGCGTGCCGGGTCGATCGCCGCGCAGACCCACCAGCAGATCGCCGGCGTGATCGAGAACATGGCGTGGCTGCCCTGCCCGCACTGTGACGAGCGGATTCCCGTGTTCGGCGAGGGCGGCGGGCAGACCGTGGCCGACGCGCTCACCCGCACGCTCGGCTCGCGCGTGCCGCTGCTGGGCCAGGTGCCGATCGACCTGCGGCTGCGGGAGGGCGGCGACGAGGGCAAGCCGCTCGTGCTGACCGACCCCGACGCCCCGGCCTCCGCCGAGCTGCGCCGGATCGCCGCCGGGCTGAGCAAGAAGGCGACCAGCCTCAAGGGGCTCAAGCTCGACCTGTCACCCGTCAAGCACTGACCGGCGGCCGAGGGCACACATGCGAACGGCCCGCGCGGCGACCGCGCGGGCCGGAGGACGACCGGAAAAGAACGGAGAGACGACCTGGGAAGAGGGGTCAGGTCGCCTCGTTGTCGTACGGAGGGATCTCCCCCAGGGCCAGCTCGGGTGTGGGTGCCACCGGGATCGGCTCACGGGCGACGGGACCCTCCCAGTCCTTCTCCAGATCCTCCAGCAGATGCTTGCGTACGAAGGTCTTCGGGTTCAGGTCGGCCGGGTCGAAGTTGGAGAACTCCGGCCCGAGATTGGCCTGCAGATCCGACTTGGCGTTGTTGGCCATCTCCCTGAGCTGCCGCAGCGTACGGCCGGCCTGGGAGGCGGCCTGCGGAAGCTTGTCGGGGCCGAACACCAGCAGTCCGATCACCACGAGCGCCAGGAGCTCCGGCCAGCCCAGTCCGAACACGGCGATCTCCTTCGAATGGACGAGTGGTTTCAGCCTAATGCCCCTGGTTCGAGGTGGGGACCCGCGGCCTGATCGTCAGGAGGGCTGAGCCGAGGGGACCGGCGCGGCGCCGACCGTGACGGTGGCGGTCTTCATCTCGCCGTCGTGCTGGAACCTGATGCTCACCTTGTCGCCCGGCGCCTTGCTGCGAATGGTGACGATGAGCTCCCGGCTGTCCCCCACCGGCTGGCCGTTCACCTCCATGATGATGTCGCCGGGACGCAGTCCCGCCTTGTCGGCCGGCCCCTCGGGCGTGACCGGCCTGGCCCCGCCCGCGCTCTCGGTGGCGATCCGCACGCCCTGGCCCTGGTAGCTCTGGTCGATGCTGATCCCGATGCGCGAGGTGCGGGCCACGCCGGTGGTGATGAGCTCCTGCGCGATGCGGCGCACGTGGTTGACGGGGATGGCGAAACCGAGGCCGATGCTGCCCGACTGCTGACCGACGGCCGGCCCGCCGACCGTGGCGATCGCCGAGTTCACCCCGATGACCTCCCCGGCCGTGTCGACGAGCGGGCCGCCGGAGTTGCCGGGGTTGATCGCCGCGTCCGTCTGGATCGCGTTGATCAGGGCGTAGTCGGTGCCGGTGGTGCCGCCGGCCTCGACCGGGCGGTTCAGCGAGCTGACGATGCCCGTGGTCACGGTGCCGCTCAGGCCGAGGGGCGATCCGATCGCGATGACGGGATCGCCGACGACCACGCCGTCGGAGTTGCCGAGCGGCAGCTCCGGGGCCTTGATCGGCCCGTCCGGCTTCACGACCGCGATGTCGGAGTTCGGGTCGCGGCCGACGATGCGCGCGGCCATCGAGGTCCGGTCGTTGAACCGGATGCGGATCTCGCCCGTCTGCGCGGCGACCGCCACCACGTGGTTGTTGGTGACGATGTAGCCGCCCTTGATGACGAAGCCCGCCCCTGTGCCGGCCTCGCCCTCACCCTTGACCTCGAGTGAGACCACGCTGGGAAGCACCTTGGCCGCCACCCCGGCGACCGAGTCGGGGGGACGGACGGTGGGGGCCTTGGACGGCGTGCTCAGCGAGTAGCCCGGATCGGTCCCGGACGGAGACCGCGTCAGCAGGAACGTCCCCCAACTCGCGACGCCGCCCGCCACGAGCGCGATGACCACCGCGAGCACCGCCAGCAGGCCCACGTTCTGCCCGCGCGGCGCGGACGCCGTGCCGGAGGGGCCGAGACCGGGAGGCGGCGCCCAGCCGGGCCCCATGCCGTACGCGGCGAGAGGCGGCGCAGGAGAACCAGCGGGACCACCGGCGGGACCGTCGACCACAGATCCCGCCGGGCCGCCGGCGAGACCGGGGACCGGGCCGGCGAGACCCGAGACCGGACCGGCGGGCCCCAGGGCGGGAGGACCGGCCGGCCCCCCGTCCACACCACCGGACGGACCGTCCAGCGGCCCCCGGAGCGGCGGCTCCTCCCCGGCCGGAAGGAACTCGGGCCGGTCCGACGCGCCGGAGGAACGCGTATGGTCGGTCATCGGGGTAGTCACTCCTCGCGCACGCCAGTCATCCACCTGCACCCGGCGGTCGCCTCAGGGCCGGCGCGCGACGGCTGCACGGCCTGATCGTATGCCGATTTCCGGGCTCAGTGCGTAAGACTAGGGGTGACGCTGCGTGACGGGGTGGGTGACACGGTCACTTGTGGCGCCTCGTTCTGCACCGGATGAACGAACATCTCCCCCCGAGCCGGGGCAGGGGCGGCACCCGACCCCCCGGCCATGAACATCGTGCCGATGGCGACGGCGGCGGAGGCCATCCCCACGGCGACGTATCCGGCGCGCCTGGCCCGGGCGGGCCGTCCGGGGCCGGAGGACCTGCCGTCCCGCCCTCGGGGCCGGTTGTCCACGGGACCACCGGTGTGCATCCCGGGAAGGCCGCTGGAGGCGAAGGCGGGGTGGTCGGGAAAGGGGCGCATTCGTGGCGGCAGCGGCCCCCCCGGCTCGGACATGCGCAGCAGCGACATCGTCAGGTCCGTCGGCATGCCCGGCGGATCCATCGAACGCAGGCGGCTCTTGAGCGAACGCATGGCGTCGACCTCGGCGCGGCAGTCCGCGCAGAAGGTCAGGTGCGCCAGCGCGCGCTCCCGGTCGTTGTGCCCGAGCTCGCCGTCGATGAGCGCGGAGACGCGCTCGCCAAGATGACTCACAGTCCCTCCCTGCTGAGTGAAGGGGGGGTTTGGCCGCCGTTCCTGTTCGCGGACGGCGACCGGTGGTCGAGCGCCTCCCGCAGCTGGGCGCGGCCGCGGTGAATGCGGCTGCGCACCGTCCCCAGCTTCACGCCGAGCGTCGCGGCGATCTCCTCGTAGGACAACCCCTCGATGTCACAGAGCACGACCGCCGCACGGAACTCCGGCGCCAGGGCGTCGAGCGCGGCCTGGATGTCGGGCTCCAGATGCGCGTCGTCGTACGCCTGCGCGGGGGACGGCTCACGGCCGTGGAGCCGCTCGGCCGCGTCGTCCGCCAGCCCTTCGAAGCGGATGCGCTGCTTGCGCCGCGCCATGTCGAGGAAGAGGTTGGTCGTGATCCGGTGAAGCCAGCCCTCGAAGGTGCCAGGGGTGTAGCTCGACAGGGACCGGAACACGCGGACGAAGACCTCCTGTGTGAGGTCCTCGGCATCGTGCACGTTCCCCGTGAGGCGGTATGCCAGCCGGTAGACGCGAGCCGAATGAGTCCGGACGACCTCCTCCCAGGTGGGAGGTGTCCAGCCGGACACCGGAATCTCCGCCTGGTGGTCGCGTTCGTCCACCGGCATTCCTCTCTGCAGGACCGTCGCTACAGCCATAGTGCCTGGTTTCGCCCCTTCCTGCGCACCGCGGGCCGAGCGGCCTTTAACAAAGACCGTTCAAAGCGTGCAACGTCCCCGTTGTGGCGTGAGTTCCCGTTCCGGGCCGACTCCCCTAGGCTGCGTCCAAGATGAAGCAGGGCGTCCAAGGTGAGCAGGGGAGGAGAGTCCGATGGCGACACCGGCCAGCCTGGAGTACGCGGAGGAGTTCGTCCCGGAGGACGACCTCCTGCGGTCCGCGCGCCGGCGTGGCATCGAGGTCGGAGCGCACCCGATCCTGCCCGGATGCGGGGCGGCGCTCAGCTTCCTCGCGACCGTGGTCAGCGCACGGTCCGTGGTGGAGGTCGGCACCGGCTGCGGCGTCTCGGGTCTGTGGCTGCTGCGCGGCATGCGGCCGGACGGCACGCTGACGAGCGTCGACGTCGAGCCCGAGCACCAGCGCATGGCGCGCCAGACCTTCGCCGAGGCCGGGTTCTCCGGCAGCCGGATCCGCCTGATCGGCGGCCGGGCCCTCGACGTGCTGCCCCGCCTCGCCGACGGCGGGTACGACCTGGTCTTCTGCGACGCCGCCAAGCAGGAGTACTGCGACTACCTCACCGAGTCGGTACGGCTGCTGCGCCCGGGCGGTGTGGTGATCTTCGGCGACGCCTTCTGCAACGACCAGGTGGCCGAGCCCACCCAGCGCGACCCCGACACGGTGGCCGTCCGCGAGCTCGGCAAGCTGGTCAGGAACGACGAGCGGCTGCGCCCGCTGATGCTGCCCCTCGGCGACGGCCTCCTGGCCGCGGCGAAGCTCGCCTGACCGGCCGCGTGGCTCACGCCCCCAGGTAGCGCAGCAGCAGCCGCACCCCGAAGCCCGTGCCCCCCTTGGTGATCTCCGCGTCGTCGGCGCCGGCCCGTGCGGGGCCCGCGATGTCGAGGTGGGCCCACGGCCTGCCGCCGGTGAACTCCCGCAGGAACAGCGCGGCGGCCACCGAGCCGGCCGCGCCCGTCATCTTCCTGTCCACGTTGGCCAGATCGGCCACGTCGGAGTCGAGCATGTCGCGGTAGTCCTCGACGAGCGGCATCCGCCACAGCCGGTCACCGCTCGCCTCTCCCGCCGCCAGCAGCGCGGCGGCCAGCGACTCGTCGGTCGCGTAGACGGCGGCGATGGTGCCGCCGAGCGCCACCTTGGCGGCCCCGGTGAGCGTCGCCACGTCGATCACCACATCGGGGTCGAGCTCGGCGTCGGCGTACGCGATCGCGTCGGCCAGCACGAGCCGCCCCTCCGCGTCAGTGTTCAGCACCTCGACCGTGCGCCCGCCGTACTGGGTGATCACATCGCCGGGCCGCTGCGCCGTACCGGAGATGGAGTTCTCCGCGCACGCGACCAGGCCGGTCACCCGTACGGGGACGTCGGAGGCGGCGAGCGCGCTCATCGCGGCGATCACCGCCGCGCCGCCCGCCATGTCGGTCTTCATCGTCTTCATGCCCTCGGTGGGCTTGAGCGACAGCCCACCGGAGTCGAACGTGATGCCCTTGCCGACGAGGACGACATGGGTGCCGGCGCCCTCGGGCGCGTACGAGAGGCTCACCAGGCGGGGCGGGCTCACCGAGCCCTGCCCCACGGCCCGGATGCCGCCGAACTCGGCCAGCTCGGGGCCCTCCCAGACGCGTACGCCGAGGCCGGACTCGGCGGCGACGGCCGCGGCCTGCTCGGCGAGCCAGGCCGGCGTCTTCACGGAGGAGGGGGTGTTCACGAGGTCGCGGGCGAGGGCGGTGGCGCGGGCGACCACCTCACCCCTGCGCAGCGTCTTCTCCTCGCCGCCGGTGAACACGATCTCCTCGACGGCCTTCGTGCCGCCCTTGCCGATCGAGAAGGTGTACGCGGCGAGCAGCGCGCCCTCGGCCAGGGCGGCCACGTCTCCCGTCGGGGGAACGGCGACCGACACCGACCTGCGGCCCTTCGCCCTGCGCGCGACGGCAGCGCCGGCCTTGCGCAGGGCGGGCGCCGTGCCGTCGCCCGTGCCGTACAGCAGCACGCGGCGGACACCCTCGCCCATCGCGACGGGAACGTCGACGACCTCCCCCGGCTCGCCCTTGGCCTCGTAGTGGGCGAGCAGCGCGCCCGCGGGCATCGGCAGCTCGACGGCGGGAGCCAGATCCGGCCCGAAGGGAATCGCCACCAGCTCCGCGTCGGCCGCGGGCTCGGCGGCGAATGCCAGGGTCGTCTCGATGGGCACGTGCACCTCCAACAGAGCGGCCCCGGCGCGGGCTACCCCGCCGCCAGGGCCGAAATCGAACGGGCCGGCTGAAACTAGCCGACCACCTTCTTGAGCGCGTCACCGAGGGCGCTGGCCTCGTCCGCCGACAGCTCCACGACGAGTCGGCCGCCACCCTCGAGAGGGACCCGCATGACGATGCCCCGTCCTTCCTTGGTGACCTCCAGCGGACCGTCACCGGTCCGCGGCTTCATCGCCGCCATGCGTGTATCCCTTCCCGCGTTGTCGGCCGCCCCGGAGGGTAACCGGCGTATTCACGTTTCTGTGATGTTCTATTATCCCGCCTCTGAGCTCAAAAAGGTAACGTCCTGGCTCCGTTCAGTGGATCAATGAGGCCCCGCACGCATTGTGGGCGGACCACCACTGACTCCACACTGGGTGGGATGAACGCCCGAGCCGCGCTTTTCGATCTTTATGGGGACCACCTTCGCACGCGCGGCGGCCGCGCCTCGGTGGCCGCGCTCGTGAGGCTGCTCTCGCCGCTGGACATCGCGGCCCCCGCCGTCCGCACCGCGATCTCGCGGATGGTCCGTCAGGGCTGGCTCGATCCCGTACGGCTCCCGCAGGGGCCGGGATATGCGGTCACCCCTAAATGCGAGCGCCGCCTCGACGAGGCGGCCGCCCGGGTCTACCGGGTGGGGGGAACGCGGTGGACGGGACGGTGGCACATGCTCGTCCTGGAGCCGGTGCGGGATCGGGCCCGGCGCGAGCGGCTGCGGGCCGACCTGTCGTTCCTGGGGTACGCCCCGCTCACCGAGACGACGTGGATCGGTCCGCACCCCTCCCCGGAGCTCGACGCGCTCCGGGTGCCCGCCCATCGGTTCGACGCCGTCTTCGAAGGCGACCCCCGCGAGCTGGTCGCCCGCGCGTGGGACCTGGACGGCATCGCCAGGGCGTACGAGGATTGGCTGGCCAGCGCGGTCGACCTGGTGGGGTCCCTGCCCGGCGGGGCGCCCGACCACCTGGTGTTCGGCGTCCGCAGCAGGCTGGTGCACGGCTGGCGGAACTTCCTGTTCCGCGACCCCGGGCTCCCCGCCGACCTGCTGCCGCCGGGCTGGCCGGGCGACAAGGCCCGCGCCTTCTTCGAGCAGGAGGCCGCCCGTCTGCTGCCGGCGGCCGCCGCGTTCGTCGACCACAACCTGGATGGAGCACCCTGAGATGACCGTGATCTACGACGTCGACGAGGCCGTCGCCACGATCACCCTGGACCGCCCCGAGGCGATGAACTCGCTGACCGCGGCCGTCAAGGCCGACCTGCTGGCCGCGCTGCGGCGGGCGGCCGGCGACGAGGCGGTGCGCGCCGTCCTGCTCACCGGGTCCGGACGGGCCTTCTGCGCCGGGCAGGACCTGCGTGAGCACGCCGGCAACCTGGAGCGCGGGCTGGGCCTGGCGAACACCGTGCGCGATCATTACAACCCGATCGTGCTGACCGTCACCTCCATGGACAAGCCGGTCGTCGCGGCGGTCAACGGGGTGGCGGCGGGGGCCGGGGCATCCTTGGCGTTCGCGTGCGACTTCCGGGTGGCCGCCGACACCGCGAAGTTCGCGATGGCCTTCTGCGGGATCGGCCTCGGGCCCGACTCGGGGGCCTCGTGGACGCTCCAGCGGCTCGTGGGCCCGGCGCGGGCCAGGGAGCTGCTCCTGCTCGGCGAGACCGTCGAGGCGGCGCGCGCCCATGAGATCGGGCTGGTCACCCAGGTCGTCCCGGCGGACCGGCTCGCCTCCGCCGCCCGCGAGCTCGCCGTACGGCTCGCGCAGGGCCCCACCCGGGCGTACGGTGCGACGAAGCGGGCGCTGGACCACGCCGCCTCCCGGCCCCTGGCGGAGGCGCTGGAGCGTGAGGCGGAACTTCAGGACGAGCTGGCGGCCACGTCCGACCATCTGGCCGCGACCAAGGCGTTCCTCAGCAAGGAGCGGCCGCGGTTCGAAGGCCGCTGACCGCTTCGCGCACCCAGCAGTCGGCGACGTGGTCGTTGACCAGGCCGATGGCCTGCATGAGCGCGTAGGCCGTGGTGGGCCCGACGAACCGGAAGCCGTGCCTGCGCAGCTCCTTGGCGAGGGCCGTCGAGCCGGGCGTACGGGCCGGGATGTCGCCGCCCTTGGGGGCCTCCCCCGGGTCTTCGGCGTACTTCCACACGAGCGCGGACAGCCCGCCGGGCATCTCCAGAGCGGCGCGGGCGTTGGCGATCGCCGCCTCGATCTTCGCCCGGTTGCGCACGATGCCCGCGTCGGCCATCAGCCGCTCGACGTCCGGCTCGCCGAACGCGGCGACGGCGGGAATCGAGAACCCGGCGAAGGCAGCCCGGAAGTTCTCCCGCTTGCGCAGGATCGTCAGCCACGACAGGCCCGACTGGAACGCCTCCAGCGTGACGCGCTCGTAGACGCGGTCGTCGCCGTGGACCGGCCGGCCCCACTCCTCGTCGTGGTAGGCGATGTAGTCGGGCGCCGAAGTCGCCCAGGCGCAGCGGGTCACCATGTCTCCTCGGCGTCCGCCCGGTCACTCTCCCAGCCGTTCGCGAGACCCTGGGGCAGAATCTCCGGCTGGTGCTCGGTGCGCGGCGGCGGCGCCGGGCGCGCGTAGGCCTCCTGCCGCGCCTGCAGCCGCCCGGCGAGCAACTCGGCCACGCGCTGCTCCAGCACGGCGATCCGGGTGTCGCGCTCGCTCAGCGCGGTCGACACCCGCTGCAGGGTCTCGTCGACCTTCTGCGTGTTGTAGCCGACCACGCTGAGCGGCAGCTGGAGCGCGATGAGGTCGGCGGCGGTGAGCTGCCCGGCGGCCGGCAGCCCGAGGGGAGGCACGTCGGGCTGGAACTCCGCCATCTCGCCGCCGTGTCCCAGGGAGACCATCACCACGCACGCCAGAACGGCGAGGCCTGCGATGACGAGTACGACCAGCACATACGAATCGTGCCACATGTGGAGCGCATGGGAGCATCGAAGGCATGACGCGTGTGATTGGGCCGGCCGACGTGATCGAGCCCGGCTGGGTGGAGGCGCGCTCCCTCCGTGAGGTGGCGGAGCTGGTCGCGACCGGCCACACCGTCGTCGTGACCCTCCCCGACGACGAGACGGAGGCGATCGCGGCGGCCGCCGCCTACGCCTGGGCGGGCGCGAACGTGTTCAGAACCACACATCCCGTACGGCAGGCCCTCGACATGACCGAGGCGCTCCTCGGCCTGCGGCCGCCGGCCCTCGCCCGGCGCGGCCTCGCCTGACGGCGCGCCGGAGACCCGCCTGAAACGTCCCGGGCCCTTGAGCGGCACGTCGCCCGCAGGCGTCGCACGGCAGGTCGGCGTCTCGTGGCCCGTCAGCGTGCCGGGCATCGGCTAGCACCCGCTCTTGGCGCATTGACCGGGGACGGTCCCCTCGGGGCCGTCGGCGGCGGAGTACGGGACGCCGTCGCCGGCGCCCGAGCTCCCCTGGGGCTTCTTCGTGGGCGCCGTGGTGTTCTTCCCGGAGTCGGTGCGGGCGCCGGATCCGCCGCCCGCGGCGGCTGAGCCGCCCGAGCCGCCCGAGCCGCCGCTGCCGCCCGGACCGCTCGCGCCCTGGCCGGAGGCACTGTCATCCGTGCCCGGACCGGCGTTCGCGTCGCTCCCGCCCGCGGCCGGGCCGTCGCCGTCCGCCGCCTGCCGGTCACCTGCCTGCTGGTCATCACCCTGGTCGCCACCGGCCTCCTGGTCGGCGGCGGTCGGCTGGGTGGCCGCCGGGGCGGCCGGGCCCTTGGAGGAGCCGCCGTCGCCGTTCAGCAGCGCGAAACCGGCGCCGCCGGCGGCGAGGAGGGCTACCAGCGCGGAGGCGGCGATGACGGCGGTCCGCCTGCTCCGGGGCCGCGCCCGCGGGCCCGGCTCCGAGGAGAGGATCTCCTCGCTGGGAGGATGCGGCGCGCTCGCCGGGTGATTGACCTGGCCGTACATGGAACGACTCCCTGCGGTCGTATCGGGGGAAAGCCTCGGCTTCCGCGGGTGACTGACCACAGTAACGGCATAAGGGGGCAAACCGCCCAGATAACGCACTATCCCCAGGAGTTTCCCAGGGCGGCCCGCCGCTACGACTCGCCAAGCTCCTCGCCGGTCGGGCGGAGATGGGGGGCGGGCTTGCCGAGCAGGTCGAGGGCCTCCTCCACCGTGGTGGCCCAGGAGATCCCGTCGTAGACGTCCGGGCGGGTGAAGCCCTGCTCGTAGAGGCTGTCGACCAGCACGCGCAGCGGCGCGTACAGGCCCCATGGGTCGAGGACCACGAGCGGCCGCTCGTGGAGGCCCAGCACGCGGGACGTCCAGATCTCGAACAGCTCCTCCAGCGTGCCGATGCCGCCGGGCAGCACGAGGAAGGCGTCGGACCGGGCGTCCATGACGCCCTTCCTCTCCCGCATGTCACTCGTGACGATCAGCTCGTCGGAGTCGGTGTCGGCGATCTCGATGTCCACCAGCGCCTGGGGGATCACGCCGATCGTGCGGCCCCCACCGGCGCGGACGGCCCGCGCGACCTCGCCCATGCACGAGACGATCGCCCCGCCGCTGACGAGCCCGTGACCGCGCCGCGCCAGCTCCTCTCCCACCTGCCGGGCCAGCTCGACGTACTTACGGTCGATCTTCTGGCTGGACGCACAGAACACGCAGACGAACACGCGACCCCCTCTTTCCCGCCACCACGGTACCGGCCGGACACCACGATGAGCCGTACGGCCTTGGCCGTATCGGGTGGTCAGGATTCGCGGTGGGCGGCGTCGCGCCCGCGGTCGGACTCCACGATGAGCCGTACGGCCTCGTCGGGGTCGTCCGTCACGGAGATCAGGTCGACGTCCTGCGCGGAGACCTTGCCGGTCCGGAGCAGGGTGGTCCGGATCCACTCGATCAGCGGCTCCCAGAAGCCCGACCCCATGAGGATCACCGGGAACGAGGTCACCTTGCGGGTCTGCACCAGGGTCAGCGCCTCGAACAGCTCGTCGAGCGTGCCGAACCCGCCGGGCAGGGCCACGAAGCCGCTGGCGTACTTCACGAACATGGTCTTGCGCACGAAGAAGTAGCGGAACTCGACGCCGAGGTCCACGTAGTCGTTGAGGCGCTGCTCGTGCGGCAGCTCGATGCCGAGCCCGACCGACACCCCGCCCGCTTCGAGGGCGCCCTTGTTCGCGGCCTCCATGACGCCGGGGCCGCCCCCGGTGATGACCGCGTAGCCGGCCTTCGCCAGGGCGGCGCCGACCCGTACGCCCAGCTCGTAGTCGGAGGCGTCGCCGGAGGTCCGGGCGGAGCCGAACACGGTCACAGCGGGGGGAAGGTCGGCGAGGGCCCCGAACCCCTCCACGAACTCGGACTGGATGCGCAGGACCCGCCACGGGTCCTCGTGCAGCCATCCCGTCGGCCCCTTGCGGTCGAGGAGCCGCTGGTCGTAGGTGGAGTCGGGCACTTGGCCGCCGCGCATCAGGGAGGGGCCCTGGCGGCGCTCGGGTCTGTCGTGTTTCATGCGATCACGCTAACGGGAACGGAGTGGTGCCCGGAGCCTTCCGGAGCACGCCCGAGGGTGGCACACGCCGCCCCACGGGCGGCCGTCGCCCGGATGAAGAAATCTTGAAATTCCTGCCGCTGCGGCGGAACCGGCTCTCGCCGACGTCCCGTCTAAGAGGTGAGGGTGCTGCTCGGGACGAAAGTGGCTTTCCCCGCCAAATGGCCGGCGAGGAAAGCCACTTTCTTTTGTGCCTCCAGCCTCCGGGATCAGAGGGGGCCGGTCAGCCAGCCGGTCAGCCGCCGCTCGCTGTCCACGATGGTGTCCAGCCGCACGTGCTCTCCGCTGGTGTGGGCGACGTTCGGATCGCCGGGGCCGCAGTTGACGGCGGGCATGCCGAGCGCGGAGAACCGCGCGACGTCGGTCCAGCCGAGCTTCGCCTTGGGCGTGCCCCCGATCGCCGCCGCGAACGCCGCCGCCACGGGATGGGTGAGCCCGGGGCGCGCGCCCGGGACGCCGTCGGTCATCCGGACCTCGAAGCCCTCGAACACCCCCCGGACGTGGTCGAACGCCTCATCGAGGGTGAGATCCGGCGCGAACCGGTAGTTCACGGTCACCACGCACTCGTCCGGGATCACGTTCCCGGCCACGCCGCCCCGGATCCCGACCGCGTTGAGGCCCTCATGGAACTCCAGCCCGTCGACCACCGGGCGCCGGGCCTCATAGCCGCCGAGGATGTCGATCACCGGCTTGATCCCGTGGATCGCGTTCCGGCCCTCCCACGACCTCGCGCTGTGCGCCCGCGCGCCCCGGACGGTGACGTCGGCGCGCAGCGTGCCCTGGCAGCCGCCCTCGATCAGCCCGTTCGTCGGCTCCATGACCACCGCGAAGTCGCCGGCCAGCCAATCAGGGTGCTCGCGGGTGAGCCGGAGGAGGCCGCTGCGCTCGGCCTCGATCTCCTCGCAGTCGTAGAAGACGAAGGTGACGTCCCGGTTGGGGCGCTCCAGCAGGCAGAGCTTGAGCTGCACGGCCACCCCGCTCTTCATGTCGGAGGTGCCGCATCCGTAGAGGAGGTCGCCCTCGCCCCGGCTCGGCAGGTTGCCGGCGACGGGCACGGTGTCGATGTGGCCCGCGATCACCACGCGCTCGGCGCGCCCCAGCTCGGTGCGGGCCACCACGCTCTGGCCGTCCCGCCGTACGGTCAGGTGGGGCAGCGGGAGGAGCGCCTCCTCGATGGCGTCGGCCAGCTCCTTCTCGCCGCCGCTCACCGACTCGATGTCCACCAGCCGTGCCGTCAGCGAGCGCACATCCTGCGCGAGGTCAAGCCGCATGCTCCCGACCTTAGTGGACGGGCCGCCCGGCGGCCGCTCACGCCACCTGGACGGACTTGGCGGGTTTGTCGTCCTTCAACCAGCCGTCGTGCCCGGTGGCGGCGCTCCAGGACACGCCGTCGTAGCGGACCTGGCGCAGACCGTACTTCTGCGCGTGCACCACGTACCACTCCGCGACCAGCCAGCCTCGCTTGACCGCCGAGTCGTCGCCGAGCGCCCGCAGGAGCTGCTTGCGCGCCGCCGCGGTCTGCGGCTTCACCGGCTTGTCCGCCGGGGGGTACCAGCAGTGCACCGCCTTGGGGACCCGCCCGGTGAACGCCCCGGACAGGATCCGGGCCGTGACCTCGTGCTGCGCGTACGCCGAGCCGTCGGCCGACCTCTGCACCGCCTGGGCGGCCTCGTGCAGCGGCATCGTGCGGTAGTGCTTCACCTTCACCAGGGCGGTGAAGAACTTCCTGGTCGCGTAGACCGGGTCCTGGAGCTGCTTGACCGTCCCCCAGCCCTGGGAGGGCCGCTGCTGGAAGACCCCCACCGAGTCGAGGTCGCCGTACGGCAGGTTGGACAGCTTCGACTCCTGGATCGCGGTCACGTAGGCGACCTGCAGCGCCCGCTCCGGGAGCTCCCGCTTGGCCGCGACCGCGGCGATCGTCGCGGCCACCTGCGCCTGGTCGATGTCGATGTCGAGCGTGCCCTCGGAGGTCTTGATGAGGCAGTGTTCACCCAGGGCGAACGGCTGGGCCTTCTTCATCACGTGGTAGGCCCCGTAGAGGATTCCGGCGGTCAGCAGGACCACGATGACCATGACGGTCAGGGCTGTTCTGGACAGACGCCGATTCACCTAGGAGAACCTACCCGCCCGATCAGGGCAGGCGCTCCACGCGGATCGACCCGGGGGTCAGGGCCCGTGCGTAGGACGCCTTCCACTGGCCGCCCTGCACCCGCTGGAACGACAACACACGGCCGTCCTGAGCGCGGTAGTCGGCGTAGTCGAGCAGGCCGCGGTCGGGGAGGCCGGTCATCCCCTCGGACCGGAAGGCGGCGGTGCCGCGCTCCAGAGGGTGGAACTCCACGCCGTCCACGATCAGCATGTGCTTGGCGGGCACCATGCCCTGGGTCGGCACGTCGGTCCAGAGCAGGACCTCCAGGTGGCGGGCCTCACCCTCGGCGAGGGGCGCCCGCTCCTTGACGGATAACCAGTTGTAGCGCCGCGCCCCCTCGTCGAGCAGGTACTCCGTCCACTGGTCGCCCTGCATGGACAGGTGGAGGATCCCGATGGCGCGGTAGCGGGCGGCCTCGACGTAGACGGTGTCCCCGAGCATGATCGACCTCGGGTCGAAGTAGCCGGCGTCGTCGTCGACCGCCGTGACGGCGGGCTCGGGCTCTCCCGGAGGCCGCCGGGGCGGCGGGGCGGGCTCCCGCTCCTGTCTGGCGGTGACCACCAGGGCTCCGAGCACGACGACGATCGTGGCCAGGCTCACCAAGAGCACGATCACTGTCGTCATGGCGCGCGATCCTACTGGAGGCGCGCGGCCGCCGCATCGACGCGCTCGTCGGTCGCGGTGAGGGCGACGCGTACGTGGCCGTGTCCGGCGGCCCCGTAGAACTCGCCGGGCGCGACCAGGATGCCCCGCTCGGCCAGCGAACGGAGCTGGTCCCAGCAGCCGGTGCCGTCGGTGGCCCACAGGTACAGCCCCGCCTCGGAGTGCTCGACCCGCCAGCCGGCCCGCTCCAGGGCCGGCCGCAGCACCGCCCTGCGGCGCGCGTACCGCTCCCGCTGCTCCTCGGCGTGGGCGTCGTCGTCCAGCACGGCCGCCATCGCCGCCTGGACGGGGGCAGGCATGATCATGCCCGCGTGCTTGCGCACCTCCAGCAGGCGCTGGACGAGCCGCGGGTCTCCCGCGACGAAGGCGGCCCGGTATCCCGCCAGGTTCGACCGCTTCGACAGTGAGTGGATCGCGAGCAGGCCCTCGTGGGAGCCGTCGCAGACGTCGGGGTGGAGGACGGAGATGGGGTGGTTCTCCCAGCCCAGCTCGATGTAGCACTCGTCGGACGCCACGACGGCGCCCCGCTCGCGCGCCCACGCCACGACCTTGCGCAGGTGCTCGGCGGGCAGCACTCTCCCGGTGGGGTTGGACGGCGAGTTCACCCAGACGAGCGGCACCCGCTCCGGGCCGAGCCCCAGCAGCCCGTCAGCGGCGTACGGCTCCGCACCCGCGAGCCTGGCGCCGACGTCGTACGTGGGGTAGGCCAGCTCGGGGAAGACCACCCGCTCACCCGGCCCCACCCCGAGCAGCGTGGGCAGCCACGCGACGAGCTCCTTGGAGCCGATCGACGGCAGGATCGCGGCCGGGTCGACCGTCACGCCGTGCCGGCGCCGCAGCCATCCGGCGGCCGCCTCGCGCAGCCTGGGCGTGCCGTACGTCAGGGGATAGCCGGGGCTGTCGGCGGCGGCGGCCAGCGCGGCGCGGGCGACAGCGGGCACCGGGTCGACGGGCGTGCCGACCGACAGGTCGACGATCCCCCCGGGGTGCGACCTGGCCAGCTCCTGGTACGGCGTGAGCCGATCCCACGGGAAATCCGGCAACGCGATCAAGAAAATCCCCCAGTCCCAACGGATGCCCATCGAGCGTCGTCCGCCCGATGGGTCCCCGTCATCGCGCGATCTCAGCCGGAGGGGTGAGATCGCCGGACAACGCGTCGATCAGTGGTCTTCGGCCTGCGGCGGGAGCGCCGCCACCACGGCGTGGTCCTTGTTGATCTTCCCGACCTTCGAGGCGCCGCCAGGCGAGCCCAGCTCCTCGAAGAAGTCGACGTTGGCCTTGTAGAAGTCCTTCCACTGCTCGGGAAGGTCGTCCTCGTAGAAGATCGCCTCTACCGGGCAGACCGGTTCGCAGGCCCCGCAGTCCACGCACTCGTCAGGGTGGATGTAGAGCATGCGTTCGCCCTCGTAGATGCAATCGACGGGGCACTCCTCGATGCACGCCTTGTCCAGGACGTCCACGCAAGGCTGCGCGATGACGTACGTCACCTCGGGCTCCTTCTGGGTTGCACGACTCGACCGCGGTTGCTAGCCCTAGTATTGCGGTGCGCGTCGGGTAGCCGGAACAGGAGGGGGCGAATCACTGTGGGCCCTCACCTCGGAGCGCGGCTGGTGGTCGCCGTAACCCCCGCTGACGTGGGGCGACGGGTGACCGTGCGGCGGAGCGTGCCCGAAGGCTTCCGCGACGTCGTCGGCGTGTTGGAGTCCTGGAGCGACGGCGTGCTCGCCGTGCGCAAGCGCGACGGCACCGTGGTCGAGATCGCCGAGGAGACGCTGGCCGCCGCCAAGGTCGTGCCGCCGCCTCCCGCGAGGCCCTCCCCCGCGTAATGTCCCGGCGGTCGGCGCGTGCGGCGCGGGTAATGCGCCGCGTGGCTCCTCGATCGGCGGCCGGAGGTCACGGAACATACTCAGCGTGACCATACGTGCCTGTGCTGTAGTGGTGATGCTCGCCTCCGTGGCCGCCGCGTGCTCGAAGCCGCCCGCGGAGAACAAGCCGCTGCCTCCCGTGAACCCGCGTGCGGCGAGCCTGAGCGCCGGCTTCGCCACCATGGAGCGGCTGGTGGAGACGGCCAAGAAGGAAGGCACCCTCACCGTCGTGGGGCTGCCGCGCACCTGGGTCGGCTACGGCGAGATCATGGACCGGTTCTCCGACAAGTACGGCATCAAGGTCGTGTCGCTCTCACCGGAGGCCGCCAGCCGGCAGGAGATCGATCTCGCCAACCGTCTGCGGGGCGGGCAGGCCCCCGACGTCTTCGACCTCGGCATGGACGTGGCGACGGCCAACGCCAAGCGGTTCGCGCCGTACCGGGTCACCGGCTGGGCCGACATCCCGGACCCGCTGAAGGACCAGGACGGGCGCTGGTACGCCGCCTACGGCGGTTACATGTCGATCGGCTACGACTCGCGCAAGGTCCCCGCGCCCTCGTCGTTCGCCGCGCTCGCGCGGCCGGGAGCCCAGGTGGCGCTGCCGGGAGACCCGCTGCGGATGGCCTCGGCCTTCAGCGGGGTCATGGCCGCCTCGATCAGCGGCGGGCACCCCGACGCGGCGCGCGGCGTCG
This sequence comes from Microbispora sp. NPDC049125, assembly GCF_040802045.1. Taxonomy (NCBI): domain Bacteria; kingdom Bacillati; phylum Actinomycetota; class Actinomycetes; order Streptosporangiales; family Streptosporangiaceae; genus Microbispora; species Microbispora sp. NPDC049125. The sequence continues at coordinate 247,414 of NZ_JBEZDW010000007.1, read as the reverse complement.
ACCTGTTCGCCCGGCTCAAGAAGGGCGGCATGCTGGGCACGCCCGACCGCGCCACCGCCGTGCTCGACTGGGACTACATGAACGCGGCGCGGGCCGCCGCCCGCGAAGGCGGCCACTGGCGGGTCACGATCCCCAAGGACGCCGTGCTGGCCTCGTACTACATGCAGGCGATCAACGTGGACGCCCCGCACCCCGCCGCCGCCCGCCTGTGGGAGGAGTTCCTGCTGTCCGACGAGGGCCAGAACCTCTTCCTCAAGGCGTACGCCCGGCCGGCCCGCATGGAGGGCATGGAGATGCGGGGCGGGATGGACCGGGACGCCGCCGCCAAGCTGCCTCCGGCGTCCGGCGCGCCGGTGATCCTCACCATCCCCGAGCAGGACGCAGCCAAGTCCTACCTCAAGGCGCACTGGGCCCAAACTGTGGGCTGATTCGAGCTTCCCGGATCCCGGGAAGCCCTATCAAGGCGGGCAGATCTCGCGCGGGCATACGAAGCCGTAAAGTGTGTCGTTATCTCAGCAATCTCAGAAGTGTGCATGAGATCGCGGTAACGCGGACACCGGGCACGATGTGTCAGAATGCGAGCCGATCTTGCGGTACGAAACCCCTAGTCTCATGAGGTGGAACGCCCGCGCCTACGACAGCTCCTTCGGTTACGTCTCGGCGCAGGGGGCGCCGCTCCTGGAGCTGCTCGACCCTCAGTCAGGTGAGCGGGTGCTCGATCTCGGCTGCGGCACCGGCGTGCTGACGGCGCAGATCGCCGCCCGCGGCGCCCAGGTGCTGGGAATCGACGGCTCCCAGTCGATGATCGAGGCGGCCATCGCCCAGCATCCCGGCCTGGACTTCACCGTCGGCGACGGCCACGACTTCACCGTCGCCCAGCCGTACGACGCGGTGTTCTCGAACGCGGCGCTGCACTGGATGAGCCGCGACCCGGACGCCGTGATCGCCTGCGTCCGGATGGCGCTGCGCCCGGGCGGCCGGTTCGTGGCCGAGATGGGCGGAGCCGGCAACTGCGCGGCGCTGACCTCCGCGATGCTCACCGCGTGGCGCGAACACGGCCTGCGCGAGCCCGAGCTGCCCTGGTTCTTCCCCAGCCCGGCCGAGTACGCCAGGAGGCTGGAGAACGGAGGCTTCACGGTGCGGCTGCTGGAGTACTTCGACCGGCCCACTCAGCTCGACGAGTGCCCCAACGGCGCGGCCGACTGGGTGCGGATGTTCGCGGGCTCGCTGCTCGACCGGGTGCCCGTGGCGACGGTGGAGCCGCTGCTCCGCAGGGTCAACGAGCTGGCCGCCCCCGCGCTGCGGCACGAGTCCGGCTGGATGGCCGACTACGTACGCCTGCGGTTCGCCGCCGTCCGTCACTGACAAACTCCCACTAAGCCTGGGCGATTTGCCAGACTATGGTCTGGTCTTTGAGTGATGGGGAACGCATGAACTTCTGCCTGAGTGACCTTGTGCCACCACTGCGCTGGAGTGACGCTGCCCTGATCCGACCGCTCACCGAGCAGCGGGGGTTACCGGACGCCTGGTGGCGGAGCCTGCCGCTGCACCGCGTACTCGCCGTGATCGACGCCGAGGCGCTGGGCGAGTTGCTGACGGACCTGGCGCTGAGCCACTGGCCCGCCGCCGCCGTGGGCGACGTGCTGCCGGCGCTGCACGTGCTCGACCCCGACGACGCCGACGACCCCCAGGTCGCGATCGCGCTCGACCGCGCCGGGTCGTGGCCCGGCCTGCTGGCGCTCTCCGGCCGGGAGCTGGCCGATCAGCCCTTCGTCAAGGCGCGCCCGGTGCTCACCGCCTTGTTCGGCGCCGTCTTCGTACGGCTGTCGCCGCCCGTCGCGCACCGGTCCCACCCGTACGGAGGGGCTCCCCAACGTGCCGGAGGCGTCCCCGCTGTGGGCGCCTTGGGTGCCGTTGGCCCCGGGGACGCCGGGGAGCCCTTGGAGCGTGCCGAGCCCGCCGGGGCCGGCCTGGAGGGTCTGGAGCCCGCCGAGGCGCCGTCCGGCGATGTCGTCCTCGCTGAGGCCGCGCTCGCGGCGACCCTGGAGCGGGATGGCGACGCCGGGGACGACGCCCCGGACGCCGTCGCAGACTCCGTCGCGGAGGACTTCACCGATGACGCCGACGCCGCTGGAGAGCACGAGAGCGCGGAAGACGACGCCGAGGCCGTCGCTGACGCCGACGCCGACGCCGAGGACATGGACGACGCGGACTACGCGGAAGACGGAAAGTTCGCAGAAGACGCCATCGCCGAAGACGACTCCGACGCCGGGGACGAGGAGGACGAGAGCGCGGAAGACGACGACGCCGGCGACGAGGACTACGAGGATTACGAGGCCGACGAGGCCGACGAGGCCGACGAAGACTCCGCCGAGGACGACATCGGGGAAGCGGACGACGACATCGCCGAGGACGAGGCGACCGCCGACGACCAAGATGACGCGTACGAACGGGACGACGCGTACGAACAGGACGACGTCGAGGACTCGGGGGACGACTTCCGGGAAGAGCAGGGCGGTGTCGCCGCGGGATTCGGCGAGCCGGACCTGGAGGCGGCGTCCCCGAACGGAGGCGTGCCGGGAGCCGTTCCCGCGGTGGTCCCCGAGCCGCCCGCCGGTTATGACTTCCCGGCCCTGATCGACGCGGCCTTCGCCGACCTGGACGACCAGACCTGGATGGTGGCCCAGAACCGGGTGTTCACGGAGGCGCCGTCGGCGGTGCAGGAGCTGGCCAAGCTGCTCGCCGTCTCCCCCGAGGCCATCCACCAGTTGGAGAGCGGCCTGCGGACCAGGCTGGTGGGGTGGCTCACGCTGCCCGAGGCCGCGCCGTACATCACGCATCTGGCCTGGCTCGCCGACCGGCTGGGAACGGCGGCGCCGAAGGCGCTGCTGGTCGAGGCGGCGGAGTGGCACCGGCGCGAGCTGCGCTCCCTGGAGGTGCCGGCCTGGCAGTTCGTGGTCGCAACGCTCCCGGGTTACCGCGTCAGCGGCGACTGGCTGGTCGCCGGGGACGTCGAGGAGCTGAGGGAGCGCACGCGGGACCTGATCGCCGGGACCGAGCGGCCCCCGACGGTACGGCAGGCGCTGGAGATGGTCGTCTCCCTCGGCGTCCGGCCGGAGGTGGCCAGGCAGTGGCTGGAGAGCGTCCCCCAGCTCCGCGTCCGCAGCGGCCTCAACGGCGCGCACCCGCCGTCGGCCGACGCCGAGCCGCAGGAGCCCCAAGCCCGCGCGGCGTGGAAGGAGCCCGGCCCTCCCGGAGGCCAGACTCCAGGAGGACAGGCTCCAGGAGGACAGGCTCCAGGAGGACAGGCTCCAGGAGGACAGAAAGGCCAGCCGGAGCGGCACCAGGGGCAGCTCAAGGACGTCGCGCTGACGCGGCGCTGCTTCCGCCAGCCCGACGGGCGGTGGTGGCTCCGCGTGGACGTCACCGGCGCCCACCTCGACGGCGGCGAGGTGTCCCTGCCGACCGGGTTCGCCGCGTACGTGGGCCTGACGCCGGGCGACAGCCGTACCGTCCGGAGCGCCGCCGGTGACGTCGCGCTCGCCTGGCACGCGCGGCCCGTGCTCGGATCGCTGAGGCAGATCCTCACGGAGGTGGCGGCCAAGGAGGGCAGTCACATCTTCCTGACCCTGTCGGAGGAGGGCATGCTGCGGGTGCGGCACCTGCCGGCGGCCGAAGGCGGCGACCCGACGAGCCTCGCCCTCCGGCTGGTGGGCTACACCGCGCCCGGAGGCACAGAAGACCAGGCCGTACGTGTGATCGCGACGAGGATCGGGCTGGCGGGGCCGGTCAGCCGGCCGGAGCTGCTCGCGCGGCTGCGTGAACGCGGGGACCGCGATCTGCTGTCCCTGCTGGGATAGCCCCGTGCCCCGGCTCGCGATCTCCCCGGAGTTCACCCTGGGGCTCGGCACTCTGACCCGGCAGGTGCGGCGGGACGCCGTCGTCTCGGTCCGCCGGTTCCTGAACGGCTCCCCCGCCGCGCCGCACCCGGAGCGTGTGCGGGGAGGACGGGACCCGCGGGTCGCGACGCTACGGCTCGCCGACCGCCATCGCGGCGTGGCAGTACGGCAGAGCGACGTCTACTGGCTGCTGACCGTGCTGCCGGACGCGGAGGCGTGGTCGTACGCCCAGCGGCACAGGTTCGGCGTGAACACGGCCATCGGGGTGGTCGAGACCTGGGACGCGGAGGCGCTGGAACGGGTCGAGCCCGCCCTGAGCAGGGCGGCGCTGAGCTCGGACCGGCGGCTGTTCGACCGGTTCTGCGACACCGACCTGCTGGCCGTCGGGATCGACCACCGGCTGCTGCCGTTGCTCCGGCTGATGACGTCGCAGAGCCACCTGACGGCGGTGGAGCCGCTGCTGCCGCAGAGCCAGGCCGCTCCTCTCGCGGCGCTCGCCCGTGGCGGCTCATTGGGCGCGGCCTGGCGTGAGCTGGACCGCTGCCGTTCCACCGCCGCCGACTCGATCGACCCCGACGATCTTGCCGCCGCGTTGCGGCGCAGCCCCGACCAGGCCGTGTTCGCGGCCGACCAGCAGGAGCTGACGCGGATCCTGACGATGCCGCACTGGTGCACGTTCCTGCACCCGCCGCAGCACACGTACGCGAACTGGGCGAGCTACGACGGGCCGGTGCTGGTCACGGGCGGCGCGGGGACCGGCAAGACGATCGTCGCCCTGCACCGGGCGGCCCACCTGGCCAGGGCGGCCGCCGGCCCGGTCCTGCTGGTGACCTTCTCGCAGAGCCTCGCGTCCGATCTGTCCGCGCGGCTCAACATGATCATCAACGACGACGTCGTACGCAAGCGGGTCGAGGTGGGGAACGTGGACCGCCTGGCCCACCGCCTGGTCTCGCAGGCCGAGGGCCGCTCCCCCGCCCTGGTCGGCGCCGCAGACCTGGCGGAGCTGTGGCGGGAGGCGGCGGGAGACCGGTTCGGCGCCGCGTTCCTGCTGCGGGAGTGGGAGCAGGTGATCCTCGCGCAGGATCTGCGGACGCTGGAGGAGTACCAGGCCGCCGCCCGCCCCGGCCGCGGCGTGCCGCTGGACCCGGACTCCCGGGAGCTGGTCTGGAACGCCGTCCAGCACGTGATGGAGCGGCTGCGGGCCTCCGGACGCCGGACGCTGCTCCAGCTCGCCTCCGAGGCGGCGGGCCTGCTCGGCCGGTCCGTCGGCGACCTCCTCGGCGACGAGGCGCCGGGGCGGGAGCCGTACCGGCACATCGTGGTCGACGAGGCGCAGGACCTGCACCCGGCGCAGTGGCGGTTGCTGCGCGCGGCGGTGCCCGACGCGCCCGACGACCTGTTCGTCGTCGGAGACCCCCACCAGCGGATGTTCGACGCGCGGACCGCGCTCGACGACGTAGGGATCCGCGCCAGGCGGCTCCACCTGACGATCTCCTACCGGCTGCCGCAGGAGATCCTTTCCTGGGGGGTGCGGCTGCGCGGCGGCGGACCGGCCGACGGCCTCGTCGCGGGCAACGCCGGGCTGTACGGCTACCGCGCCGTCGGGCGGCCCGGCCTGCGCCCGGTGGTCCGCGGGTACGTCACCCCCGAGGCGGAGATCGCCGGGCTCGTCACCCATGTCGCGGCGTGGATCGGGGAGGGGGTGCCGGCGACCGAGATCGGAGTCACCGCGCGCACCGCCGATCTCGTCAGAACCGCCCGCACCGCTCTTCGCGAAGCGGGCATCACGGTCAAAGTAACCATGCTTCACGGGATGAAAGGTCTGGAATTTCGCCGGGTGGCCGTGATAGGCGTGACGGATGGGATCGTGCCGGCGCCTCACGCGCTGACCCCGGCCGAGGAGGACCCGACGGCCCGGGCGAACGATCGGCAACGAGAACGGGGGCTGCTTTACGTGGCGTGCACGCGGGCGGGCGAGTTGCTCTACGTGTCCTATTCCGGCCGGGCGAGTCCCTTCCTGCCGGTGTGATCCCCTAGTCTGAACTGCGGATATTTTCCCCTTGCCGGTTGGACCTGCATGAATCTGAGCCTTAGCGACATCGTGCCTCCGCTGCGCTGGACCGCGCCCAGCCAGGTGGAGCCGATCGCGAGCGACCCCGGTCTGCCCGACGCGTGGTGGCAGGCGCTCCCGCTCGACCGGGCGTGCGCGGCGGTGGGAACCGCCCAGGTCGCCTCGCGGCTGGCCGACCTCACCACCGCCTGCTGGGCGCACCTGACGCTCGGAGACATCATGCCGCTGCTCAGGTTCACCGACCCGGCCGAAAGCCTCCAGACGCCCGGGCCTCGCGAGAGCGTCCACGCGCTCTTCACCGGCGTGATCGACCGCCTGCTGGCCACCGAGCCCGACGAGGAGGCCGCCGGCGCGCCGGTCCCTCCCGCCCTGCCCGAGCGTCCTCTCCCGGAAGTCATCGACGAGATCTTCGCCAGGCTCGACGACCGGCAGCGGGCCATCGCCAGGGACCGCCTCTACTTCGACTCGTCCCAGCATCCCGGCCAGACCGCGCAGCGCGCCACGCTCGACGAGCTGGCCCAGCGCTTCTCCGTGACCCGCGAGCGCATCCGCCAGATCGAACGGGACCTGCGCGACCACGTCACCGCGTGGCTGGCCGGCCCCGACGCCGCGCCGCTCAACGCGCACCTGTCCTGGCTGCGCACCCGGCTCGGCTCCGCCGCCCCCGCCGACGACCTCGCCGCGGCCGTCCCGTGGCACCGCACCGAGCTGACCACCCTCGCCATCCCCGCCTGGCGGTTCGTCCGCACGCTGCTGACGGGCTACGAGCAGGTGGACGGCTGGCTGGTCGCGGGAGGCGCCGACGAGCTCAGGGAGAAGACCCGGCAGCTGTTCGGCGACGGGCCCCAGCCCCTCGACGAGGCCGTGTCGATGGTCGCCCAGCTCGGCATCCGCGAGGACGTGGGAGAGCGATGGCTGGGGGCGGTGCCCCAGCTGCGCGTGCTCGACGGCCAGGTGGTGCCGTGGCCGCGCAGCGTCAACGACAAGGCCGAGGCCGTGCTGGCCGTCGCCGGCTCCCCGCTCGCGCCGGAGGACATCCAGGCCCGGATCGGCGAGGACTACAGCCTCGTCGGCATACGCAACCAGCTCGCCGGGGACGAGCGCTTCATCCGGCTCGACCGCAACAAGTACGGCCTGCGGCGCTGGGGCGGCGACGAGTATCTCGGCATCCGCGAGATGATCGGCCGGGAGATCGAGCGCTCGGGCGGCGAGGCGTCGGTGAACACGATCGTCGACAGCCTCACCTCCCGCTACGACGTGACCGAGAGCTCCATCCGCGCGTACGCGGGCGGGCCGGGCTTCGAGCGCACCCAGCGCGGCTGGATCAAGGTCGCCGGGCAGGATCAGAGCGGGCCCTACCAGCCACGTCGCGACGTGTCCATGACCCGCCGCTGCTTCCGCAGCAGGGACGGCCGCTGGTGGCACCGGGTGGACGTCAACGCCGAGCACCTGCGCGGCTCGGGGTCGCCGCTGCCGACCGGCTTCGCCGCGCATCTCGGCATGGCGCCCGGCGGGCAGCTCACCGTGTCGACCGCGGCGGGCGAGGTGGTGATCAGCTGGCACAACCAGCCCACGATCGGCTCGATCAGGCCGGTGCTGGCGAACTACAACGCCTCGGAGGGCGACCACGTCTTCCTCACCGTCTCCGACGGGGGCGAGCTGCTCACCCGGTTCCTGCCGGCCGCGTCGGCCGGTCTGCCCACGCTCAACAAGGCGCTGCACCTGATCGGCTACACGGCGCCCGTGGCGTCGGAGGCCGAGGGGCTGCGGCTGATCGGCGCCAGGATCGGCCTGGCCGAGGGGGCCTCCCGCGAGGAGGTGCTCGAACGGCTACGCGAGCGGGGCGACCGGGACATCGTGCGCTTCCTGTCCTGACGGCGTACCCGAGCTGACGGCGTACCCGAGCTGACGGCGTCTCCGCGTGCACGGCGCGTCCGTCAGCGACGGCACGTCTGCCGGGACGGCGTTCGATCACGCCGCGCGGGGCACGGCATAGGCTCGGAGCATGCTGCGGCTCTATGACACGCGCGCCCGCCAGGTCGAGCCGGTCGTCCCCCAGGGGGCCCGGATCCTGCGGATGTACACCTGCGGGCCGACCGTCTACCGCCACGCCCACGTGGGCAACCTGCGGTCCTACCTGCTCGCCGACCTGATCCGCCGGGTCGCGGAACGGAAGGGCCTGCGGGTCGTCACCTGCCGGAACGTCACCGACGTGGGGCACCTCGTGGACGACTCCGACACCGACCCCGCCGGCGAGGACAAGGTGCTGGCGCAGGCGCGGCGGGAGAGCCGGTCCGCGCTGGAGATCGCCCGGTTCTACGAGGACGCCTTCCAGGCCGACACGCTCACGCTCAACATGCGCCCGCCGGAGCACTCCCCCAGGGCCAGCGAAACGATCGATCTGATGATCGAACTGATCGCCCGGCTCATCGAGAAGGGCCACGCGTACGCCGTACCGGACGGATCGGTGTTCTTCGACGCCGCGTCCTTCCCCAGTTATGGGGAAATTTCCGGAAACCGGCTGGACCAGTTGCAGCCGGCGTACCGCATCGAGGCGGTCGACGAGCGCAAGCGCTTCCACGCCGACTGGGCCCTGTGGAAGCCCGCCGATCATGAGCTGACCTGGGAGACGCCGTGGGGCAGGGGCTTCCCCGGGTGGCACATCGAGTGCTCGGCGATGTCGCTGCGCTTCCTCGGTGACCGGTTCGACCTCCACACGGGCGGCATCGACCTGCGCTTCCCGCACCATGAGGACGAGCGGGCCCAGTCGAACGCCGCGACCGGTCACGAGGTGGTCGGCCACTGGGTGCACGGCGAGCATCTGCTCTTCGAGGGCCGCAAGATGGCCAAGTCGACCGGCAACGTCGTGCTGCTTTCCGACGTCGCCGCGGCCGGCATCGACCCCCTCGCCGTACGGCTGGCCCTGATGGAGCACCGCTACCGGCAGCAGATGAACCTGACCTGGGACACCCTGCACGCCGCCGACCGGACGCTGCGGCGGTGGCGCAGGCGGGTGGCGGAGTGGGCGGAGTCTCCCAGCCGCCCCATCGAGGCGGGGTACAAGACGCGAATCCAGGAGGCGCTCGACGACGATCTCGACACCCCCCTCGCTCTGCGGCTGCTGCGCGATCTCGAACGCGACGAGCAGATCCCGCCCGGGGCGAAGTTCGAGACGTTCCTGCACTTTGACCACATCCTGGCGCTCGACCTGCCGGCCGACATCGGGAGGATCCCGGTGCTCCCGGCGGGAGCGGGCGAGCTGCTGGAGCAGCGGGAGCGGGCCCGGTCGGCGGCTGACTGGGCCGCCTCCGACCGCATCAGAGACGAGCTGGCCGACCTCGGCGTCAAGGTCGCCGACACCCCCGACGGCCAGACCTGGGCCCTCTGAACAGCTAAAGCCTCGACAAGGGGCCGGCCACGGGCACGGCGGACACCTCCGGCCCCGCAGCCCGTCGCAAGCGTGAATCCAGATTACGGAACTTAAATGGGTCTTGTCGGTGAGCTGACGAGGGCCGATCTGGTCTGTATGACCGGGGTGTGCGGTATGCGCAAGGCGGCGGCTTCACCCCCCAGGAGCAGCGGCGCCGCGAGGAGGTACGGCTGCGCGCAGCCGAGATGTTCGAGCAGGGGGTCACGAACGCGGCGGTGGCCCGGACGTTGCGGGTCACCCAGAGGTCGGTGGAGCGGTGGCGGCGCGCCTGGCGTGAGGGCGGCACGGCGGCGCTGGCCTCAGCAGGCCCGCACGCGCTGCCCCGGCTCAGCCCGGCGCAGTTCGCCCGGCTGGAGACCGAACTGCAACGCGGTCCGCTGGCGCACGGGTTCGCCGACCAGCGCTGGACGCTGATGCGGATCAAGACGCTGATCGGCCGTAAGTTCCACCTCGACTACACCGTCCAGGGGGTGTGGTACCTGCTGCGGCGTAACGGCTGGTCCTGTCAGCGGCCCGCCCGGCGGGCGATCGAGCGCAACGAAGCTGTGATCGAGGTGTGGAAGAAGGAGGTCTGGCCGCAGGTGGAAGATCCGCGGCGGCCAACGGCGCCTGGATCTGCTTCGAAGACGAAGCCGGTCAAGGGCTGAGGCCGCCTGTCGCTCGTACCTGGGGCCGGCGCGGACACACCCGCGCCCGGTGCTCGGAAACGGGCACGCCGGGTGCGGGAAGCGGTCTGGGGAAACGGGCCGGTCGACAAGACCGAAACCGCGCCCCGGATCGACTTCACCCTGCACCTGGTGCCCGGGATGACAACCTTCGCCGCCGAGCACGCCGACTGGCTCACCATCGTCCAGCTCCCCACCTACGCCCCCGACCTCAACCCCACCGAAGGCATCTGGTCCCTAATCAAACGCGGCGCCCTGGCCAAACTCGCCGCCGCCGACCTGCCCCAGTTCGTCCGGACCATCAAGCGCGCCCTGAAAAAGATCCAGTACCGGCCCCACCTCATCGACGGATGCCTCCCACCGACCGGCCTGACCACGAGAACGGGAGGCGACATCACGAATCAAAGATCAGTAGCTGCGTCGCAGGGCGGAGAAGGCGGCCGAAGCGGGGAGCCTACGGCCGACGACAACGCGTCGAGGCGCCATCCGGGACGCGCGCGGCAGGGCTTGATTCGTCAGCCACGACCTGAGTCGTTGTCTAGACGAGGAGGGGCCTCGGCGTCCACATCGGTGTTACGGATTTCCGAATCACCCATCTCGGGTACCCGTCACATGCGGCGGGCACGGCCGTCGCCCTGCGGCGGAGCCACGGCACAGACATCCCCGCAAGGGCGCGGCCAGCCGAAACGCGATCGATTTCCAGATCGCGACGGCAAATAAAAGCGGACAAGAGCCGCCTAGATATTCTCTATATTTTAATCAGCAGACCGTCGTCTCTTGTCAATTCAGCGAACACTCAGCCATGATCATAGCGTGTGCTTGCAAGCGCTGGGGGCCGCGAGGTCTTCCGTGACATATCCCTGCCGATCCCGAAGGCGTGTGCGGCAGAGGTCAGGAGTTGATTCGCAGCGAGGCTCGCGATTACTGTCGACTATTCACGCCGGAGAGAGGCGACATCAGCCAGATGAATCTGAAGGCTTTACGCAGGGGAGTGTCCACGCTACTCCTGGCGGCCGCGGGGGCCGTGTCCGTCGCCACACCGGCCAGTGCCGGACACGATGGCTCCTGCCGTATCGACTACGAGGACGGGGATATCTGCCTGTACGAGCACATCCAATATGGGGGCGGGATGCTCGACTTCACAAGGACGGACCGCAACTACACGTCGGCGGCGGACGTGTTCTACGACATGAAACTACCCACGTTCGATAACGTCAACGATCAGGTCAGTTCAATCAAAAATAGGGAGCTGACCTGCGAATGGTGGATTTACCCGGACGCTGAGTTCGGCGGGGCCGGGTTCATCTATCGCTACGGGCAGGACCTGGCCTACCTCTACGAGAACAATGACGTAATAAGCTCCCACTACAAGTGGACCGGATCACAGGAATGCACGAACGGTTCGACCGGCCTGTGAGACCGAGGCCCAGCGAAGGAGAAATGTTGGCCAGCAACGCTCGAAGCCGACGATATGGTCGAGCCATCTTGGTGCTGACGTTCGCCGCCGCGACAGTGCTGGGCGCATCCTCCCCAGTCATGGCCGGACATGACGGGTCCTGTGATACAGCGGCAGAGGACGGCAACCTCTGCGTGTATCGCGATATCCACTATCAGGGCGGGATGCTCGACTTCACCAGGACGGACCACAACTACACATCGTCGGCGGACGTCTTCTGGGATTACTACGCAGAGACCTCCCAGAACATCAACGATCAGGTCAGCTCTATCTACAACGCGGAGCTTAGATGCCAATGGTATCTGTACCGTGACGCCGAGTTCGGCGGCGGGGTGGGCTACATCGGACCTGGCATGAGTTTGGATGATCTCCGTTACCTCAACTCCGGGAATGCGAATGACGTGCTCAGTTCGCACTACAAGTGGACCGGCACCAAGGAGTGTGTGAACGGCTCCACCTGAACCGACCGAACAGAGAGGAAAATCCATGGAGCTGTCATCGCGTTCCGCCGTCCGGGCACTGGCGGCAATCTCCGTCGCCGGTGTGCTGTCACTGATTCTCAGCGCGCCGGCGCAGGCAGGGCCGATAGGCGCCGACGGCTATTGCGGTGAGCGGGAGTTGTGCCTGTTCCGGCTGCTGGGCGGCGGCGAACAAGTGGACTACACCTACGATGACTTAGATTTCACTAACGACAACTATTGGTACTATACCGGCCTCGGTTACGCCCAGTCGTACCTGATCGTCAACAATACGGTCAGCAGAGGGAACAATCAGGACGACAGGTGCACCGCCACGCTGTACCAGCTCGTCGGCGGCGGCGGATCGACGATCACGATGCCTCCGTACCTGAGCATCTCGAACATGGGCGATGTCGGGTTCGACAACAAGGCGAGCGCTGTCAAATGGAGATGTCCCTGACGTCCTGTCATATGCCATACCGGAATTCGACGAATATTCGTGTGCAGGAAAGAAGGGTAGTCAGGTGAGCAACTCCGCGTACCGCAGGGCCAAGGTCGTCATCGGGGTGGGAGTGATGTCGCTGGCGGCAGCGTGCGGCAGCGTGCACGCAGGGGCGGGCACCCAGTCGGGCACGGCCGACACCAAGGCGGTCCCCCGGCTCGACACGATCCAGACCTTCGTCTTCCCGCTCGACCAGTACCAGGTGACCAGAGCCCAGCAGGCTCAGCTCACCAACGCGATGCGTGCATCGATAGGCGCCTGCATGCAGCGGTTCGGCTTCGCCAACCGGCTCAAGGAGAAGGTGCCGGTAGGCGTCGACCCGTTCCCCCGCGACAGGCGCTACCTGTTCATCGATCCCGCGCTGACCGCCAAGTACGGGTACGCGGGCGCCCCGCAGAGCGACGACACCGACAAGCCGGACGACGCCGCCAAGAAGAGCGCGTCGATGTCCGTCGACGAGCAGTCGCTGCTGACCGGCCAGGGCCAGCAGGCCATCCGGGGGATGCCGGTGCCCTCCGAGGGCTGCACCGGCGAGGGGCGGCGGGCCGTGTCCGCCAACACGTCAGACAACGACGAGCAGCTCGTGATGAAGATCGACTCCAATGCGTACGACCTGTCGATGAAGGCCCCGGAGGTCGGCGAGGCGAACAAGGCGTGGAGCGCCTGCATGCAGCGGGCCGGCTACTCCTACACCAACCCCGAGCAGGCGTGGGAGGACCCTCGCTGGGGTCCACGGCGCGACGGCGGTGCTCTGACCGAGGAGGAGATCGCCACGTCCACGGCGGACATGAAGTGCAAGGTCGAAGTCAACTACCTGGGTGTCCGCGCCCAGGCGGAGGCCGACGCGCAACGGCAGCTCATCGCCCAGAATCTCCCGGCGCTCCAGAGATTCCAGAAGAACCTGCAGGTCAAGTTGGGGAACGCGCGCAAGCTCGTAGGCGAGTAGCAGCCCTCGCCGCGCTTCCCCCGCCCAAGTGTCGCGTTCACGCGGAAGGGACATACCATGCGGGGACGTCTTCAGCGTCGGCTGGTCGCGCCGGTGGTGATCGTCTTGTCGGTGCTGACGGGCATCCCCCTGGCGGAGGCCGGCACTGGTCCAGCCGGGCGGACCTTCTCCGCGAGCGGCGCCGCCGCGATCCCGGTCCTCAGCGAGGCACCCCCCGCGGTGGACGCGGCCACGCGGGATCGTGTCCTGGCCGGCGGATGGCGGGAATCGAACGATCTCGCCCTGGCGACGGCGGGGGATGCTTCGGGGTTTCATGTGCTCGTCGCGGACGCCAGGAGCGGTTATGAGTGGCGGATGCTGGCGACGCTCAGTGAGCCGGGTATGGACACCGATCAGTGGATCGGCAACGCCTGCTTGACGGGGTCGGGGGACCGGGTGATGGCGGTGTACGCTCCCCGTCACTTCACCAATCGGGCCGAGTTGTTCGCCCGTGGGGCGTTCGCCGCGATCGTGGACGTGGGCAGCGGCGCGGTGACCAAGCTCGACGACCAGGTCACGCTGGCGTACTTCAACCCTGGCTGCGGCGCGGACGGCACGGTGGCGCTCACGCAGGGGGCGGACGAGACCCGCCGCACCACGCGTCTGCTGCGGGTCCGGACCGGCACTGGGAAGACCTCCGCTACGGTCGTTGCCGGGCAGATCTCCTCGGCGGTGCCGTACAAGGACGGAGTCGTCGCCGGTAGGGGCGGCGCGCTCGTGGCGGTGTCCGGCTCGGGGAAGACGACGACCCTCGCTGAGACCGGGTCGGTCCCCTTCGACCTGCATGTCGACGCCGAGGGCGGGGTCGCCTTCGCCGAACAGGCCGCAGCGGGGCGAGTGACCATCCGCTACCACCGTGACGGCGACACGCGGACGCTCGCGCAAGGAAGACTGGGAGAGCTGTCGGTCCGGGCCGGGACCGCCGGACGAGTCTTCCTGGTCGGCAAGGCGGAGAAGGTCAGCGGGCTTCCCGCGGGAATGCGCGTTCTCGACGGGGACTCCGAGGGCCAGGTCTCCTCCCACGGTGAGCTCCTCGTGAAGAGCGCGGCACGGCATGGGCTGAGGGAAGGGCGTGCCGCCGATCCCCATGACACCGGAATCGACGGCGTCGGTGGGAACAGCACCGAAGCCGAGCCGGTCGAGGTCGCGGCCGAGGTGCCCGCGACGAAGGCGAGCCTGACCTTTGCGGTTCCGCTGGCGACCATCTCTTCCCCGCGGAGCCGTACGGGGGATGTCGCCAACCCCCGTCTGTCCGCGGGGAGGGCGAAGGCCGCGGCCCAGGCGAAGTCGAAGATGGCGCCCTCCTCGGCGGCGACGCTCGCTGACGATCCGGTTGATGACGGCTACACCTGCTCGGTGCCCCGCAACGATCCGAAACTGCAGGTCTACCAGCCCCACTGGCGTCAGGTGGAGTGGGCCGTCGATCAGCTGGTGCAAAAGCGCCTGACGTTGACGAGGCCGGCGAACTGGAAGGGGTCCGGATTGCCGGCGTGGAACCCGCAGACGATGTTCCCTGCGGAGAGCCTTCAGGGGCCCACGACCGGGGGGCGTGTGCCGGCCAACATCATGCTGGGCATCTTGGCGCAGGAGTCGAACCTCTGGCAGGCCCAGCGCAGGGCGTTCGAAGGCGAGACCGGCAATCCGCTGGTGGGCAACTACTACGGCGTCGACATCTACGACGACGATCCGTCCAACGACTGGGCGATCGACTTCTCCAAGGCCGACTGCGGGTACGGCATCTCCCAGCAGACCGACGGGATGCGCAAGGCTGGTTCCGAACGGCCCGGCGAATTCGTGTGGGCGCTGAACGTGCAGAAGGCCGTGGCGCTGGACTACCTCACCAACATCGCGGCCGGCCTGCGCACGCTGACGCAGAAGTGGAACCAGATCTGGACCGACACCAGCGGGGCCATGAAGGCCAACACCGGCGACCCGGCGAAGCTGGAGAACTGGTACTTCGCGCTGTGGGCCTACAACTCCGGCTGGCATCCGAAGAACGCCGCCAACGGCAACGACGAGAACGGCGCGCCGAACAACGGCGCGTGGGGCCTGGGCTGGACCAACAACCCATCTAACTCATACTGGCGGCCCGGCCGCCATCCGTTCCTCGACGGCAACACCTACCAGGACGCCGCCACCCCTCAGTACTGGCCCTATCAGGAGAAGGTCTTGGGCTGGGCCGCCTGGCCCATCACCAAGAGCTACTACGACAGCGCCGGAACCGTGCAGGAGCAGGCTGGGTACAACGCCGCTTGGTGGAACACCGCCACAGACCGCTCTCAGGTCGTCCCCGCGTTCCAATCGGGCCCGGCCAACTTCGGCGTCGACGTCAACGCCTTCTGCGTCCCCGGCACGGCGGGTAACGAGTGTCAGCCGGGGGCTGTCTCCTCAGGGGTCCCCACCCCTGGCATCTGCACCCGTGCCGACTTCAAATGCTGGTGGCATCTACCGAAGGCGTGGAAAACCAACTGCGCCACCGCCTGCGGCAACGAGGGCACCATCCGCTACTCCGACGCGACCTGGGCCGGCACTGAGCGCGAGGAGCCGACCGACTACTGGACGCCATGCAAAACTCCCGGCCTGCCCACCGGCGCGCTGATCGTCGACGACGTCCCCAGCACCGTGCCGGCCATCCGCGGCGGGTGCGACAACAGCGGCTGGACGAACTCCGGCACCTTCTCCCTGCAGTTCGCCCACGACGCCGCCGGCAAGACCCCCGCCAAGGCCGACTTCCAGCAACTCGGCAACGGCTTCGGCGGTCACCAGTGGTTCGGCTACGCCCGCGACCCGGCCCACAACGGCGCGGCCATGAGGATCATCGGCACCTGGACACTGAACCAGCAGATGAACGGGGCCGTACAGGTGTTCGTCCACCTGCCCGACCACTACGGCTACACCAGACAGGCACGCTACGACGTCCTCACCGCCAGAGGCATCAGATCCAGAGTGATCTCCCAACGCCCCACCAAGACGAACCCGGCTCAGAAGCTCAATCGCTGGGTTTCACTCGGTGTCTTCACCTTCTCCGGCACACCGAAGGTCTCGCTCAGCACCCTCAACGGCGACGGCGTGGGCGACGAAAGCGTCGTCTTCGACGCCGTCGCCTTCGCCCCCGCCACCTGCCCCTGAGCCCCCGTCCGATATCTCTCCTTAGGCGGAGCATTTGTCTTCCACACACAGACGCCGTCTTCGCGCACGGACGGCTGTATTGATGGTGGTCAGCATGCTGGCGGCCCTCGTGCAGGCGTCTGGCGTCGCGACGGCCGCCCCGTCCCCCACTCCGGCCCCGGCCTCGGCGTCCCCGTCACCGCAGCCGCCGGTAAAGCCGTACCACCGGGTCGATCGCGGGGAGAGTGAGCTCCACCGGAAGCTGAAGGGAAAAAGGCCCGACTTCGGGCCGGAAGACCCCATCTCACATGCCTGGGCCGAACGGAAGGTCTCAGCGGACGACTACCTGCGGCTCAGCCTGCAGCGCATCGCCCAGCCCGACAAGCTTCCGGCGGAGTACCGCCCGAAGGACAGCCTGCCCTCATCGGCAGGGCTGGCGCTCGGTTACGCCCTGTCGCAACGGAGGGGCGATTCCAAGAACAAGGACTCATCGATCGACACGCAGCTATCCGTCACCGAGACCAAGTCCGCCGCCGCCGCGTCCACGAGCTGGCCCGACTGCGACGCAATGGACTGGGAATATCTCACTCACCAGTTCGACTGCAAGAAAACGTATATCCAGATGTCGAAGGAATTCAACATCTACTACAGCGTCACGGGAGTCCACAATTTCACAGGCGTGCCGGCGGTCGACGGCAACGCCAACGGCGTCCCCGACGCCATCGACGAATTCATCGGCCACCTGTCGACGGCCTGGACCACCTACAAGGCGTGGGGCTACGACGTACTCGGCAGCTATGTCAGCGTTTATTTCGGGTTCAATGAGAACAACAATCCCGGAGTGACGCTGCCCTTCGGCGATCACATAATCGATAAGCTGGAGGGTTCGGTGATCCTTCTTCCCTCCGACCCGGGAGCCGACAGGTATCGATACCTGGCCTACCACGAGTTCTTCCATGTGATGCAGTACACCTTCATACCGAAGCTCAACCTGATCGCCGACCTGCCCGCCGTCACCTGGTGGATGGAGGCGACCGCCGAGTGGGCCACACATCGCATGTACAACCAAATAGACCCATACGCGACGGGCTGGGACTTATACAGCACCAATATTTCCCTGTTTCTCAGCGAGCCGTACAAGGCCATCAACTCGAGCACCTGGCCCTGGGGGCCGAAGAAGCGGCAGTACGGCGCCTTCATCTTCGCGCAGTACCTGTCGGAGCAGACCGACGTGAATTTCGTTCTGCACTCCTGGGAAGAGATGAACATCACCCGGCTTCCCCTAGAGGTCATTCAGGAGGTGGTGGAAGGCTACGGCCTCACCATGCAGAACATGCTGATCGGTTTCTGGATGGCGACCTACCGGCTGAACGGAGACGCTCCCGATCTGAGCAGGTATCTGGGCACAGCCACGGGGTATCGCGACCCTCACGCGCCCACCCTATGGGCGTCCGGGTTACCGGGCCTGCGGCCCACGAGAGCCGTCGAGCGGACTCTATTGTCGGGAGGATCGGCCAATGGAGAAACGGCCATAGCCCCGGGGGGTGCCGCCTATCTGGAGTTCACCGGGTCATCCACCACATCCAGCTTGCTCACCCTGCACCTCACGCAGCAAGGCACGGAGATGAGTCCAGACGCTGACATGCGTTATCTGCTGGTGAGCTGGCCGGCCGGCGCCGGCGGTCCCTTCGATACGCCATCCCGCTGGAGCCGGTCCACGGGCGACGGAGACATCAGCGTGACGCTGAACCCGGGTGAGATCGCAACGCTGATAGCAGTACGCACCGATCTCATGGAGCATTCCGGCGACGCCGACGCTGCGCTGGTCGGGATCAACTGGAGCGCGTCCATGGCGGACAGCGGGCCACGGCTCACCAGCGCTCTCAACACGATGTGGGCCAATCGATCGTCCTCCGCCGGCTGCGCCGACTGGAGCGGCGGTGACGCCGTCCAGTCGACCCCGTTGCCGAACGGAGCCCGAGCATGGTTCTTCTCCGACACCTTCCTCGGAGATCCGGCCAAACGCTCACCGGGCAGCGCGGTCAGCTACATTCGCAACTCCATTGTCGTCCAGCAGGGTTCCGGCCTCCGTACTGTCACGGGCGGGCGCACCTGTCAGGAGACGAACACCGCCACGGACGCCTGGGATCGGTACGCGAAGACCCCCGCGGGCGAGGGCGGGCAGTACTGGACCGGAGACGCCAAGATGCTCAGCGCCCCCGCCGGGACTCCGGACCTGGTCAAGTTCTACTACGAGGGCGTCGGCGACGAGAACACCCGTGGCGCTTACGCCCGGTTCTCGCAGACCGAGCTGCTGAACTCCGACACGGTGAGCCTCGTACCGACGAAGCTCCAGGACTGCTCCGTCAGGCCGCCTTATCCCATCATCTGGGGAGCATCTCTACTGGACCGAGCGGGGATGACCTACATCTATGGATGGGAGGCGGATGCCGCGAGCGCGGAGAAATCACTCTACTTGGCACGTACGGCGAGCACGGCGGATCCCGCCGACCAGAGCCGTTGGCAGTACTTCGCCGGCACCGCCGCCGACGGGTCGGCGCAGTGGTCCGCGTCCTGCAGCGCCTCCAAGCCTCTGCAGCCGAAGTCTGAGGTCGACTTCAGCGTCATCTATCTCAACGAGCGGTTCTGGCTCGTGCATCACACGCCCGCCTCGCAGGCGCCCGGGAAGATCGTCGCGCAGCCCGCCACCTCGGCATGGGGCTTCGGCTCGGACCAGGTGGACATTTACACTCCTCCAGAGACAAAGACCATTCCCAAATACTCGTCCGTGTACGGAGCACGCGTGCATACGAACGTTCTTCCGACCGACGGCAGGGTTGTCATTTCCTACACCGTGAGCACGAGCGCGACAGATTTGACCTGCTGGCCCAGAGGGCTCGCCTTCCCCGACGACTACCGGCCGCGCTTCTTCGACGTCCCCACGTCGGCGTTCTTCAGCCAGATAACATGATCAGTAAAGATGAGACGGTAATGAGCCGCAGGAAAAGTCGGCTGCGGGCCGGGGCGATGCTCGTGATGACTCTCGCTCTGGTGGCGTGCCAACCCTCCGCAAGTGAGTTCTTCATCATCTCCAATGAGACGGACGAGAATGTCGTCGTCCGCTGGAACGACGGGAACCAGTACGCCAGCCTTCCTCCAGGGAAGTCAAAGGAGGCGGGGTACAGTCCAGCCAACTGCCGTCACCCTCCCTTGCCCGTCGAGAAACTCACGGCCACGACGGAGAGCGGGAAGCGCTACATCTGGGATCGGCCCCTCTGCCCAGGCAAGACATGGCACATACGCGAGACACCGAAAGCCTCACCGTCGTGAGCCATGTCTTACAGCAGCTTGCGGCGCAGTACGAATCGGGAGAAGCGGATCATCGGCGGGTCCCGCTCGGTTCCCCTGATTGGCGAAGTCAGTATCCAAGTGAGATGGCGGCGTTGATCGGTTCGCGCTGGAGCAGGCACCGCAGGATGCAGTCGGCCAGGTCGGCGCGCGAGACGCGGAGTGCGCCGCGCACGTTGCGATCGACGGCGGTGCGGTAGACGCCGGTGTGGGGTCCGTCGGTCAGCATCGGGGGACGCACGATCGTCCACTCCAGACCACTGGCGCGCACGACGTCCTCCATCCGGCGCTTGTCGGCGATGGTGTGCTTGAGCAGGTTGCCCAGGAGGGGCTTCATGATCAGGCGGGTCAGTGGCCCGTCGCCCTCGGTGGTGAGAGTGCCGGCGCTGACCACGACGAGCCGCCGGACGCGTGCCGTGCGCATGGCCTGAACGATGCCGGCCGTGCCGTCGGCACAGACGGTGGTCGGCACCCGCCCGTCGCGTGAGCCCAGCGCCGACACCACCGCGTCACACCCCTCGACGGCCGGGCGGAGCGTGGCGGGATCCGTCACGTCGGCCCGCAGCACGGTCAGGTGGGGATGCGACTCGGTGAGCCGGGCCGGGTCCCGGACCACCGCGGTGACCTCGTCCCCCGCCTCGCAGATCTGCCGGATCAACTGCCGGCCGGTGCCTCCGGTCGCACCGAAAAGCGCGATCTTCATCGTTTCTCCTCTGTCATGAACCGGGATCGAGGCGGGGGTCCTGGGGTCTGGCACCGCTACACCGACGCCGCCTGCCGCAGCAGGGGAACGGCACCAGCGCGCGCAGGCCCAGCCCGTGCACTGAGTCACGATGCCGGACCCAGGCGGTCGTGGTCGTCGGACAGGGGACGCGTTCGCCTCTACCACTCGCGAGGCCTGGATCGGCGACGGCTACGTGCGGGGATGTAGCCGTGGCTACATCTCCCACCCGATGTGCGGCTCAGCGTGAACGTCTACCGTGCGTTCATGGGGCGACAAGGGCGCCGAACGCCGTCCGGTCCCCTCCCCGACGCTTTCCCGCGATGGCGGGCCCCAGGCCGTCCGGCCGACATCTTCCCGGGAAGGATTCACCGTGAGCGCACGCAGCACGATCTCGCCCAGGCACCGGGTGCGCAACCGCGTTTTCGCCTTCTTGCACCGCGTCGGCGTGCCGGTCGGCCCGACGTACCTCCTGACGGTCCCCGGGCGGAAGAGCGGCCTTCCGCGTACCACTCCGGTGGCTCCGGTGGTCGTCGACGGTGTTCGCTATGTCCTCCAGGCGTATCCGAACTCCGATTGGGCCAAGAACGCCCGGGCCGCGCGGCATGGTGTGCTCACACGCGGACGCCGGAGCCAGGCCGTGGACCTCGTGGAGATCCCCGAGGCTCAGCGCGCTTCCATCCTGCGGGAGTTCCCCCGCCAGAACCCCCGCGGCGTGCGTGCCTTCGTCCGGAACGGTCTGGTCGAATCCCCGTCTCCTGAGAGCTTCGCCGCGGCCGCCCCGCGTTGCACGCTGTTCCGCGCCACTCCCCGCACGACGAGCGCCGGCTCGTCGGATCCCAAGGACGTCAGAGCCGGCGAGTAGGTCCCCTATTACGGAGTCGCCGTGGGTACGGCGGCACCGGGTGCGGTGAGGGCCGCGAGCAGCGTCGCCCCGATGACTTCCGGGGCGTCCTTGGCGTCCAGCCTGCCCGCGGCGCTGTCTTCCGCCGCGGCGTGCATCAGGCTGAACACGGTCGTGACGAGCCACCTGTTCGGCAGGTCGTCGCGGAAGACGCCGGCACTTTGCCCCGCTTCGATGATTGTCTCGACGCGCCGCAGGATCCGATCGTGGACGGCACGGATCCGTTCCGCGGGCAACTCGCGCTGAGCGGCCAGGAGCACGGACTGGAACTCGTGGACGATCTGCCACGAGGCGCCCACGAGCCGGGTCAACGCCCAGCGTGGATCACCGGTGGTGTCTGTCGCGTCGAGCGTGGCGTCGGCCTCCTCCACCGTCTGCGTCAACACCGCGTCCACGAGGTCCGCCCGGGTTCCGAAGTGCCCGTAGAGGGTGACGCGGCCGACGCCCGCCGCCTTGGCGATGTCCGCGACGCTGGCGTCCGCATCGCGGGTCAGGCATGACCGGGCCGCGTCGAGGATGGACCTGATGTTGCGCCGGGCGTCGGCCCGGCGTTCGCCGTGCGCCCCTGCCGGGCTGGGCGCGGACTTCGGCTTGCCGCCGGAGCCGGGGGATGTGGCGACCATTCCACTCCTCCTTCGTGCGCGCTCACGTCGTCGCAGCAATTCGAACAGTGTAGTTCACGTTGACCTCGCCACACCCCGCAGCGCGCCGCGACCTCCGCAGCAGAACGACACACCCCGAACACCTGTGTACGAGTTAGTGCTAGCCTTGTAACTCGAACATATCTGTTCAGGTTAAGGCGCAGGCCGTCCGCACTCAGAAGAGAGCCCTGTAGGCAGGCGAATCCGCGGCACGTCGATCTGAACGCAACGCACGGAGGAGAACAACGATGAGTGCCCACCGCCCGGCGCGCGACGACGCCGGCACCATGCCCCCTCCCCACCCCCTTCGCCACGCCGGCACCGAGGACGACACCCGGTACGTACGGATGGCGGTGAAGCTCACCGCGATGATCGGGGGTCCGTTCTTCCTGCTCACCGTCATCCTGCACCCGGCTCGCGACGGCCACGACATCGCGGCGGGGGCCCAGT
Source organism: Microbispora sp. NPDC049125 (assembly GCF_040802045.1). Classification (NCBI taxonomy): domain Bacteria; kingdom Bacillati; phylum Actinomycetota; class Actinomycetes; order Streptosporangiales; family Streptosporangiaceae; genus Microbispora; species Microbispora sp. NPDC049125. Next base: position 224,776 of record NZ_JBEZDW010000007.1, on the reverse strand, counting down.
GGTACGCCTTCACCCATTCCATGGAGGCCATCAGCCTGCTGGTCCAGGCGACCTGCCTGGCCGGCGTCCTGGCTCTGGTCATGAACAGGTTCGGCTCGCGCGGGCTCACCACGCTGTACACCGCCCTGGTCGGGACCATGCTCTGGTTCGGCCTGATCGTCTTCGACGGCGGCCACAACCCGGTGACGGCCAAGTACGCGCCCGACCTCGTGCACACCTCCAAGGACATCGACATCGAGGGCGGCATCATCGTGCTGGCCGCGAACATCGTCTTCCCTCTGGGATATGTGCTGCTCGCCCTGCTGCTCAACCGGTACGGACAACGGTGGACCGGCCTGCTCCTGGGATTCGGCGGCGTCGTGTACGCGATCGGCGGAACCGTGTCCCTTTTCGGCTTCGGACCGCACTCGATGATCACATCCGTCATCGAGATCATCGGCGCCGCTCCGTACGCGCTGGGCTACGTGCTCCTCGGCCGCACCTTCGGACAGGCCCGGCGACTCTCCACCTGACGCCCCCGAAATGGGGGCCGCACGCCGGGCCCGATCAGCCGCTGGGGCGGTAAGGCCGACGCCGGTCCAGGCCGTCGAGCATGAAGGGGAGGAAGCGCTCCGGGATGACGCCCGGGTGGCAGGCGAACACGTTGAGCAGCTCCATGAGGTCGCCGGTGCCGGCATCTGAACGCATCGCGCCGTCCGCCTGCGCCTGCCGTACCAGCACGTCGAGTCGCTCCACCAGCGCCTGCCTCGCCTGGGGCGCGGAGGTGCCGGCCAGCGCGGCCGCAATGGCGCCGCGGCTCTTCCCCACACTGTGGACGACGAAGGCGCGAACGGCCGACCACGCGTCGGGCTCGGCCGCCACGGCGTCGTCCAGGGCGTCCATGAGCTCGTGAACGTACTGCTCCGCCAGGGCGGCGAGCAGCACGCCGCGGTCGGGGAACCGGCGGTAGAGCGTGCCGACGCCGACGCCGGCCCGGCGGGCGATCAGCTCCATCGGCGCATCCGTGCCGCGCTCGGCCACCGTGTCGCGCGCCGCCTGGAGGATCTTGTCCCGATTGCGGCGGGCATCGGCGCGCATTGAATCTCCTCGAACTGGACGACAGCCTTCCGGTTAGTATAGAACCGGAGACTGACATTCCGGTTAGGAGGTTGCGATGATTGTGGTGACGGGTGCGACAGGCACGATCGGGCGTGCGCTCATCGACGCGCTGGGCGGTGCCGCGCGAGCCGTGGTGCGGCGCGCGGAACAGGGGGAGGAGCTGGGATGCGACTACGTGGTCGGCGACCTGGAGCGGCCGGAGAGCATCCCGCTCGAACCGGGTGACAGGCTCTTCCTCAACAGCGCGCTGTGGCCGGGTTTCGTCCGAGCGCACCAGGCGGTCATCGATCGTGCGGCGGCCCAGGGGGTGGCGCAGGTGGTGACCGTCTCCGTGCGCGGCGTCACGTCGAGCAGCCTGCTCGGGTTCGGCATGCACGGGCAGGTCGACGAGCACCTCAAAGCCTCGGGAGTGCCGTGGTCGATCCTGGCGCCCGTCGGCTTCATGCAGAATCTCGCGGGCGACGTCGACGAGGAGGGGCGGATCTTCGGCTCGTACGGCAGGGGCAGGGTCGGCTACATCGACGCACGTGACATCGCGGCGGTCGCGGCCGCGCTGCTCACGCGTCCCGTCGGGGCCGACGCCACCTACGAGCTCACCGGGCCGGTGGCTCCCACCTATGACGAGATCGCCGCCGAGCTCACCCGAGCGCTCGGCCGGGTCGTGCGTTATGTGGACCTGTCGGTCGAGGAAGCCACCGCGCACCTGGAAAAGCGTGGAATGCCCACCCCTGCGGCCCGCGACCTGGCCACCCTCATGTCACAGATCGGGGATGGGCGCTGGGCGAGCACGACCACGACCGTGGCGGACATCCTGGGTCGCCGGCCGCGCTCGCTGCGGGAGTTCCTCGGGTAGCCCCGCGCAATGGCGCCTCACCGTCGTGAACCATGTCCTACGGCAGCGTACGGCTCTCCCCTACGGCGAGGTCCCACAGGTCGGCGGGGTCGAGGCCGTGGGCGGCCCAGGCGTCCCGGGTCTCCACGACGGGGCCGAGCAGCGGCTCGCCGGACAGGACGAACGTGCCCCAGTGCATGGTGGCCATCCGCCTCGCCCCGACGTCGAGGCAGCCCTGGACGGCCTGGGCCGGGTCCACGTGAGACGCCTTCATGAACCACCGGGGCTCGTAGGCGCCCACCGGCATGAGGGCGAGGTCGATCCCCGGGTAGCGCTCCCCGATCTGGGCGAACCGCTCGCCGTACGCCGTGTCGCCGGCGAAGTACACCCGGTGCTCCGGTGAGGTGAGGACCCAGCCGCCCCACAGCGTGCGGCAGGTGTCCCACAGCGCCCGGCGGCTCCAGTGGTGGGCGGGGACGAAGTCGAACGACACGTCGCCGAGACGCGCGGACTCCCACCAGTCCAGCTCGGTGACGTCGCGGAAGCCACGCCGGGTGAACCACGGCCCGAGCTTGGCGGGCACGAACATCGCCGTGTCCTTCGGCAGCCGGCGGATCGTGGGAGCGTCGAGGTGGTCGTAGTGGTTGTGGCTGATGACGACGGCGTCGATCTCCGGCAGGTCGGACCAGGCCACGCCGGGAGGGGTGAGCCGCTGCCGCACCCCCGGGATCTTGCGCGACCAGACGGGATCGGTCAGCACGGTCAGCCCGCCGGTCTGCACCACGTACGTCGCGTGCCCGACCCACGTCACCGCCGTCTCGGTGGCGGCGGCGCGGGGCAGCCCCGAGCGGCGTACGGGGATCTGGTCGGCGTCGCCCACATCGGCGCGGAACTCCCCGTGCCACATGACGCTGAGGACCTCACGGAAATCCGGAAGGGGCACGGTCAGACGGTCGGCGAAGCTCGACGGCCACTGGCGGCGGCCGGGAGCGGCCGGAGGAGCACCGGGAACGGTGGGGACTGCGGGGACGGGGATGTGCGGGGTCTCGGGGCTCTCCGGCTGGATCGTCTGCGACATGGGGGCCCTCCCTTCCGCTCTCCATGATCCCCACAGGACCGGAAATATGCCTCCTACGACCGGCTGATTGGCCTCATCCTTGAGACCTGGTCCACCAGGGGGTGACGCGGGGATAACCGCCGTCGTCGAGGCCCGCCATCCGCTCGAAGAGGTTCCACGACGCGGGGTGGCCGCAGATGAGCAGCGACAGACCGGAGGCCAGCACGTAGAGGGCGAGCATCGGCAGGCCCACGCAGGCGGCGTACTGGGTGGCGTGCCGCGACTCGTGGTCGAGCAGGCTGCCGGTCAGATAGCCGTCCTGGTGCTTGGTGAGGATCACGTTGCCCACGGTGAACGCCCCCGCGACGGGGAACGGGATCCGGTAGCCGTGCGCGTAGACGAGGCCGCGCTCGCCCCTGCGCGTGGTGGCGCGGCCCAGCCGCGCGATGAACAGCCCGAGGGGCGTGGACAGGTTGACGTAATTGATCACCTGCCGGACCCGGTGCGCACGCCGCATGTCCCCAGCATCGGCCGACTCCCTCGCGGGGTAAAGCACGAACCGCCCTTGGCGGGAGCGAGGCGCGGCGCATGCCCAGCTCACGGCAGTTGACTGGCCTTTCGCGACACAACCGACTAGCGATGTCGATATGCGCCTTTTATTGGGCCGGAACCTGTCCGTAACCCAGGCGGCGCGGGGACGGCCGCAGATCCACAGGCTCGGGCTATGCGGTCCACGACTCTGACAAGCACCCTTCCAAAGCCGATTTTTGTCCCGTAAGATTGCCGCGTTTCGGTCTTTGCCGATAATATCCCTATTTAGGGTATTTGTCTGCTTTTTCCTTTTGCTCCATATCAAAGGACACCCCCTTGCCCTACCTCCCCCGCCGCTCGAGGCTGATAGCCCTCGGCGCGGCTCTGGCGGCGCTCGCGGTCACCCCGCCGGCCTTCGCCGGCGCCTCGGACACCCCACCCGGTACGCCCGCGCCGCCGAACGCGACCGCCGGCGTCCCTCGCACGGTCACCCTGATCACCGGGGACAAGGTCACCGTGAGCACCGCCCCCGACGGCACCGAGACCAGATCGGTCCAGAGCCCGGATGGCGGCTCAGCCGGATTCCACGTCACCAAGCAGGGCGCGGACACCTACCTCTACCCCGACGCCTCCCTGCCGTACGTCGGCGCCGGGCTGCTCGACAAGGAGCTGTTCAATGTCACCCGGCTCCTCGCCGACGGATACGACGACGCGCACACGGGCCATCTCCCACTGATCGTCACCTACACCGACGCCGCCGCCCGCTCACGCACCCAGGCGGTGCCCTCCGGCGCGGCCAAGGTCCTGAACCTCAGCAGCATCCAGGGCGCCGCGCTGGCCGAGGACCGGGGCCACGCGGCCGACTTCTGGTCCTCGCTCACCGGAGGCGCCGCCGCCCGCCGTACCACCGGGAAGCCCGCCCTGACCGGAGGGATCGCGAAGGTCTGGCTGGACGGCAAGGTCAAGGTGGACCTCGCCGACACGACGGCGCAGATCGGCGCCCCGCAGGTGTGGGCGGGAGGCGACACCGGCGAAGGTGTGGACGTCGCAGTCCTGGACACCGGTATCGACGCCGAGCACCCGGACCTGGCCGGCAAGGTCGCCGACTCGGCCAGCTTCGTCCCGGACGAGGTCATCGTGGACCGCAACGGCCACGGCACTCACGTCGCCTCGACCATCGCCGGCAGCGGCGCCGCGTCCGGCGGCAAGGAGAAGGGCGTCGCCCCCGGGGCCAGGCTGCTCGTCGGCAAGGTCCTCAACAGCGACGGGAGCGGCCAGGACTCCTGGGTGCTCGCCGGCATGGAGTGGGCGGCCCGCGACAAGCACGCCAGGATCATCAGCATGAGCCTCGGCGCCGGCCCGACCGACGGCACCGACCCGCTCAGCCAGGCCGTGAACACGCTGAGCGCGGAGACCGGCGCGCTGTTCACCATCGCCGCGGGCAACGCCGGCCCGCACAGCGTCGGCACGCCCGGCGCCGCCGACGCCGCGCTGACCGTCGGGGCGGTGGACGGCTCCGACCAGCTCGCCGACTTCTCCAGCACCGGCCCGCGCTGGGGAGACCTCGGCCTCAAGCCCGAGCTCACCGCCCCGGGTGTCGACGTGCTCGCGGCGCGGTCGCAGTACGCCATGGAGGGCGAGGGGTACTACCAGACACTGAGCGGCACCTCGATGGCCACCCCGCACGTGGCGGGCGCCGCCGCGCTGCTGGCCGCGGCGCACCCCGCCTGGACCGGCGCCCAGCTCAAGGACGCCCTGGTCAGCTCCACCAAGCCGGCCCCGCAGAACACGGTCTCCGAGGTCGGGACGGGGCGCCTGGACGTCGCGGCCGCGATGAAGAGCACCGTGTTCGCCACGGCCAGCGCCTACTCGGGCTACCACGCCTGGCCCCACGAGGCCGGCGAGAAGGACGCCAAGGAGGTGACGTACACCAACATGGGGGACACGCCCGTCACCCTCGACCTGGCGGTCGACATCCCGAACGCCCCGAAGGGCCTGTTCTCGCTGTCCGCCCCGAACGTCACCGTGCCGGCGCACGGAACGGCGGCGGTCACGCTCACCGCGGACCTGGACCTCGCGCCGCTCGACGGCTACTACGCCGGCACGATCGACGCCTCCGGCGCCGACGGCGCCATCGTCGCCCGCACCCTGGCCGGGATCATGAAGGAAGGTGAGCGCTACAACCTGTCGATCACGGCCAAGGACCGCGCGGGCAAGCCGCTGGGCGGGCAGCTGGTCCTGATCGGCAAGAAGATCTTCGCGCCGTTCCAGCTCGACGAGTCGGGCATCGGATCGGTACGGATGCCCAAGGGCACGTACACGGCGTGGCTCGAAGCGGACGTGCAGGGCAGCCATGGTCCCGGCTCCCTGGGCTACGCGATGCTGAGCGTGCCCGACATCGACCTGAGCCGGGATCGCGCGGTCACGCTGGACGCGTCCGCCGCTCGCCAGGTCACGGCGGTCACGCCGAAGAAGACCACGTCCTCGGCGCTCCGCATGGAGATCTACCGCGGCTTCGGGCCGGACGACTACTCGTGGAGCGCGCGCCTGCCCGGGCCGGAGTACGACAGCATGTGGACGCTGCCCACCGGCAAGAAGGTCACCGAGGGCGAGTTCATCTTCGGGGCGCGGTGGCGTGACGAGGAGCCCGCTCTGACGGTGGCCTCCGCGACACGCGAATTCGACGACCTGCTGGTGCGGCGGGGCGCGACGCCGCTGCCCGAGGGACGGACGACGCTCGACGCGGTCTTCGCCGGCGACGGCGCGGCCGCCGCCCTCGCGACGGCGCGGCCTCGCGGCCAGGCCGTGGTGGTGCGCCGCGACGACGCCGTCCCGGTGGAGCAGCAGGCGGCCGCCGCGGCGGCGGCCGGCGCGCGACTCCTGATCGTCGTCAACGACGGCGTCGGACGGCTGCAGCCGTGGGACGACTCCATCTGGTACTCCACCGAGCCCCCGCCTCTCACGGTCGCGACGATCACGCACCAGGAGGGTGAGGAGCTGATCTCCCAGATCCAGCGCGGCAGGGTCCCGCTGACCCTGGAGTCGAGCCCCACCACCGACTACCTCTACGACCTCGTCCACCACTACGACGGCGCGATCCCCTCGGACCTGACCTACCGGCCGGACAAGCTGGCCCGCGTCGACGTCTCGTTCCGCAACCACCGGCAGGGCAAGGCGGGCGAGTACCGCCTGGACGCCTGGCAGGGATACGCGCTCGGCAACCTCCTCCTCCAGCCCGCCCAGGGCGACCGCACCGACTGGGTCTCCGCCGACCAGGACACCCAGTGGCTGGAGCAGGCGATGATCCCCGGCGAGGTGAGCCAGTTGTCCCCGCCGGAGCGCTACAAGGCGGGCTCGACCACCGCGCTGGACTGGTTCGGCCCGATCCACCGCCCGCGCCTCGGCGCGAACTCCGCCATCCGGCAGGACGACATGATCGCCGCCTTCGTGCCGGGCTGGAGCGACTCCGGCTCCGACCACGTGGGCACCACCTTCGGCAACTGGCAGGTGAAGAACGCGGTGTCGCTCTACCAGGGCGACACGCTCCTCGGCCACAGCGACATCGACCAGTTCTCCGTGGCGGGGCTCAGCCCGAGCCGCCTGCCCTACCGGCTGGTCTCGGAGAACTCCCGGGGCGACTGGGCCAACCCCTACTCCACCGGCACCCGCACCGAGTGGGGCTTCACCTCGGCCGCCGGCGACCCCGGCGCCGTCGCGGCCCTGCCGCTGATCCAGCTCGACTACGACGTCGACACCGACGCCGCCGGGCTGGCGCGAAGGAACGCCGACGTCACCATCACCCCGTCCCACCTGCCGGGTGGGCCCAGCTCCGCGTCCATCAAGGCCGTGACGCTCGACGTCTCCTACGACGACGGGGCGACCTGGCAGAAGGCGTCCGTCGCCCACCGCGACGGGCGCTGGACGGTCAAGCTGCACGCTCCCGTCAATGCCGGGTTCGTCAGCCTGCGCACCACCGCGCGGGACGACGCCGGCGACAGCGTCACCCAGAGCATCACCCGGGCCTTCGGCCTGCGGTGACAGGAAGGGGCACCGCCGGTCGGACGGCCGGCGGTGCCCCTTCTGGCACGTCGGCTCCTGTGGGCGGACGAGCCGGCTGACCGCGGCGGCGAGGCCACGCGGTGCGCTCCCGACCTGGCGGGGACGACGCGGCGGCCGTGCCGTGGCGCGTGTCGGTAGGATACGTCTCACCTGGCGTGATACCTCGCGAAGCGCACGAAAGGCGGCACCGTCGCGTGCTCTCCCCACTTGCCCCGCACGACGACGCCGACGGCCTGCTGTTCGACTGGGACGGCACACTGGTGGACAGCCAGAGCGCCAACTACCAGGCGATGGCGGCAGCGCTGGCCCCGCTGGGCGTGACGCTGGAGGAACCCTGGTTCAACACCCGGACCGGGCTGTCATCAGCGGAGATGATCGACCTGCTGATCGACGAAGCCGGCCTGGACCTGCCCATCCCGGTGAGCGAGATCGTCGCCAGGCGCGACGAACACTTCCTGCGGCAGGCCCACCACATCCGGACGCACCCCGCCGTGCTGGAGATCGTCGAGACCTACCACGGCCGCCTGCCCATGGCCGTCGCCTCCGGCGGATCCCGTGCCGTCATCAGCCAGACCATGCGGCACCTGCCCTATGCCTCCCGCTTCGCCGCCGTGGTCACCCGCGAGGACGTCGAGCGCGGCAAACCGGCGCCCGACATCTTCCTCCTGGCCGCGCACCGACTCGGGATCGCTCCCGACCGGTGCACCGTCTACGAGGACAGCGACGAAGGCATCGCCGCCGCCCAGGCCGCAGGCATGACCGTCATCGACGTCCGCTCCCACACGGGCCGCTAGTACCTGCCGTACGACTTGAGCAGCCAGGAGCCGGTGGACCGGGTCGCCCCGACGGCGGCCACCACGGCGACGGCCCCGCCGTACAGGTAGATGTAGCCCGAGGTGTCGCCGGCGATCGCGAGGTCACCGGCGGGCTGCGGGGCGGCCAGCAGGAACGACACGACGAGCCAGCCGAGAGCCGGCACCAGCGCGGCCAGCTTCCCGCCCATCAGCCTCCCCATGGCGTACGGCACGGCGAACAGCGCCACCAGCCAGGCGACGGACGCGAGCGGGGCCGGCCCGACGTACCAGGAGTGCTGGAAGCCCCCGACGACGCCGAGCACCAGGCCGAGCAGGAAAAGGACGCCGTAGGCCGCTCCGGTGACGACCCCGGCGACCACGCCGATCATCTCCCCGGGGGCCGTCGCGTCCTCGCCGTACGGCGGCGGGCCGTTCAGGGGGCCGTTGAGGGGGCCGGCCCCGGGCGTCTCCTCGGTCATGCGGCCGAGGTTAGCCGATGCCCGCGAACAGGTCGGTCTCCCGGTCGTACGGCTCACCCAGCCCGCCCGCCTCGTACGGCGCGCCGATGGCGGGCGGGCCCGGCACCCCGGCCCGCAGGATGTAGTGCTCGACGCCGAGCGCCTGCTGGCCGACGTTGTTGGACAGCGCGAACCAGGGCGCGTCGACGGCGATCTGGGTGGCGTGCGCCCGCATCGCGTCGAGCTTGGCCTCGATGTACGGCCGGGCGTCGATCTCCGTGGTGACGTCCCCGTCGGCACAGCCGAACGGCATGTCGTCCACGGACTCGGCGGTCCAGAAGCCGATGTCGGCCTCCCGCATCGCCTCGGCCGCCCGCCGCATGACCGACCTCGGCATCGCGGTGAGGTAGAACTTGGCGATCCGCCACGGCGCGTCGCCAGGGTGCGCCGGATCTGCGGCCAGCTCGAAGGCCCGCCAGGCGACCCGGTGGGCCTGGATGTGGTCGGGATGGCCGTAGAAGCCGTTCTCGTCGTAGGTGACCAGCACCTGCGGCCGCACCTCGCGGATCACCTTGACCAGCTCGCCCGCGGCCTCGTCGAGGTCGGCCCGCCAGAAGCACCCGGGGCGGTCGTTCGACGCGACGCCCATCATGCCGGAGTCGCGCCACCGGCCGGCCCCGCCGAGGAACCGCTGGTCGGTCACGCCGAGGGCCTTGCACGCCGCGGCCAGCTCGCCGGCGCGATACCGGCCCAGGGTGTCCTCCCGGTCCGCCGCGTGGTGGGCCAGCTCTGACGGGATGATCTCGCCTTCCTCGCCCAGAGTGCAGGTCACCAGCGTCACGTGGGCGCCCTCGGCCACGTACTTGGCCATGGTCGCCCCGGTGCCGATCGACTCGTCGTCCGGGTGGGCGTGCACGAGCAGCAAACGCCGGTCTGTCATGGTTCCGAGCCTAGGTCATCCACAGGTGCCGCACCGTCCCTGCCGGGACGCCCGGCCTGCTGGCAGGATGAAGGACTATGACTGAGAGCTTCCCGCGCCTGCACGCACGGACCCGCCGGTTCACCCTCGGAGTGCCCCGCGCCTTCACGATCTCACCGGAGGGCGATCGGGCGATCTTCCTGCGGACGAGGTCCGGCACCGACCCGGTGACGTGCCTGTGGGAGCTGGACGTGGCGGCCGGGACCGAGCGCCTCGTGGTCGACCCCCTCGTGCTCGGCGCGGCCGACGAGGACCTGCCCCCGGAGGAGCGGGCCCGGCGCGAGCGGTCGAGGGAGTCGGCGGGCGGCGTGGTGGCATACGCCACGGACCAGCGGGCGAGGCTGGCCGCCTTCGCGCTGTCCGGCGAGCTCTACCTGGCCGACCTGGCCGAGGGAGACGTGCGCGTGCTTCCCGCGGCCGGGCCGGTGATCGACCCCCGGCTCGACCCGTCCGGCGCCCGCGTGGCGTACGTCACCGGAGGGGCGCTGCACGTCCTCGACATCGCGACCGGCACGGACACGACGCTGGCGGCCCCCGACGGGGATGAGGTCACCTACGGCCTGGCCGAGTTCGTCGCCGCCGAGGAGATGGACCGGATGCGCGGCTACTGGTGGTCTCCCTCGGGGGACGCGCTGCTGGTCGCCCGGGTGGACGAGTCCCCCGTCGCCCTGTGGCACATCGCCGACCCGGCCAATCCTGACCGTCCGGCCGTGGCCCAGCGCTACCCGGCCGCCGGCACGGCCAACGCCGAGGTGACGCTGTTCGTGCTCGGGCTGGACGGCTCCCGGGTCGCGGTGCCGTACGAGCAGGAGTATCTGGTGACGGCCGCGTGGGACGCTCACGGCCCGATGATCGTCACGCTGTCGCGCGACCAGCGGACCATGCGCCTGCTGTCGGTGGACCCGGCCGGCGGCGGGACGTCGCTCGTGCGCGAGGACACCGACCCGGCGTGGGTGGACATCGTCACCGGCGTGCCGGCCCACCTGACGGACGGCACGCTCGTGTGGGTGGCCGACGCCGATGGAGGCCACCGCCTGGTGATCGGCTCCGAGCCGGTCACGCCACCGTCGCTGCAGGTCAGGGCCGTGCTCGACGTGGACGGTGACACGGTGCTGTTCCAGGCGAGCGGCGGGGAGCCCGCGGAGATCCACCTGTGGGCCTACGCCGGAGGCGTGATCAGCCCGCTCACCACGGAGCCCGGCGTGCACACCGGCAGGCGGGCCGCCGGGGTGACCGTGATCGCCCGGCAGAGCCTCGACACCGAGGGCACGTCGATCACCGTCGTGCGCCCGGACGGCTCGTCGGCGCCGGTCCGCTCGGTCGCCGAGCGCCCGCCCCTGGAGCCGCGCGTCTCGCTCGTCCGGGCAGGCTCGCGGGGGCTGTCGGCCGCCGTCCTGCTGCCCTCCTGGCACGTGCCCGGCTCCGCGCCGCTGCCCGTCCTCATGGACCCGTACGGCGGGCCGCACGCGCAGCGGGTGCTGACGTCGCGGCGGATGTTCCTGGAGTCCCAGTGGTGGGCGGAGCAGGGCTTCGCCGTCATCGTGGCCGAAGGCAGGGGCACCCCGGGGCGGGGGCCGGCGTACGAGCGGGAGATGCTGCACGACTTCACGGTCAGCCTGGACGACCAGGTGGACGCGCTGCAGGGGGTCGCCGCCCTGCACGGCGATGATCTCGACCTGTCCCGCGTGGCGATCCGGGGCTGGTCGTTCGGCGGCTACCTGGCGGCCCTGGCGGTGCTGCGCCGCCCGGACGTGTTCCACGCCGCCGTGGCGGGGGCGCCGGTCACCGACTGGCGGCTGTACGACACCTGCTATACCGAGCGCTTCCTGGGCCACCCGGACGAGGGCCGCTACGAGGCGTCGTCCCTGCTCGGCGACGCCGAGAAGCTGGAGCGGCCGCTGCTGCTCATCCACGGCCTCGCCGACGACAACGTGGTGGCGGCGCACACCCTGCGCCTGTCGTCGGCCCTGCTCGCGGCCGGACGCCCGCACACCGTGCTGCCGTTGTCTGGCGTCACCCACATGACCCCCCAGGAGGTCGTCGCGGAGAACCTCCTTCTCCTGCAGCTCGACTTCCTCAAGAAGGCCCTCGGTCCGGAGGCCTTCGGACGATGAGGCGCCACTGCGAGCGGTAGGACCGCGTCGTTCCGGGCCGGCGCGACCCGGCGGACGGCTCAGGTCAGCTCGGCTCCGCGGACGGCCCGGGCCGCCGCGACAAGGACCGTGAGAAGGGTCGCGAGAAGGAGGGGATGGGCGTGGACCCGCCCATCCCCTCGGCTTCGTGGCTCCCGCTCGCCGGCTGCCGGCTTCGCGAGCGCCTCTCCCACCAGCCGGCGGCTTGGTGCCGGCCCGCCTACTGGGCGGTGCCGTGCCAGCTCTCCCACAGGGCCGCGTAGGCGCCCTCGGCCGCGACCAGCTCGTCATGGGATCCGAGCTCGCTGATCCGGCCGTCCTCGACGACGGCCACCCGGTCGGCGTCGTGGGCCGTGTGCAGCCGGTGGGCGATCGCGATCACCGTGCGGCCCTCCAGGACGGCGCCGAGCGACCGCTCCAGGTGCCTGGCGGCACGAGGGTCGATCAGCGAGGTCGCCTCGTCCAGGACGAGCGTGTGCGGGTCGGCCAGCACCAGCCGGGCGAGCGCGAGCTGCTGGGCGTGAGCCGGTGAGATCGCCGCCTCGCCTGAGCCGATGACCGTGTCCAGCCCGCCGTCGAGGGCGGCCACCCACTCCCACGAGTCGACCGCCTCCAGAGCGCGGCGGACATCGTCGTCGGAGGCCCCGGGCCGGGCGATCAGCAGGTTGTCCCGGAGCGTCCCCCGGAAGACGTGGTGCTCCTGCGTGACCAGCGCGACGTGCCCGCGCAGCTCGTCGAGCGGCAGCTCGACCAGCGAGACCCCGCCCACCGTGACGGAGCCGTCCCGCGGGCCGTGGACGCCCGCGAGCAGGCGCCCGAGCGTGGACTTGCCCGCGCCCGACGGGCCGACCATCGCGAGCCGCTCGCCCGGGCGGACGTCCAGGTCGATGCCGTGGAGCACGTCGTGCCCCTCCCGGTACGCGTACCGGACATCGGAGGCCCGCAGGTTCTCGCCGTCGGGCCGGGCGGCGCCGGTCGTGCGGTCGTCCGGGACGTTGGCCACGCCGAGCAGCCTCGCCATGGACGCGCCTCCGACCTGGAGCTCGTCCACCCACGACAGCAGCCGGTCGAGCGGGTCGATGAGCTGCTGCACGTACAGCGTGGCCGTGGTGACCTGCACCAGCGACACCCAGCCCTCGACGTAGAACAGGCCGCCGAGCAGCAGGGTCGCCGCCACCGGCATCACGTAGCCGAACTCGACGGCGGGGAACCAGATCATGCGCAGCCCCAGCGTGTACCGCTCGGCGGCGAACGACCGGGCGATGTCGCGATCGGTCCGGTCACGACGGCGTCCCTGAAGGCCCAGGGCCTCCACGGTCCGCGCACCTTCGACGGTCTCGGTCAGCCCCTCGGTCATGTCGGCGTACGCCGCGTTCTCGCGCAGGTAGCCGTCCCTGGCCCGGGACAGGTACCACCTGGTGGAGAACCACAGCACCGGGACGGCGACCAGCGAGGGAAGCGCCATCACCGGGCCGACCAGGATCACCGCCCCCACGATGAAGGCGCCGGTGACGACCGCGATCAGCGTCTCGGGCACCGCGTGCCGTACGGTCCTGGACAGGGCGTCCACGTCACGTGACGTACGGGTGATCAGGTCGCCCGAGCCGGCCCGCTCGACCGTCGACATGGGCAGCGCGAGCACCTGGTCGACGAACTCCTCCCGGAGCTCGGCCAGCACCTTCTCGCCCAGCCTCGACGAGGCGTAGACGGCGAACCGGATCAGCACGGCCTGCACCGCCACGAACCCGACGATCGCCAGAACGACGACGTCCACGTCGACGTCGCTGGAGCCGTCCGCCACTGCCTGGACGAGGCCGCCGAGCAGGCGGGGGGACGCCAGCCCGGCGATCGCGGCCAGCGCGTGCAGGCCCAGCGCCACGCCGAGCTCCCGCGGATACTTCAGCGTCAGCCGCCTCGCGTACGCGCGCACCTGCGCCTGATCCGCGACCGGCAGGATCTCGCGTGCCATGCTCAGCCCTCCCCTCGTGTGACGGTCGATCGGTATCCGGGCTCGGCCGCCAGCAGCTCCCGGTGGCCGCCCTCGGCCAGGACCACGCCGTCCTCGACGTACAGGACCAGGTCGGCCCGGTCGAGCACGAGCGGGCTCGTCGTGCAGACGAGGGTGGTGCGCCCGGCGCGCGCCTTCGCCAGCCGCTCGGCGACGCGCGCCTCCGTGTGCGCGTCGACGGCGCTGGTCGGCTCGACCAGGATGAGGATCTCCGGGTCCGCCAGCAGGGCCCGGACCAGCCGGAGCCGCTGCTGCTGACCGCCGGAGAACTCGCGGCCGGCCTCCGCGACGTGCCCGTCCAGGCCCTCGGGCAGGGCCTCGATCACGTCGTCGGCGCAGGCCGCGTAGAGCGCCTGCCGCATCTCCTCGTCCGTGGCGCCGCCCCGGACGTCCAGCTCGTCGCGCAGACGGCCGGTGAACAGCCTGGCGCCGTTCTCCGCGACGAGGATGTGCCGCCTCACCTCGGCGATCGGCAGGTCGCCGAGCGGGACGCCGCCCAGCGTCACCTCTCCGGGGGAGTACCGCCCGAGCCGGTCGGCGATGGCGATCGCGTCCTCGGGCACGGCGGCCGCCAGCGCGGTCAGCCGCCCGGGCGGCACGGCGACGCCGGACCGCTGGTCCAGCAGCGTGCCGCCGGGAATCCCGCCGCCCGGCAGGGCGGCGGCACCGGTCATCTCGGGCTCCAGCGACAGGATGTGGCAGACCCGGCGGGCCGCCACGTGCCCCTTGGTGAGCTTGTCGGCGACCTCGGTGAGTGTGCGCAGCGGCGCGATCAGGAAGACCGCGTAGCCGTAGAAGGCGACGAGCTGGCCGGCGCTGATCCGGCCTTCCAGGGCGAAGTGCGCGCCCATCCAGGTGACGCAGCCGATGAGCAGGCCGGGCAGCAGGATCTGCGCGCCCTCCAGGGCCGACTCGACCGACGCGACGCGCACGCCCGCGTGCCGTACCCGCTGCGACTCCTCGCGGTAGCGCGCGGCGAACACCTGCTCGCCGCCGATGCCCCGCAGCACGCGCAGGCCCGCCACGATGTCGGCGGCGCGGGTCGCGAGGTCGCCCTGGAGACCGCGCTGCTCGTGCTGGCGGGCGTGCAGGGGCCGCAGCAGCGGGGCGACCGCCACCGCCATCAGCGGCACTCCGATGAGCACGCCCAGGCCCAGCGGCGCCGACGTGGTGAGCAGGATCACCGTCACGGCCACGATGGCGACGAAGGCGCCGCTGCCCCGCAGGAGGACGTCCATCGAGTTGCCGATCTGAGCGATGTCGGAGTTGCCGACGCTGACCACCTCGCCGGTCGACAGGCGCCGGGGCAGCGTGGCGCCCAGCCGGGCCGCCTGCCGCGCGGTGACCTGCACCGTGCGGTACGCCGCCGACAGCCAGGTCACGACGGCGTAGCGGTGCCGCAGCACGCCGGCGACGGCCTGGACGGCGCCGAGGGCCAGCACCACGCCCGTCCACCGGACCAGCAGGCTCACGTCCTTGGCCACCAGCGCGTCGATCGCCCGGCCCAGGGCCGCCGGGACCAGGGCCTGCCCCAGCCACCAAAGGACGGCCATGCCGATGCCCAGAAGCATCGGCGCCCCCTGGACGCGCGCCACCCACCACAGGTACCGGAGGGGACTGCGGGCGTCTGGTGTGCCGGGATCGGCGGCGGGCAGCGTGCGCATGGTCATGCCAGCGTCGCAAGATCCCAGGTCATGGGGCAAATGGTTTTCCCCCGCCAAGCGGGGCGTCAATTTAGGTTGACATCGGGCCGGCGTCAACCTAGGTTTACATCATGAGCGACACGGCACAGCTGGCCAACGACGCCGGCAGCCGCGACCCCGCCACCGGCCTGCGGGCCGTACGGGCCCTGCGGCTGCTGGTGGAGCGGCTCGAAGCACTACAGGTGGAGAACGCGCGCACCGCCGGGTGGTCCTGGCAGGACATCGCGCTGCTGCTCGGGGTCTCCCGGCAGGCGGTGCACAAGAAGTACGCGGGTGGACGAGGACTGCTGAGGCGGGAGAAGTAACCATGCTCGAACGGTTCACCAACGAGGCCCGGCAGGCCGTCGACCTGGCCCGGGAGGAGGCGCGGCGGCTCAGGCACGAGCACGTGGGCACCGAGCACCTGCTCCTCGGGCTGCTCGGCCGCCCGGAAACGCTGTCGGCCCAGGTCCTGGGCGACCACGGGCTCGACCACGACCAGGCGTCCGCCGCGGTGACGCGCGTCCTCGGGACCTCACCCGTGGGCGATCTCGACGCCGACGCCTTGGAGTCGATCGGCATCGACCTGTCCACCGTGCGCGAGAAGATCGAGTCGGTCTTCGGGCCCGGCGCCCTCGACCGCGACCCGCACCGTGACCACAAGGGCGTCCTCGTCAGCGGCCGCCGCATCATGTTCACGCGGAGGGCCAGGAAGGTGCTTGAGCTCGCGGTGCGCGAGTCCATCGCCATGCAGAGCGGCGACATCCGCGACGGCCACGTCCTCCTCGGTCTCATCCGGGAGGGTGAGGGCCTCGCCGCCCGCATCATGGCCGACGCGGGCGTCGACTTTCCCAGCCTCACGGTGGAGGTCCGCAGGCGCCTCACATGAAGATCGACGGACAGCACACGGCCGGAGCGGAACGAGCCGGGCGCTCGTCGCCCGCCCTGTCCGGCCGGGGGTCTGCCGCCGCTACGAGATGAGCAGCAGCGACTTGCCGGCCGTCGCGCGTGCGGCGAGCGCGACGTGGGCGTCCACGGCCCGCTCCAGGGGGTAGGTCGCACCGATGGCCGGGCGGATCCGCCCCTCGGCGGCCAGCGCGAGCGCCTGGCCGAGCAGCTCCCGCACGGTGGCCGGATCGGGCCGCCCGGCCGCGAGCAGGTTGGTCACCCGCACTCGCCGCCGCCCGGCCACCTGTGGGTCGATGTCGGCGAACCCGCCCTCCGACGTGCCGTACGTGACGAACCGGCCGCCGTCGGCCGCCGCCTCGAACGCCGCCCTGCCGAGCTTTCCGCCCGCGCCGTCGAAGACCAGATCGGCCCCCGCGCCGCCGGCCGCCTCGCGGACCCGGCGCACCCACCCCTCCTCCGAGTAGTCGACAGTGACCTCCGCACCCAGCTCGCGGGCCAGCGCCAGCTTGCGCTCCCCCCTGGCCGCCGCTATGACCCGGGCGCCGGCGTCGCGCGCCAGTTGCACCAGCAGCGAACCCGCGCCGCCCGCGGCCGCGGCCACCAGCACCCACTCGCCCTTCTCGATCTCCGCCACGCGGGCGAGGCTGAGCGCGGTGACACCGTCGTGCAGGACCGCCGCCGCCTCGGGAAGGCCCAGGCCGCCTGGCACCTCCACGACCTCGTCCACGCCCGCGACGATCCGCTCGGCGTAGCCGCTGGAGGTCCTGGCGACGACCCGGCGCCCGACCCAGGCCGGATCCACCCCCTCCCCGGCCGCCAGCACCTTCCCCGCTCCACCGCCGCCGGGCACATACGGAAGCTCGCGCGGGAAGAATTCCCTCCCCCAGCCACTGCGCAGCAGCGTGTCGAGGTAGATCACATCGGCGACGGCGAGCCCCACCACGACCTGTCCCGGACCGGCGACCGGATCGGCCACCTCCCCGGGCACCAGCACTTCCGGACCGCCGAACTCCCGCACCAGGATCGCCCGCATCATGACCACACTCCCCGTCTCGATCGACTCGTACGCCCAGTCTTCAAGTTGAAGTAACGTTGAAGTCAATACGGAATTAGCAACCTGCGTTGACTACCCTCGATTAGTCAACTACGGTTGCTTACATGTCCGGTGCTGAGATCTCCGTTTCCCATGAGCCCGCTGACGCGCTGGCGGCTGTGGCGGCGTTGCGGCGCCTGGCCGACCAGATAGAGGACGCCGCCGTCGAGCAGGCCATGCGGGCGGGCTGGAGCTGGCCGCAGGTCGCCGAGGCCCTCGGAGTGACGCGCCAAGCGGTCCACAAGAAGCATGCCAAGCGGCTCATCGCCGCCGGCGTAAGCCTGAGGAGGCGCTGACGATGGCCGCGATCGACGAGTACATCACCACGATCATCGACCGAGGGGCGTACGAGGCCCACGCGGACGGGTCGGCGGCAGTCGAGGCACACCACCTCCTGCTGGCGATCGCCGCAGGGCCCGAGAGCCCCGCACATCAGGTCCTGGCCTCGGCCGGGCTCGATCGTGACGCGATCCGCGACGCGCTGGACCGGGAGTTCGAGCACAGCCTGAGCGCGGCGGGAGTCTCCCTGGCCGCCTTCGACCTTCCACGGCCCAGCAAGGCCGCCGAGCGGCCGTCGCACCTGGGGGCGTCGGCCAGGCTCGCACTCGAACGAGGCTTCGCGTCCATCCCGCGCAGAAGAGATCTGCGGCCCGCGCATCTGCTGCTCGGGATTCTGGAGGCTCAGGTCGGCACGGTGCCCCGCGCGCTCACTCTGGCGGGTGCCGACCGCGCCGCCCTCGTCACGCAGGTACGGCAGGCGCTCGCGGAGGACGGCGGCACACCATGAGACGGATGGGCCACGACGAGGCCCCGCGCCGGGCCGGATAGGACCGGGTGAGGAACAACCTGTTTCGTCGGCGTGGCCGCGCGGTGCGCGCCGCCGCGCTCCCATACCATCACGATGTCAACCGTCCCGCTGTGAGGCTTGCCTCCCCCCTGTATGGCACGGTAGTCAGGGGTGTAACTTCTCTGTAGATCTTCGGGACGAGGACAGAGATGACGACGAGACTTGGCGTCACGGTCAGCCGGGAGGCGACGCACACCGTCGTCACCGTGGCAGGCGAGCTTGACGTCATCTCCGCGGAGCGGCTGCGCGCCGCCCTCGGCAAGCTGCTCGACGAGGGCCGCGACCGCCTGATCCTGGACGCCTCCGCGTTGACCTTCTGCGACTCGATGGGGCTCAGGCTCCTGCTGGAGGTTCACGACGCCGCCGAGCAGACCGGCGGCTTCCTGCGCCTGGTGGGCGTCCAGGGGGTCTTCCGGCGAATCCTCACCGTGACCGGGCTGAGCGCCGCTTTCACCATCTACGAGACGACGGGCGACGCCGCGGACGCGTGATCCGCGGCCCGCCTACCGGGCGGTCTCGTACAGGCCGCCCATGTCGTTGCCCGGCGCCGACACCGCCTTGAGCGCGTCCGGCACCGTCGCGCGCTGCTCGAACACGTTCCGCAGGCCCGTGATGGTCAGCACGCGGCGCAGGACGCCCTGGACGCCGGCGAGGATGAGGCGCACGTTCGCCGCCTGGCCGCGCTGGAGGGCGCCGATCAGCTCGCTGAGACCGCGCGAGTCGCAGAACTCGATGCCCTCGACGTCGATGACCAGCGCGGACACGCCGGAGGTCGCCCAGACCTGGCGCAGCTCCTCCCGCAGGAGGTGAACGGTGGTCGCGTCCAGCTCCCCGGTGGCATGAATGACGATCGCGTCGCCCTGGGCGGCGGACGCGACGCTCAACGTGGACCTCGGGCCGGACATGAACGTCATGCTCACTCCCTCGCCTGCGGGATCAAGGCAGGCGTGTTGCGCCAACACAACCGACACGTTACCCGGGAAGGGGGGTGATTATGTCCATGCGGAGAGGAACGAACAGGCGGATTTACGGCTTGACACCCCAAAGATCCGTCCGGCGCGGGCCTGCCTACGTGGAGACGGCCTTGAGATAGTCGGCGTTCATCCGCGAGATGGTGTCGAGCGGGATGCCCTTCGGGCAGACCGCCGTGCACTCACCGGTGTTGGTGCAGCCGCCGAAGCCCTCGGCGTCCATCTGCTCGACCATCGCCTTGGCACGCGAGGCGCGCTCCGGCCTGCCCTGCGGCAGCAACCCCAGGTGGGTGATCTTGGCGGCGGTGAACAGCGAGGCGGACCCGTTCGGGCAGGCCGCCACGCAGGCGCCGCAGCCGATGCAGGTGGCCGCGTCGAAGGCGTCGTCCGCGTCGTCCTTCGGCACCGGTACGGCATGGGCGTCGGGCGCCGAGCCGGCGGGAACGGAGATGAAGCCGCCGGCCTGGATGATCCGGTCGAACGACGACCTGTCGACGACGAGGTCCTTCACCACGGGGAACGGCGCGGCCCGCCACGGCTCGATGGTGACGACGGCGCCGTCCTCGAAGTGCCGCATGTGGAGCTGGCACGTCGTGGTGGCCCGCTGCTCACCGTGCGCCACGCCGTTGATGACCATGCCGCACATGCCGCAGATGCCCTCGCGGCAGTCGTGGTCGAAGGCGACCGGGTCGTCTCCCTCCAGGATCAGCCGCTCGTTCAGCACGTCGAGCATCTCCAGGAAGGACATGTCCGGCGACACGTCCTCGACCCGGTACGTCACCATCCGTCCGCGGTCGGCGGAGCCGTTCTGGCGCCAGATCCTCAGGGTCAGGTTCACTTGTAGCTCCGCTGGCTCATCGTGACGTACTCGTACTCCAGGTCTTCCTTGTGCAGGACCGGGCCCTGCGGCGTCCACTCCCAGGCGGCGACATAGGCGAAGTGCTCGTCGTCGCGCAGCGCCTCGCCGTCCGCGTCCTGCGACTCGGCCCGGAAGTGGCCACCGCACGACTCCGTCCGGTGGAGCGCGTCGACGCACATGAGCTCGGCCAGCTCGAAGAAGTCGGCGACCCGGCCGGCCCGCTCCAGCGCCTGGTTGAGACCCTCTGCGTCGCCCGGCACCTTGACGTTGCGCCAGAACTCCTCGCGCAGCTCGGGGATCCGCTCCAGCGCCTTGCGCAGCGACTCCTCGGTCCGCTCCATGCCGCAGTAGTCCCACATGATGCGGCCGAGCTCGCGGTGGTAGGAGTCGGCCGTGCGGGTGCCGTTCACGGAAAGGAGCTTGTCGATCCTCTCGGTGACCGCCGCGCGGGCACGCGCCACATCGGCCTCGTCCACCGGCCCGAGCGTCCCCGCCCCCGCCAGGTAGTCGCCGATCGTCGTCGGCAGCACGAAGTAGCCGTCAGCGAGGCCCTGCATCAGCGCCGACGCCCCGAGGCGGTTGGCGCCGTGGTCGGAGAAGTTGGCCTCGCCGATCACGAACAGGCCGGGGATGCTGGACTGCAGGTCGTAGTCCACCCACAGGCCGCCCATCGTGTAGTGGACGGCGGGGTAGATGCGCATCGGCACCTCGTACGGGTTCTCGCCCGTGATGCGCTCGTACATCTCGAAGAGGTTGCCGTACTTCTTCTCGACGGCGTCGCGGCCCAGCCGGGAGATCGCGTCGGCGAAGTCGAGGTAGACGCCGAGCCCGCCGGGGCCGACGCCGCGGCCCTCGTCGCAGACGTTCTTGGCGGCCCGGCTGGCGATGTCGCGCGGCACGAGGTTGCCGAACGCCGGGTAGATCCGCTCCAGGTAGTAGTCGCGCTCCGCGTCCGGGATGTCGCCCGGCGCCCGGTCGTCGCCCTTGCGGAGCGGCACCCACACGCGGCCGTCGTTGCGCAGCGACTCCGACATCAGCGTCAGCTTCGACTGGTACTCGCCGCTGACGGGGATGCAGGTCGGGTGGATCTGCGTGAAGCACGGGTTCCCGAAGTACGCCCCCTGCTTGTGCGCCCGCCAGATCGCCGTGGTGTTGCAGCCCTTGGCGTTGGTCGACAGGAAGAACACGTTGCCGTAGCCGCCGGTCGCGAGGACCACGGCGTCGGCGAGGTGGGTCTCGATCTCACCGGTGACCATGTCTCGGACGATGACGCCGCGGGCGTGCCCGCCGCTGACGACCAGCTCCAGCATCTCGTGGCGGGTGTGCATCTCCACGGTCCCGGCCGCGATCTGCCGCTCCAGGGCCTGGTACGCCCCGAGGAGGAGCTGCTGGCCCGTCTGGCCCCGGGCGTAGAACGTCCGCGACACCTGGGCGCCGCCGAAGGAACGGGTGTCGAGCAGCCCGCCGTACTCGCGGGCGAACGGCACGCCCTGCGCGACCGCCTGGTCGATGATGTTCACGCTGACCTGGGCGAGCCGGTAGACGTTCGACTCGCGGGCCCGGAAGTCGCCGCCCTTGACGGTGTCGTAGAACAGCCGGTGGACGCTGTCGCCGTCACCGCGGTAGTTCTTGGCCGCGTTGATGCCGCCCTGGGCGGCGATCGAGTGGGCGCGGCGAGGCGAGTCCTGGTAGCAGAACGACTTGACCTTGTAGCCCAGCTCGCCGAGGGTCGCCGCCGCCGAGCCGCCCGCCAGGCCGGTGCCGACGACGATGACGGTGAGCTTGCGCTTGTTCGCCGGGTTCACCAGCTTGGCCTGGAAGCGCCGGGTGTCCCAGCGGTCCTCGATGGGCCCGGCGGGAGCCTTGGTGTCGCGGATGGGCGCACCGACGGTGTAGCTCACTTGACCACTCCGATCATCACGGCGACGGGGGCGGCGACGAAGCCGAGCACGAGGACGGCGGAGACAACGGCGGCGCCCGCCTGAAGTGCCCGGTAACGCCGGGCCACGCCGAGGGTCTGGAACGCGCTCCACAGCCCGTGCCGCAGGTGCAGGCCGACCACGACCATGGCCACCAGGTAGAAGGCGGTGACCCACCAGCGGGAGGGCTGGAAGTCCGCCACCATCCGCGCGTACGGCGTGGCGTCGCCGCCACGGGGGTTCACCACGCCGAAGGTCATGTCGAGCAGGTGCCAGACCACGAACAGCACGATGATCACGCCGCCGTACCGCATCGTGCGCGTGGCATACCCGTTCGCCTGCGACTTGCGCCGGGCGGCGTACTTGACCGGACGGGCCTTCGCCGCGCGCCTGGCCAGCGACACCGCCGCCCACATGTGCAGCGCCACCGCGACGACCAGCCCGATCTCCGCGATCGTGAGCAGAGTGCGGTCGGGGAGCGCGGGCGAGCCGACGGTGCGCAGCCACTCGGCGTAGTGGTTGAACGAGTCGGCGCCGAGGAAGACCTTCAGGTTGCCCAGCATGTGGCCGACGAGGAAGAGCACGAGGACGGCGCCGGTCACCGCCATGACGGCCTTCTTGCCGGCCGAGGAGGCGAGCAGGGCGCGCACGCCCCTGCGCGGGCGGTCCGGGCGCGGGGTGGCGGGCGCGCGGGACGCCCTGCGTGCGGGCGCGTGCCGGTCCGCGGGGACGGGCGCGGTGGCCACGCCGCGGTCGACAGAGTGGTCAACGGTGGCTGTCACGAAAACTCACGTTAGGTTCCGCGTTTCGAGACGTCTAAGTCATCGCGGGTCTGGTTTCGATAGCCGGCGGCTATGTCCGCTGTTTCCCAGGGGCTCCGCACTTGGCCCGGCTCGCCGGTGCGACGAACTTCACAGCCGCCCGGCCCCTCATCGAACCGGTCACGGCGATAGCCGTACGCTATCGACGTGCAGTTGCAGCAGCTCACCTACTTCGTGGCGGTCGCGGAGACACGGCACTTCACGCAGGCGGCCGAGCACACGCGCGTGGCGCAGCCGTCGCTGAGCAAGCAGATCAAGGCGCTGGAGACCGAGCTGGGCACGCCCCTGCTCAGCCGGGCGCGGGGCAACGTCACCCTCACACCGGCGGGCGAGGCCCTGCTCCCCCTCGCGCGTCGCATCCTGGCCGACGTGGAGACCGCACGCCGCGAGGTCGCGGAGCTGGCGGGGCTGCGCAGGGGACGGGTGCGGCTCGGCGCGACGCCGTCGCTGTGCGCGGGGCTCCTCGGCGACGTGCTGGCCGGTTTCCACCGCGACTACCCGGGTGTGGAGCTCCTGGTGGAGGAGGGCGGCTCGCGCGACCTCGTGCGCGACCTGGCCAGGGGTCAGCTCGATCTGGCGCTGATCATCCTCCCGCTGCAGAGCAGCGACCCTTCGCTGGTCACCGAGGAGATCCTGCGGGAGAACCTGGTCGTGGCCTCGGCGTCCTCCGCCACGGAGCGCCGGCCGTACCTGCGGATCGAGGATCTGCGCGGGCGGCCTCTGGTGATGTTCCGCCGGGGGTACGACCTGCGCGAGGCGACGCTGGCCGCCTGCCGCCAGGCGGGATTCGAGCCGCGCTTCGCGGTGGAGGGCGGGGAGATGGACGCCGTCCTGCGGTTCGTCGAGGCCGGGCTGGGGATCGCGGTGGTCCCGTCGATGGTCCTGGAGAGCAGGCCGGGGCTCGCCGGGACGCCCCTGCTGCCGGGGCTTCGCCGGACCGTGGCCATCGCCCACAGAAAGGACGTCGAGCCGACCCGGGCGGCGCAGGCGTTCCGCGGCACCCTGCTGTCCTTCCTCGGCAGGGCGGCCAGGGAGGGCACACTGCCCCCCGGTATCGAGGCACTCACCGGCCCGTAACTCTCCTTGCGATGTCCCGCTGGCGATAGATTTGTGCGCACATTCTTTTCGACGCTGATGAGAGGCGTTCGTGACCCCGGCCTCCCTTGACCTGCCCGATCCGCTCACGCTCCTGCTCATCGAGGACGACGCCGCCGACGCGTTCCTCGTCGAGGAGCTGCTCGCGGGCGCCGAGAGGCCTCCCAAGATCACCTGGGCGCGGACGCTGGCCGAGGGCCGGCAGCGGCTGACCGGCGACGTGCAGTGCGTGCTGGTCGATCTGTCCCTGCCCGACGCCTCCGGGCTGGAGGCGCTGGAGCAGGTGCTGGCGATGGCGCCGGACACGGCCGTGCTGGTCCTCACCGGCCTGATGGACGCGCACGTCGGCATCGAGGCGGTGGCGGCGGGCGCGCAGGACTTCCTGGTCAAGCAGGACGTGGACGCCCGGCTGCTGATCCGCGCGATCCGGTACGCCATCGAGCGCAAACGCGCCGACCTGGCCATGCGCGAGCTCCTGCAGGAGCGGCTCGTCAGCAATGAGACGTCCCGCCTGGAGCGGGGCCTGCTGCCGGTGCCGATGCTCACCACGCCGCTCCTGCACCACCAGGCCCGCTACCTTCCCGGCCGTGTACGCGGGTTGCTGGCCGGCGACTTCTGGGACACCGTCCAGACGGCCGACGGCGCCGTCCACGTGCTGATCGGCGACGTGTGCGGGCACGGCCCCGACGAGGCCGCCCTCGGCACCGCCCTGCGGATCGCCTGGCGGACGCTCATCCTCGCCGGGCACACCGGCGACGACGTGCTCTACACGCTCGACACGCTGCTGCGGCACGAGCGCAAGTCGCCGGAGATCTTCACCACCATGTGCTACGCGGCCGTCTCGCCCGATCTCACCCGTGCCCGGATGTACGTCGTCGGCCACCCGCCGCCGCTGCTGCTGCGGGACGGCGTGATCGACGTGGTCACCGACACCCCGTCCGGCCCGCCCCTCGGCATCTTCCCGGACGGCACGTGGCACCCCTTCGACATAACGCTGGGCGACCGGTGGGCGCTGCTGCTCTACACCGACGGGCTCATCGAGGCCACCGTCAACGACAACCGGGATCTGCTCGGCACCGACGGGCTGCTGCGGATCATCCGCGAGCACTCCAGGATCGACCTCGACCGGATCATCGCCAGCCTGGGCGACGCCCTGCACGACGACGTCGCCGCCGTCCTCGTCTCCCGGGGGCACCGGCACGTCCAGGGTGACGTGCTCCCGACCTCGGCCATGTCGGGAGACGGCCCGGTGGACGGCTCGGTGGACGGCGCCGTGGACGGCGCCGTGGACGGCTCGGTCGACGGCGCCCGGCATGGTCCGCGACACGGCGTCCGAGAGGGCGTCCAAGAGGGCGGCCGGGGGGCGACGTGAGCGTGGCGCCCGCTCCTCTCAGCCCGCCGCGGGCGGCCGATGGACGGCTGACGGTCACCCGCTGGTTCCTCCTCACCGGTGCGGGCATGGCGCTCGTCGTGGGCCTGGCGGTCACCGCCATCCTGGTGACGCTCGGCCAGACCAAAGCGGCCCGCGACGTCCTCATCGACGCCATCGACCCCGCGGCGCTGGAGATGATCCAGATCACCACGGCGCTCCAGGCGCAGGGCAACTCCATCAGGGCGTACGGCCTCACCAACGAGGCGCAGTACGTCCAGGCGTACCGGCAGGCCATCGGCGACGAGCAGGCGGCCACCGCGTGGATCACCACGACGCTGCCCCGCCTCCCGCGGTCCTCCGAGATGGGGGCGGAGCTGCGGCGGCTCGAAGCGGCGATCGCCGTCTGGCGGCACGACTACGCCGAGCGGGTCGTCGCCGCCGTCCCCACGGCCGGCCGGGACGCCCTGTCCCGGGAGCTGACGACCGTCAACGTGCAGCGGTTCACGCCTGTCAGGGCGTCGCTGGGGAGGCTGCGGAGCCTGCTGCAGGAGCTCCACGACCTCGGCAAGGAGCGGCTCCAGACAGGCTGGCAGACCATCTACGTCACGGTGTGGATCCTGATAGTCGCCCTCCTGCTGGCGGCGCTCGGCTGCACGCTGATCGTGCGCCACGCGGTGCTGCGCCCGGTGGCGCGGCTCACCCGCCAGGTGCGCGCCGTGGCCGCCGGGGACTTCCGTCACGAGCTGGACGTGGAGCGGCCCGCCGAGCTGTGGGAGCTGTCCGGCCACGTCAGCGGCATGCGCGATCGGATCATGGCCGAGTGGCAGTCCTCGGCCGAGGCCCGGCAGCGCCTCGCCGACCAGGCCGCCGAGCTGCGCAGGTCCAACGCCGAGCTGGAGCAGTTCGCCTACGTGGCCAGCCACGACCTGCAGGAGCCGCTGCGCAAGGTGGCGAGCTTCACCCAGATGCTGGAGCAGCGCTACGGGGACCGGCTCGACGACAGGGCCCTGCAGTACATCGGCTTCGCCGTCGACGGGGCCAAGCGCATGCAGCAGCTCATCAACGACCTGCTCGACTTCTCCCGGGTCGGCCGCATGGGCGGCGAGCGCGTCCCGACGGACTCCGGCGGCCCCCTGCGCGGCGCTCTGCGCAACCTGGACGGCCTGATCGTCGAGACCGACGCCTCCGTGACCCACGACGAGATGCCGAAGGTCGTCGGCAACCCGGTGCTGCTGACGCAGCTCTTCCAGAACCTCGTCGCCAACGCGCTGAAGTTCCGCTCTCCCGAGCCGCCCCGCGTCCACATCGGCGTACGCCGGGACGGCGAGATGTGGGAGTTCAGCTGCGCCGACAACGGGATCGGCGTGGAGCCCAGGTTCGCCGACCGGATCTTCCTGATCTTCCAGCGCCTCCACGGGCGTGAGGCGTACTCCGGCACGGGCATCGGCCTGGCCCTGTGCAGGAAGATCGTGGAATATCATGGCGGCCGCATCTGGCTCGACACCGAGGCGGGGCCGGGTGCCACCTTCCGATGGACGCTGCCCGCCGCGGAGGATCCGGATGAATGAGCTGCGCCCCATCGACATCCTCCTGGTGGAGGACGATCCGGGCGACGTGCTGCTGACCAGGGAGGCGTTCTCCTACAACAAGGTCCGCAACACCCTCAGCGTCGTCAACGACGGCGAGCAGGCCCTCGCGTACCTGCGCAGGGAGGGGCCGTACGCCGACGCGCCGCGGCCGGACCTCATCCTCCTCGATCTCAACCTGCCCCGGGTCGACGGTTTCGAGGTGTTGCGGGAGGTCAAGGACGACCCGGCGCTCCGGGTGATCCCGGTTGTGATCTTGACGACCTCGGAGGCCGAGCAGGATATCCTTCGTGGATACAACCTGCACGCCAACGCGTACATCACGAAGCCGGTGGATTTCGACCAGTTCGCCCGCGTGGTGCGCCAGATCGACGAGTTCTTCTTCACGGTGGTGAAGCTGCCGGCGAAGTGACCGGAATCACAGCCGGGAGGAGTGACCCTCCTCACAACTCGTGATGCGCGCGTCGTAATGTTTCCCCCACCAATACGCACGTGGCCAGAGCAGTTCGGCGCGAGCGCTCCGGCGTACGCGGAGTCAGTGAGGGTGGAAGGTCTCCGATGACCCAGACAACGGCCGAGAGCCCGGCCAGGAAACAACGCGCACAGTTGCGGGTGCGCACACTTCGCACCGACAGGTGGTGGCTCGCTCCGGCGTTGACGTTCGCCGGCCTCATGTCGTTCCTGATCTACGGATTCTGGGCGATTTTCGATAAAAGCTACTTCATCGAACCGTATATCGCGCCCTTCTCGTCGCCCTGCCTCGCGACCTCGTGTCCCGAGGGGGCCCGCTTCCTCGGGCTGGCGCCGTTCGGCGACTGGTACGGGCTGCCGCCGGGGCTGCTGATCCTCGGCCTGCCCGGCGGGTTCCGGCTGACCTGCTACTACTACCGCAAGTCGTACTACCGGTCGTTCTGGCTGTCGCCGCCGGCCTGCGCGGTCGCGGAGCCGCACGGCAAGTACACCGGCGAGACCCGGTTCCCGCTGATCATCCAGAACATCCACAGGTACTTCTTCTACGGCGCCATCGTGATCGGCGCGATCCTGACGTACGACGCCGTGCTGGCCCTGGTGCACAAGCCCGGCGGCCTGGGGACCTGGATCCTGCTCGTCAACGCCGCCCTGATCCTGGCGTACACGCTGTCGTGCCACTCCTGCCGCCACATCACCGCCGGGCGTCTCACGCACTTCTCGAAGCACCCGCTGCGCTACAAGGCGTGGACGTTCGTCTCGAAGCTCAACGCCAAGCACCAGCCGCTGGCCTGGGCCTCGATGTTCTCCGTCATGATCGCCGACCTGTACGTCCGGCTGGTCGCCCATGGCGTCATCAACTTCCCGTTCGCTTAAGGATCTCAAGGTGGAGCGTCACGAATACGACGTCGTCGTCATCGGAGCCGGCGGAGCCGGGCTCCGCGCGGCGATCGAGGCGCGGCAACAGGGCAAGCGGACGGCGATCGTCTGCAAGTCGCTGTTCGGCAAGGCCCACACGGTCATGGCCGAGGGCGGCGCCGCGGCCGCGATGGGCAACGTCAACTCCGACGACAACTGGATGGTGCACTTCCGCGACACCATGCGCGGAGGCAAGTTCCTCAACAACTGGCGGATGGCTGAGCTGCACGCGAAGGAGGCCCCGGACCGCGTCTGGGAGCTGGAGGCGTGGGGCGCGCTGTTCGACCGCACCAAGGACGGCAAGATCAGCCAGCGGAACTTCGGCGGCCACGAGTACCCGCGCCTCGCCCACGTCGGCGACCGCACGGGCCTGGAGCTGATCCGCACGCTGCAGCAGCGGGTCGTCGCCCTCCAGCAGGAGGATGAGAAGCTGCACGGCGACCCCGAGGCGTACATCAAGGTCTTCGCCGAGTGCACGGTCACCCGCCTGCTCAAGAACGACGGCGCCATCGCGGGGGCGTTCGGCTACTGGCGGGAGACCGGCGACTTCATCCTCTTCGACGCCCCGGCCGTCGTGCTGGCCACCGGCGGCATCGGCAAGTCGTACGTGGTCACGTCGAACTCCTGGGAGTACACGGGCGACGGCCACGCGCTGGCCCTGCTCGCGGGCGCCAAGCTGATCAACATGGAGTTCATCCAGTTCCACCCGACGGGGATGGTCTGGCCGCCCTCGGTGCGCGGCATCCTCGTGACGGAGTCGGTCCGCGGCGACGGCGGCGTCCTGCGCAACTCCGAGGGCCGCCGGTTCATGTTCGACTACATCCCTGACGTGTTCAAGGACAAGTACGCCACGACGGAGGAGGAGGCGGACCGCTGGTACAACGACCAGGCGGGCAACCGCCGGCCGCCGGAGCTGCTGCCGCGTGACGAGGTGGCCAGGGCCATCAACTCCGAGGTGAAGGCGGGGCGCGGCTCCCCGCAGGGCGGGGTGTTCCTCGACGTGTCGACCCGGCTGCCCGCCGCCGAGATCACCAGGCGGCTGCCGTCGATGCACCACCAGTTCAAGGAGCTGGCGGACGTCGACATCACCAAGGAGCCCATGCAGGTCGGCCCGACCTGCCACTACATCATGGGCGGCGTGGAGGTGGACGCCGACACCGGCGCCGCCTCGGTGCCCGGCCTGTTCGCGGCCGGCGAGGTCTCCGGCGGCATGCACGGCTCCAACCGCCTCGGCGGCAACTCGCTGTCCGACCTGCTGGTCTTCGGCCGCAGGGCGGGAGCCGGGGCGGCGGCGTACGTCGCGGGCCTGGCCAGGCGGCCCGCCGTGACGGGTGTGGACGAGGCCATGGCGGAGGCGATCGCCCCCCTGGAGCGCACCGGCGGCGAGAACCCGTACGAGGTCCACCACGAGCTGCAGCGCACGATGAACGACCTCGTCGGCATCATCCGCAAGTCGGAGGAGATCGCCGAGGCCCTCCAGGTCATCGAGAAGCTCAAGGAACGGGCGAAGAACACCGCGTCCGCCGGGAGCCGGATCTACAACCCCGGCTGGCACCTCGCCATCGACCTGCGCAATATGCTGCTGGTGAGCGAGTGCGTGGCCCGGGCCGCGCTGCTCCGCGAGGAGAGCCGCGGCGGCCACACCCGGGACGACTTCCCCGGCATGGCGCCGGAGTGGCGGCGCAAGCTGCTGGTCTGCTCCGCCGAGCCGGACGCCTCCGGCGTCGTGGTCGCCGAAAGGGCCCAGCCGCCCATGCGGAGTGACCTGATCACCCTGTTCGAGCGGTCCGAGCTGGAGAAGTACCTCACCGAGGACGAGCTGGCGGACTACGACACCGCGGTCAAGGAGTCGTGATGGGTTACAAGGCGAAGTTCCGCGTCTGGCGAGGCGAGGGCGGCGACGGGCAGCTGGAGGACTTCACCGTCGAGGTGAACGAGGGCGAGGTCGTCCTCGACGTCATCCACCGGTTGCAGGCCACCCAGGCCCCCGACCTCGCGGTCCGGTGGAACTGCAAGGCGGGCAAGTGCGGCTCCTGCTCGATGGAGATCAACGGCAGGCCGCGGCTGGGCTGCATGACCCGGATGTCCACGTTCGAGGAGAGCGAGACCATCACGGTCACGCCGATGCGGACGTTCCCGGTCATCAAGGACCTGGTCTGCGACGTGTCGTTCAACTACAAGAAGGCACGGGAGATCCCGTCGTTCACGCCGCCGGCCGACGTGAAGCCCGGCGACTACCGCATGCAGCAGATCGACGTCGAGCGGTCCCAGGAGTTCCGCAAGTGCATCGAGTGCTTCATGTGCCAGAACGTCTGCCACGTCATCCGTGACCACGAGGAGAACAAGCAGTCCTTCGCGGGACCGCGCTTCCTCATGCGGATCGCCGAGCTCGACATGCACCCGTACGACGTGCTGGAGCGCAAGGAGTCGGCGCAGGAGGAGCACGGCCTCGGGTACTGCAACATCACCAAGTGCTGCACCGAGGTCTGCCCCGAGCACATCAAGATCACCGACAACGCGCTGATCCCGATGAAGGAGCGCGTGGTCGACCGCAAGTACGACCCGCTGGTGTGGCTGGGCTCGAAGATCTTCAAGCGCTCCAGCTGAGCGATCCCCTTCGCGAAGACGCCGACCGGATCCCCGGTCGGCGTTTTTCGTTCTCATCCCGCTTTCCGCGGCTTCGCGAACGCGGCGGCGGTCCCGCGCCGCCCCGCGCGCCCGGCCACGACCGGGGCGATGTCCGTCAGCCTGTGGGCGTGCCGATCTGGTCGCGTTCGAGCACGGAGCGCAGCTTCGAGATGGCGCGTACGGCGGACGAGGCGGACAGGTCGTCGAACGAGTCTCCGATCAGCGCGGCGAGTCCATCGGTGAACGTCTTGTCCGCCGCGTCGACGAGCCGCAAGCCGCCGTCGGTCAGAGCCAGCAGCGAGGACCGGCGATCGGACGGATTCGGCTGCCGGAGGACCCACCCCCGTCTCTCCAGACGGTCGATGCCCTTGCTGGTCGCCCCGACGCCGACGGCGAACTCGGCGGCGAGGTCCGCCACGCGAGATCCGGGGTGGTCGCGCAGGTAGCGCAGGAATTCGAACTGTGAGGTGACGATCCCGTGCCGCTCACGGAGTCGGTCGTTGAGGGCGTTGTACAGACGCGTCTCGCATCGGACCAGATCGGCGAAGAAGCCCGGGAGGTCGACCAGGTCACCGCTCGATTTAGATGCCATGGCATATAGTGTAGTGGAATCCACTTACGCCAGGAGTACATCCATGAGCAGGGAACAGCGCGCCCGGATCGACGCGATGATGCGACAGCCACGGCCTGAGGGCCCCCGGTCGGTCGACGAGCTACGCGCCGGATTCAGGGCGCTGATGGCCCAGATGATCGTGCCGGACACCATCCGCACCACGCGGACGACGCTCGGCGGCCGGCCCGCACTGCATGTCGAGCCGCACAACGGTCCCCGCGCCGGGACGATCCTGTACTTCCACGGGGGCGGCTTCGTGTTCGGCTCCCCCGAGACCGCCCTGTCGCTGACGGGACACCTCGTGGCCAAGACCGGCTTCGAGGCGTATTCGCTGGACTACCGGCTTGCCCCCGAGCACCCGTACCCGGCCGCGATCGACGACACCCTGAGCGCCTACCGCGCCCTCCTCGACAGCGGCGAAGACCCCTCGGTCATCGCGTTCGCCGGAGACTCCGCCGGCGGCGGCCTCGCCGTCACCACCTGCCTCGCCGCCCGTGACGCGGGCCTCCCACTGCCCGCCGCCGTCGTGGCGTTCTCCCCGGGCCTCGACGCCACCCGCACGGGCGAGAGCATGGACACCAAGGAGGGCATCGACCCGATCTTCACCCGTGAGGCCGTCGAACGCACCGGGGCCATGTACCTCGCTGGAGCCGACCCGCACCAGCCCTTGCTCAGCCCGGCCGTCCTCGCCGACCTGACCGGCTTCCCCCCAATGTTGATCCAGGTGGGCACGAACGAGCTCCTGCTGGACGACTCCACGCGCCTCGCCGCGCACGCGAGGGCGGTCGGGGTGGACGTCATTTTGGACATCACCGCCGACGTGCCGCACGTGTTCCAGTCGTTCGCCGGCATTCTGGACGAGGCGGACGAGGCACTGGACCGCGCGGCTCTCTTCCTCACCCAGCGCATTCGCGCCGGGTGCACGGCGCACAGGTCAGGGGATTAGGGGCGGCCCCGGCTCCTAAGGGCACCGCATCGGGCGCATAACAGCGGTGGACGTCCGCCTTGGTCCACCCGTAGAGCTGATCGCCCGCGGGCCGGTGCCCGCGTCAGCGGCCGTCGGCGCTGGAGGGGTCGCCCGGGAGAGGGTACTGAACGGTGCGGTCGGGAGGTGAGGCGTCGCCGTGCGGCGGGACGGCGGCCGGGCCGTCGGTCGCCTCTCCCCACACGCCCTGCGGCGACTCGCCGACCGCGGGTCCCCAGGCGTCGACCGGAGGGCTCTGCCAAGCGGCGGGCTGCCGGGCGTCCGGCTGTGCGGCGCTCTGCTGAACGGCACCCTGCTGCGCTTCACCTTGCTGACCGGCGCCCTCGAAACCCGGCTGCGCGTAGCCCGGCTGGGTATAGCCCGGCTGCGCGTACCCCTGTGGCACGTACCCGGGGGGCACGCCCTGGCTCGGGTCCATCGGATACCCCTGGGCACCGTACGCCTGCGGGTACCCATAGGGCGCCGGATAACCGTACGGCTGCTGGGGATAGCCCATCGCATACTGAACCGGGACGAAGCCAACCATCGGCGCGTATCCCTGGCCCGCCGGGTATCCGGCCGCCGGTTCGTCGCGACCGCCGCGCGCGGACTGCGGCCCGGCCCGCCGTACGGCCGCCGCGTGGGCCATGCGACGCAGGCGCCCCTCGAAGACCAGCCACGCGAGCAGCACGACCAGGACGAGCACGGCCCCGGGGATGGCGAGCTTCTGGCTCAGCGTCACCTTGTCGTACTGCGGTGTCGCGTTGCGGATCTCGATCGGCACCGACTCGGGCGCGGGCTCCTCGAACGACGGGCTGGTCGTGGGCGTGGTGCTCGGCGTGCTGGGCAGCGGCGTCGCACCGGGCAGGACCACGGCCGGGTCGGACGTCGCGGGAGCCGCCGTCGTGGCGGGAAAGCTGGGCTGGGCGGTCGAGGCAGGCAGATCCGGCTCCAACGTCGACCGCTGCGTCGGCTGGGACGCGGTGGTCGTCGCGGGCGCCGGCTTGGTCTTGGTCGGCTTCACCGTCGGCGTCGGCGTGACCGTGACGGTCTTCGTCACCACCGGATCGCTGGTCGGCCCGGGGGTCTGGGTGACGGTCACGGTGACGACCGGGTCGCAGGTCTGGCCCGCGTCGCACGGGTCCACCGGGTTGGCCGCCGCGTTCGCGCCGATCGCCGGCCCCACGACGAACACCGCCAGTGCCGTGATAGCCACGGAGGCGGCTGCCGAGGACGCGGCCCTCACAAGTGCGCGTCCTGTCACCGCTCGCCTCCACCCTGTGAGATGCCCTTGGGCCACAGTAGATTCTAGTTCCGTAAACCTACCGCAAAGCACGATCTATGACATGTGCCCGTACACGCGTGGATCAGTCTCGTGGAACGTCCCACAGAAGCCTCTCCACGGCGGCGACCACGGGCAGGTCCGCCGGAAGCCACGCCACCTCGTAGAGCTGGTGCGGCTCCAGCCAGCGCAGCGCCAGGTGCTCGTGCGGGTGCGGCACGCCAGAGCCGATCTCGGCCAGCCAGATCCGCATGACGTAGCCGTCGGACAGGGCCCAGTCGCCCCCGACTTGGCGGCCCACCACGATCTTGACGCCGATCTCCTCGACGCACTCCCGGACCAGCGCCTCGTGCTCGCTCTCCCCCGGGTCGACCTTGCCGCCGGGGAACTCCCACCCGCCCCTGAGCGCCGGCGGCTCGGACCGCTGGGCGGCGAGCAGCCTGCCCTCCTCGACGATCGCCGCCCCCACGACCACCCTCACCATCGCGTCCATGCCCGTCTACGTTAGAGCCCGCTTGAGCTGTTCCAGGACATCTTCGTTCTGGAGTGGCCGGGTGAATCCGACGATGTTCTGCCGGTCCCCGTACGTCGTCACCTTGATGGGCCCGCAGAGCGTGCAGCGCGCCTCGATCATCTTCCCTTCCGAGACCACCATGCCCACGTGTCCCGGATGGTCCTTGGCCGTTCCTGGGCCCGCGTTGAAGAACACCAGGTCGCCCGGTTGCTCGCTGCCCTCCTCGACCCGCACGCCGAACGGCCACTGGCCGAACGTCGTCCGCGGGATGGTCAGCCCGGCGTTGCGGTAGGCCATGTAGATGATCCCCGAGCAGTCGAAGGCGTCGGGACCGGTCCCGCCCCAGCGGTACGGCTTGCCGCGCTGGGCCAGGGCGTACTCGAGGATCTTGCGGACCACGTCGTCCGGCGCGGTCTCCACGTACGCCGAGTCGCAGTCCGGGTCGGCCTCCGGCGGCACACCGATGTCGCCGGTGGACGCGTAACGCTTGGCGATCTCCAGCACCTGGTCGACGTACCAGGTCGCCCGGTTGTAGACGAAGATCGCCCGCCTGAGGTCGTCGGGCGCGCCGTTGCGCTTGAGCATCTTCGCCGCGCCGAGGATCGCGTCGGCCGGGTTGTAGATGTCGCCGTACCCGTCGCCGTCGCCGTCGGAGGCGTAGCCATTGATCCCGGAGCCGATCTTGATCTTGGCCTTGCCGCCCCAGGTGGAGACGAGGAACTGCATCGGCCCCGCCGCGCCCGCGTAGTTGGTGCCGCTGCGGACACCCGGCAGCGACGAGCGGCCGTGGTCGGTCTCGCGCTTGCCGATCGCGGCGAGCACGTTCCACTGGACGCCGATCTTCTCGCCGAACTTCTTGTAGAGCGCGAGGTAGTCCTCCGGGACGTCGGCGCGGGCCGTGGCGGACTCGCCGGTGGCGGTGGCCGCCTGGGCGCAGTCCTCGCCGGACCGGCCGCCGCCCAGGAGCATCGACGGCGACGGGGTCATCAAGATGATCGATCCGAAGAGCGTCAGCGGGACGATCACGGCGAGGGCGACGGCCAGCCCGCGCCAGGACCGCCCCCGGGACGCGAGCCGGCGCAGGCCCACCCGCCGGGCCACCTCGACGGCCGTGGAGCGCGGGGGGGCGGTCACGTCGTGGTGTCCCCGTCCTGCCCGGCGTCGGCGAGCTCCAGGTCGTAGACCCGCCAGTCCACCCCCACCTTGATGACGGTCACGGCGTACCGGTCGGGCTGGTCCCTCTGACCTGTCCTGTCGGTCACGTGCCTGACCGAGTCGACGACGAAGATCACCTGGTTGGCGGTCATGTCGCGGATGGTGGCCACCTTCGCCGACGCCCGCGACACCACCTGGTCGGCCTTGTTCTGGTTCACCAGCGCGGGGTCGGTCATGGCACGGGTGAGCTGCGCGCCGAACTCGTCGGTGGCGAACGCCTTGAGCCGCTGGGCGAACGCCACCGGGTCCTCGCCGTACTGGAACGTCCCGTACGACCCGGTGAACCGCCGTGCGAGGTCGGCGGCGGCGGCCAGTTCGTCCCTCGACAGCGGCAGGTACGCGTAGACGTCGAAGGCGCCCGGCGTCGTGGCCACCTGGCTCGGCACCTGTACCGGCGCGCTCGCCTTCGCGGTGGGCGCCGCCTGCACCCCGGCCGCCCGCTCCGGACCCGTTTCGCCGCCGCCGGGCGGCCCGCTCATCGTGAGGTAGACCCCCACGGCGGCGAGCAGCACGACGGCACCGGCGAACGCGAGGTGTTTGCCCCGGTCTCTGCTCTGGCTGGACATCATCTGCGCATCACCCGCCGGCGGAGCCCGTCACTCGCCGGAGTCGCGGTCGGACGGCTTCGCCCAGAACGGGGTGGGCGCGTCGTTCGAGCGACGGCCACCGTCCCCGCGGCTCGGCAGCCACAGCGGAGGCGCCTCGGAGGACCGGGGCCTGCTGGAGGAGCCGCCGGACGGCGGAGCGGGCCGGGAGCGGCCACCGCCGGAGCTCTCGCTCCGCCGGGACGAGCCGCCGAAGAGCCCTCCTCCGCCGGACGAGCCGCCCGAGCCTGACCCACCACCGGACCCGCCGGACCCGCCGGAGGAACGCGAGCCACCCCCGAACAGGCCGCCTCCCGAGGAGCGGGAGCCCCCGCCCGACGAGCGGGAACCTCCGCCGAACAGGCCGGGCGAACGGCCACGTGACGCGGAGCCTCCCGCGCCGGAGGGCCGGGAGGCCCATCCCCCGGACCGGCCGCTGAACCAGCCGCCGCCCGAGGCGCCGGACGAGGAGCCGGACGGGGAGCCGGACGGGGAGCCGCCCGAGGAGCCGGACGCCCTGACGGCGCCGGACGCGAATCCCGACGTCCGGCCGGAAGCGGCGCCGGACGCGGAAGCGGGCAGTGAGCCCGACGACGCTCCGGAGCCGGCGGAGACGCCGGATGCCGGTCCGGGACCGGACGCCGAGGGAACGCGCCGAGGAGGTGATCCGCCTCCCGGAGAAGCCGGACGGGGACCGCCGGAGGGCCGGACGGTGGCCGCGGCCCGCGCGCCCGACAGGTTGAGCGGAGGCGCCTGACCGGGCCGCGGTGCCGCCGCTCCCGCCTTGCGGCGGCCGGCCGCCTGCGCGTCGGTCTCCAGCGGCACCGGCTGTGCCCCGGCCCGCGCGCCCGCCTGGCCGACGGCGGCCGGCGCGCCCTCCTCGCCTCGTACGCGCCCCTGCGCCACGGAGGAGGCCGCGGCGGCGGCTGCTCCACCCCCGGCGACCATGGCGGCCGCGCCGATGACCGGCTCCGCCTTGCGCAGGCCCCACCGGCCCGCACGGGCCACCCCGACCGGGGGCAGCGCGTTGGCCGCCCGCGACAGGGTGGGAGCGGACGCGGCCTCCCCGAGCATCCGGGTGGCGAGCGTGTGCCCGTCCATCGAGGCGAAAAGATGCTGGAACGGCCGGCGGTAGAAGAACACGGCGATCGTCAGCAGCGCCATGAACAGGATCTGCATGCCCCAGGGCAGCGTGGTGGAGATGATCAGGGCGTAGCCGTACACCAGGACGCCCAGCACGAGGGCGAGCACGGCCTGGCGCAGCAGGGTGCCGACGAGCATCTCGACCCAGCGCATCGCGATGATCCGGCCGGAGCCGGGATGCACGCCGATGAGCAGGAAGATCGGCCCCATGATCAGCAGCAGCAGGAAGCCGACCTTCAGCACCAGCAGCGACACCGCCACAAGGAAGATCAGCACCCCGGCGACCATGGCGGCGATGAAGGCGCCGATCGCGATGCCGAGGCGGCTGGTCCAGTCCTTGCCCTGGAAGAGGAAGAACACCGGGGTGTTCTCCAGCGGCTTGGCGAGCTCCTCCTCGAAGCGCCTCTGGTGGCTGTCGCCGCTCGGCATCTGCTTGGCGGCCTGCTCGGTCGCGTCGATCGCCTGGATGTCCAGCGTCTTCGCGGCGAGCGCCCGGACGATCGGGGCGTTGGTGTCGGCCGTGCCGAACTCGCCCATCAGCCATGGCTTGCAGACGAGCGTCGACCACAGCGCGTCAGCGTTCTGCGCCACGCCGGGGGTGCCCGGCTCTCCGTACCCGCCGGCCTTGACGGCGGTGGACGGCTGGTCCTTGGTCGGCATGCACGAGGCCCCGCCCGCGCCGGGCAGGCCGGAGAACGCCGAGTTGACGACCTCTCCGGTCTTGTCGGTCACGGTCTTGCCGATGCCGGTGAAGTCGCCGGGGCGGCTGAAGAACCAGATCGCCACGGTGACCGCCAGCACCATCCAGATGACGCCCTCGGTGGTGGTCGTGGCGCGTTTACGTATCAGGCCGTACCAGGCCAGCCAGATGGCGCCCAGGATGACGATCGGCCGCAGGTACGGCCAGTACATGGCGTTGGCCAGGTTGGTGATGATGTCGTCGGCGACGTCCTTGATGGGCTGGATCGGCCCCTCGGTGGCCGCCGCCTGGTAGGTGCTGATCGTCAGCCGGTCGACCGCCTTGGCCCAGGAGAAGACGGTGTTCGCCCATGCGTTGCCGAGCACGGCGGTGACGTCGGAGCAGCCCAGGCCGTACGTGTGCCAGAACTGGCCGGCCATGCCGTACCGGTCATAGTTGGTGACCGGTTCCTTGGGGGCGGCGGTCGGAAGGGCGTCGCCGGGTGCGGCGATCGGAGCGCCTCCGTCGGGCGGCGGCGGCTGCACGAGGCCGTCGACTCCGCCGCCGGCGATCTCAGGCGCGAGGGCGGGCGACAGGTCGCACGGGCCCGCCGCGCC
Source organism: Microbispora sp. NPDC049125 (assembly GCF_040802045.1). Lineage (NCBI taxonomy): Bacteria > Bacillati > Actinomycetota > Actinomycetes > Streptosporangiales > Streptosporangiaceae > Microbispora > Microbispora sp. NPDC049125. Next base: position 186,049 of record NZ_JBEZDW010000007.1, on the reverse strand, counting down.
GGCTGTGTCGGCGGGGAAGACGAACGGCAACGTCACGAACAGGGCGAACGTCGCCAGCAACAAGGCGAGGACCCGCGGGAGCCGCCGCCGGGCCTTGGCCCCGCCGCGCACCCGGCTCGCCCTGGGAGGACCGTTCCTGCGCACGCTCACGATCGCACCTCCTGCGCGACCCCCGACCGACCGGAGCCCCCGTCAAGAAGATCATGCCCTTTCTCATCGGGTTTGTCGTGTGTCGGATTGGTGTCAAGCCACCGCAGCAGCTCCTCCGAGATCAGGTCCACCCCGATACGGCCGGCACGGCCGTCCAGATCCCGGAAGACGCACTCCCCGTTGTGGAGGGAGCGCAGCACGGCCTTGTGCTCCTCCGACGGGTCAACCCCGAGGAGCTCCATCACGTGCCCGACCTCCACCCGCTCGGTGGAGCGGAACGCGAAGACCGACGACAGGCAGTTGGTGACCTGCTCGCTGAGCAGGTCACCGGCGTTCTGCGACACCAGGACGAGCGCCGTGTTGCGTGAGCGGCCCATCCGGGAGACCTCGGGCACCAGCTTGGCCCCCTCAGGTGTGGCCGTGATCGCCCACGCCTCGTCGAGGAAGATCGCCTTCGGCGTACGCCGGTCCAGGCCGTTCATCAGCCGCCGGGCGAACTGCGACACCAGGTAGAGCAGGGCCACCGAGAGCCGCTGCTCGTAGGAGTAGTCGTCCCGCACGGTCATCACGTCGGGCAGCGTGAGGCCGCCCAGCGTGAACACCGTGGTCCACCCCTCGGTGTCGATCTGGTCGCCGCCCGACGGGTCGAAGCACAGCTTGGCCAGGGACATCTCCGACATCGACCGCAGCACGGCTCCGAGGTTCTTCGACGCCGGATCGGCTGAGTGCTCCAGATGGTCCACGACTTTGCCCAAAGAGGGGTCCGGCTCGTTCGAGACGGCCGCCACCGCCTGGATCATGGCCGACTCGCGCTCCTCGGACATGCGCGGAAGCAGCAGCCTGAGCGTCTCGGTGGCCATCGTCTTCTTCGCCGCGATGTCGTCGCCGAACGAGAACGGGTCGAGCAGACCGGGCGCCGCCGACCCGAGCGGGATGATCCGCGCCCTGCGGCCGCGCCGCTGCAGCAGCTGCACCAGCGACTCCGCGTCACCCTTCGGGTCGATGACCGCGACCGTCACCCCGCGCAGCGCCATCTGGTAGATCAGCAGCAGCGCCAGCGTGGTCTTGCCGCCCCCGGGCTCGCCGGTGATGGCGATGGCGGTCGGGCGGTTCCTGGTCGCGGCCACCAGCGGGTCGAAGTGGACGATGCTGCGCGCACGCCCCAGGGTCTCCCCAATGTACGGCCCGATCCAGCCGGCGTTCGACTCGTCCACCCGGTCGCCGAGCTCGACCGTCGCCGTCGCCATGCCGCCGGCGATCGTCCGCAGGGGCTGCCGCTGCGCGTACGCGTTGACCCGCAGCTTCTCCCCCGGCAGCGACTCGCAGAACAGGGAGAACTGGTCGCCGGTGGAGTTGACGACGTCGATGCCGAGGTCACGGTAGTGCTCGACGACGGCCTCCACCCGCTGGACGCAGATCTCCTCGGTGGGGGCGCTGACACTCAGCCGGTGCCAGCCGTACACGAACGGGAGGCGCTCCTTGGTGATGCCGTGCTCCAGCATCCGGGCGGCGTCGATCTGCTCGGCCAGGGCGAGCGGGGCCTCCGCCCCGGCCTCCCTGATGTGGATGTCCATGTCGCGGGCGTGGGCGAGCTTGCGCGCCACGTCCTTGCTCGCCCGTACGGGGGAGATCAGCCGCATCCTGCTGGAGACCTCCACCGGGAACGGGAGCTGGTCCGCGAAGTGCAGCCACGGCTCCCCGTCGGGGAAGGGCATCAGGTCGGGGAACCGGGCGAACGACAGGTGCGCCGTGAACGAGTCGCCGGACGGCTGCTCGATCCGCAGCAGCGACCTGCCGTTGTGGATCTGGCCCTCGACGAGCGCCTCGACCTCTCCCTTGCCCCATCTGCGGCGCGGCGTGGCCGACGGCATCGGCTCGCCGAGCCCGCCCGCGGCGGCGTGCTGGAACAGCCAGGCGATCTCCGTGGAGGTGGCGTGGCGGGCGTACAGCGCGCTGGACGCCAGAGCCCGGCCGAGCCGCTCCGAGGCCTCGGTCCACCGGGTGATCTCCCGGTCCGGCACGTGGTCGTCCTCCATGCCCAGCGCCTTCTCGCTGCGCTGGTAGAAGCCGAAGAGCTGGGCGAGGACGCCGTTGCCGAGCTGGGCCCCGCGCGGGCCGAGCCGTACGCCCAGGTAGACCTCCTTGCTCCAGAAGTCCTTCGCCCAGACGTGCCGGTACATGTCCTCCAGGTACTCCCGCCAGCCCGGCCCCTCGTCGGACGTCGAGTTGAGCGCCATGGCCCACTCGGCCGCCGGGTAGGCCCGGTGCGCGATCCGCAGGTGCACCTCCGCGTCGGGCATCCGGATGCCGGCCAGCGCGATCGTGATGTTGGTGACGAGCGCCTCGCGCTCCTCGGGCGTGAGGAACTCGTAGCTCACCGTCGGCAGCCGGAAGTACGCCCAGGCCGCCGAGTCGGTGAGCAGGACGCGATCGTCGAAGTACCGCACGGCGATGCGGCTGCGTGCCCTGCTCATCGGGCGCTCACCCGCTCCGCAGCCCAAGCCCTCGCGACCCGCGTCGCAGACGCATGCGCCCTCGGCACCTGTGCCCTCGACGCCTGTGCTCGCGCCCGCAGGTCCGAGCACCCCCGGCGCGCGGCACGCGCGCCGGCCCCACCGGTGCTCATCGATCGCTCACCCGCTCTCTCGCTCACCCGTACCAGGACCCCTTACGCGCCGCTCGCTCGCTCATCTGGCCACCTCCTGCTTGGCCTGGATCGCCGCCAGACCGCTCACGACCACTCCCGCGAGGGCAACGTACGCCCTGCGGCCACCGGCCCGGAGGTGGTTGACGTCGACCGGTCCGGGACGGCCGGGGGCGAGCTCGTCCTCCCACGGGACGCGGACGATCGCCCGGCACCGGCCGCTGGCCACCGCCTCCGCCTGCTCGACGTCCGGCAGGCTGCGGCGGCTCACGCCGTTGATCACCATGATCGCCCGCCGGCGCAGGTCCGAGCACCCATGCCCGTCGAGCCACTCGTACGTCATCGCGACCGCGTCGGAGGCGTCCTCGCTCGCCGGGGCCACGAGCACGAGCTGATCGGCGTACGGCAGGAGCCGCGCGGCCAGCGCGGCCGCCGGGTCGATCACGGTCAGCCGGTAGTGACGGTCGAGCGCGCCGAGCGTCCTGCGCCAGTCGGCGAGCAGTGCCCGGTCCGCGAGCCGCTGGGCCGCCTGATCGTCGGTGTCCGCGCCGACGACCTCCAGACCCGACTCGCACCGCGTCGTGTACGCCCGCATGCCGAGGTAGCCGCTGACCGCGTCGGAGCCCTCCAGCAGGGAGCTCAGGGTTTCCGGCGACTCGGCCGCGATCCGCGTCGTCAGCGTGTCGTCGCCGGTGTTCGCGTCGAGGGCCAGCACCCGGTCGTCGCGGTAGCGGGCGAGCGTGTGGCCGAGCATCAGCGCCGTGGTGGTCTGCCCGGCGCCGCCCGTGCAGCCGAGCACCATGATCCTCCTGCTCATGGAGAGCGGCGCGCGGGCCCGTGCCTCGTCGACCTCCATCCCGTCGGTACGGCTCCCGCCCACGACCACCTGCGCGAGCCTCCGCCAGCCGCCTGAGGGGTCACGCCCGACGACGGACTCGACCCGGCGGACACGGGGGTGCTCCTCTGCGCCCTGCTTGCCGGGCTTGCCGGCGGGAGGGGCGGGGCTGCTCGGGCCGGATGCGCCGCCGTGCAGAGGGCCGGCCGGCACGGCGCGAATGGAGACCGCGGCCGGGCCGAGCTGAGGGGGCGGAGGGATGGACGGCATCCCCCGCCCGCGATCGGTGGAGGCGGTTCCAGCGGCCGGAGGGAGAGAAGCGGCGGGAGCCACCGGCTCAGCGGGCACGACGGGCCTCGGGGAGCCTGGGGACCTCGGGGGCGTCACCGGCTCAGCGGGGGCAACGGGGCTCGCTGAGGCCACGCGTTCGCCGGGCGTGGCGGGCTCGGCGGATGTCACGGGCGGTACACGCTCGGGCGCTCCAGCGGGCGCCACGCGCTCCTGCTCGACGCGCCGGGCACGCTCGGCAGGCCGGGCCGACGCGGCACGCGCGGCGGACTCGGCAGACACGGCGGACTCGTCGGACGCGGCGGACTCGTCGGACGCGGCGGACTCGTCGGACGCGGCGGACGCGGCAGGCGCGTCGGGACTTAAGGGCGCCGGTCTTGTCATGCGAGGGCCGGCGGGAGGCGGTTCGGCAGCCTGTCGCTCCAGATCACCGGACACCTGCTGCGGCGTCCTCGGCTCTCTGGGACGCACGAGCCGGGGCGGCTGCCCCTTGCGATGCTGCTCCCGCGCCTGCCTCCGCCACGCCTCAGCGTCGGCGTCTGGGGTGAGATCAGGATCAGGGCCGGGGTCGGCCGGCTCGGTCCCGGCCACACGCTCGACCGGCTCCATCCGCGCCACACGCTCGGCGGCCGGCTCAGCCGATTCGCTCCGCTCGACGGAGTCGCTCTCGGCGACCTCGACGCGGCCGGCGGACATGCTGGATTCGGCAGGTTCAGCCGACGCGGGAGCACCGCCGGACTCGGTGCCTTCGGCGGACTCAGCGCGCTCGACAGACTCGGTGCCTTCGGCGGGCTCAGCGCGCTCGACAGACTCGGTGCCTTCGGCGGGCTCAGCGCGCTCGGCGGACTCGGAGTGCTCGGCGGGCTCAGTGCGCTCGACGGGCGTGCTTGACTCTGTCGGCTCGACTGGCGTACCGGGCTCGGTGGGCTCGTCCGTGGGTGCGGCTGTCTCAGGGTGGCCATGTACGCCGCCTGGGAGGGCATCCCTCTGGTCCGCCACGTCAGGCAGGTCCCGTGGGTGCTCTACGCCGGGTTCACCGGCGGCCTGGCCGGTCTCGGGGTGGGCCGTCGCCCGATCGGCGTCCGGAGCCGGGACGGCTGACTCCGCGACCACATCGGCGGCTTCATCCCGAGTGGGCTCCTCGGCCTGCCGGTGCTCCGTCTCCTCGTCCCGCACGGCCGGCCGGGCCGGGGCGGCCGGAGCCGGATCCGCGTAAGCCGCGACGCCGGGCCGTACGGAACGGGGCTCCGCCGAGGCGGCGAGCCGCCGGAGGCGGCGGAGCGCCTCGGTCCCGATCGGAGGAACGGCCGGCGGGCTGTCCGGATGGGCTTCTTGTGACGTCGGCGCGATCTGCGGCGCCTCCGTCCGCGACGCCTCGGCGGGCGAAGGGGCCACCGCACCCTGCGCGACCTCCGAGCCGGGATCACGCCGCAACTGCGGTGCCACGCCGCGGAGTGAACCGCCCGGCTCTCCCGCCGAACCGGAGCCCTGACCGGAGCCCGGACGTGAACCTGGAACGGCGAAACCGCCGCCCGCCGCGGGCCGCTGCCGCGAGCGCGCGCCGTGAAGGGGAGCGTCCGGGTCGGTGGAGGAGCGACCCGGCTCGAGCCCCGGAGGCCGCTTGTGCCCAAGGAGTTCCGGGTCGTGACCGGTGGGCAGCTCGTGCAGAGGCCGGGCCGGATCGTGGGCGGACGGCCAGTCGTGGCCGGGGCCGACCGGCTCGGCGAGCCCGGCACGGGGCCGGGTGGACGGCTCCGGCAGGTAGAAGACCCGCTCGCCCACTGCGCTGCCGGCGGCGGAGATCGCGGTCCTCGAGACCGGCGGCGGGGCGTCGGTCCCCGGAGCCGCGGCGGCCGCGGCCGCGGCCACGACAGGGCGGACGAGGCGGGAGGGGGCCACCTCCGGTCCGGCGGCGGCCGCCGAGGTGAGAGGAGCGGGCAGCGCGCGCTCGGGCGACCACGGCTCGGCCTTGCGGCCACCCTTACGGGTCCGTACGGGTGACTTGTCGGCGATGTCGACCCGCGTCTTGGCGACGGCCTTCCGGCGAGCCCGGCGCGTGAGCGTGGCGCCGTCCCGGACGGTCAGGGGGGCGGCACGCCAGACCCGTACGGTGACCGTCACCTCGTCCGGCTCGCTCAGCGGCGCCATACGGCACCAGGTGCGGGGCTCGGCGAGATACCGGACCTGCGACTGGAGAAGCTCGGTGAGGCGCTTGCTCTCGATGACCGGCCGGGTGGACAGCCAGGTGAGGATGCCGGGGGGCACGAGGTAGACCACGTGCCACGGCGCCTCGAACGGCACATTGACGAGATAGAGGAGAAGCCACCACGGAACGAGCACGCCCACGAACACACCGATCCAGACGACTGGAAGCGGCATCGGCAGCCGAAGGTCGTACAGCTTGTAGAGCCGCTTCTCAATTCGCCAAATATTGGTATATGTGGGCAGGTCCACCCCGAACCTCCTCTCCGCCCGATCTACTTGATTCCGAGCGCGCCCGCGATGGCCTTCGCCGTCACCTCGATGATGTTGGGAACGTAGAAGATCACGCCGATCGCGATCGCCAGGATGATGAACTGCACGAATCTGGTGATCTCACGGGTGAAGAGGAAGAAGATCGCCACAACGGAGACGACCGCGAGGAAGAGCGGGGCGAAGAACTTCCGGAGGAAGTCGGCCAGCCCCTCGGTGTTGATGCCCGTCGTCGGCGCCGGCGACGGTGCGGAAAGATCGAGGACGTTGTCCACGATGGTCTTCAGAATCAACTTTCGCCCTCCCGGGGGTGTGGATCAGCGATGTCTCGGCCGGGCATGCGCTACCCCACGGATCGTTTCGCGCCTTGGACGTCCTTGACGAACCATTTGCCGCCCTGCTTCTCGACAGTCAGCTCGTAGGCCTGCTCCAGCCCGGCGGGCTGAGCGGCCGGGTCGGCTCCCGGGGTCGGGACCGCGGTCGCCTCGCTCGACCCCACGGCCCACACCACCACGGCGGTGACCTGCCGGTCACTGGCCCCTCCGGGCGGCACGACGACATCCTTCAGCTCTGCCAGCGTGAACTCGCCGCCGAACCCCTCGATGGTCGCGCCGTTGGCGACGTAGCGCTGCAGGTCGGCCTGGTCGCCCGCCGCGTACGCCTTGAAGAAGCCCTCCAGCAGCGGGCGGAGCTCGCTCTCGGCGGCGGCGTCTCGGTCCGGGTCGGGCAGTTGCGGCAGGCCGGCGGGCCCTGGCGCGGGCAGCAGGGCCGGCTGTGCGGACACCACGAACCTGCTTCCGTCGTAGTACACCGGGACCGCCAGCAGGCCGCGGCTGCCGCCCGACTGGTAGGTGACGGTGACGCGGGCGTTGTTGGCGTCGATCACGCTGATCCCGTCGAACTGGAAGGCGCCGGCCGACATCCGGCCGTAGCCGTTCCATCCGAACTGCGCGTCCGCCCCCTCGGGCAGGAACGCCTTGAGCCGTTCGGCCCGCTGCTGCGGGTTGGTGGCGTCGTAGTTGAGGTAGACGGCGGCGAACTGGTTGGCGAACGCGGACGCCTGGGTCACCGGGAAGCCGGAGCCGGTCGGCTCCGCCGAGGACACCGTCCCCCCGCCGGTCTGTGTGTACCGTTCGAACATCGCCCGGACGCCGTTGACGACGATCACGATGATCAGTGCCCAGAGGATGATCCGGCCGGTCCAGACGAGCCAGCGGCCCCCGCCGCCGCTCCAGCCTCCGCGCCGCCGCGGCACGCCACGCTCGGCAGTCACCTGATCAAGACCCTCTGGAGGGTACGACTCGGGGCCGCCAGCGATCCGCGGATCCTGCTGGACGGTTGACCTGCGAGCCATCACGCCTCCGCTCGCGCCGATCCCCCCGGCTGGCGCGGTGTCGTCTTACTCTCGATCCGGTTAGCCGCATTGAAGTATTCACCCTAGCGGTCGCACCAATTCTTCCAGGTAAGCCACGCCCATGGTGCAAGCATCGCCGCGACCGAGCAAACCGGGTCTACATCCCGATGAGACGCCCCACACCTATCCAGTCCGCGGAAATGCACGTTACGCCTGGCCAGCGGGGACATCGATTACTTAACCGCCACGTGTTGCTGTCCCCCCAGCTCAGAGACGTATCGATACCGATGATCGCAGATCTCGGGCAACCGGGCGTCGTCCGTCCTCCGTGGACGCCGGGGCGCATGCGAACGGCCCCGCACCTGGACGGTGCGGGGCCCCCATCAGCCGGTCGGCCACGTGGGCCACGAGGGCCGGCAGCGGCCTTCAACGGCCTTTCAACGGCACTTCAGCGGCCCTCAGTAGGACGAGGGACTCGTCTCGCTCTGCGAGTGACCGGACTCCTCCTGGCCCGACTGCCGCAGCTGGGCCGCGCGAGCCTCGACGCTCTGCCGCGCGGCACTGGCCGTCTCCTCCCCCAGCGACGTGCTCTCGTACCGCTCCGGCGACGCCTCGCTCTCGTACGCGGCGCTCCGATACCGCTGCGGGTACGACACCGTCGACACCCGCTCGCTGCGGTACGTCTCCGGGTACGACACGGTCGACAGCCGCTCGCTGCGGTACGTCTCCGGATACGACACCGTCGACAGCCGCTCGCTGCGGTACGTCTCCGGATACGACACCGTCGACAGCCGCTCAGTGCGGTACGTCTCCGGGTACGACACCGTCGATACCCGCTCAGTGCGGTACGTCTGCGGGAACGCCTCGCTCTCGAACGCGGCGCTCCGATACCGCTGCGGATACGACACCGTCGACACCCGCTCGCTGCGGTACGTCTCCGGGTACGACACGGTGGACGGCCGCTCGCTCTGAAGGCGCTGCGGGACCCGCTGCGGAACCTCCTGCGGAACCTGCTGCACCGACTGCGGGCGGATGGTGACCGAGACGGTCATGGGTACGCCGGAGGCCGGGACCGTCATCTCGGGAAGCCCGGTGACGGAGACCGTCCGCGGCATCGCTGTGGTGGTGCCGATTTCGGGTGCCATGGCGGCCGTGCCGGACAGCCGAGGCATGGTGATCGTCGTGGTGATCTCCGGCATCCCCGTGATCGTCATGGCCGACGGCATCCCGGTGATGGTGCCGGTGAAGCTCATCGGGGCGGACACGGGCAGGTTTCCGGTCTCCAGACTCCGCTCCGTGATGGTTCTGTACGACGCCGACTCCGCCGAGCCGCCCGGCGTGATCTCTTGAGGCGTGATCCCCGCCGCGGTGGGGCTTGTGGCGGCGAATGCGGGGCCGCTCAGAAGCGCGGCGCCTCCCGCCGTCAGTGTCGAGGCGATGACTGTCGCTAGAGCCAGCTTTCCGGGTGTCCGATGCATGGTGCCTCCTTGGGCCCTGTAGGGCTAGGCAGGTCAGGCCACCAGTTGTTTTCTCCTGGTTCCCATTTGGCCGTGAACCGTCCCTCTCAATGCACGCCGCAATAACGGCGGAAATTGTTGAATTGCCGAGAGAGGGAGTTTTTCGGCGACGTCGCGCCGAACGGCCACATCTCGATGCTTAATCGCGCTTCCCGAATGCGTCTAGGGCATTTGATGCAAGCGTGCCCGGTGGCCTTGAAGGATGTGACCCGGCCAAGACCTGAGACGCGTTTCACGGGTGGGGCTGTTTGCGACTTCTTGCGCACCAGCGGGGTCTGAGGCCGCCGAGCCCCGGCGGAGGCCGGGGACCCGGGGTCCGCGACGCGGCCGAGCGCGCCCACCATGCGTAACCGGACGACCCAACCGGGCGTGACCTCGCCTTTAGGTGACCCCCGCCCTCGCGGCGCGAGCAGTGGTTCACGACACCGGTGTCACCGTCGAGGTCAGTTGCCCACGGGGTACCGGCTGGTGATCGCGACGCGGTTGAAGGCGTTCATCACGGTTGCCAGCCAGGCGACCGCCGAGACCTGGTCCGCGGTGAGCACGGCCGCGGCGGCGTTGTAGTCCTCGTCGCTGACGTGTCCGTCCGGCACGCGTGTGATCGCCTCGGTCAGGCGGAGGGCGGCCCGGTCGGTCTCGGAGAAGTAGCCGGTCTCCTCCCAGCCGGGCAGCACGGCGATCCGGTCGGTGCTCTCGCCCTTCTTGAGGGCCTCGCGGGTGTGCATGCGCAGGCAGAACACGCAGCCGTTGATCTGGGAGGTGCGGATCTTCAGCAGCTCGACCAGGAGCGGGTCGAGGCCCGCCGCGGCGACGGCCTCGTCCACCTGCGACGACAGGGCGATGAGGGCCTTGTAGGCGGCTGGGTGCTGCTCGCCGATGTTGACGCGCTGGAGGTTGGTCATGGTTCCTTCGATTCGTTCGTGTGGTGTGCGCGCCCTTCGGGCGCGTCTTGGTCGCGGGTGGTGTGTTCCGGCAGGGCGGAGTTCGTGCGGAGTGTTGCCGCCCGCCGCGTGCCCCGCGCTATGACCCCGGGTCGTCGACCTTGAGCTCGTCTCCGGTGGCTGAGACGAAGACGACCAGGAGCTTGGCCGGTTTGGTCGGGCTGGGGTTCTCGGTGAGGACGTGGTGGGCGCCCGGCTGCTCGACCCAGTTCTCGCCCTGGTGGTAGGTGGTCACGGGCTTGTCGTCGAGCTCGCTGCGCACGGTTCCTTCGAGGACGTAGGCGTAGACGAACGCCTGGCCGTGCCGGTGCGGCAGGGCGCGTGCGCTGGGCGGGAGGCTGACGATCGCCGAGGTGAACGTCTTGCCTTCCACATTCGGAAGGGCCTGCTGAAGCAGCGGTTTGAAGCTTTCTGCGGGGGGCGTCGACACCGCGGACGCGGTCGGCCCCTCGGCGTAGGCGGGCCGGCCGGAGGCCGAGCAGGCCGTGGCCGCGGTCAGCGTGGTGACAGCCATGAGGGCGGCGGCGATCCGCATTCCGATCACGATGGGCCTCCTTGCTCAGTCCTGCGCGACGCGGATGATCGTCTTGCCAGGGGTGCGCTTGCCGGGGGCGAACGCGGCGGGCGCCTCGGCGAGCGGCCGCACAGCACCGACGAACGGCCTGAGCCGGCCTTCCCTCACTCGCTTGGCGAGGTCGGTGAGCCGGGCGCGGTCGGGTTCGACGACGAAGAAGACCGCCCGCCCGTCCTTGGGCTGGACCTTGGGCGGCATGACGATGCTGACGAGCGTGCCGCCGGCCCGGACCAGGGCGGCCGAGCGGTCGAGGGTGTCGCCGCCGATCACGTCGAACACGACGTCGGCCTGGTCGGCGTCCTCGAGCCTCTCGGTCTGCAGGTCGATGAAGGTGTCGACGCCGAGTGCGAGTGCCCTGTCCCGGTCATGGCCCCGGCCGGTGCCGATGACGCGGGCGCCGGCCTCGCGGGCGAGCTGTACCGCGATCGAGCCGACGCCGCCCACGGCACCATGGATCAGGACGGTCTGGCCTGTGGTGAGGCGGCCGTGGTCGAACAGGCCCTGCCAGGCGGTCAGCCCGGAGATCGGCAGCGCGGCGGCCACGGTGTGATCGACGTCCGCCGGCAGCGGGGCGAGGTTGCGGGCCTCCACCGCGGTGTACTCGGCGAGCGTGCCGTTGCGGGCCCAGTCGGCCAGGCCGAACACCCGCTGTCCGACGCTCAGGCCGGTGGTGCCGTACCCCAGCTCCACGACGACACCGGAGAGCTCGTGCCCGGGCACGCTCGGCGTCCGGTCGCGGCCGGCGCGGTCGGTCCACGTGGCGGGCCACTCCAGCTCGCCAGGGGTGAAGCCGGCGGCGTGCACCCGCACGATGACGTCGTTCTCGGCCGCGTGAGGGTAGGGAATGTCCGTCAGGGACATCCCGGCGAGACCGGCGTTACGGTCTCGTACAGTGATGGCTTGCATACAGATCCTTACTGCGGAGGAGCGACCCGAGCACACAGCCCGCTAGCCCGAGCACACAGCCCGCTAGAAGGCAGGGCTCGTAGCGGCCACAGGTGGATCCATGCCGTTCCGCATGTTCGATCTCACCTGCTCTCGCGTATTCCTTCGTCGCCCGTTTTGCGTTGTCATCAGGGAGACGAGGCAGCCCCTCCAGGTGTGACGGCTCAGACGCGCACGAGTTTGTCGGGATTGACGACCCTGCGGTACGCGGTGATCAGCCCGTCTGCGATCTGGACCGTGTCGACGGAGTAGACCCGTCCCTCCCGGTGCACCACGAGGGCGAGCTCGCCGCCGACCTCGGCGAAGTCGATGCGGTCCGGGTGCCACTGGCGCCCCACACGCACCATGACCTCGGCGATGCGCTCACCGCCGTGGATGAGCTTGCGTGCCGCGTTGACCTTGCCGCCGCCATCGGTGACGTAGACGGCGTCCGGGTGCAGGAGCCTGACCAGGCCGGCCAGGTCCCCGGCCAGGTAGGCGGCGCGGAAGACCGTGAGGATGCGTTCACGCTCCGCCTTCGACACCTGCGGCGCGGACTGCTTCGCTTTGGCCACCCGCCGTCGTGCCCGCGAGGCGAGCTGCCGGGCACCCGGCGCGGAGACGTCCAGCACTTCGGCGATCCGGCCGAACTCAAGACCGAAGACGTCGTGCAGGACCAGGGCCACCCGCTCCGGCGGGCTCAGCTCCTCCATGATCAACAGCATCGCCGAGCTGACGGACTCGTCGACGAGCACCGGCTGCGACGCGTCCGGCCCTGTGAGCAGCGGCTCCGGCAGCCACGGCCCGACATAGGTCTCCGAGCGGAACCGGGCACTCTTGAGAATGTCGTACGACCGCCGCGCGGCCACCGTCACCAGCCAGGCCCGCAGATCACCGATGTCCCGCAGATCCGCTCCGGCCGCCCGCAGCCAGACGTCCTGGGTCACGTCCTCGGCGTCGGCCACACTTCCCAACAGCCGGTAGGCCACACCGAAAATCGCGGGCCGGTGCCTCTCCCATTCGGTTCCGAGCGGATCCTCCTGCTCAGACCACCCGAACCCGTGCCCGTCACCCATACAGACCGCAACCTCCCCCAGCTTGCGGATCCAGCGTAACCATCCGAATTCACGATCTTCGAAGGCAGCTCCGCGGAAGGTGCCCAGCGTGGTATCTGCTTGATCGGTGCTGGTCTGCGAGTTGAGGCGGCCCTGGTCTCGCCCCGGCGAGGGCCGCCTCGGGGTGTGCCCGGGGACGAGGCGCCGGAGGCGTGAACGGCCTGGACGGGGCCGGTTCAGACGTTGAAGCGGAACTCTGATCGCCATCCTGCCGACCTGGGTCGGGATGCACGCTGCGCTGGTCGGGCGGTCTTCTGGTCTCGCGTCGGTGATCGTTGGTTGTCGACGTTTCACGGTGGCTTGTGCCCCCTACGTGCCCCAGCGGCCAGTCCGCATCGCCCTCCCCTGAATAGATCAGGCCTCGTCGAGGGCCACCTGCTCGGTGCAAGCGGCTCGGACGGCAGCGATCAATTGCGACTCAGTGCGTCCCCAGCCAGCTCCCCATTCGTCATGCAGCCCGTATAGGGCGCCCAGCGGAGGTGCGAGCATCTCTTCGGGATCGTCCTCCTCGATCACAAGGTGTTCGATCAGCCAAACCAGCCAACGCTCACTGGCCTCACCCGCGAGGCAGCATCGCGCCATATCGACATAAGCGATCTTCACTGCGTCCGATCTGGACGGCATTGACGTTCCCGCATCTGCGAGAGCCTCGACCAGCACATCACGCACCTCGTGTGGATCTCGTCCGTCAAGACCAGCGAGAATGCGCAACTTTTCACCATCCATGTCCTGAGCGAGCCAATGCGCGGCCCACATGGGGACCCGATCGGGAGGCAGAACTCCCAGCTCATGCCACGTAGCGACCAACTGCGGAGAGGGAATCAACTCTCCTACGTCGTAAGGAGATCCATACACGCGAGCATGGTGTCACGATTGCAGATGAGCTCGGTGACGAACCATCATCCCGGCACACAGCCAGTTTGGAAGGTCTCGGTACGTGATCGCGTAACCTGCTGCGCTGCTGGTCAGACGCCTAATCGCCTAGTCCGTGGTTTGCCATGACTCCCCCGTGATTCACCGCCCCGACGGGCATGCAGCGGGCACGAAGCGCCAGCCAAACCTTCCCGCCCATCCCGTCTGCCATCGGCCCCACCGCGAAGCGGCAGCGGGCCGACGACGGAGGTGCAAGCCCGGCTTGACGTGTCCCTGAGCCTGGGCACCTTCCACGGTCATTGGATGCCAACGGTCACAGCCGGGCTTGCGGCGGAGGAGGCGGGCTGCTGGGCTTGCCTGGGGGTCGATGGCGGGCGGGATGGAGACCTACTCCAGCCACCCCACCACCCGTACGTTTGTTCGAGACCATCCCGGAGCCGGAGCGTCCCCCGCCGGAGGCACCACCCCGCGCGGCGCGGCACGTGGCGGCTGTTCCACCTCAGCCCGCCGCCCGTGATCAGACCTGTACTGTCGCCCGGCGGCCCGCCTCGGCTCGTCCGCGCCAGCCGTCCGGCGTGCCTTTAGCCGGCCGCCGGGAGCGCCAGCGGGAGGCGGCGGCGTTGCCGTGACGGCGGCGCGTGCGGCCCGGCTTCGGGCCGCCTTGAAGACGTACAGAAAGTTCTCACACGCGATGCGCCGTGGTTGTGTCGGGCCTCGGTTGATGCTTGACGCTTCGGCCCCACCTGATGCTTTACATGATCACGGCGAGGCTGGCGACAATTCCTCTTCCGCCGAGTAACGCGTTGTCGCACCCCCTCAGGACGGGCTACCGAAGGTGCAACTGTTTTGAGCTTTCAGCCTTGTCCTTCGAGAAACGCGGTTCTCTGCCAGATGTCGCGCCATCGATACGGTGAGCGCGCCCGCGCGGTCGTAATCGGTCCGCGCGGATCGACGCCGCATCCAGGGCAGATCTGATCGAGGCCGCGCGCGGTGCCGCAAACCAGGCACGCCGTCGCAGAATCTCGGCGACGAGCATGAGCGTCCAGCACGCGTTCGACCACGACGGCCAGGCGTTCGGTGGGATGCACCTCGGGATCGGGACAGTAGGCAAGCCATCCTGCCCACGAGTACACCCGCGCCACAGGGTCCGCCGCACGCCGGCCCGAAGCTTTCTCCCGATGACGACGCGCAATGTACGCGGCCCTGTGGTCCATCCACACCCTGCGCGCAGGCTCGATCTCGTCGATCGCCCGACGCAACGATTCGAGGTCCCGTTCCAGCCGCTGTGGCACCCGGGCGACCAGGATGACGTGGTGCCAGGTCCCTCGGAAACCATACGGAGGAAACCGCAACACACACTCGCGCAAGGCGAGCAGCCGCTCACGCGGATCCAGAGCACTGTCACATACTCTGCGCGCAGCAGCCGGGAAACTCGTCATAGCCGTCCATGCTTTCGCATCCGTCACGGGGTGCGGGAGGTTGGAGATCGCGGGCGGCATCTGTCATGCCGCGAGTCGCACCCCCGGGCCCCACTCCGGATTGATCATGTAAACCATCAACCGAGGCCGCAGTGTCAAGCATCAGCCGAGGTAGGACAGATGCGCCGTGGTTGTCTCGGCCAGAACCCACTCGAGTGGAGTGGCAGTTTGCTCCACAGTCCAAGGTCAGGACCGAGCCAAAGACCCGCCGCTCCCGTCGTTCCGTGCCGCTCCCCCGTGTTGTCGCTGTGGCGATCGACGAGCACATGCAGGATTGGCCGCCCGCCGGGGATGGCACCTTGTTCACCACCCGATTCGGCACGCCGTACCGGCATGACTACTACAGCACCCTGATCTTCAGGAAGGCAGTTGCCGCTGCCGGGCTGCCGAAGGGCACCACGTCTCACGACCTGCGCCATCACTATGCATCTGTGTTGCTGATGCAGGGTGAATCCGTCATCGTCGTGGCCGAGCGTCTGGGGCACGAGAACGCCAACCTTGTTCTCTCGACCTATGGGCACCTGATGCCGGACTCCGAGGAGCGGACTCGCCGAGCGGTCGATGACGCCTGGTCGTGTGCCCCAGATGTGCCCCAGAACGAGGCTCCGAAGGTATGACCAGGGCGGACGGGGCCGGTTCAGACGTTGAAGCGGAACTCGACGACGTCGCCGTCGCGCATGACGTAGTCCTTGCCTTCGATCCTGGCCTTGCCGGCGGCGCGGGCGGCGGCGACCGAGCCGGCCTCCATGAGCTCGTCGAACGAGACCACCTCGGCCTTGATGAAGCCGCGCTGGAAGTCGGTGTGGATGACGCCGGCGGCCTCCGGCGCGGTCGCGCCCTTGCGGATCGTCCAGGCCCGGGTCTCCTTGGGCCCCGCGGTGAGGTAGGTCTGCAGGCCCAGCGTCTCGAAGCCGACACGGGCGAGCTGGGACAGGCCCGACTCCTCCTGGCCGACCGACTGCAGCAGCTCCAGCGCCTCGTCGTCGGGCAGCTCGACCAGCTCCGACTCGATCTTCGCGTCGAGGAACACGGCCTCGGCCGGGGCCACGAGCGCGGACAGCTTCGCCCTCAGATCGGTGTCGACCAGCTCGTCCGCGTCGAGGTTGAACACGTACAGGAACGGCTTGGCCGTGAGGAGGTGCAGCTCGCGAAGGTCGGCGGCGTCGATCCCGGCCGCCTTGCCGCCGGCGTACAGCGTCGTGCCGGTGTCCAGGAGCTTCGCCGCGGCCTCAGCGGCCTCCAGCAGGACCTTGCGGTCCTTGTTGGTCCTGGCCTCCTTCTGGAGGCGGGGTACGGCCTTCTCGATGGTCTGGAGATCGGCCAGGATCAGCTCGGTGTTGATCGTCTCGATGTCGCGCCCCGGGGAGATCTCCCCGTCGACATGGGTCACGTCGGGGTCGGAGAAGACCCGGATGACCTGGCAGATGGCGTCGGTCTCGCGGATGTTGGCGAGGAACTGGTTGCCCCTGCCCTGCCCCTCGGACGCCCCCTTGACCAGGCCCGCGATGTCCACGAACTCCACCTTCGCGGGGAGGACGCGAGCGGAGTCGTAGATCCCCGCCAGCTTCTCCAGCCGCGGGTCCGGCACGCCGACGATGCCCACGTTCGGCTCGATCGTGGCGAACGGGTAGTTGGCCGCGAGGGCGTTGCCGCTCTTGGTCAAGGCGTTGAAAAGCGTGGACTTGCCGACGTTGGGCAGGCCGACGATGCCGATGCTCAGGCTCACGTAGGCCGAGTTTACGGGCAGGGACAGGTGCGCCGGACATCCAGCCGACATCCAGCCGGACATCGACCCGCGCATCGAGCCGCGCATCGAGCCGGACGCGGTTCACGCGGACGGCGGCCCGTCAGACGTCCGGAAGGGCTTCGGCCCGGCCGTTCGCACCCGCCCTGAGCGCGCCTCCCCCTTCAAGCCGGACATGCCTGAAATGATCCAGGCCGTGGACGTCATGGCTCTCGCGCTCTGGCTCGCCGTGGGTCTCGCGGCGGGGCTGGTGATCGGTTTCACCCTCGCCCGTACGCGGGCCGCGAGCGAGGCCGCGCGATCGGCCGTCAGGATCGCCGAGGCCGAGGCGCGGGCCAGGGCGGCCGAGGACAAGGTCGCGTACGTCGAGAACCAGCTCTCCGAACGGTTCCAGGCGATCTCCGCCCACGCCCTCGACGTCAACAACCTGCGCTTCCTGGAGCTCGCCGAAAACCGGCTGAATACCACGAGAGCCGAGGCCGCGGGCGACCTCGACCAGCGCAGGCAGGCCGTCGAGAACCTGGTCGCGCCCCTGCGCGAGACGCTCGCGAAGGTCGAGAGCCAGCTCAGGGAGAGCGAGTCCGGCGCGCGCGCCGCCCGCGCCGAGCTGACCACCCAGATGGAGTTCGTACGGCAGAGCTCCGAGCAGCTCAAGACGCAGACGACCGCGCTGGTGCGTGCGCTCCAGCGGCCGGAGGCCCGGGGGCGCTGGGGAGAGCTGCAGCTCCGCCGCGTGGCCGAGATCGCCGGCATGGCCCGGTTCTGCGACTTCGACGAGCAGGTGAGCGCGAGCACCCCGGACGGGCTCGTCCGCCCCGACATGGTCGTACGGCTCAGCGGCGACAGGAACATCATCGTCGACGCCAAGGTGTCGCTCGCCGCCTACCTCGAAGCGGCCGAAGCCGCCGACCCGGAGTTCGCGTCGGCACGCCTGGACGCCCACGCCCGCCATCTCCGTGAGCACGTGGACCGCTTAGCGGCCAAGACGTACTGGCAGGCGTTCAGCCCGGCGCCGGAGTTCGTCGTGCTCTTCATCCCCGGCGAGGCGTTCCTCGCCCCGGCGCTGGAGCGCGACCCCGGTCTGCTGGAGCACGCCATGAGGCGGCGGGTGCACATCGCCACCCCCACGACGCTCATCACGATGCTGCGCACCGCGCAGTACGCCTGGCAGCAGGCGGCGCTGGGCGAGAACGCCAAGGCGGTCTTCGACCTCGGCAAGGAGCTCTACGAGCGCCTCGGCGGCCTGGGCCGCCACGTGGACGGCCTCGGCAGGGCGCTGTCCAAGGCCGTCGGCGCGTACAACCAGACGGTCGGATCGCTGGAGAGCCGGGTGCTGGTGACGGCGCGCAAGATGAGCGATCTCGGGATGGTGGACTCCTCGCTCGACTCCCCCGGCCCCGTCGAGCAGCTCCCCCGGCTGGTCACGATGGCGGAAGCCGATGGTGAAGAGCGGGTAAGGACCCCTCCGCCGCACCTCCAGAACGGTAAATTGGCGCGAGACTTGTCGTAAGGGGGGCTCGATGGCAGGCACCGATCGGGCAGGCGTCAGGCTGACCGCCCGAGGGGCGATCGTCATGCTCTTCACGGCCACCCTGGTGGGCCGGCTCCTCCCCCTCCCTGTTTCCGGCCTCGTCTTCGTCGCCGGCTGCCTCGCCGCCGTGCTGCTGGTGCACCCCCGCGACCTGCTGCCGCTCGTGGTGACGCCTCCGCTGGTGTTCTTCGTCGCGACGACGCTGGTGGAGCTGGCGCGGTCGATCGGCGCGGGCTCGCCGCTGCAGGCGCTGGGCCTGGGGCTGTTCACCGCGCTGTCGTCCGGCGCGCCGTGGCTGTTCGGCGGCTCGGCGCTGGCGCTGGCCGCGGCGTGGCCGCGTGGCCTGCCCGGCAACGTGCGAGCGCTGCGCGCGGACGCCGGCCCCGACCCTGCCGGCCCTCCCGCTCCCCGGGGGCGAGGCCGCCGCGGGGCGTCGTTCGATCCCGAGCCGGAGGGGTACTTCGAGCCCCGCGTGTACGGCAAGGCCGCGGAGAAGTAGCCGGGTCGTGCGGGCCGGCGGGCCCGCATCACCGGGCCCGCGTCACCGGGCTCTGGTCATCTGAGCCTGATTATCTGAGCCTGATT
Source organism: Microbispora sp. NPDC049125 (assembly GCF_040802045.1). Classification (NCBI taxonomy): domain Bacteria; kingdom Bacillati; phylum Actinomycetota; class Actinomycetes; order Streptosporangiales; family Streptosporangiaceae; genus Microbispora; species Microbispora sp. NPDC049125. The sequence goes on along the minus strand of NZ_JBEZDW010000007.1, from coordinate 167,024 downwards.
TACTTGGCCTGGTCATCCGGGCTGGTTACCTAGTCCGGTCATCCGGGCTGGTCACCCGCCTGGTCATCCGGCGCGCAGGTCCCGGCGGAGCTCGTGCGGGAGGGCGAAACGCATGCTCTCCTTGACCGACTCGACCTCCTCGACGTCGGCGAAGCCGAGCGCGGCCAGCCGGGCGAGCACTCCCTCGACGAGCTCCTCGGGGACCGAGGCGCCGCTGGTCACGCCGACGGTGGTCACACCCTCCAGCCACTCGTCCTGGATGAACGAGGCGTCGTCGACCAGGTGGGCCGCGTCGGCCCCGTAGTCCTTGGCGACCTCGACCAGGCGCTTGGAGTTCGAAGAGTTGCCGGAGCCGACCACGATGACCAGCTCGGACTCCGCCGCGATCTGCTTGACGGCCGTCTGCCGGTTGGAGGTGGCGTAGCAGATGTCGTCGCTCGGCGGGTCGATCAGATTGGGGAAGCGCCCGCGGAGCCGCGCGACGGTCTCGTTGGTCTCGTCGACCGACAACGTGGTCTGCGACAGCCAGACGACCCGCTCGGGGTCGCGGACGGCGACCTTGCCGACGCCGTCCAGGCCGTCCACGAGCTGGATGTTGCCGGGGGCCTCTCCCGCGGTGCCCTCGACCTCCTCGTGCCCCTCGTGCCCGATGAGCAGGATGTCGTAGTCCTTGGCGGCGAACCTCTTGGCCTCGTTGTGCACCTTGGTGACGAGCGGGCAGGTCGCGTCGATCGTCTTGAGGCGGCGCGCGGCGGCCTCCTCGTGCACGCTGGGAGCCACGCCGTGCGCCGAGAAGACGACGATCGCGCCTTCGGGGACCTGTTCGGTCTCCTCGACGAAAACGGCCCCGCGGGCCTCCAGCGTCTTCACGACGTGGGTGTTGTGCACGATCTGCTTGCGCACGTATACGGGCGCGCCGTACTGGTCCAACGCCCGCTCGACGGCCTCGACGGCCCGGTCGACGCCGGCGCAGTAACCACGCGGCTTGGCGACCAGCACTCGGCGGCCGGGAGGGCTCTGCACGTCCATGTTCCTATGCTATGTGGAACGCCAGCCGCCTCTTGACCCTGGTCTTGCGAGACTGGACGTCTGAGAATAGATCTCCCCAGGAGCCGCGATGTCCGTCCTTAGAGCTATTACGAAACCTCTACGCGACGCGTTGGAAAGCTGTGACCACCTGCGTAGCAGGGCCAAGGACCTTCCCGTCCAGATGCTTCAGTCCACCCTCAACGGCGTCGGCCAGGCACTGCTGGCCGGTGACCGCCTCCGGTCCGCCGTCAAGCGCATGGCCGGCGGCGAGAGCCGGAACGGCCAGGTGCCGGTCGACGAGACGGAGGCGCCGACGGCGGCCGGGCCCACCGGGGACGAGGAGCGGCCCGCACGCCGGGAGCCGGTCATCTTCTCGCCCCGCCCGAAGAAGGAGGCCGAGCCCGAGAGTGCCAAGCCCGAGAGCGCCAAGCCCGAGAGCGCCGAGCGGGAGGTGCCGGAGCCTCAGAGCGCCAAGCCCGAGAGCGCTGAGCAGGAGGTGCCGGAGCCTGAGAGCTCTGACGCCGCTCCCGTCGCTCCACCCGCTGCCACTACGCCCAGCGCCGCCGGCGCCTCCACCCCTGCCGCGCCGGCCGCGGAACTGCCCGCTTCCGAGGCGACGTCGCTCACCGACACTGAGCCGGACGTCCCGGGGACCCAGGGCCTCGCTGCGCAGGAGTCCGATGACCAGAACCCCGCGGCGCAGGACTCCAGTGCTCCTGCCCCAGCCTCTGCGGCACAGGAGCCGGTGGCGGAGGAGACGGTAACGCCGGCGGCCGAGCCGGAGCCCGCCAAGCCCGCCAAGCCGTCGAGGGCGGCGTCCACCCGGACCCGTACGGCGGGGGCCACGGCCGGAGCGGCCAAGACCCCGGCCAAGAGGACGGCGAAGACCCCGGCCGGCGGTTCCGCCAAGAGCCCGGCCTCGGACGCCCCCGAGAGCCCCGCCGCGGATGAGGCGCCCGAGAGCCCTGCTACGGCTGACGCACCCAAGACCAGGGCGAAGGCTCCGGCCAAGTCGGCGGCCAAGGCTCCGGCCAGGAGGACGGCCAAGGCGGCCGCGAACTCAGCGGACCAGGAGCAGGCGGCAGAGCAGGCGCAGGCACCAGAGCAGGCGCAGGGGCAGAGTCAGGCGGCGGAGCGGGTTCCGGCTGAGCCCCTTCCCGGCTACGGCGACCTGACGCTGGCCTCGCTGCGCGCCAGGCTGCGCGGCAAGTCCGCCGAGCAGGTGCACGCGCTGCTCGACTACGAAAAGGAGAACGCCAACCGGCCCGAGGTGGTGCGGCTGTTCCAGAACCGCCTGTCCAAGCTGCAGTCCGAGGCCTGACCCGCGGGGGCCGCGCCCTGCGGAATGTCGGTGGGTGCGGCTAGCCTGCGAGTGCGGTTCGGCGAGCGCGCGGGTGGGCCGTGCCGCCGGGTCACAGGCGAGGAGGGCACGTGAGCGGGAAGACCTCACCGGAGGCGCCGCTGCCGATCCGGTCGGTCCTGCAGATGGTCGCCCAGTGGATCGGCAAGCTCGGCACGATCTGGGTGGAGGGTCAGATCACCGAGCTGACGGCGCGCGGCGCCACGGTGTTCCTCACCCTGCGGGATCCGGTCGCCAACGTGTCGGCCCGCATCACCTGCGGCCGCGGGGTCTACGAGGCGAGCGTGCCGCGCCCGGTGGACGGCGCGCGGGTCGTCATGCACGTCAAGCCAGACTTCTGGGTCAACAAGGGCTCGTTCGCCTTCACCGCGCTGGAGATCCGGCCGGTCGGCATCGGGGAGCTGCTCGCCCGGCTGGAACGGCTGCGCCAGGTGATGGCGAGCGAGGGCCTGTTCAACGTGGACCGCAAGCGGCGGCTGCCGTTCCTGCCCGGCACGATCGGGCTGATCTGCGGGCGCGACTCGGCGGCCGAGCGCGACGTGCTGGAGAACGCCAGACGGCGCTGGCCCGCCGTGCGTTTCAAGGTCGAGCAGGTGGCCGTCCAGGGGCCGTACGCGGTGGGCGAGGTCACCGAGGCGCTGCGCAAGCTCGACGCCGACCGTGAGGTCGACGTCATCATCGTCGCCAGGGGCGGCGGCTCCCTTGAGGATCTCCTGCCGTTCTCCGACGAGTCGCTCGTCCGGGCCGTGGCGGCCTGCCGGACGCCCGTGGTCAGCGCGATCGGCCACGAGCAGGACAGCCCGCTGCTCGATCTCGTGGCCGACCTGCGGGCCTCAACGCCGACCGACGCGGCCAAGAAGGTCGTTCCGGACGTGGGCGAGCAGCTCACGCTGGTCCGCCAGTTCAGAGACAGGGGCCGCCGGGTGGTCAAGGGCTGGCTCGACCGGGAGATCTCCTGGCTGGAGTCCGTCCGGTCGCGGCCCTCGCTCGCCGACCCCGTCCGCGAGCTCGACCGGCGCGCCGAGCAGGTCGACGCGCTGCGCGAGCGGTCCAGGCGCTGCCTGACGTCGTCGCTCGACCGCTCGGCCGACTCCTTGGAGCATCTGCGTGCCCGGCTCGTCGCGCTGTCCCCCGCCGCCACGCTGGAGCGCGGCTACGCCATCGCCCAGCGGCCCACCGGCGAGGTCGTGCGGCTGGCCGGCGATGTGAAGCCGGGCGACGAGCTCACGATCCGGTTCTCCGACGACCGGATCACCGTCACGGCGTCACCCGAGGAGTAGCCCGGGATCGGCCCACGCGAAGGCCGGAGGGCCTCCCGCACACGACGTACGCCGGGGAGGCCTCAGGCGGGGGATCCGGATCAGAGGGTGACGCGGGCGCCGTACTTCTCCAGCCACGCGTTGATCTGCAGGAAGGCCTCCAGCGACGTCCGCGCGCCTTGCAGGCTCACGGCACCCACAGGCTCGTCGAGCAGCCCGCGGATCCTCCCGGTGTCGACGAGCGAGGCCGCCGCGACGTCGCCGCCGTCCAGCAGCCGCTTCACCGACGCCCGCAGGGCCCGCTCGTACGCCGGGTCCTGTGTCGACGGGTACGGCACCTTGCGGCGCTCGACGACGGAGCGCGGCAGCACGTCGGCCGTGGCGGCGCGCAGCAGGCTCTTCTCATGGCCGTCGAAGGTCTTCATGGCCCACGGGGCGTTGAAGACGTACTCGACCAGCCGGTGGTCGCAGAACGGCACGCGGACCTCCAGCCCGACGGCCATGCTCATGCGGTCCTTGCGGTCGAGCAGGATCTGCACGAACCGGGTGAGGTGCAGATAGCTGACCTCCCGCATCCGCCGTTCCAGGCCGGTCTCGCCGGGCAGCCGGGGCACCTCGGCCAGCGCCCGCTGGTAGCTGTCCGCCCGGTACGCCGGGATGTCGAGCTTGCGCCGCAGGTCGTCGTCGAGGAAGTCGGTCCTGGTGGACAGCCCGTTCACGCCGCTGTACGTGAGCCACGGGAACGTGTGCGCGTTGACCGCCTCCGGGTCGTGGAACCAGCGGTAGCCGCCGAACACCTCGTCGGCCGACTCCCCGGACAGCGCCACCGTGGAGTGCGCCCGGATCGCCTTGAACAGCAGGTAGAGCGAGGTGTCCATGTCGCCGATGCCCAGCGGGAGATCGCGAGCCCGCAGAACGGCGGCGCGGACGCCGGGGTCCATGAGGTCGGCCGAGTCGAGGACGATGTCCGTGTGGTCGGAGCCGACGTGCCGTACGACGTCGTGGACGAAGGGGGTGTCGGGCGTGTCGCGCATCTGGTCGGGCTGGAAGTGCTCGGTGTAGCCGGCGAAGTCGACGGAGAAGGACCGGACCCTGCCGTGCCCCTCCAGCGCGCGGGCGGCGAGCGCGGTCACCGCGCTGGAGTCGAGGCCGCCGGACAGCAACGTGCACAGCGGCACGTCGGAGATGAGCTGCCGGGTGATGATGTCGTCGAGCAGCTCCCGGACGGTGCCGACCGTCGTGGCCAGGTCGTCGGTGTGCTCGTGGGACTCCAGCTTCCAGTAACGGCGCTTGCTCAGCCCTTCGCGGCGCACCTTGACGATCTGGCCGGGCCGCACCTCGTACATCCCGCGGAAGACACCGCTCTCGGGTGTCTTGACGAACGCCAGGATCTCGCGCAGCCCGTCGGCGTCGATGACCGGCTCGGCGAGCGGGTTGGCGAGGATCGCCTTGGGCTCGGAGCCGAAGAGCACCCCGGCCGGGGTCGGGTAGTAGTACAGGGGCTTGATCCCCATCCGGTCGCGGACGAGCAGCAGCTCCTCGCTCCGGACGTCCCAGATGCCGAACGCGAACATGCCGTTGAGGCGGGTGACGAAGTCGTCACCCCACTGCAGGTAAGCCTCCAGGACCACCTCGGTGTCGCTGTGCGTCCTGAAGCGGTGGCCGAGCCGGACCAGCTCCTCGCGCAGCTCCCGGTAGTTGTAGACCTCTCCGCTGTAGGTGAGTGCGGCGATCACACCGTCCTCCCCGCTCACGACCATGGGCTGGCGGCCGCCCTCGATGTCGATGATGGCCAGCCGCCGGTGGCCGAACGCGACGTGTTGGTCGGACCACATTCCCTCGTCGTCGGGGCCGCGGCAGGCCATGGTGTCCGTCATGGCCTTGACTGACTGACCCTTTCGCCGCAGGTCGCGCTGGTAGTCCACCCAGCCGGTGATTCCGCACATGAAGATGACCCCCCGGTTCATCGTGTTGTGCTTCGTACCTGGGTTAAAACGTTTGAATACCCCCATTTATGCCCAAACAGGGCAGCCGTTCCGCCTGTCAAGCCATACCCGGTCGGGCCGCCCGCAGCGCTCGGGAACGCCATACCGCGTAGCCCACGGCGGTGAACAGCGGCAGCACCGGCAGAGGGTGGCCCAGCGACGCGCCGAGAGCGTAGTCGCCCACCGGCACCGCGACAGCCAGCGCGAACACCGGGGCCGCGCCCGTGGGCAGCGTCCGGCGAGCGCCGGGCACCGCCGGACCTCTCGCCATGGCCGCCCTCCAGCCCGCCGGACATCAGACGGCCGGGAACGGCCGTCAATAGGTTGGCAGCCTACATGTCGGCAGACGACACAAAAAGAAGATCGATTAGAACGGGGCCTCTTCGGGGCCGTTCGCCTGGGGCTCCTGGCGCTGCGCCATCGCCGCCGCCAGCTTCACGCGGGCCCCCTGAAGCCACTCCTCGCAGACCGCGGCCAGCCGCTCCCCGCGCTCCCACAGCTCGATGGACTGCTCCAGCGTGAGCCCGCCGGTCTCCAACCGGCGAACCACCTCGGTCAGCTCCTCGCGAGCCTGCTCATACGACGGCGTCTGCTTCTCCTCAGCCACGCCCCCACCATAGAGCCCGGCACCGACACACCGCCCGCGTGTCCGCTAGGGGGTGCCGAGGGTCCGGGCGAGCGCGGCCAGCTCGTCCCAGCCGGCCGTCCCGGTGACGACCACCGTGTGATCGGGCAGGACGCGCACGAGCGACCGCTGGTCCTTGTCGGGGCGGAACCGCTCCTGCCAGGCCACCCCGTCGATCACCTGGCCGCCGCTCGCCTTGTCGGTGTTGGCCATCCGGTTGGCGAACTCACCGGGAGGGCGCTCGTCGCTCTGCGCGATCATGGCATGCAGTCCGCCCCCGGTGGCGAACCCGAGGCGCCAGGTCACCGCGCCGCCGTCGCCGTCGAGGGCGGAGCTGGTGGGCACCCAGCCGGGCGGGACCCTGCGCGGGACGACGATCTCGTACGGCGCCTCGCGGACGGCGGCGGCCTGGTCGGCCCGGTAGTCCGCCCGGGGGATCTGGTCGGCCCGGCCGCGGGGCGTGGCGAGCAGGAAGAGGCCGGCACCGGCGAGGCAGACGACGAGCGCGAACGCGTAACCGGGCAAACCCTGGGTGATCCGTCCCACGTCAGGGGAGGTTACCCGGCGGAGCCGCCGGCGATGACGCGGAGCGCGTCCTGGGCATCACCCGGCGGCGCTCACGGGTGACGGATGCCGCCGATGATGCGCAGGGCATCCTCGGCGATCTTGCGGGCGGCCTCCGGGTCCTCCGACAAGGTCACCTCCTGCACGACCGCCGCCAGGGCGCCGGTGACGACCACGACGAGGGCGTCCTCGTGCTCGAAGAGGGCGGCGGTCCGCCTGGCCCACTGGCGGAGCCGGTCACGCATGATCACCTCGAACCCGGGCGGGGCGTCCCCGCGCAGGAACAGGGCCGCCAGGTCGCGCTCGGCGAGGCACCCTTCGAGGTAGGCGCGCGCACCGGCCAGGAACAGCGGCATCGGGCCGGTCTCCCCCGCCGTCCTGGCCTCCTGCACGGCCTGCTTGGTCCGCTGGGTCTGCCGCTTCTGGAACTCTTCGAACAGCGTCAGGTAAAGATCGGCCTTGCCCGAGAAGTGGTGGTAGAGGCTGCCCACGCTGGCGCCCGCCCTGGCCACGACCTCGGTCACCCCGGCTTCGGCGAAGCCGCTGGTGATGAACGTCTCCTTCGCGGCGTCGAGTAGCGCGCTCCGCGTGGCGGCGCCGCGGTCCGACGTGCGCGCTGTTACGGTTCGCTCGGTGTCGCTGCTCATGACGGCGACGATATCCCGACCTGTCGCCCCTGGCGCGTCCCCGGCGCCAATGCCCCCCGGAGCTGCCAGGACAGGTTCAGACCAATCGGACAACAACGCTCCGGAGAAACTACGATCCCAGGAACGGGACCTTACGAAGGGGATCGATGGCTGATCACGTACCCGCCGCGCTGGCGACGGGGGAGCACGCGCCCGACCGCAACCTGGCCCTCGAACTGGTCCGGGTGACCGAGGCCGCCGCGATGGCGGCCGCCCGGTGGGTCGGCCGCGGGGACAAGAACGGGGCGGACGGCGCGGCGGTGAACGCGATGCGCCAGCTCATCAACACGGTCTCCATGCGGGGTGTCGTGGTGATCGGCGAGGGCGAGAAGGACAACGCCCCGATGCTCTACAACGGCGAGGAGGTCGGCGACGGCACCGGGCCCGAGTGCGACGTCGCGGTCGACCCGATCGACGGCACCCGGCTGTGCGCGCTGGGCATGAACAACGCGATCTCGGTGCTGGCCGTCGGTGAGCGTGGCTCGATGTACGACCCCTCGGCGGTCTTCTACATGGAGAAGCTCGTCACCGGCCAGGAGGCCGCCGACCATGTGGACATCGACGCGCCCGTGGCCGACAACATCAGGGCCGTCGCCCGCGCCAAGGGCGCCAAGCCGTCCGACGTGACGGTCGTGGTCCTCGACCGGCCCCGCCACGAGAGGATCGTGAAGGAGATCCGCGAGACCGGCGCGCGGATCAGGTTCATCACGGACGGCGACGTGGCGGGCGCCATCATGGCGGCACGTTCCGGGACCGGCGTCGACCTGATGCTCGGCATCGGTGGCACTCCGGAGGGGATCGTCGCCGCCTGCGCGATGAAGTGCCTGGGCGGCGTCATCCAGGGCAAGCTGTGGCCGCGCGACGACACCGAGCGCCGCAAGGCCCTCGACGCCGGGCTCGACCTTGACCAGGTGCTGACCACCGACGACCTCGTACGCTCCGACGACGTCTTCTTCGCGGCGACGGGCATCACCGACGGCGAGCTGATGTACGGCGTGCGGTTCCAGGGCGGCGCGGCGGTGACCCACTCCCTGGTCATGCGGGGCCGTTCCGGGACGATCCGCAAGATCGAGAGCGAGCACCAGCTCTGGAAGCTCGGCGCCTACAGCGCCATCAACTTCGACACCGCCGTCTGAGCCACCCGGCCGGCGGCGTCAGTCCCGGCGGAACAGGCCCTTGCGGGGACGCTTCGGCGACCGTGCCACGACCTTTCCGCCGAAGACGAACCCGGCCAGCTCGATGACCGGCGCGTCGGGGGCGTGGCCCCTCGCCCCTGGCGGGAGCCGTACCTCGTCGTGCAGCGAGCTGACCCGCGCCGAGGGTGCGGTCACGATCCTGACGCCCTCGGGGACGATCAGCGTGACGGTCCCGGCCATGACGGCGAGCTGCACCACCACGTGCCGCGACTGGAGCAGCGCCTCGCACAGATCCATCGTCACCCGGCCGCCCAGGGAGGTCACGGGCACCTGGGAGGGCACCACCCACCGGCCGGTCCGGCTCTCGCTGCGGAAGAACGCCGTCACCGGACGCCCGTCCACCTGGAAGGGCTGGCTGCCGGGGGGCAGCAGGTCGGCGGTGAGCCCGGCCAGCTCTCCGAGGGTCTGGGCGGAGCAGGCCCGCTCCAGGCGCTCCTCATGCTCCAGAAGCGTGAGCCGGCCGTCGGCCACGGCCTCGGTGAGCACGGAGACGACCCGCTCCCGGTCGGCGTCCGAGGCCCGGAGCCGGGACAGGTCCGAGGTCCCGGGTGCGCGGGACGAGAGGAAGGCGGAGATCCACTTGCCGGCTGTCGACTCGCTGCTCACACCCTTGAGAGTAAGCCGTCGCGGGCGCTGGAGGGGCCCGCCTCCACAGGTGTCGCGGGCGCTGGAGAGGCCGGTCGCCACAGGTGTGCACCGCGCCCGCGCCCCCCCGCCGGCCGGTGACCTCGTTTGACCTGCGACTTCGCCAGACCTAGCGTGAGGAGGGTGGCCGCTTCGGCATTTGTCCGGCAGGTCGGCAATCTACCCGCTGATCTGACGAGTTTCGTGGGCCGCAGGCAGGAGCTCGCCGAGATCAGGCACCTGCTGTCCGTCTCCCGGCTGCTGACCTTGGTCGGGGTGGGAGGCGTGGGGAAGACCCGGCTCGCCCTGCGGGCCGCCGCTGACCAGCACCGCGCGTTCGACGCCGTCTGGCTGGTGGATCTGACCAGCCTCGACGACCCGGCCCTCGTGGCGGAGACGGTCGCGGCGACCTTGGGGGTGCGCGACGACTACGCCGCCTCCCCTCTCGACGCCCTCACGAAGTTCCTGGCCGCCCGCCGGACGCTGCTCGTGCTGGACAACTGCGAGCATCTGGGCGACGCCTGCGGGACGCTCGCGCACCGGCTCCTGCGGGCCGCCCCCGACCTGCGCATCCTGGCGACGAGCCGGCAGTCTCTCGGCATCACCGGCGAGCACCAGATGAAGGTGGAGCCGCTCGCCGTCCCCGAGCCGGACGGGCCGCTGACCGTCAAGGCGGTCGAGATGTACGACGGGGTGGGCCTGTTCGTGGAGCGGGCGGCGGCCGTGGTCCACGGGTTCTCGCTCACGCGGGACAACCAGGCGGCGGTGGTCGAGCTGTGCAGGCGGCTGGACGGCATCCCCCTGGCGATCGAGCTCGCCGCGGTGCGGTTGCGGGCGCTGTCGGTCGGCGCCCTGGTCGAGCGCCTGAGCGACCGCTACGCCTGCCTGACAGGCGGCAGCCGGGCCGCGATGCCACGCCAGCAGACGCTGCACGCGCTGGTGGACTGGAGCTACCAGTTGCTCTCGCCCCCCGAGCGGGTGTTGTGGACCCGGATGTCGATCTTTCCCAGCCATTTCGACCTCGACGCCGCCGAGACCGTCTGCTCGGGTGACGGCATCGAGCGGGAGTACGTGCTCGACCTGATCGACAACCTGCTCGACAAGTCGCTGCTGGTACGCGAGGAGTATGCGGGAGAGGTCCGCTATCGCATGCTGGAGACCCTGCGGGAGTTCGGCCGGCGGCGGTTGAGCGGGCCGGACGAGCACCGGACGCTGCGACGGCACCGGGACTGGTGCATGCTGCTGCTCGACCGGGCGGCCGCCGAATGGTTCGGCCCCCGGCAGAGCTTCTGGTTCCCCCGTCTCGGGCTGGAGCGGGGGAACTTCCGGGCGGCCCTGGAGTTCTGCCTGCTTGAGGCCGGCGAGGCGGAGACCGGGCTGCGCATGGCGACCTGCCTGTACGAGACCTACTGGGTGCCCCACGCGTTCTACGCCGAGGGCCGCCACTGGTTCGGCCGGCTGCTGCCGGCGGCTCCCGAGCCCACGGCGGCCCGCGCGCGGGCTCTGTGCGCCGCCGCCGAGTTGGCGTTCACCCAGGGCGACATCGAGGCGGGCGAGCTCCTCATCGGCGAGGGCCGGACACTGGCCGCCAAGCTGGGCGACGCGATGAGCATGGGCCGGGCGTCCCTCATCTCCGGCATCGCGGCGCACTACACCGGCGACCACGCACGGGCCGCCGTACTGCTCCAGGAGACCCTGGACGGGCCCGGCGCCGGCTGCGACCCCGTCGGCACGGTGGTCGCCCTGATCACCCTGGCCTCGACCGCCGGCTTTCTCGGCGACACCGAACGGGCCGAGGAGCTGTTCGAGCGGAGCCTGACCATGGTCGAGCGCTACGGGGAGAGCTGGATCCGCCCCTGGGTGCTGACGGTCGTCGCCGTGCACGCCTGGCGGGCGGGCGACAACGCGCGCGCGATGGCGCTGGCACGCGAGAGCCTGCTCGTCGGCCGTCCCCTCGACGACCGGCTGGCCGTCATGACCGGCATCGAGGCCCTCGCCTGGTTCCTCGCGGACGAGGGTCACCACGTCGAGGCGGCCCGCATGATCGGCGCGGTGGAGCAGGCCGGCCGTACGGCGGGCCTGCACACCCGGCAGCACGAGCAGTTCCTCAAGTTTCACGAGCAGTGCGTCGCCCTCCTCCGGCGCGAGCTGGGCGAGACGGCCTTCGCCCGCGCGACGCGGCAGGGCGGCCGTCTGACGCTGGAGCAGGCGGTCGCCGAGGCGATCGGCGCCCGGCCCGCCGAGGCGGAGGACGCTCCCGCCGCCGAGGCCCCACCGTCCGCACCGTCCGCGCTGTCCCCTCTGACCGCGCGAGAGCGGGAGATCGCGGAGCTGATCGCCGGGGGGCTGAGCAACAAGGAGATCGCGTCCACCCTCGTCATCGCCCAGCGCACCACGGAGGGCCATGTCGAACACATCCTTACCAAGCTGGGTTTCAGCTCCCGCACCCAGATCGCGTCTTGGGTGACCGCCCGGAAGGCCGTGGAGGAGAACAGGCGACGGCGCGATCCCACCGGCACGGTGAGCCCGCCTCATCACCTTCCTGGACACGGAACCGGACCGTCGTGACCATTTCCCCGTCCTCCTGAGCGCGGGACCGGCCCGCCGTGACCATCCCCCCGTTCTCCTGAGCGCGGGACCGGCCCGCCGTGACCAACTCCCCGTCCTCCTGTGACCGGCTCGGCGTGGGCGGCGGGTTCGTTTCCGGCAGATCCGGCGAACGGCCCGGCACCGCCCCCTCGGCCTGCGAGCGCACGGCGCTGTTGGAGGAGGCCATCGGCAGGCGGACGACGAACCGGACGCCGGGCTTGGCGTCCTCGACGCCGATCCTCCCTCCGTGGGCCTCGACGACCTCCCGGACGATGGCCAGGCCGAGCCCGGAGCCGCCGTTGCTCCTGCTCCTGGCGGCGTCCCTGCGGTAGAACCGGTCGAAGATCCGCTCGTGCTCCGCCTCGGGGATGGCCTCGCCGTCGTTGGTCACGGCCAGCAGGGCCCACCCGTCCTCACAGCGGACGTCCACGCGGACGGTCGTGGCCGCGTGCCGGTCGGCGTTGTCGAGCAGGCTGGTCACCACCCGGGACAGCAGGGACCGCATCCCGCGCACGGTCACGCCGGCCGGGATGTCGACCCGGATCGGCCGCCGCCCCCGCCGCCATCCGACCTCGGAGGCGACGAGCTGCCCGAAGTCGATCTCCTCGCGCCGCCCGTCCGGGATCGTCTCGATTCCCGCCAGGAGCAGCAGGTCGGCGACGATCGCCTCCAGTCTGCATGTGGCCCGCAGCGCCCCCTCGACGGCGTCGCGGAGGTCGTCCGGATACAGCCGGGCCAGTTCGAGCTGGGCACGTATTCCAGCGACGGGAGTGAGCAATTCGTGCGAGGCGTTGGCGGCGAACAGCCGCTGCTGCCGTAGCGCGTGCTCCGCGGCCAGCTCGGCGTTCTCGATCCGGTTCACGGTGCTGTTCACCTCGACTTTCCTCGTCCACAGCCGGGAGCCGGGCGGGAGTTCGCCCCACTTGCCAGCTTGGAGGGCGGCACACCACCCCGGAACGGGGGAAAACCGTGGTAGCGGTACCTGACCACGCCACGTAGGTAGTGAGAGAGGCGCCGGATCACGCGGCGCACGGCCCATTGACCGCGGGGATCGGTGCTCCTAGTCTGGCCGAACTTGAACCCTCCTCATGTTCCGGAGGCAGTGTGCCCACCCCTCGTGACCGGCAGGCACGCCTCGCCACGTTCGCCGTCTTCTTCGTGCAGGGCCTCACGTTCGCCACGCTGCTGACGCAGGTGGCGGCGCTGCAGGACAAGCACGGCCTCAGCGACGGCGAGCTGTCCATCCTGCTCCTCGTGGTCCCGGTCATCGCGGGGGCGGGCAGCGTGCTCGCGGGCACGCTGGCCTCCCGGTTCGGCAGCCGCCCGGTGCTCCGGCTCGTGCAGCCGCTGGCGTGCGCGGCGGTCGTGCTCGCCGGGCTCGCCTCCAACGTCCCGGAGCTCGTGGCGGCCAACGTGCTGTTCGGCCTCGGGCTCGGCGGCGTGGACGCGGGGATGAACATGCAGGGTGTCGCGGTCGAGCGCCGGTACGGCCGGGCCGTCCTGACCGGCTTCCACGCCCTGTGGAGCGCCGCGGCGGTCATCGGCGCGTTGTGGGCGTCCGCGGCGGCCGGGCTGAAGCTGGACCTGCCGGTCACGTTCGCGATCGTTTTGGCGCCGGCCGTCGTCGTCTCCCTCGTCGCCTCCGCCTGGCTCTACCGGTCCGGCGAGGAGCACGCGCCCGCGGCCGAGGAGCAGGCGAAGGGCGCCGTACGGGTGCCCTGGCGGCCGATCATCCCGCTCTGCCTGGCGATGGCCTTCCTGTACGTGGGCGACTCGTCGATCTCCAACTTCGGGTCCGTCTTCATGGACAAGGTCATGGACGCCTCCGCGACGGTCGTGCCGCTGGCCCTGGGCGCCTACCAGGCCACCACGTTCCTCGTCAGGATCGGGGGCGACCTCGCCGTCCGCAGGTACGGCCCGGCCGCGATCGTGCGGGCCGGCGCCACCGTCGCCACCCTGGGGTTCGTGGCGATCGTGGCGGCCCCGACCGAGGCGCTGGCCGTCGCGGGCTTCGCGCTCACCGGCGTCGGCCTGTCGGTCGTCGCCCCGCAGTCGTTCTCCGCCGCCGGGCGGCTCGACCCCGCCGCCGCGGGAGTGGCCATCGCCCGGGTCAACATGTTCAACTACGTGGGCTTCATCGTGGGGGCGGCGCTGGTCGGCGGCATCGCGGACGCGTCGAACTACCGGATCGCGTTCGCCGCGCCCCTCGTGCTGGCCGCCGTGATCATCCTGCTCGCACGCGGCTTCCAGCCCCGTACGGCGCCCGTCTCGCCGGCCGCCGCCTGACCTGGCCCCCTCGGTCAGGCACGCGGCGGGGACCACGGCCGCAGGTACGGCTCCTGGGCCCGCTTGGCCTCCTCGTACCGCTCGTGGATCTCGGACGCGCCGACCTGGGCCACCGGGACGTCCCACCAGGCCCCCGACTCCGGCCCGGCGTCCGGCACGGTCTCGACATACACGACCGTGGTCCGGGAGGCCTCGACGGCCTTGGTGAGCGCCGCACGCAGCGACTCCCTGTCCGACGCCTTGAGCACGTCGGCGCCGAGGCTGGCCGCGTTGGCCGCCAGGTCCACGGGCAGCCTGCCCCCGTCCAGCTCCCCCGAGGCTCCGCGCATGCGGTACTCCGTGCCGAGCCGGCCGGCCCCGACCGCCTCGGACAGGCCGCCGATCGAGGCGAACCCCTGATTGTCGACCAGCACGATGACGAGCTTGACGCCCTCCGAGACGGCGGTGGCGATCTCCTGGGCCATCATCAGGTACGACCCGTCGCCGACCAGCACGAACACCTCACGCTCGGGGTCGGCGAGCTTCGCTCCCAGGCCGCCGGCGATCTCGTAGCCCATGCAGGAGTAGCCGTACTCGACGTGGTAGGCCCGGGGGTCCGGCGCCCGCCACAGCTTGTGCAGGTCGCCCGGCATCGAGCCGGCGGCGTTGACCACCACCGCCCCGCCGGGCCCCGCGCCCAGGGCGATCTCGTTGACGGCGCCCAGCACGACCGGCTGCGTCAGCGCGTCGCCGGAGACCGCCCGGGCGACCACTCCCTGCCAGCGCCCCGCCAGCTCGGCCGCGCGGGCCGTCCACTCCGGGTCGGCGCGCCACCGCCCGCCCAGCGCCCCGTCGAGCGCGTCCAGGGCGGCCCGCGCGTCGGCGACGAGCGGGACGCCGGCGTGCTTGGCCGCGTCGAAGGCGGCGACGTTGACGTTGACGAAGGCCGCCGCGGCTCCGAAGAGGGTGCGCGAGGCGGTGGTGAAGTCGCTGTAGCGGGTGCCGAGGCCGATCACCAGGTCGGCCTCGCGGGCCAGCGCGTTCGCGGCGGCCGTCCCCGTGGCGCCGATCGCCCCCACCGCGCACGGATGGTCGTACGGCAGGGCGCCCTTGCCGGCCTGCGTCTCCCCCACCGGCACGCCGTACCGCTCGGCGAAGGCGCGCAGCCGCTCCCACGCCTCGCTGTATCCGACCCCGCCCCCCGCGACGATCAGCGGCCGCCGCGCCTCCATGATCGCCTGTACGGCTCTCGCCAGCGCGGCGGGCTCGGGGACGGGCCTGCCGACGTGCCAGACCCGCCGCTCGAACAGCTCGTCCGGCCAGTCGAAGGCCTCGGCCTGCACGTCCTGGGGCAGGGCCAGCGTCACGGCCCCGGTCTCGGCCGGGTCGGTCAGCACGCGCATCGCGGCCAGCAGTGCGGACGGGAGCTGCTCCGGCCGGTTGACCCGGTCCCAGAAGCGGCTGACGGGCCGGAGGCAGTCGTTGACGCTCACGTCGTACGATCGGGGATCCTCCAGCTCCTGCAGGACCGGGGAGGCGACCCGGGTGGCGAACAGGTCCCCCGGGAGCAGCAGCACCGGCAGCCGGTTGACGGTCGCCAGCGCCGCCCCGGTGACCATGTTGGTCGCTCCCGGCCCGATCGAGCTCGTGCAGGCGAACGTGGACAGCCGGTTGGCCTGCTTGGCGTATCCGGCCGCCGTGTGGACCATGGCCTGCTCGTTGCGTGCCAGGTGGTACGGCAGGGCCGACCGGATGCCCGCGCCCTGCCGGGCGAGCGCCTGGCCGATCCCGGCGACGTTGCCGTGGCCGAAGATGCCCAGGCAGCCCTGGACGAGCCGCCGCTCCACGCCGTCGCGCTCACTCCACTGCCTGCCGAGGAACCGCACCAGCGCCTGCGCCACCGTGAGCCGCATGACTCCCTCACTCCTCCCCGAAAGGCACTCGCGGGTCGATCGGCCGGCCGGCCCACGACGACCGGATCCACGCGTGCCGGGGGTCGTCGCGGAACGCCATCGAGCGCTTCTCGGCGGGGCCGGCCAGCACGTTGAGGTAGTACAGGTCGTAGCCGGGGGCGGCCATGGAGGGCCCGTGATAGCCGTGCGGCACCAGCACCACGTCTCCCGACGACACCTCCGCCAGGACGTCGTGCGTGCCGTACACCCGCTGGTAGCCGGGGCCGCCCTCGAAGTAGTAGATCTCCTCCAGCACGGCCTCGCCCTCCCCTTCCGTGTCGTGCTTGTGCGGGGGGTAGGACGACCAGTTGCCGTCCGGGGTCAGCACCTCCACCGCGACGAGCCTGTCGCAGTCGAACGCCTCGGGCGAGCAGAAGTTGTTGACCTGCCGGGTCGCCTGGCCCGCTCCGCGGATCTCCACAGGCACCTCCCGCGCGGGGCCGTACCGCGCGGGCAGCCGCCGCTCCGCCCGCGCGGACGGCAGCGCGAACCGGCCGCTGCCGGTGATCCGCACGGCGGCTCCGACCGGCAGGTACGCGAAGTCGGTCGCCGGGCCGAACACCGACGCGCGGCCCTCCAGGGCGAACACCTCGCCGTCGGCGACCACCTCGCACCCACCGGAAAGGGGCAGGACCAGCATCTCCTCCGCGCCGGTCTCGAACTCCACCGTGCCGTCAGCGCCACCGGGGCCGCCGCCGAGGTCGGCGATCCGCAGCCCGCAGTAGGCCCATCCGGCGGACTCGGGCGTCACCTGGACCGACCACGGCCCCGCCCCGGCGGTCCCGAACGGGATGTACGTCATCGACCCGCCCCTCCCAGCAGCCCCGCCACCGTGTCGGCGGCGGCGGCGACGTCGTCGTCCGGCGGGTAGAGCAGCGCCCGCCCCACCACCAGCCCCCGTACGCCGGGATGGCGCAGCGCCTCGCCCCACGAGGCGTAGACCTCGTCACGCGCCCCGGCCGGGTCGCCTCCGAGCAGGAGGGTCGGCAGCGTGGTCGCCTCCATCACCCGCTCCATGTCGTCGATCACCGGGATCTTCAGCCACGTGCGCGCCGAGGACGCGCCGAGGGCCTGGCCGACGTGGATGGCGTGGATCATCGCGTCGGCCGAAAGGTCGTGGACGACCCCTCCGCCGTCCCGCCTCGACCAGAACGGCTCGATCATCGCGGCCAGCCCGTTCCTCGCCAGCGCGGTCACGGCGCGCGCGCAGCTCTCCAGCGTGGCGGCCGTCCGGTCGTCGTCGATGCCGACGCGGCACAGCATCTTGCCGCCGTCGAGCCGCATCGCCACGATCGCCTCGGTGTCGTAGGCGGTGAACCGGTCGTCGAACTCGAACACCGCGCCCCGCAGGCCGCCCCGGTTCATCGAGCCGATCACGATCCTGTCGTCGAGCGCGCCCAGCAGCAGCAGATCCTCGATCACGTCAGGCGTGCCGAGCACCCCGTCGACTCCCGGCCGGGAAAGGGCGACAAGCAGCCGGTCGAGCATGTCGGCCCTGCTGGCCATCGCCATCGGCCGCCCCGCCACGCCGAGCGCCCCGCGGGCCGGGTGGTCCGCCGCCACGATCAGGAGCCGGTCGCGGCCGGCCAGCAGGGGCCTGCGCCGCCGCGCGGCGGCCGCCTCGGCGATCCTCTCGGGATGGCGGGCCCGGTCGTCGAGCAGCCGCCGGTAGTCCACGTCACGCATGTGCTTTCCCCGCCAGCATCGCGCCGACCTCCTCGGTGGTGGGCATCGCGGGGGCGCACGCCAGCCGCCCGGCCACGATGGCGCCCGCCGCGTTGGCGAAGCGCAGCGTCCGCTCCAGCGGCCAGCCCGCGAGCAGGCCGTGGCACAGCGCGCCGCCGAACGCGTCGCCCGCGCCGAGCCCGTTGACCACCTCGACGGCCACCGGCGGCACCACCACGGTCTCGTCCCTGGTC
Organism: Microbispora sp. NPDC049125; assembly: GCF_040802045.1. Taxonomy (NCBI): domain Bacteria; kingdom Bacillati; phylum Actinomycetota; class Actinomycetes; order Streptosporangiales; family Streptosporangiaceae; genus Microbispora; species Microbispora sp. NPDC049125. The sequence goes on along the minus strand of NZ_JBEZDW010000007.1, from coordinate 148,971 downwards.
ATGCCCAGCACACCGTCCGGGCCCCGTTTCACGACCGCGAGCGCGACGCCGCCGTCCAGCAGCGCCTTCGCCGCCTCGTACGGCTCCCGCGTGCCGGTGGGCACCTCCACCTCGTCGAGGTTTCCGACCGCGACCGTGACGTGGCCCAGGGCCCGCCGTACGAGATCGGGGGCCTCGGCGAGGTCGGGCCACAGCGCCGGCCGGTAGTCCAGGTCGAGCACCGTGGGCGGGCGGCGGCCCCGGGCCTCCCAGGCGGCGAAGTGGGCGGCGCGGGACGGCTCCTGGGACAGGCCGGTGACCGTCGCCCAGAACAGCCCCGCCTCCGCGACCGCCGCCAGGTCGAGCTCGGTGGTGTGGATCTCCAGGTCGGGGGCCTTCGGCGCCCGGTAGAAGTAGATCGGGAAGTCATCCGGCGGCCGGATCTCGCAGAACGTCACGGGCGTCGGCAGCCCGCCGACGGTGGTGACGTGCCGGTCGTCCACGCCGTACTGGACGAGCGCGTCGTGGAGGAACTCGCCGAAGGGGTCGGCGCCGGTCCTGCTGATCAACGCGGCCGAGCGGCCGAGCCGGGCGGCGGCGACGGCCACGTTGGCCGGGCTGCCCCCGAGGAACTTGCCGAACGTCTCGACATGCCGGAGCGACACCCCGACCTGAAGGGGGTAGACGTCCACTCCGAGGCGGCCGATCGTCAGCACCTCCGTCATGAGAGGCCTTTGAGGTAGTCCATGCTCGCCCTCACGTCGCGCACCGGGCCCTCCCCCTTCTCGGGGTCCTTCTCGGGGTCCTTCTCGGGGTCGCGGCCGAGCACGACGTCCTGCTCCATGACGTACCACCCGCCGTAGCCCGCCACGCCGAGCCGGGCGACGATCCCCGCCACGTCCACGTCACCTGTCCCGAGGGGGCGGTAGATCCCCTTCGCGACGGCCTGGGTGTAGGTGAGCCGCCCGGCGCCCACCTGCTCGGCCAGCGCGGCGTCCACGTCCTTCAGGTGCGCGTGGGCGACCCGCCCGGGGGCGTCTCGGACGATCTCCAGCGGGTCCGTCCCGCCGATCAGCAGGTGCCCGGTGTCCAGGCACAGCGATACGGCACAGCCGTCCAGCACCCGGCGCACGTCGTCGCGGGTCTCGACCATCGTGCCGACGTGGGGGTGGAGGGTCACCAGCGGGCCGCCGCCGTCCGCGGCCTCCTTCAGGACGCGGTCGAGGGAGCCGAGCAGCGCCTCCCAGCCGTCCCCGCCGAGCACTGGGCGCGTGTCGTATCCCTCCATGCCGGTGGCGGCGGCCAGCACCATGACCTCGATCCCGCCCTCGCGGAACGACTCCAGCAACGGCCGCAGGCCCGCCACCGGGTCCCGGCCGGGGTCGTGCAGGACCACCGGCACGAACCCCCCGACGGCCCGCAGGCCGTACGCGCCGAGGAGCGCGCCGCGCTCGGCCGGCGACGCAGGGAGGAAGCCCTCCGGGCCCAGCTCGGTGGCGGTGAGACCGAGATCGCGCATCTCGGCCAGCACCCGATCGCGGCCGAGCTGGTGCCCCCAGCCGGGGACCTCGCACACCCCCCACGAGATGGGCGCTCCGGCGATCTTCACGTGGTCACCTCCATGAGGCGGACGGGCCGCCTCTCGCGCCGGGCCTGCTCGGAGAGGACGGCCGCGTGAAACGCGCCCGCACGGCCGGGACCAGGCACACCGACACGCATGACGCCCTCCAGGACTCCCGCGATCCGGCACGGCTCTTAAGTTGACGGCTTCTTAAGTTGTAGGTGGGCGCCCAGCGGGAGTCAACACTATGTCCTGACATCAGGATGATCTATCAGCGCCGCCATATCGCGTACGGCCTGGGTGATCCGGTGCGGCGGCAGGCGGGCGAACCCCAGCACGAACCCCGGCCGGAGGGGGCCGCCGGAGGCCCTGGCCTCCGGTTCGGCCATATGCGTGACCGGCTCGGCCGACAGACCGGCGGACCAGGCGGCCGCCACCAGGGCGGACGCCTGGCAGGCGGACGGGTCCACCAGCTCGGCGTACATGTGCAGCCCCGCCGAGATGCCGTGGACCCTCAGCCACGGAAGGCTCTCGGCAAGGGCGAGGACGAGGGCGTCCCTGCGGTCGCGGTACTCCCGCCGCATCCGCCTCAGGTGCCGGTCGTACGCCCCGGTCCTGATCAGGTGTGCCAGGACGTACTGGTCGAGGACCGGCGAGCCCAGGTCGAACTCGCCGCGGGCCCGCCGTACGGCTCTCGCGACGGCGGGCGGCGCCACGATCCAGCCGAGCCGCAGACCCGGGGCGAGCGCCTTGCTCACGCTGCCCGCCAGCACGACCCGGCCCGGAGCGAGGCCCTGGAGGCACCCGACCGGGTCGCGGTCGAAGCGGAACTCCGCGTCGTAGTCGTCCTCCAGCACCACGGCCCCCGTCTCGGCGGCCCAGGCGACCAGCTCCGCGCGGCGGCCCGGCGAGAGCACGACGCCGGTGGGGTACTGGTGTGCGGGCGTCACGACCACCGCCTCGGCGCCCGACCGGGCGAGCGCCTCGACCACGACGCCGTCGGCGTCCACCGGGACGGGCACCAGGCGGGCCCCCGCCCTGCGCAGCAGGGGAAGCTGGCGCACGCTCGTCGGGTCCTCAACGGCGAGGACGATCTCGCGTCCCGCCGCCTCGGCCAGCACGTGGATGACGAGGCTCAGCCCCTGGGCGACGCCGGTCACGACCAGCAGGCTCTCCGCCTCCGCGTCGGCGGCCCGGACCCGGCACAGGTAGGCCGCGAGCTCCTCCCGGACCTCGGGGACGCCACCCGGATCGCCGTAATCGAGGCCGTCGTTCGGCAGGGTCGCCAGCACGTGCCGCACGGCGGCCAGCCACGTCTGCCGGGGGAACGCGCCCAGGTCGGGGCTGGTCGGCCGGTGCCCGTAATGCGGCCAGCATCCCCTGCGCCCCGGCTCCCCTCCGCCTTCTCCCACGCCGCCACCGGCGCCGCCCGCGTCCGGGCCGTCCTCACCTGCGCCGCCTTCACCGGGCCCGCCCTCACCTGGGCCGCGGTCCGCCGGCCTGGGCGGTGTGACGGCCACCGTCGTCCCGGCGCCGGTCCTGGCGTCGAGGAAGCCCTCGGCCACGAGCTGCTCGTACGCCTCGACCACGACGCCGCGCGACAGGCCGAGATCCCGCGCCAGCTCGCGCGTCGCGGGCAGACGCGTGCCCCGGGCGAGCCGCCCGGACCTGATCGCCCCTCTCAGCTCCCGGGCGATCTGGGCGGCCAGCCCGCCCTCGCTCCTGTCGATCACCAGATGCAGGTCGGCCATTGGTCCACGATATGTCCATGCGATTGGACTGATCACATGGACCATCGTGTTCCTAGCATTCCGTCACATGAAGGTCGACACCACTACAAGTGCCCCATCCGCCCCACCCGTACGGCCCCCCATGTCGGCGGCGGCCGGCGCGGCGGTGGGGATGTTCATCGTGGGCACTCTCGCGGCGATCTCGGACGTCATCGCGGACTATCCCGTGTACGGCGGCCAGGCGGTGCGCTACGCCGCCGCCTCCGTGATCCTGCTCATCGTCGCCCGCCTGCGCGGCCTCGGCCCCGTACGGCCGGCGCGGCGCGGCGGGGGCGCCGAGCCGGGCCGGAGTGCCGCACCGGGCGCGGCCCCCGGACAGGGGGATGAGGGCGCATCGAGCGCCGCCACCGGACGGAGCCGTGGACTCGAACCGGGCCTGAGCACAGGCCGCCGTCGCGGGGTGGCGGCGCGAGGCGCTCCCGTGCGTCTCAGGCTTCGCCAATGGGCCCTGATGGCGTCGCTGTCCCTCACCGGGCTGGTCGCCTTCAACATCTGCGTGATCGAGGCGACACGCGCGTCCGGCCCGGTGCTGGCCGGCATCGTCCTGGGCACCGTGCCGCTGGTGATGGCCGTCCTGGGGCCGCTGACGTCACCGGCCAGGGGCGGCCGCCGGTCGCGACCGTCCCCGCGCGTCCTGGCCGCCGCCGCGACCGTGGTCGCGGGGACCACCCTGGCCACGGGCCTCGGCAGCGGCGGCACGGCCGGCCTGCTGTGGTCGCTCGGCGCGCTGGCCTGCGAGATCTGCTTCTCGCTGCTCGCCCTGCCGCTGCTGCCCGCGCTCGGGCCGATCCGGCTCTCCGCCTGGTCGGCGGCGCTCGCGGTGCCGTTCCTGCTGGCCGCCGGGTTCGCGGTGGACGGCGTGGGGATGCTCCGCGTGCCCACGGCGGCCGAGGCGATGGGGCTCGCCTATCTCACCGTGGTCGTGACGACGATCGCGTTCCTGCTCTGGTACCGCTCACTGCCCCGCCTGGGCGCCGACCGGGCCGGACTTTTCGCCGGGATGATCCCGGTGGGCGCCATGGTCACGACGGCGGCGCTCGGCCTCGGCCCGGTCACGCCCGCCGACATCGCGGGAGGAGCCGTCGTCATCGCGGGCATTCTGCTGGGGCTGCGCACGCCGCCGAGTCTCACCGGATCCGCCAGCGGATCTCCTCTTCCCGCACCTGACGCAGCACGATGAACAGCAGCGAGAACGCCAACGCCACCATGATCCCGAGCGCGAAGAACATCATTATCAGGACTCCACCATCCATAACTCCCCCTCTAAAGCTATTTGTCTTAATTGTCCCTCTTTGTCTAGAAAAAAGGGGATCGATAGCCCCAAATTCGGGCGCGAACAGCTTCACGTCGGCTGAGCCGTACGCTTTGGAGGACCGCCGGGCGAGGCGGCGGGACAGCTGACACGACGAGGCAGACGCGAGGGACCGAGAACGATGCCGGAGTTCGACTACACCGACCTGCTGCCGCTCGGGCCGGACGACACGGAGTACCGCCTGATCACCTCCGAAGGGGTGCGGGTGACCGAGGCGGCCGGGCGGCGGTTCCTGGAGGTCGAGCCCGAGGCCCTGCGCCTGCTCACCGAGACGGCGATCCACGACATCTCCCACTACCTGCGGTCGTCCCACCTCGCCCAGCTCCGCAAGATCATCGAAGATCCCGAGTCCAGCGGCAACGACCGCTTCGTCGCGCTCGACCTGCTGAAGAACGCGAGCATCTCGGCGGGCGGCGTGCTGCCCATGTGCCAGGACACCGGCACGGCCATCGTGATGGGCAAGCGGGGCAGGCACGTGCTGACCGACGGCCGCGACGCCGAACACGTCAGCCGGGGCGTCTACGACGCCTACACCCGGCTCAATCTGCGCTACTCCCAGATGGCGCCGCTGACCATGTGGGACGAGAAGAACACGGGAAGCAACCTGCCCGCCCAGATCGAGCTCTACGCCGAGGATCCGCACGGCCACCCGGACGAGTACAAGCTGCTCTTCATGGCCAAGGGGGGCGGCTCGGCCAACAAGTCGTTCCTCTACCAGGAGACCAAGGCCGTGCTCAACGAGAAGCGGATGCTGGAGTTCCTGGAGGAGAAGATCCGCTCCCTCGGCACCGCCGCCTGCCCGCCGTACCATCTGGCGGTCGTGGTCGGCGGGACCAGCGCGGAGTTCGCGCTCAAGACCGCGAAGTACGCCTCGGCCCGCTATCTCGACAGCATCCCGGCCGAGGGCTCGGCGAGCGGGCATGGCTTCCGCGACCTGGAGATGGAGAAGAAGGTCTTCGAGCTGACCCAGCGGCTCGGCATCGGCGCCCAGTTCGGCGGCAAGTACTTCTGCCACGACGTACGGGTGATCCGGCTGCCCAGGCACGGCGCGTCGTGCCCGGTCGCGATCGCGGTGAGCTGCAGCGCCGACCGCCAGGCGCTGGCCAAGATCACCCCTGAGGGCGTCTTCCTGGAGCAGCTGGAGACCGACCCGGCGAGGTTCCTCCCCGAGACGACCGACGAGCACCTGTCCGGCGACGTGGTGAGCATCGACCTCAACCGCCCGATGCCGGAGATCCTCGCCGAGCTCACCAGGCACCCCGTCAAGACGCGGCTGTCGCTGACCGGCCCGCTGGTCGTCGCCCGCGACATCGCGCACGCCAAGATCGCCGAGCTGCTCGACAACGGCGGGGAGATGCCGCAGTACCTCAAGGACCACGCCGTCTACTACGCCGGCCCGGCCAAGACCCCCGAGGGCTACGCGTCCGGCTCGTTCGGGCCGACGACCGCGGGCCGGATGGACTCCTACGTCGAACGTTTCCAGGCGGCCGGGGGCTCGCTGGTCATGCTGGCCAAGGGCAACCGCTCCAAGCAGGTGACCGACGCCTGTCAGAGGCACGGCGGCTTCTACCTCGGATCGATCGGCGGCCCGGCCGCCCGCCTGGCGCTGGACTGCATCCGCAAGGTCGAGGTCCTCGAGTACCCCGAGCTGGGCATGGAGGCGGTCTGGAAGATCGAGGTCGTGGACTTCCCCGCCTTCATCGTGGTGGACGACAAGGGCGGCGACTTCTTCCAGGACACCACCGGCCCGGTCCTTACCATCGGCCGGCGTTGACTCTGCGAGGGGGGTGTCAGGAGATTTGACCGAAGATCTCAACAATTTCCCGGCATGGTCTCTACAGGTCGCAGGGAACAAATCGGTAAGCTGCCCCTCATGCGTGCGCCGTCCGGATACCTGTTAGCCGCGCGCTACCGGCTCATCGAGCCGGTCGGCCGCGGCGGGATGGGCACCGTTTGGCGCGCCCGCGACGAGCTACTCGATCGCGACGTGGCTGTCAAGGAGGTGCGGCTGCCGCTCGTCCTGGACGAGGAGCTGCGCGCCGAGCTGTGCGCCAGGACCGAACGGGAGGGCCGCGCGACCGCCATGGTCGCGCACCCCTCGGTGATCACGCTGTTCGACGTCATCACCGAGGACGAGCGCCCGTGGATCGTGATGGAGCTCCTCAAGGCCAGATCTCTTGAGGAGCTCATCAAGCAGGAGGGACCGCTGCCGCCGCGCCGCGTGGCCGAGATCGGCCGGCAGGTGCTGGGCGCGCTCCGCGCGGTCCACGCCAAGGGCATCCTCCACCGGGACGTGAAGCCCAGCAACGTGCTCGTGACCGAGGACAGGGCGGTGCTCACCGACTTCGGCCTGGCCGCCCTGGAGGGGGACGTCTCCATCACGCAGGCCGGCATAGTGCTGGGCTCGGCGGGTTACATCGCCCCGGAGCGGGTGCTGGGCGACAAGGCCAGCCCCGCGGCCGACCTGTGGTCGCTCGGCGCGACGCTCTACACCGCCGTCGAGGGCCGCGGCCTCCACGGCCGCCGTACGGCGGCCGCCGCGCTGGCCGCCCTCACCAGCGGCGCCCCGATCCCGATGGAGAAGGCGGGGCCGCTCGCGCCCGTCCTGCGGGGGCTGCTGCAGATCGATCCCGCCGCCCGGGTCGACGGTGTGCGCGCGGCGCTCGTCCTCGCGAGGATCGCCGCCGGGGGCGGCGGCGAGGAATTCCTGACCCCGCACCGGCCCTCCCGGCCGCACGGACCGCCCGGCGCCGCGCCGGCCATCACCCGCAAGCCCCCGCACCGGGGGCAGCACCGGGCCGAGTCCAGGCCCGCGCCCAAGATGGCGCCGCACATGTACCAGCGGGAGCACAGTGACGCCTGGCCGAACGGCCTGCCGCACCACTACGAAGAGAGCGGCCACAACAGCTATTACGGACACTCCGGTCCGTACAAGGACTACCGCGACATCCGCGAGTCCCAGGAGATGGCGGCGGTGCCGGACCAGCGCCGCCGCCCGTCCGAAGGCATGCACCGCAAGCCGTCGGAGCCCACGCTGCACCAGGTCGTCCGCTATCCGCTGATGCGACGGCTCGCCAAGGTGATCAAGATGGTGCTCCCCCGCCGATACTGGCCCAGAATTTTTCTCAAGTGACTAGAAAGCGGTTCTCAGGACAGAATCGCTATCTTTCTTCTCATGCCGGAACAGCAGCCGCGGCTGCTCGCTGATCGATACGAGCTGCGCATCCCCATGGGCCGGGGGACGATGGGCACCGTCTGGCGTGCCTTCGACAGGTCGCTGGGCCGAGAGGTCGCCGTCAAGGAGATCCGCCAGGACCCGTCGCTGAACTCCGTACAGCGGCGTGAGCTGCGAGAACGGATGATCCGCGAGGGTCGCATGGCGGCCAGGGTGAGCCACCCGTGCGTCGCCACCGTCCATGACGCGATCGAGGTGGACGGCAGCCCGTGGATCATCATGGAGCTGATCGAGGGGCGGTCGCTGGAGCAGGTGATCGACGAGGAGGGCCCGCTCCCTCCCCGGCTGGTCGCCGAGATCGGCCACGACCTGCTCGGCGCGCTGCGCGCCGCCCACTCGCAGGACATCCTGCACCGCGACGTCAAGCCCAGCAACGTCCTGCTGACCGACACGGGCAGGGTCGTGCTCACCGACTTCGGGATCGCCAAAGCGGTCGGCGACACCCCGCTGACCCAGACCGGCATGGTGATCGGCTCCCCCGGCTACACGGCGCCGGAGCGGGCGCGGGGCGATCACACCGGTCCCGAGTCGGACCTGTGGTCCCTCGGGGCGACGCTCTACTTCGCCGTCGAGGGACGGCCCGCCTACGAGCGCGCCACCGTCCGGGAGACGCTCACCGCGCTGCTGACGGAGAACGCCGACCCGCCCACCCAGGCGGGGGCTCTGCGCCCCGTCCTCGAAGGGCTGCTGAACAAGGACCACCGGGCACGGTTGTCGCCGGAGAGAGCCGCGGTATTGCTCCGGCTGGTCGCCGACACCCCCGCCGGCACCCCGCTGCCACCCGAGCCGCCATCGGATCCGCCATCGGGGCCGTCATCTACCGGCCTGGATGACGTGGAGCAGCCGGAGCCCGGGACGGACGACGGCTTCGCCCATGGGCCGAGCGACGAAGCGGGGCCCGCGCCCGCCGCCGATCGCGAGGAGGGGGACACCTCCGACTGGGGGGAGGAGGCCAACCAGACGATGGTGGTGATCCGCCCGAGAGGCGGCCTCCGCATCCCCTCGCAACGCGCGGCGGCCGCCCCACCGGCCGGTTCCCCCGCCACGTCCCCGGGCCGCTCTCCCGGCGGCGCGGACGGCTCAGCCGGCGGGGACGGCGGGGCGGACGGCTCGCCCTCCGGGCATCCGTCCCTCCCAGCGGACGACCCGGCGGACGGCCCGGCAGGCGACCCGGCAGGCGACCCAGCGCGTCGCGCCGCCGCGCACACCCCGGACCCAGGCGAACCAGACACACCCGAGCCACACCCACCCGTGCCAGACCCACCCGTGCCAGGCACACGTAACCCGGCCGCGCGTGAGGACCCCGCGGCGGCCGGCGTACCTGACGGGTCGGCGCCGGAGCCCGGGGACGCCATGACCGGGCCTGAGCGGGACGGGCGGACCACCGTCCCCGGACGGTTGCCCGGCGCCAAGGCCCACCCGCCGTCGGGGAGGCTCCCGGCCGGCGACACCCGCCGCGTCCCGCGCCCGGATCTCCCTGGCGCCGCGCTCCCCGGCGTGACGGCGGGTACTTCCGGCCCCGGCCCCGGCGTCGGCTTCCGCGCCGAGCCCGGTCCCGGTGGCGTGGCCGGAAGCGGTGGCGTGACCGGGAGCGGTGGCGTGACCGGGAGCGGTGGCGTGACCGGGAGCGGTGGCGTGACCGGGAGCCGTGGCGTGGCCCCCTTCCCCTCCGGGCTCTCCGGCGCCGTCCCCGCCCCCCGCGCCGGCGGCACGACCGGCGCACCCGGCGACCCCGCGGACGGCCCGAAGGGGCGCGACGAAAGGGAGGCGCCGGGCGGGCTGGGGACCGACCTGTTCTCCATGCAGAAGTCCGTGCCCGCCGACGAGGGCGGCCGCCTGCGCGTCCTCGTGCTGATGGCGATCGCGCTCGTCGCCTTCCTCGTCCTGGTGGTGCTGGCGATGGCCGCCTTCGGGGGCGGCTCGGGCAAGGCGAGCGCGTCGGCCTCTCCGTCCGTGCTGGTGAGCCTGCCAGGGATCCCGACCGACCTGCCGACCGAGCCGGGCACGAGACGGTACGCGGACGCCAGGGGCTTCACGATCGACGTGCCGTCGGCGTCGCGGGCCACCCCCCGCGGGCGAGATGTGATCTTCCGAGGGGCCGGGGACGCGCCCTACCTCCGGATCGCCCCGGCGACCCGGCCCTCCGGCAGCCTGATCGACGCCGTGAAGAGCGCCGCCGCCCGCACGTCCTACTCCGGCTACACGCTGGTCAAGATGGTCGCGCCGGACCCGTCGCCGTACCCGGGGACCGAGGTGGTGGACTGGGAGTTCACCTACACCTCCGGCGGCAAGGCCATGCACGCCCTCGCGCGGTGGGTCCTGCCGACCACGGGCACTCCGTACACGATCTACTGGGCGGTCCCGGCGTCGGAGTGGGCCTCGCGGGCGGCGGAGCGTGACGCCACGCTGTCGTCCGTCCAGCAGGGCAAGGGGGCCGCGACCACCGGTTCTTGATAGGACTTGTCCATGGACGATTTCCGCATCGAGCACGACTCCATGGGCGAGGTGCGGGTGCCCTCCCGCGCCAAGTGGCGAGCGCAGACCCAGCGGGCCGTGGAGAACTTCCCGGTGTCGGGCCGGGGGCTGGAGCCCGCCCACATCGCCGCGCTGGCCCGGATCAAGGCCGCCTGCGCGAAGGTGAACGCCGACTACGGCGTCATCGACAAGGAGATGGCGCAGGCCATCCAGGACGCCGCCGCCGAGATCACCGGCGGGCGCTGGGACGACCAGTTCCCCGTCGACGTCTTCCAGACCGGCTCGGGCACCTCGTCCAACATGAACGTCAACGAGGTCGTCGCCACGCTCGCGCAGGAGCGGCTCGGACGGCCGGTCCATCCCAACGACCACGTCAACGCCGCCCAGTCGTCCAACGACGTCTTCCCGTCCTCCATCCACGTCGCCGCGACGTACGCCGTCGTACACGAGCTCACCCCCGCGCTGGAGCACCTGGCGACGGCGCTGGAGGAGAAGGCCGGCGAGTTCGCCCAGATCGTCAAGTCCGGCAGGACCCACCTGATGGACGCCACGCCGGTCACCCTCGGCCAGGAGTTCGGCGGCTACTCCACCCAGATCGAGCTGGGCATCGAGCGGCTCCAGGCCGTCCTGCCGCGTGTGGCCGAGCTGCCGCTGGGCGGCACCGCCGTCGGCACCGGCATCAACGTGCCCTCCCCCCGCTGGGCCGAGGCGGTGATCGGTGAGCTGAGCCGCACGACCGGCCTGCCGTTCACCGAGGCCAGGGACCACTTCGAGGCCCAAGGCGCGCGGGACGGCCTGGTGGAGCTGTCCGGCATGCTCAAGGTGATCGCGGTGTCGCTCAACAAGATCGCCAACGACCTCCGGTGGATGGGGTCGGGCCCGCGCGCGGGGCTCGGCGAGATCAACCTGCCGGACCTGCAGCCCGGCTCGTCGATCATGCCGGGGAAGGTCAACCCGGTGATCCCCGAGGCGGTCACGATGGTGGCCGCCCAGGTGGTCGGCAACGACGCCGCGATCACCATGGCCGGGGCGTCCGGCGCGTTCGAGCTCAACGTGATGCTGCCGGTGATCGCGCGCAACGTGCTGGAGTCGATCCGGCTGCTCGCGAGCGCCTCCCGGCTGCTCGCCGACCGCTGCGTCCGGGGGATCACCGCGAACGTGGAGCGGCTGCGGGAGTACGCCGAGTCGTCGCCGTCGATCGTCACCCCCCTGAACCGGTACGTCGGCTACGAGGAGGCCGCGAAGATCGCCAAGCAGGCCCTCGCCGAGCGCAAGACGATCCGGCAGGTGGTGATCGAGCGGGGGCACGTCGCGAACGGCACGCTCACCGAGAGGCAACTCGACGAGGCCCTCGACGTCCTGTCCATGACCCGCCCCACATAAGGGGGCGGGGATCTATGTCGCCGAGCGCCATGTGCCCGGCCCCCTGCGGTTCCTATGGTGAGGCGCTATGAGCCTTGAAGGGCGTACGGCCCTGGTGACGGGTGCGGGCAGCGGCATCGGCCGGGCCTGCGCCCGGCGGCTGGCCGCCGAGGGCGCCCACGTCGTGGTGGCCGACATCAACGCGGAGTCGGCGGGCAAGGTGGCCGCCGAGATCGGCGGCACGCCGGTGGCCGTCGACCTGTCCGACCCGGAGTTCGTGGTGGCCTGGCGGGGGCAGCTCCCGCCGTCGCCCGGCACCCGGCTCACCGCCGACATCGTGGTCAACAACGCCGGGTTCCAGCATGTCGCGCCGATCGAGGACTTCCCTCCCGAGACCTTCACGAAGATCATGCGGGTGATGGTCGAGGCGCCGTTCCTGCTCGCGCGGGCGGTCCTGCCCGGCATGTACGAGCGGGGCTGGGGGCGGATCGTCAACATCTCGTCCGTCCACGGCCTGCGCGCCTCGCCGTACAAATCGGCCTATGTCACGGCGAAGCACGCGCTGGAGGGCCTGTCGAAGGTGATCGCACTGGAGGGGGCGGCCCACGGCGTCACCTCCAACTGCGTCAACCCGGCGTACGTGCGGACGCCGCTGGTGGAGAACCAGATCGCCGACCAGGCGAGCACCCACGGGATCAGCCCCGGCGAGGTCGTGGAGCAGATCATGCTGGCCCCCGCCGCGATCAAGCGGCTGATCGAGCCCGACGAGGTGGCCGCCATGGTCGCCTACCTGTGCGGCCCGCAGGGGTCGTTCATCACGGGGGCGTCGCTCCCCATCGACGGAGGATGGAGCGCCCGCTGACGTGAACGTGTACCTCGAACTCCTCGCGCGGGAGGCCTCTGCCGTGGAGTTCGAGGGCCCGATCCTGCAGGCCCGTGCGGCCGGGGCCGACGCGGCGACGCTGGAGGAGCTGGAGCAGGCCAAGGTCTCCGCGCTCAAGGTCAGGGCGATGCTGCGCAGGCGCGCCAGGCGTGAGGCCGAGCTGTCGGCCCTGTTCGACACCGCGAGCGACCTCGCAGGCCTGCGGGACCTCGACGCGGTGCTGGAGGCCATCGTCCGCCGGGCGCGGCAGCTCCTCGGCACCGACATCGCGTACATGACGTTGAACGACCCCGAGCGTGGCGACACATTCATGCGGGTGACCGACGGGTCGATCTCCGCGGACTTCCGGCGGCTGCGGCTGGCGATGGGCGCCGGCCTGGGCGGCTCTGTCGCCCAGACGGGCACTCCGTACAACACCGCCGACTACTTCGCCGACGCCCGCTTCCGGCACACCTCCACGATCGACGAGGCCGTGCACGAGGAGGGCCTGGTCGCCATCCTCGGCGTCCCGCTGCGGCTCGGCACACAGGTGATCGGCGTGCTGTTCGCCGCCAACCGCAGCGCCCGGCCGTTCGCGCAGGAGGAGGTGGCGCTGCTGTGCTCACTCGCCGCGCATGCGGCGGTGGCCATCGACACGGCGCGGTTGCTGCAGGAGACGCGGGCCGCGCTCGGCGAGCTGAGCGAGGCCAACACGCTGATCAGCGCGCACAGCCAGGCGATCGAGCGGGCCGCGGCGGCGCACGACCGGATGACCGGGCTCGTGCTGCGCGGCGGCGGGGTCGAGGACGTCGCGGCGGTGGTGACCGAGGTGCTGGGCGGCGGCCTGATCGTCCTGGACGACGAGGGCCGCCCGCTCGTGGGGCAGGCCGGCGACCTGGACGCGGGGGTGTTCGACGCCGCCCAGTCCTCGCGAGCCCTGGGCCGCACGGTCAAGCGGGGCGACGCGTACGTCGCGTCGGTCGACGTGGGGGCGGCGCCGCTGTGCACACTGGTCCTGCGCACCGAGCGGCCGGTCTCCGACACCGACCAGCGCATCCTTGAGCGGGCCGCGCTCGTCACCGCCCTGCTGCTGCTGTTCCGGCGCAGCGTGGCGGAGGCCGAGGGGCGGGTGCGCGGCGAGCTGCTCGACGACCTCATCTCCCGCCCTGAGCTGGGCGGCCTGCGCGACCGCGCGCGCAGGCTGGGCGTCGACCTGGACGCGCCGCACGTGCTGGTGGTCGTACGGCACGAGGGGCAGCGTGAGCGGGCCGCGTTCTGGGCGTCGTCGCAGGCAACGCTGGCGCACGGCCTGGCGGCCGCCCGGGGCGAGGAGGTCGTGCTGCTGCTGCCCGGCGACAAGCCCGGCGTGACGGCCCGCCGGGTGGCCGCCGAGCTGAGCGCGTCGCTCGGGCGCCCCGCGACGGCCGGGGCCGCCGTGACCGCGGGGCCGATGACCGTCGTGGCCGCCGCCTACCGTGAGGCCCGCCGGTGCGCCGACGCGCTCGCCGCGCTCGGCCGGGTGGGCGACGGGGCCGGCTCCGACGAGCTCGGATTCGTCGGCCTGCTGATCGGCGAGCGCCGCGACGTGCCGGCCTACCTCGACTCGGCGATCGGCCCGGTGCTCGACTACGACGCCCGGCGCGGCACCACCCTGGTCCGGACGCTGACCGCCTACTTCGGCACCGGCGGGTCCCTGTCCCGTACGGCGGAGGCCCTGCACATCCACGTGAACACGGTGACGCAGCGGCTCGACCGGGTGGGCCGGCTCCTCGGCCCCGATTGGCAGGAGCCGGAGCGGGCCCTGGAGATCCAGCTCGCACTGCGGCTCCACCGGCTGGGAACCCACATGCCCGGCGCCTGAGGTGTGTGTGGCCGACCCATAGGAGTGACCCCGGTCACTGCATACCGTGGCGGAACCCCCCATGCGAGGAGTTCCCATGGCAAACACCCCATCCGCCCGCATCGGCAAGGTCGTCGGGGCCAGCCTCGTCGGCACGACGATCGAGTGGTACGACTTCTTCCTGTACGGCTCCGCCGCCGCCCTCGTCTTCAACAAGCTCTTCTTCCCCACCGCCGACGCGCTCACCGGGACCCTGCTGGCGTTCCTGACCTACGCCGTCGGCTTCGTCGCCCGGCCACTCGGGGGGCTGGTCTTCGGCCACTTCGGCGACCGGATCGGCCGCAAACGGCTGCTCGTGGTCAGCCTGCTGCTGATGGGCGGCGCGACGTTCCTCATCGGGTGCCTGCCGACGTACGCCACCCTCGGCGTGGCGGCCCCCGTGCTGCTGACCGTGCTGCGGCTGGTGCAGGGCTTCGCCCTCGGCGGCGAGTGGGGCGGCGCGGTGCTGCTGGTCTCCGAGCACGGCGAGCCGCGCAACCGCGGCTTCTGGGCGTCGTGGCCGCAGGCCGGGGCCCCCGGCGGGAACCTGCTGGCCACCGGTGTCCTGGCGGTGCTCGCCGCCGTCCAGACCGACGAGGCGTTCCTCGCCTGGGGCTGGCGGATCGCGTTCCTGCTCTCCGGCGTGCTCGTGCTGATCGGGCTGTGGATCCGGCTCACGGTGACCGAGTCGCCGGTCTTCACCGAGGCCCTGGCCCGCCAGGAGCCCGCCCCGCAGGCCCCGATCCTCGGCGTGCTGCGCCACCACTGGCGCGACGTGCTGATCGCGATCGGGGCGCGGATGGCCGAGAACGTCTCCTATTACGTGATGACCGCCTTCGTCCTCGTCTACGGGACGACCGCCGCCGGCCTGCCCAAGGGCACCGTGCTCAACGCCGTGCTGATCGGCTCGGCCGTCCACTTCGTCACCATCCCGCTGTGGGGGGCGCTGTCCGACCGCCTGGGCCGGCGGCCGGTCTACCTGCTCGGCGCGGCGGGCATCGGCCTGTGGGCCTTCGCCTTCTTCCCGCTGATCGACACCAAGTCGTTCGCCCTGGTGACGCTGGCGGTGACGGTCGGGCTGCTCTTCCACGGCGCGATGTACGGCCCGCAGGCGGCGTTCTTCTCCGAGCTGTTCGCCACGCGCATGCGCTACTCGGGGGTCTCCATCGGCTACCAGCTCGCCTCGATCGTGGCCGGCGCCGTCGCCCCGCTCATCGCGGTCGCCCTGCTCGACGCGTACGGCTCCAGCGTGCCGGTGTCGGTCTACGTGGCCGGCGCGGCGGTGCTGACGCTGATCGCGGTGCTGATCGCCAGGGAGACCCGCCACCGGGACCTCGGAGCCGTCGAGCCGACGTCGGGCCTGACCCCGATGGCCGCCGCGCCCACCGTGAAGGAGGCTTGATGCCCCGCCGCCTCCTCGGCCCGGCCGCCGCGCTCCTCATCGCGGCGGCGGCCCTCCCGGCGGCCCTCCCCGCGTCCGCCGACGCCTGCGCGCCGGTCACCGTGCCGGGTGCGCAGCACCAGGTCACCGCGTGTCTGGACGACCTGACCACCAAGGGCACGCTGCTCTCCGGCCACACCGACCAGGCCGATTGGGCGGGCCTGAGCTCCGCCGGGGCCGTCAACCCGGGCGGCGTGCCCGGCACGCAGGTCGACGGCTACTTCCCCGACACCTCCACCGGCGACACCAACCACGGCTGGAACCACGACTCCCAGTTCGTCATCCGCCTGCCGGAGCGGTGGAATGGCGGCCTCGTCGTCACCGGCACCCCCGGCAACCGTGAGACGTACGCAGGAGACTTCACGATCTCCGACTGGGCGCTCGCGCGCGGCTACGCGTACGCGGCGACCGACAAGGGCAACACCGGCGCGGCCTTCTACCGGGACGGCGCACGCCCCGGCGACGCCGTCGCCGAGTGGAACCACCGGGTCAGTCAGCTCGCCGTCGCCGCCAAGGCGGTCGTGCGTCAGCGGTACGGCACGGCCCCCAGGCGGACGATCGCGGCCGGCCAGTCCAACGGCGGCTACCTGGTGCGCTGGCAGCTGGAGAACCGCCCCGACCTGTTCGACGGCGGTGTCGACTGGGAGGGCGTGCTCTGGACGCCGGACGGGCCCAACCTGCTGACGTTCCTGCCGCCCGCGCTGCGCGCCTACCCGAAGGGCGACGCCGCCGGGATGGCCGCCGCGGGCTTCTCGCCCGAGACCGCGTTCCTGTGGCCGTTCCACTACCAGTACTACTGGGACCTCACCCAGCGGGTCTACCGCGAGGAGTTCGACCCGTCGTTCGACGGCGACGCCGAGGCGGGCACGCCGTTCTGCGCCACCGGCACCCCGGCCTGCGACACCGACTACGACTACACCGGCAGGCCCGCCGCCGTACGGCAGGCCGTGGCGAGGGTGTCGCTCACCGGGAAGATCAAGCGGCCGCTGATCACGGTCCACGGCACCCTGGACACCCTGCTGCCCATCGCCCGCACCTCCGACGTCTACGCTGACATGGTCGGGGACCGTCACCGTGACCGCCTGTTCCGGTACTACCGGATCGACGGCGGCACCCACGTCGACGGCCTCTACCCGTCGTACCCGGACCGGCTCCGGCCGCTGCTGCCCTGCTTCCGGAGCGCCTTCACCGCGCTGGAGGCCTGGATCGGCGCCGGGACCCCGCCGCCCCCGAGTGCCACCGTCCCCCGCCCGGCAACGGGCGACCTCGAGAACACCTGCTCGCTGGGAGCCACCCCATGACCTCTCCTGCGCCCGCGCCCGTCTCCGCCGAGCGGATCGGCACGCCCCGCCTGACCCTGAACGTCCTGTCCGTGCCCGGATCCACCGGCGACCCCGTGCTGTTCGTCCACGGCAACGTCTCGTCGAGCGTCTTCTGGCGCTCCACGATGACGGCCGTCGCGGACGGTTTCCGGCCGTACGCAGTGGACCTGCGGGGGTTCGGCGACTCCGACCCCGAGCCGGTCGACGCGAGCCGGGGGGTGCGCGACTACTCCGACGACGTCCTCGGCCTGCTGGACGTGATCGGGCCGGCCCATCTCGTCGGGTGGAGCCTCGGCGGCGGCGTCGTCATGCAGGCGCTGCGCGACCGGCCCGAGGCGGTCAGGAGCGCCACGCTGGTCAACCCCGTGTCGCCGTACGGCTTCGGGGGCACCCACGGCCCGGACGGCGCGCTGAACCACGCGGACGGCGCCGGATCGGGCGGCGGGGCGGTCAACCTCGGCTTCGTCGCGGCGCTGCGGGCGGGCGACCGGTCCGCCGACTCCCCGGTCTCCCCGCGCACCGTGCTCCGCACCGCCTACGTCGTCCCCGGCACCGACCTCGGCGACGAGGAGGACGCGTTCGTGGAGTCGATGCTGTCGACCCGCGTCGGGGAGGACAACTATCCGGGCGACTCGCTGCCGGCGGAGGCCTGGCCGGGCATCGCTCCCGGCAAGCGGGGCGTGCTGAACACGCTGGCTCCGACGAACTTCCGGATCGACGATCTGGCCGCGATCGACCCGAAGCCGCCGATCCTGTGGATAAGAGGCGCCGACGACGTGATCGTCTCCGACACGTCGCTGTTCGACCTCGCCCACCTGGGTGCGATCGGCGCGGTGCCGGGCTGGGACGGCACGCCCGCGCAGCCGATGATCGCCCAGACCCGTGCCGTCCTCGACGGCTACGGCGACTACCGCGAGGTCGTCGTCCAGGGCAGCGGGCACAGCCCCCACATCGAGAGGCCGGAGGAGTTCCGCCAGGCGCTCCTCACCCACCTCAGAGGCCGCTGAGCCCCTCGCACGCAGCCGTATGGGAGGGCCACAAGCCCCCCCGCGCCGGTCAGCCGCCGTGCGGGCGGCGGCCCGCGTGCACGGCCCGCGCCAGCCGTACGGAGCGGCGGTCACCGAGGACGCGCACGGCGATCCGCCGCATCAGCGACGGGACCGGCGACGCCCCGGCGGGCAGGACGCCCACCTGCCCGCCTCGGCCCACGGCCAGCCCGAACAGCAGCTCCACGTCCTTCTGGTCCACCCGCAGGCTCGGCCGCCAGGCGCCGGGCCCCAGGCACTCGTCCCCGCCGACCCTGCTCACGGGCACCCTGGCGATGAGCTGGCCCGCCAGCCGCCCGGGGATCCCGGGCTCGACCAGCGCCGGCACGGTCATGCTCCGGCCACGCCCCTCCTGCTCGCGCAGCACCAGCTCCGCGGCGGGACCCCCGCTCGGCGGCACATACGGCACGGGCAGGACGACGAACACGTGCCCGTCCTGCCGCGCCACCGACGCCCCCGACGAGACGAGCGCGATCGACTCAGAGAACGACTTCGGCTCGACGCAGACGCCGAGCTCGCCCCGCTCGGACCAGCACGGCACCACGAGCCGCTTCGGCTGGTCGGCCAGCGCGCCCGCGCAGCTCATCGGCGCCGCCGGACGGCCGATCCGCGTGCGGCCCGGCTGCACGCCCCGCATGCGCACGTGGATCTCCCACATGCCCGGCCCGAGCGGCCGCCCGAGGGCGGCCGAGCCCACGTCGAGACGGGCCTCGCCGCCGGCCCAGACCCGGACCTGGCCGCCGACCGCCGCGCGGCCCACCGCGCAGTTCACCGGCAGCGGGTACATCACGCCGTTCTCGGCGTCGCGTACGCAGACCTCCATGCGGGCCCGGCGCACCGCGTCGGTGACGTCGGCCGCCTCGTCGGGGAGCAGCCCGGGGATCGGCGCGGGAGGCGTCCACAGGAGGCGGTCGCCCTCCGCCCGGAACCACATGGGGCTCCCGTCGGCGTGCAGGAGCTCGACGCTCAGGTCGAAGACGAGCACGCCGTGCTCCCAGCGCAGGTCGCGCAGCTCGGCGCTGAGCCTGCTGCCCCTGGACGCGTGCGCGAGCTCCACCAGCGCGTCGAGGCGGTCCTGGCGCAGCAACGCCGCGCGGGCCCGCAGGTGCACCGGGAGATGCGTGTCCAGAGCCTCGGGGAAGCGGTCCACCGTGAGCCGGCGCAGGAACGAGAACAGCACCACGCGCTCGTCCGGGGCCGCCGCCACGAAGCCGGCGCCCCCGAGGCGGCGCAGCCCGAGCGTCCGGTACCAGTGCGCCTGGATCCGGTCCCGCTGCCGTCCCGGCTCGGTGTGCGCGTCGACGATGTCGAACAGCGCGTTCAGCCCGTCGTACAGCGCCTCGGCGTCCGGCTCCTCCGCCTCGGCGGGGCCGAGGTGGCAGCAGATCTCGTCGGCCAGGACCGCGATCACCTTCGCGGCGAGGTACGCCCTGGTCACGAACGCCTGCTCCGACAGCGCGCGGTCGGGGAAGCGGAGCTGGTGGGTCTCCACGAAGTCCCTGCGGAGCAGCTTGTGCGCGGTCGGCAGGGCCAGCAGGTGGTCGCGCAGGACGTCGGCGCGGTCACGGCCGCGCGCGAACGCCGCCTGCGGCGGGCCGCCGTCCACCAGCCTGCCGACGAGCACGTCGGCGTCGGTGTCGACCGCCATGCGGTACATCCGCTCCAGCGCGCCGTGCTCCAGCCGGTCGTACTGGTTCAGCAGGTAGACGTACTCACCTCTGGCCACCGACAGGCCCACGTTGCGCCCGCGCGCCGGAGAGCCGCTGTGGTCGAGATGCAGGACGCGGACGTTCGTGCGGTGCGCGGCGATCGCGTCGAGCCGCCTGCGGGTCCCGTCGGTGGACCCGTCGTCGGCGAAGATCACCTCGTACTCGTCCGGCGGCAGCGACTGCTCCAGCAGCGAGCGCACGCCCGTGCCGAACGCGTCGTTGGACAGCCCGGGGTCGGACACGGGCACAACCACGCTGACCTTCACACCCATGCGCCCAAGGGTGCAGCGCGGGCAGGGGGGAGCCGGGCAGCCTTGCCGAAAGGTCGAGAAATCCTGACCAGAGTTTCGACCCCGCGGGAATCAGTACCAGCCGGTGGCCTGGGAGTGCGCCCACGCGCCGCAGGGCGTCTTGTAGCGGGCCGCGATGTAGCCGAGACCCCACTTGATCTGGGTCGCCGGGTTCGTCTGCCAGTCGGAGCCCGCGCTCGACATCTTGCCGCCGGGAAGGGCCTGCGGGATGCCGTACGCGCCGCTGTAGCGGTTCATCGCCCGCTCGTTCCAGTGGCTCTCCCGGTCCCAGAGCTTCTCCAGGCACCCCCAGTCGCCGCCCCAGCCGCGCGCCTCGGCCATCTCCTTGCCGAGTGCCTTGTTGCTGCCGGGGTCGGGGGTGGAACCGGGCGGGAAGTTCGCCGGGCCCAGGCCGGCGCCCGCGGGAGCCGTCGGCACGATCTTGACCGGGTCGAGCCGGCGCGTGTCGCGGCTGTCCTTGAGCCTGGACCTCTTGAGCGCCTGGACGGCCTGCTCCTTGAGCAGGTCGTTCGCGGGGTTGGGCTGATAGGGGTCGGCGGCCAGGATGTCGGGCAGCTCCAGCGGATTGCGGGGCGCGGCGGCGTTGTCGATGGCCGTACGCACCACATAGGCGGTGCCCCCGGCGATGACCGCGACGGTGACACACAGGATGGCGACGCGCTTGGGCGTCAGCCAGCCCGGCCCCGACCGGCCGCCTCCCCGCCTTGAGCGGGAACGGGGCGTGGGCGGGCGCTCCTTGAGCTGCGGGCCATGACTCACGGCCTATGAGCTTGCCCTGCGTTGGGGGGTGTTGCGCAACCAGAACATGAAAGTCCGTTGGTGTTCTCTTGACCTTCAGGCCTCCCACTTGGGCTTTCCTCGAAAGTGTGATTTTGGTCACAGGTCGCTTCGGCGGAATGCGCATGGGGGGGCCGTCCCAGCCTCCTCCCTCTTCATGAGGATGCCGTGATCGGCCGGTTCCAGTCTCGGGACAAATAGGGGAATTGCTGAGGTCCGCCCCATAATGACCGGGTGGCAGGCATCCTCCTGGTCGAAGACGACCCCTCCGTCCGGGCCGGGCTCGAGCTCGCACTCACCCGGCAGGGCCACTCGGTCACCGCGTACGCGACCGGGGAGGAGGCGCTGGACCACGTCCGCGCCCGGCGCCCGGAGATCGTCATCCTCGACGTCATGCTTCCCGGGATCGACGGGGTGGAGGTGTGCCGGCGGATCCGCAAGCTCGACTCGCTGCCGATCATCCTGCTCACCGCACGCGGCGACGACCTCGACGTGGTCGTGGGGCTGGAGGCGGGCGCCGACGACTACGTCGTCAAGCCCGTCGAGCCCCGGGTGCTGGACGCGCGGATACGCGCCGTCCTGCGCCGGCTCGAGTCCGCCTCGGCCGACCGTGTGGCCTTCGGCGACCTGGTCGTCGACCGGGGGGCGCTCAAGGTGAGCCTGGCCGGCAAGGAGGTGCACCTGACCCCCACCGAGCTGCGGCTGCTCCTGGAGCTCGTCCGCCACCCCGGGCAGGTGCTCAACCGCCGTTACCTGCTGCGCGCCGTCTGGGACCACACCCACGTCGCGGACTCCCGGCTGGTCGACGCGTGCGTGCAGCGCATCCGGGCCAAGATCGAGCCGATCCCCGCCGATCCGGTCTACATCCACACCGTGCGGGGCTTCGGATACCGCTTCAGCCCGCCATGACCTGGCTGCCGACCGGGCTGCGGGCGCGGCTGGTCATCACCTTCACGCTCGTGGCCGTCACCGCCTCGGCCATGGTCGCCGGGCTGGGCTACCAGCTCGTCCGCAGGGAGCTCCTCGACCGGACCGAGCGGAGCGCGGTCGCCGACGTGCGGGAGACGCTGTCCAAGATCGCGTTGCCGGTCGGGGCGAGCGACGTGGTATGGCCCAGCGGCACGACCGTGACCGACGAGGACCTGGGCGGCATCGTGAGCGCGCTCGAAGCCCCGGAACGCACGGTCATCGTGACCTACGGCGACCAGCGGCGGTCGAGCGCCGGCGCGGTCTTCAGCATGGCCGACGTGCCCGACCAGCTCCGCTGGCAGGCGGCGCGCAGGCTGGTATACCAGCGGCTCCAGCTCAGGAACGAGCCCTGGCTGATCGTCGCGACCCAGATCCAGCGCGTCACCCAGGAGAGCGCGGCCCGTCCCACCGGGCTGACGGCCTACGTGTTCGTCCCGCTGGGCGAGGAGGAGCGCGTTCTCTTCCGGCTCTGGACCGCGCTCGCCCAGGCCGGCGGGATCACGCTGACCATCGCCCTCACCGTGGCCCTGCTGTCGGCCCGCCGCGTGCTGCTGCCGGTGCGCAGGCTCGGCGCCGCCGCCCGCGCGCTCGGCGCCGGCGACCTGCACGTCCGCCTTCCCGTACGGGGCAAGGACGAGCTGGCGGAGCTGACCGCCACGTTCAACGAGACCGCGGCGGCGCTTGAGGACACGGTCTCCGAGCTGCGGACGCTGGAGTCGCGGTCGCGGCGGTTCGTCGCGGACGTCTCACACGAGCTGCGCACCCCGCTCACCGCGATGACCGCCGTGACGGACATGCTCTCCGAGGACGCCGAGGACCTTCCCGCCGACGCCGGCCAGGCCGTGCGGATCGTCGTCCGCGAGATCGACCGTCTGCGCGTGCTCGTCGAGCACCTCATCGAGATCAGCCGCTTCGACGCCGGGGCCGCCGTGCTGCGGCGGGAGACCGTGGACGTCGGCGACACGCTGGCCGACTGCCTGGAGGTCCGCGGATGGGCCGACCAGGTGAAGCTGACCGTCCCCGTCGGCATGACGTTCTCGCTGGACGCCCGCCGCTTCGACGTGATGGTGGCCAACCTGGTCGGCAACGCGCTGCACCACGGCGCCCCTCCGGTGCTGGTCGGCGCACGCCTGCGTGACGGCGGGCTGGAGGTGACCGTGCGCGACCACGGGAGCGGCATACCCGACCACGTGCTCCCCCACGTCTTCGACCGGTTCTACAAGGCCGGCACGGACCGCGCGAGGAGCGTGGGCAGCGGGCTCGGGCTGGCCATCGCCAAGGCCAACGCCGCGCTGCACTCCGGCAGGCTCACCGTGGAGCGGCAGGATCCGGGGACGCTCTTCCGGCTGTGGATCCCGAGGCCATGAGGGCCCGCGTACGTGCCGGGCTCACGCTGGCGGCACTGCTCCTGCTGATGGCCTGCGGGGCGGCGGCGTGCGGGGTGGCGCCGACGGGCGTGCGGGACGCCGGCCCGGCGCCCCTCGTGACCGGCACGCCGACTCTCGTGACGATCTATCTCGTCCGGGACGGACAGCTGGTGCCCACGGTCGTCGCGGCGCGGTCCCGCCACGTCAACGACATCATGACAGCCCTGTTCAAGGCCAGAGGGCAGCCGCCGACGGGGCTGTCCACGGCGCTGAGCGGGCTAACGCTGGCCCAGGTGCAGCTCGTCCGCTACGCCCCTGACGCGGGCAGCCGCAACGACCCCGACAACATCCTGAGCCTGCGCATGCGGCTGTTCGTGAGCGGCTGGAGGCTCTCCAGGACGGCGATGGCCCAGATCACCTGTACGGCGCGGCTGCGCCCGGAGATCTGGGCCGTGGAGATCGCCCACGCCACTCCCGACAGGACGGGACCCTTGAAGATCCACACCTGCCGGGAGTACTGGGATCTGACTCCGCAGGACGGCCATCTGCCGCCGTGACGCGCGCTAGACCGTGATGTCCTCCAGCAACTCGGTCACCAGGGCGGCGATCGGCGACCGCTCGGACCTGGTCAGCGTGATGTGCGCGAACAGGGGGTGGCCCTTGAGCTTCTCCACCACGGCCACCACGCCGTCGTGCCGGCCCACCCGCAGGTTGTCGCGCTGGGCGATGTCGTGGGTGAGCACGACCCGCGAGTTGGCGCCGATCCGCGACAGCACGGTGAGCAGCACCCCGCGCTCCAGCGACTGCGCCTCGTCGACGATCACGAAGGCGTCGTGCAGGGAGCGGCCGCGGATGTGGGTCAGCGGGAGGACCTCCAGCATGCCCCGGTCGAGGACCTCCTCGATGACCTCCGGCGTGGTGACGGCCCCCAGGGTGTCGTAGACCGCCTGGGCCCACGGGCCCATCTTGTCGTTCTCCGAGCCGGGCAGGTAGCCGAGCTCCTGGCCGCCCACCGCGTAAAGGGGCCGGAAGACGATGATCTTGCGGTGCTGGCGGCGTTCGAGCACGGCCTCCAGGCCCGCGCACAGTGCCAGCGCCGACTTGCCGGTGCCCGCGCGGCCGCCCATCGAGACGATGCCGACGTCCGGGTCCATCAGCAGGTCGAGAGCGATCCGCTGCTCGGCCGACCGGCCGTGCAGGCCGAAGACCTCGCGATCCCCGCGGACGAGCCGTACCGACTTGTCCGGCATGACCCGGCCGAGCGCCGAGCCGCGCGCGGACAGCAGGCGCAGGCCGGTGTGGCAGGGCAGGTCGCGCGCCTCGTCGAGCTCGGCGGTGCCGCCCTCGAACAGGGCCTCGACCTCCTCCGTGGTGACCTGGAGCTCCGCCATGCCGGTCCAGCCGGACTCGACCACCATCCCCGCGCGGTACTCCTCCGCGCTGAGGCCGAGGGACGCGGCCTTGATCCGCATGGGAAGGTCCTTCGACACCAGCACGACGTCGCGCCCCTCGCGGGCGAGGTTCTGCGCGACGATCAGGATGCGGGTGTCGTTGTCGCCCAGGCGGAACCCCGCCGGGAGGACCGATGGATCACTATGGTTCAGCTCGACCCGGATGGTTCCGTCGCCGATCGGCATCGGGTCATCCAGCCGTCCGTGCCGCACCCTCAGGTCGTCGAGGAACCGGAGCGCCTCACGCGCGAAGTAACCCAGTTCTGGATGGTGGCGCTTGGCCTCCAGTTCCGTGATGACGACGACTGGAATCACTACCTCGTGCTCGTCGAAGCGGCTCATCGCCGCCGGGTCGGCGAGCAGTACGGAGGTGTCCAGAACGTAGGTACGAGATGCGGACGGGTTGCTCGAGGACAATGCCACGCGTTCTCCCCCGGGCGCCGGAGGTAGGCGCCCTGCCTTGACTGGTGGTGAACGGACCGGGCCCATGACCTGCGCGAGCAGGCCGGGACTCCGGACTGCCTCGCACAGATGTGTCGCAAGGACGGGCCCTCTCCCGGGGTGTTGGCCATCGATCCCCTCGATGGCCGCTCCCCTACCAAGGTACGTAACGAACGCGTCCGGCCCAATAGGCGAAACATGACCGGAAGACGCTGTTCACGAACCGTTTCAGGAGCCGTACCGACGGTGACGCGCGGCATATGAGCGGAGTGCCCGCAGGAAGTCGACTCTGCGGAAGTCAGGCCAGTAGGCCTCGCAGAAGTAGAACTCGGAGTGGGCGCTCTGCCAGAGCAGGAAACCGGAGAGCCGCTGCTCTCCCGAGGTCCGGATGACGAGATCCGGATCGGGTAGTCCGCGCGTATAGAGATGCTCCGCGATGTGCTCGACGTCGAGGACCTCCACGAGGTCCTCGATGCTCGCGCCCTTGCTGGCGTGCTCCTGGAGGAGGGAGCGCACCGCATCAGCGATCTCACGTCTTCCTCCATACCCAACCGCAACGTTCACAATCAGCCCTGGACGATGCGATGTGGTTTCTTTCGCGTGTTTGAGGACACGAGCGGTGTGATCGGGCAGCAGGTCGAGCGAGCCCATCGGCGTGACATGCCAGCCCTGCTCGACGAGGTCCTGCACCAGCCCCTCGATGACCTGGAGCAGCGGCTCCAGCTCGGCCTTGTCCCTGGTGAGGTTGTCTGTGGACAGCAGCCACAGCGTCACGTACTCGACGCCGGCCTCCCGGCACCACACCAGGAGCTCGGAGATCTTGTCGGCGCCCTTCTGGTGCCCGCGGTTCACGTCGCGCAGGCCCATGGCGCGCGCCCAGCGGCGGTTCCCGTCGACGATCACGCCCACATGCCGGGGAATCTGCACCGAGGACAGCTTCCGCTCGAGCATGCGCTCGTACAGTTTGTAGACGAGATCGCGCACGCTCATCCAGTCCTCTTCCTCACGACCGTAGGGTTCGGTCAGCCAATTATCGCGGGCGCCGGGCGTGCCCGGCCCTTTCGGAGGTCGCTCCGGGCTCGTGGCCTCGGAAAGCGGGCGCTCCGGCCCCTGGTCAGCGCTCCTCCAGCCACTCCGCGAAGGCCCGCGCGTCGGCGCCCGAGCCCCCTTCGGGCTTGGGACGCCCGGCGGCGTACGCGGCGAAGAGCCGGCCGAAATCGGCGCCGAGCGTCCTGGCGAGGCCGGGCAGCGCGCTGGCGACCGAGCCGCTCCGCTTGTTCACCAAGGCGTGCGCCTGGATCCGCACCCGGTCCGCGTCGAAGCCGTCCGGGACGCCCGCGCCCGCGACGAGCGCGGCCAGCAGCCCGGCCTGGGCCGCCGCGAGCGACGCCCTGGCGTCCGGCGCGTCCAGCGCGTCCAGCACGTCCGGCGTCTCCGGCGTACGCGGTACGTCCTGCGTCCCGGCGGCGTGCGGTGTCCGCGCCGGTGTGCCGGGGACGGTGGGCGTGGCCGAGTCAGCCACGGGAGATCGCGCGGTCGATCCGGCCGAGCTCGGCGCCGAGCGCCGCGTCGCTCGGGTAGGCCCCGTCCCACTCCAGCAGCACGCCGGGAGGCGTGACCCGGGCGCACAGGTCCGACAGCAGGGCCAGCACCTCCTCGGGCGGCGACGAGGTGTGGGTGTCGTGCCACACCCCGTCGTGCGCGTGCCCGCCCGCCACGTGTACGTACGCCACCTCGTCCAGCGGCAGGGCGTCGAGGGCCTCACGCGCGTCCAGCCCGAGATTGACCTGGTTGGTGTAGAGGTTCGCCACGTCGACGAGCAGCTTCACACCGGTCCGCTCGACGAGCTCGCCGAGGAACTGCGCCTCGGTCAGCTCGTCGCCGGGCCAGCCGAACAGGGCGGCCACGTTCTCCAGCGCCAGGGGTACGGGCAGGGCGGCCTGCGCGAGCCGTACGTTCTCCACGATCACCGACAGCGCCTCACGGGTCCTGGGGACGGGCAGCAGGTGCCCGGCCTCCATGCCTCCGCCCCTTACGAAGGCCAGGTGCTCGCTCACCAGGGGTGCGCCGAGCGCCTCGGCGCAGGCGGCCAGATGCGCCAGCCGCGACGGATCGGGCCGGTCGGCCCCGCCGACGCCGAGTCCGACCCCGTGGGGCACGACCGGCACCCCGCGGTCGCGCAGCACGGACAGCGACTCGGGCAGCCGGGCCGGGGCGACGTTCTCCGCGATCACCTCGACGAATCCGACGCCGGGCAGCCGCTCAACGGTCAGATCGATCTCCGGCCGCCAGCCGATCCCCACGCCAAGACCCGGAGCGTCCCCGTGGACCCGGGCCGCCTCACCGGCACCGGACGTCTCCACGCCCGGCCCCGGCGTGCGCCCATGGACCCCATCGGCGCCTGACGCCGCCACGCGGTCAGGGGTCTCGCCCACGTCGGGCTCCGGTGTGTCGCCGGTGCGTGAGCCCGGCCACCACGCTCGCGGCCGGTGATCGGCCCGTCCGGCCCTCACGCGCCGCCTCCGCCGCCACAACCGCCGCCGCCGCAACCACCGCCGCCGCAGCCGCTCGATCCACCGCAGGAGCTCGATCCGCCGCAGGAGCTGGAGCCGCCGCAGGAGCTGGAGCCGCTCGCCCCGCCGCACCCGCTGGAGCCTCCGCAGCCGGAGTGGCCGCCGTGGTGACCCCCGGAGCCGAAGTCCCACCCGCCCGAGCCCGGGTCCGAGCCGTGGCCGCCGCCTCCCCCGCAGGCGCCGGCGGCGCAGCCCGTCCCCTGGCTACGGGCCCGGCTCTCCTCAGCGGCGATCTCGGCGGCGACGACCGGGTCGCCCAGCTCGCTGAGGCCGAACAGGGCCACGCCGCCGACCAGGGCGGGGAAGGCGACATCGCCTGTACCCACGCGGGCGGCCTCCGGCCGGTGGCGGGACCGGGCCTGCCGGAGCGCTTCGCGCCCGGGGGAGGTCAACGGGTCGCCGAAGGAGCGGGAGTGCCGGATCTGGGTGCTCAGGCCGTACACGCCGGACACGCCCGTCACGAGCAGGGCCGCCACGGACGCCGGGCCCCAGAGCGCGAGACCGGACGCGACGAGGACGAGCGACACGGCCTCGACGCCGAGGGCGAGCACCGCGAGGAGGAGCAGTCGCGCGCTGAGGCGGCGGGGCTCGACGACCGAGCCGTCCGGCAGCAGGAAGCCCTGACCGATGAGGCGGTTCTTCAGCCCGGTCAGGACGACGCCGTCGCCGACCTCGTGCCGGATCTCGCCCGCCGTCCGTCCTCCGGGGGCCGCCGCGCAGTCCAGCACCGCCTGCTCGACGGCGTACGGCGAGGGCGTGTGCGTACCCGCGACAACGGTGACCCTGCCGCCTCGCGAGACGCGCACGAGAGCCTGGGCGGACAGCGCCGCGATCGCCGTGTTGATCACGCGGCGCGGCCCGCCCGCCAGGTAGGCCAGCTCGTACGGATCGAGGTCGTTTCTTCCGACGGCCGTCACCGAGCGGATCCTGCGGTGCTCGCGACTCAGCGTGGACGCCGTGGACCCGACGAGAACGGCGACCGCGAGCGCGGCGATGACGAGCACGATCTCCATGTGCCCCCCTGGGGGAAGGAGGGGGCGCGGAACGAACAGGCGGGCGCCCCGTCTACCAGGTAGACGAAGCACCCGCCGGGAAAGGTTCCCCTCTGTACGCCTGCGGGTCCCGGGGCATGGCGGCCGATCGTCAGGCGGGGCGGCAGGGGTCGGGTGAGGCGACCGGCCCCGGGGCGTCCGGACGCTCCTGTGTGGGGCCGACCAGCAGAAGGGCCCGGTCGGGCGCCGACATGACGCCGTCGTGGACGATCCACGAGCCGGGCACCTCGTCCCGGCCGCCTCCACTCGTCGCGTACCGGATCTCGGTCACGTCGCGCGCCTGGAGCAGGGACCTCACCTCGTCGACGGTCTTGCCGGTGTAGCCCGTGCAATGGAGGGGCTCGCCCGGCGCGTCGATCGGGGCGATCATCTGATAGTTCTCGCCGGGCCGGGCCTTGCGGGCCAGCAGGATCGTCATCTTCCCGTGATAGCCCTCGGGGACCTTGATCCCGAGCGTGCACGAGTCGCGCCGCAGGCAGTCGCCCGGACCTTCGATCGTCGTGATGGCCTGGTCGTCGGAGACCTCTGGCATGGCCATGTTGGTCCCGACCCTGGCCGGCGTCGCGGGCACGACCTTCAGCGTGATGTCGAGACCGAGGCCGCGCAGTTGCTCCTGGTAGCGCTGGGGGGCGGCGTACAGGTCCTTGACCGTGATGACGTAGTCGCCGCCCTCGCGCGCGACGTCCAGGGCGGCCGCCGAGCTGGGCGCGATGCCGGTCAGCCCTGCGGGCAGGACCCAGCCCACGGCGAGAGCGGCTGCCGCGGCGGCGATCGGCAGGGCAACCCGCCGGCGGATCCACGGCGACCGCTCGGGGACCGGCGCCGGCGAGGAGGCGGTGATCTCCTCGAGCAGCTCATGCCCGCCCGGGGTCATGCCGGGGCCTGAGCCGGGGTCGATCTTCGCGATCAGGTGATCGACGTCGGTCTCCATCATCGTCCTCCTCCAAGCGTGGTGGCTCGTGAGCCGTACCGGGACAGGTCGAGACCGCCGGCGCCGAGCTCGCGGGCAAGGCGCTTCCTGGCTCGGTGCAGACGGATGCGGGCTGTTCCCGGGGAGCAGCCCAGCACCGTGGCGATCTCAGCCGTGTTGAGGCCCTCCCAGCCCGTGAGCGAGAGCACCTCTCTGTCGTCGTCCTTCAGCCGCCCGAACGCCTCCCGCACGGCGTCGAAATCGGGGTCGGGAGGTGGCTCGGTCCACAACGCCAGCTCCGCGCGGAGGCGGACGGCCATGTCGTCGTGGCGAACGGCCTCACGGCGGCGGCCGGCGAGCACCCGCCGTGCCACGCCGTAAAGCCACAGCCGGGCCTCATGGCCGGCGGGGATGTCGTTCACCTTGCGCCATGCGACCAGAAACGTCTCGGCCAGCACGTCGGCCGCGTCGTCCGGTGTGCCGGTACGCCGCCGGACGTAGCCCATCAGGGCCGGGTAGTAGGTCACGTAGATCTCCTCGAAGCGCTGTCGGGGGTCGGGCGGTCCCATGCCGCTCCTTCGCGTTGAGAGGGTCGCGACTCACACATGGCCGGTCGCGTCCGAGTGTTACGGCCTCGCTCGCCCGAACACGAAAACGGCCCGCGCGGGGCCGCCGGCAGGGCGGTCACGCGCGGGCCGTACGGCCCTGGGGGGCGGAGTCAGCCGAGCCGCTCCACCAGGGCGTGGTACTCCTCCCACAGCTCCCGGGGCATGTGGTCGCCGAAGACCTCGAAGTGGGCCGGGATCAGCGCGGCCTCCTCACGCCACACCTCGGGATCGACGCCCAGCAGGGTCCTCATGTCCTCCGGAGGGATGTCCAGCCCCTCGGTGTCGAGGGCGGCCGGCAGGTTGCCGATGGGGCTCGGCACCGCGCCGGCCGTGCCGTTCAGCCGTTCGACGATCCACTTCAGCACGCGGATGTTCTCACCGAAGCCCGGCCACAGGAACCGGCCGTTCGCGTCCTTGCGGAACCAGTTGACGTAGTAGATGCGCGGCAGCTTCGCCGGGTCCGCCGCCGCCCCGACCTTGATCCAGTGGGCGAAGTAGTCGCCCATGTTGTAGCCGCAGAACGGCAGCATCGCGAACGGGTCGCGGCGCAGCTCGCCCACCTTGCCCTCGGCGGCGGCGGTCTTCTCCGACGCCACGCCGGCGCCGAGGAACACGCCGTGCCGCCAGCTCAGCGACTCGGTGACGAGCGGCACGGCGGTCGCCCTGCGGCCGCCGAACAGGATGGCCGAGATGGGCACGCCGGCTGGATCCTGCCATTCGCGGGCGATGGTCGGGCACTGCCCGGCGGGAGTGGTGAACCGGGCGTTCGGGTGGGCGGCGGGCTCGCCGGAGCCGGGCGTCCAGGACCGGCCCCGCCAGTCGGTGAGGTGGGCGGGGGGCTCGTCGGTCAGGCCCTCCCACCACACGTCGCCGTCGTCGGTCAGGGCCACGTTCGTGAAGATGCTGTTGCCCCACAGCGTCTCGACGGCGTTGGCGTTCGTGGTGGCCCCGGTGCCCGGCGCGACGCCGAAGAAGCCGGCCTCGGGATTGATGGCGTACAGGCGGCCGTCCTCGCCGAAACGCATCCACGCGATGTCGTCGCCGATCGTCTCGACCTTCCAGCCGGGGATCGCCGGCCGGAGCATGGCGAGGTTGGTCTTGCCGCAGGCCGACGGGAAGGCCGCCGTGACATACCGCGGCTCCCCCTGCGGCGGGGTGAGCTTCAGGATCAGCATGTGCTCGGCCAGCCAGCCCTCGTCGCGCGCCATCACGCTCGCGATCCGCAGCGCGTAGCATTTCTTGCCCAGCAGCGCGTTGCCGCCATAGCCGGAGCCGTACGACCAGATCTCGCGGGTCTCGGGGAAGTGGCTGATGTACTTCGTCGTGCTGCACGGCCACGGCGCGTCCGCCTGGCCGGGCTCCAGCGGCGCGCCCACGGAGTGGACCGCCTTGACGTAGTCGCCCCTGTCCTCGATGAGGCGCAACGCCTGCTCGCCCATCCGGGTCATGACCCGCATGGACACCACGACGTACGGCGAGTCGGTGATCTCCACTCCCAGCTGGGAGATCTCGCCGCCGAGGGGCCCCATGCAGAACGGCACCACGTACATCGTGCGGCCGCGCATGCATCCCTTGAACAGCGTGGCGAACGTGCGGCGCATCTCCGCCGGGGCGATCCAGTTGTTCGTCGGCCCGGCGTCCTCCTCACGCTCGGAGCAGATGAACGTCCGGTCCTCGACCCGGGCGACGTCGCCGGGGTCGGAGGCCGCGTGGAAGCTGTTGGGCCGCTTGGCCAGCCGCGTGAAGGTGCCCTTCTCGACGAGCAGGTTGGTCAGCCGGGTCCACTCGGCCTCGGAACCGTCGCACCATTCGATCCGGTCGGGCCGGGTCAGCTCCGCGATCCGGCCGACCCAGGCGGCGAGCTCCCGGCGGGTGGTGGGAGTCGGTACCTCTACTGAAACGGACACGGGGGCGGCTCCTTAATCTCTCAGGGCCAAATCATCATCGGCGATGAATAGCCGCCGGATCCAATTGGAGTAGACCATCGAGTTTCCACTCCGCGAATTGGGCGACATTCGGCGCCTGCGGCCCCTGATGGACGTATGCCCTGGCAGAGACCGTGAAGGTGCGTGGGAGCCTACCCACTTTGGCCACCTCTAAGTAACGTCCCCTTTTCCGTACCCACCTCCCCCGGCTTACACATTGGTATAGGCCAATGCGAATGGTCCAGACCTTTCGGCGAATTGGTTCAGTCCACCAGGCCCGGCCCCTCGGCCCTGACTCTGTCCACATGCTGGAGGGCGTCGCGCAGGTCAGCGAGCCACGTGTCGGTGTGCTTGCCGACGAGCCTGACGCACCAGGCCAGGGCGTCGCTGCGGCTGCGCGCGACTCCCGCCGCGACGAGCGTGTCCAGCACCTGGCGCTCGGGTTGCCGGAGCCGGGTCATGACCGGGACCGACAGTGTGGTGAACATCACCGTCTCACCCTCGGCGACCACCCCCCACGACACCTTGCGGCGGAACCGGTGCTCGGCCTCCCTGGCGATGTCCATGCGGCGCTCGCGGGTCTCCTCGCGGAATCGCTCGACGTACCCCTCCAGCGCGGCGACCCGCTCGAGATCCGGCAGCCCCTCCACGACCGTGAGCGCGGGCAGCGTGCCGACGACGGTGACCTCCTCGCGATCGAGGACGATCTCGGGCCGGCCGGTGAACCACTCTGCGGGGAGGCGGCCGGTGAACCACCCTCTCAACTGTTCTTCTGCATCCATGTAATCAAGATTACATCGTATCTCCGCGTCGGCAAGGAGTTGACAGAAACTAGTTTTTGAGAGCTACTTTCAATTTATGGTTACTTCCACTTCTCGATGGGGCGCGCTCGGCGCCCTCGTCCTCAGCGTGCTGGTCATCGGCCTCGACGCGACGATCCTCAACGTCGCGCTCCCCACGCTGGCGACGGAACTGCACGCCACGACCGGCGATCTGCAGTGGATCCTCGACGCGTACATGGTCCCGTTCGCCGCCCTGATGCTCCCCGCAGGCGCGTTCGGCGACCGCTACGGCCGCAAACGCCTGCTGCTGATCGGCCTCGCGGCGTTCGGGCTCGCCTCGCTGGTCGCCACCTTCGCCGGCGGCACCGGCGCCCTCATCGCCGCGCGGGCTCTCATGGGCGCCGGCGGCGCCGTCATCATGCCCCTGTCCACGTCGATCCTGCCGGTGATCTTCCCGCCGGCCGAGCGGGGCCGGGCGATCGCGATCTGGACCGCCGCCATGGCCCTCGGCCTGCCGCTGGGCCCCCTCGTCGGCGGCTACCTGCTCGACCACTTCTGGTGGGGCTCGATCTTCCTCATCAACATCCCCGTGGTGGTGATCGCCCTGGTCGCGGCCATCGTCTTCGTCCCCGAGTCACGCGCGGCCTCGCCGTCCCGGCTCGACGTCCCCGGCGCGGTCCTGTCCGTCACCGGCCTCGCCGCCCTCGTGTACGGATTCATCCAGGCCCCTGCCGACGGCTGGGGCGACCCCCGCGTGCTGGCGGGGCTGGGGGCGGGCGCCGTGCTGCTGGTCGCCTTCGCCGGTGTGGAGGCACGGACGCGGCGGCCGATGATGGACCTCGGGCTGTTCGGCAACCGGGTGTTCCTCTGGGGCGCGGTCGGCGCGACCCTCGTCAGCCTGGGGATGACCGGCGTGCTGTTCGTCGTGCCGCAGCACCTGCAGGCCGTGCTCGGCCACGACGCCTTCGGCACCGGCGTGCGGGTGATCCCGATGGTGGCCGGGCTCATGGTCGGCGGCCTGGCCGGCGAGCGGCTCACCGCCCGTTTCGGCCTGCGCGCGGTCATGACGGGAGGGCTGGTCGTCCTGGCCGCCGGCTTCGGGCTGGGCGCGACCACCGGCGTCAGCTCGGGCTACCCGTTCGTCGCGACGTGGCTGGCCGTCCTCGGGGCCGGCGTCGGCCTGGCCATGATCCCCGCCATGGACGGCACGCTCGCGGTCCTGCCCGAGGACAGGACCGGCGCGGGCTCCGCGACGCTGCAGACGATGCGCCAGGTCGGCGGGGTGCTCGGCGTCGCCGCGCTCGGCAGCATCCTGTCGGCCGCCTACGTCGGCGCGCTCCCCTCCGGCGCGCCGGCCGCCGCGCGCGACTCCGTCGCCGCCGCCGTCGCCGTGGCGGCGGGGACCGGCGACTCCGCGCTGCTGCGCGCGGCCCGGGAGTCCTTCACCGGGGCGATGGACCTGGTCCTGCTGCTGTGCGGCGCCGCGGCCCTGCTGGCCGCCGTCCTCATGGTGATCTTCCTGCCGAGGCGTACGCTCGCGCTCACGAAGACGGCACAATCAGGGCATGACCTCACCGCGGCCCGCTGACCTGTCCTCCGGCCCCTCCGATCACACCGCCGGGCCCGCCGTGATGAGTCTGCGGGAGCGGAAGAAGGCCAAGACCCGGCGGACGATCCAGGACGAGGCCCTGAAGCTGTTCGCCGAGCAGGGGTACGAGGCCACGACGGTGGAGCAGATCGCCGAGGCCGCCGAGGTCTCACCGAGCACGTTCTTCCGCTACTTCCCCACCAAGGAGGACGTGGTCATCCAGGACGACTACGACCCCATGCTCGTAGCGGCGATCAAGGCCCAGCCGTCCGATCTGCCCCCGTTGACCGCCATTCGCGCCGCGTTCCGCTCGGCGTTCGGCTCGATCCCTCCATCCGAGATCGACATGACCCTCACCCGGATGAAGCTGTCCACCAGCGTCCCCGCTCTGCGGGCCCGGACCGTGGACAACCTGTTCGCGACGATCGACATGCTCGCCGGCGCGGTCGCCGAGCGGGTGGGCGGTGACCCGCGCGACCCCGCCGTGCGCACGCTGGTCGGGGCCGTCATAGGAGTCATGCTGCCGGTCCTCTTCGCGTGGGTCGACGAGAACGGCGCGACGTCGCTGCCCGACCTCCTCGACGAGGCGCTCGGCTATCTGGAGGCCGGGCTCCCGGTCTGACCGGGCCTCAGCGTACGCGTGCGGAGACGGCCGGGCTGACCCGTACGACGCCCGCGAGGTTCTTCGTGTAGACGTTCGCGATGCGCACCACGTCGCCGGTGTGGGGGGCGTGCAGCATCTTCCCGCCGCCCCAGTAGATCGCCACGTGGGAGATGTAGCCGGGGTTCGTGGGATCGTTGCGCCAGAACAGCAGGTCACCCGGCTGCGCCTGGGACAGCGGGATCTGCGGCCCGCTCGCCCACTGCTGGGCGGCCACCCGCGGCATCCGCACGCCCGCCTGCCCGTACGCCCACTGCACCAGCCCCGAGCAGTCGAAGCTGTCCGGGCCCTCGGCGCCCCAGACGTAGGGGCTGCCGAGCTTGCCCGCCGCCGCTTGCAGGGCCGTCTGGAGCTGGTCGGCGGACAGGAAGGCGGTGGAGGGCCACACCGTGCGGCCCTGGGGGGCGACCACCACCGGATTGATCGTCGCCACCTGGGTGCCCTTGGGCAGGACCTTGAGCAGCCGCGCCCGCAGCTTCCGCGAGTCCACGTCGGGGGCGCTCACGACCAGCGCGTTGCCCTCCGGGACGCCGAGCGACCGCGCCGTCTGCCGGGACACGATCGCGGCGATCGAGCCCATGCCCGTCGTGGCGTACGCGCCGATTCGCAGTCGCCGGCCGCCCCCGTCCACAGAGGACCCCAGCTTCACGCCGCCGTCATGGCCGAGCTCGAACGACACGGCCATGTCACCGGCGGCGATGTTCTTCCACAGCCCGTCCGACGAGGCCGTCCCCTTGGGGGTGTACGCACGGAACGTGGACGGCTCGACGCCCATCGTCGGCACCTTCTTGCCGTCCACCAGGACATCGGCCGCGTCGGTCACCTCGGCCGCCGCGACGCCCTTCTGCCGCCGCACCTCGGCCACCGCCTCGGCCGTGAGGGGGCGCCGGGCCACAACGAACAGGTGCGGGCGGATCAGCTTGGTCAGGGGCGCCACCGCGGCCGGCGCGGCCTGGCCGCCCGGGTCTGGGGCGTTCTGGCCGCCGGGGTCGTTCTGAGCGCCTGGGTCGTTCTGAGCGCCCGTGGCGGCGTCGCCGGCGTTCCTCGTCGCCGCGACGTACCCGTCCCCGCGCTCCTGCTGTACGGCGAGCGTCCCGGAGCCTGTGGGAGAGTTCAGGTCGGCGAGGACGACCAGGTCGGCGGCCACGACGGCGACGAGCGTGGCGGCGAGCAGAGAGACGATCCCCCGGGAGCGCAGCAGGCGGTGCGCCGGAGGGCGGGGCAGCCGGGGACGGTAGGCCAGATCCTGGCGTGCCTCGGACACGGCCCTGGCGACGCTCTTCCGTACGGAGGTGGAGAAGCGCGCTCGGCGCTCGAGCACGACCTCACCCCTTTCCGCGGCATTGGTCCGGTCCACGGACGAGATTGCCGCAAGGCCGGAAATCTCGCAATCCGTCGCGGGATTCCCGGCCGTCGGGGCGGGTGGCCTCAGTTGCCGATGTACGGCACGGCCTCCAGGATCTCCACGGTGTTCTGCCGGCCGTTGGGCAGCGTGTACGTCGCCTTCTCGCCGATCTTCTTGCCGTTGATCGCCGCCCCGAGCGGGGACTTGGGCGAGTAGACGTCGATGGGAGCGCCGCTCTCCTCCCGGGAGGCCAGCAGGAAGGTGACCTCCTCGTCATCACGGGCGAAGCGGACCGTCACGGTCATGCCAGGACCGACGACGCCTTCGGCGCGGGGAGCCTCGCCTACCTTCGCGCTGTCGAGGATCTGCCGGAGGTGGAAGATGCGGGCCTCCATCTTGCCCTGCTCGTCCTTGGCGGCGTGGTATCCGCCGTTCTCCTTGAGATCGCCCTCTTCGCGGGCGGCTTCGATCTTCTTGGCGATGTCCGTACGACCCGGGCCCGAAAGGTACTCGTACTCCTCTTTGAGGCGGTCATACGCCTCTTGCGTCAGCCAGGTGACGTTGTCGTTCTGGGAGACGGCCACGGGCTCTCCTTGTTTCCGTAAGTGACTCGAAAGGCGAGCAAGTTAACGCCTTCGAACGCTTCCCCAAAGATTCCATTATACGAGATCGCAATAGTCCACCTGAACCGTCGTGGCCTGGGAACTCGTCCTCAGCCGCTCGTCGAACCGCAGGTCGGACCTCCCCGGGGTGGCGTTGACGTCGCGGCTGCCGACCTCCAGGTGGTGGCCGTCCAGTGCGCGGACGCGGCACGTCGCCGCGCGGTCGGCGGGCTTGTGCACGACGAACGTCACCGTCGCCGAGTCCGGCGCGCCCACGTCGAAGCTCACCACTTCGGCGTTGACCTGCGGGTTTCCCCCCGCCGCCAGCATGACGTACCCCCAGCCGCCGGCGATGGCCGCGACGATCACGGCGATGACGATGTACGCCAGGACGGGCCTGCGGCCCGCCGGACGCTCGGGCAGATCGTCGGGCGTGCCGAGGATCGGGCGCTGCCCGCCTGCCTCGTCGCTGGGCATCGCGGAATCTCCCCCAGGATTGTCGGTGTTGTGCGAGACGATCGTTCGCACAGGCGGCCGTACGGCCGGATCGCGGCGCGGCGTGCCGCGGCGGCTCCGGAACGCAGGACCAATAAGAAGCTAACCTCTTCTGGGAACCAGAGGGACATCATGGGGAGAGCAGTGAGTGCACCGTTGAGGCTGATGGCCGTCCACGCGCACCCGGACGACGAGTCCAGCAAGGGCGCGGCGACCATGGCCCGCTACGTCACCGAGGGTGTCGAGGTCCTCGTCGTGACCTGCACCGGTGGTGAACGCGGCTCCATCCTGAACCCGAAGATGGACCGGCCTGACATCCTGGACAACATGGGTGAGGTGCGCCGCCAGGAGATGGAGAAGGCGCGCGAGATCCTCGGCGTCGAGCAGCGGTTCCTCGGTTTCGTCGACTCGGGGCTCCCCGAGGACGAGAACGAGCCTCTCCCGGAGGGGTGCTTCGCGCTCCAGCCGCTCGAGACCGCCTCGGCGCCCCTCGTGGCGGCCGTGCGCGAGTTCCGTCCGCACGTGATCCTCACCTACGACGACAACGGCGGCTACCCGCACCCCGACCACATCATGACCAACAAGGTGTCGGTCGAGGCGTTCGAGGCGGCCGGCGATCCCGATCGCTACCCCGGCGCCGGGGAGCCCTGGCAGCCGCTGAAGCTCTACTACCACATGGGCTTCACCCGGGAGCGGTTCGAGGCCC
This sequence comes from Microbispora sp. NPDC049125, assembly GCF_040802045.1. Lineage (NCBI taxonomy): Bacteria > Bacillati > Actinomycetota > Actinomycetes > Streptosporangiales > Streptosporangiaceae > Microbispora > Microbispora sp. NPDC049125. Next base: position 110,435 of record NZ_JBEZDW010000007.1, on the reverse strand, counting down.
TGCACGAGGCCATGACGGCCCGCGGCATGGGCTCGCCGTACGGCGACTGGATCGCCCGCTGGGAGGACCGCCCGCAGAAGTGGGACGTCACCACCCGCGTGCCCTGCGCCGATTTCTTCGAGATCCGTGACCGCGCCCTGCTCGCGCACGCCACCCAGGTCGACCCTGACGGGTTCTGGTTCGTCTGCCCCCGGGAGATCCAGGAGGAGGTCTGGCCCACGGAGGACTACCACCTCGCGCGGTCCGTGGTCGACGCGGCGCTCCCGGAGGACGACCTCTTCGCGGGGATCCGCGCGGAGGTCACCCCTGCCTGCTCGTAAGCTGTGGGCGTGGACTACACCAGCTACGGCCCGGGGATTCTGGCGTTTCTCGTCGTCGCCGCCATCGGCCTGGCCCTGTTCTTCTTGCTCAAGTCGATGAACAAGCAGCTCGCGAAGATCCAGCCGAAGGACGGCGAGGACGGCACCGGCCGGAAGGGACCAGGCGAATGATCGAGGTCGTCGACAGGCCGGACGCGGCGCGGTACGAGATCCTGGTCGACGGCGGGATCGCCGGGTTCGTGCAGTACCGGCTGCGGCCGGACGTCATCGCCTTCACCCACGCGGAGATCCGCGAGGAGTTCGAGGGCCAGGGGCTGGGCAGCAAGCTCGTACGCGAGGCCCTCGACGGGGCCAGGGACGCCGGTCTGTCGGTGGCCCCGCTGTGCCCGTTCGTCCTGCGGTTCGTCCAGCGGCACCCCGAATACCAGGACCTGGTCGCCGACCAGTACCGCGACCTCGTCAAGTCCGGCCCGGCGGAGTAGCCCCGGCCACACTTCCGGCGGCCGGTCAGCCGGGGCTCGTCAGTCGAACTCAGTCGAACTCAGTCGAGCTCAGTCGAGCTCATTCGGCCGGGCTCGTCCGGCCGGGCTGTCAGTCGTCGGAGGGGGCGACGCCTCCCCAGGCGCGCTCCAGGGCCTTGGGCAGCCCCCACCAGCCGAGCGCGGTGAGCACCTCGGCCCTGTCCACGATGCCGAGGTGCGCCCACAGCGGGGTCACCGAGCTGAACAGCATCTCGGTCGCCTCCAGGTCCTCCGGCTCGTCGGGCTCGACGTCGATGTCCTCGGAGTCCGCGATGAACCGGGCGATCCGCTCGGGCGAGGCGAGCACCCCGGGGCCGTACCTGACGAGCGCCGTCACCGCGGCCAGCCAGTCGGCGTGGTGGATCGCGCACAGCGAGGCCAGGATCGAGTCCTCGTGGCTGAGCTCGCCCTCCATGTCGAAGAACCGCGCCGCGTCCTCCTCGTCGGGAAGGTCGGAGATCGGCGCCACTACCCCGGCGGCCACGGTGAGCCACAGGTCCTCGTCCCGCTCGGGCAGGCCGTTCTCGTCCAGGCCGGCGCAGGCGCGCAACACGTTCCCGGGGTAGCCGGGCCTGGTCAGGGTGGTCCGCAGGCGCCCGGCCGCGGTCCGCAGGTCGCCGGCCGGGAGGGGCGGCTCGGGCAGGTCGTCGAGGACGCGGCGCAGTTCGCTCAGCGCGAACGCCTCCTCCTCGTCCCAGGCCGCGTAGAGCTCCTGGTCCTGCTCGTCGTTGACCGCCACGTTGGGCACGCGGCCGTCGGGCAGGGGGGTCCCCAGCCACTGCTCCTGGAGCTCCTCATAGGCGTGCCGGGCGTCCACGTCCCCCGCCGTGAGCGCGTCCGCGTCGATCTCGCCGGCGGCCACCCGCTCCTCCAGGAAGTCGACCATCCGCTCGTACATCTCCGTGGCGACCGGGCCGCGCTCGCTCTCCTCCGGCCACAGGAAGTAGCTGCGGGTCAGCATGATCGGCTCGGTCCCGCTCGACTCCAGCCAGCGCTGCACGTCGCCGACCGTGGCCGCGCCGGACTCGATCCGGGTGAGAATCGACCTGGCCGACTCCCAGAACGTGGCCGACAGCGGGTTGCCCGCCGCCAGCAGTTGCCGGCGCAGGTCCGACAGGGCGACAAGGGCCTGCCCCGATGGGACGGCGAGCAGCACCCGCGCCACGTCGCGGCGGCTCAAATCAGCCGCCGACCGCCCCGAATGCCTGACCGCGAAGTCCAGATCCAAGCCCACGTCCTGTGAGCCTACGCCCGAGCGGGCCCCAGCACATCCCTGCGGTGACCGGCGCGCCTCTCCCCGGCGCGGCCGGTGAGCGGGCTCCCCGGCTTTGCCCTGGCCGTACGGCGTGAGCAGACTGGAGACGGCCAGCACCGCGAACGCCGGAGAGGATCTCGATGAACCGGCTCAAGGACGCCACCAGTCCCTACCTTCTGCAACACGCCGGCAATCCCGTCGACTGGCACGCCTGGGGCGAGGAGGCGTTCGAGGAGGCACGCAGACGGGACGTGCCGCTGCTGATCAGCGTGGGCTACTCCGCCTGCCACTGGTGCCACGTGATGGCGCACGAGTCCTTCGAGGACGAGGCCACCGCTCAGCTGATGAACGAGCTGTTCGTCAACGTCAAGGTCGACCGCGAGGAGCGGCCCGACGTCGACGCCGTCTACATGAGCGCCACCCAGGCCATGACAGGCCAGGGCGGCTGGCCGATGACGGTCTTCGCCACACCGGACGGCCATCCGTTCTACACGGGGACGTACTTTCCTCGTGCCCACTTCCAGCGGCTGCTCGCCGGCGTGTCGCAGGCCTGGCGCGACGACCGGGAGGCCGTCGTCGCCCAGGGCGCGACCGTGGTGGGAACGCTGAACGAGCGCGCCGCCATGCCGTCCGGTCCGCTGCCGGACGCCGAGACGCTGGAGCTCGCCGTCCGAAGCCTGGCCGGGACCTTCGACGAGCGGCGGGGCGGATTCGGCGGGGCGCCCAAGTTCCCGCCGTCCATGGTCTTGGAGTTCCTCCTGCGGCACGGTACGCCGGAGGCGCTCGCCATGGCGGACAGGACGCTGGAGGCCATGGCCAGGGGTGGCATCTACGACCAGCTCGGGGGCGGCTTCGCCCGCTACTCCGTCGACGCCGACTGGATCGTGCCGCACTTCGAGAAGATGCTGTACGACAACGCGCTGCTGTTGCGGGTCTACGCCCACTGGTGGCGTTCGACCGGCTCCCCGCTCGCCAGGCGAGTGGCTCTGGAGACCGCCGACTGGCTGCTGCGTGAGATGCGCACACCCGAGGGCGGCTTCGCGTCCGCGCTCGACGCCGACAGCGAGGGCCTCGACGGCACCCACGGCGAGGGCCTGTTCTACGTCTGGACGCCCGAGCAGCTCCGCGAGGCGCTCGGCGAGGACGACGGCGCCTGGGCGGCTTCCGTCTTCGAGGTCACCGGCACGTTCGAGCACGGCACGTCGGTGCTCCAGCTTCTGGAGGACCCCGCCGACCGGGACCGGCTGGAAAGGGTCCGCACGGCCCTGCTCGCGGCGCGGGACCGGCGGCACCGGCCGGGCAGGGACGACAAGATCGTCGCGGCGTGGAACGGCCTGGCGATCGCCGCCCTGGCCGAGGCGGGCGCGCTGTTCGACCGTCCCGACCTGGTGGACGCGGCCCGGGTGGCCGCCGCGCTGCTGGACGATCTGCACACCGGCGCCCGTGGCCCCGCCCGGCTGCTGCGGACCTCACGGGACGGGCGGGCCGGCGCCCACGCCGGCGTGCTGGAGGACTACGCGAACGTCGCCGAGGGCTTCCTCGCGCTGTACGGCGTGACCGGCGAGACCCGGTGGTTCCGCGGCGCGCAGGACCTGCTGGAGACCGTGCTCACCCGGTTCCCCGACGACGCCGGGGGGTTCTACGACGTGCCCGACGACGGCGAGAGGCTCTTCCAGCGGCCCCAGGACCCGACAGACAACGCCACCCCGTCGGGCCAGTTCGCGGCAGCGGGCGCGCTGCTGTCGTATGCGGCGCTCACCGGCTCCGCCCGGCACCGGGAGGCCGCCGAGGGTGCTCTCGGGACCGTGACGACGCTCGCCCGGCAGTACGCCCGGTTCGCCGGCTGGGGCCTCGCCGTCGCCGAGGCGGCACTGCGCGGCCCGGTCGAGGTCGCGATCGTGGGGCCGCCCGCCGATCCCCGCACCCTCGCCCTGCACCGCGCCGCCCTGATGTCGGGGACGCCCGGCCTGGTGATCGCGCTGGGGACCGAGCCGGACGGCGTCCCGCTCCTGGAGGGGCGAGGCATGATCGACGGGCAGCCGGCGGCGTACGTGTGCCGGCGGTTCACCTGCCGCGCCCCGGTGACCACCCCGGCCGACCTGCGGGCCGAGCTGACCGCCTGACCGGCGCCCCGAGGAAACGGCGGGGCTGGGTGTGCGAACTGGCGGGGTACGCGGCCTGGTGGGGATCAGGCGCCGGGGGTGGGAGCGAGCCGTCCGGGCGCGCCACCGGCGCGTCCGTCGCCTCCGCCGTTGCCCGGCCGCGCGGGGTCGCCCCCGTCGCCTGGGTCGCCGCCCGGGGCTCCACCCGGGTCGCCGCCGTCCTCGCCGCCCTCGTCCGGCCGCCCTTGACCGGCCCCGCCCTGACCGGCCCCGCCCTGGCCGGCCCCGCCCTGACCGGCCCCGCCCTGACCGCCATCGCCTTGACCGCCATGACCTCCCGGCGGACCGCCCTGGTCGGGCAGCATGCCCGGCGGGGCCGTCTCCCAGTGGCCGTCCCCCTGATCCGGGCCGTCGGAGGGATAGGGCACACCGGTGTCGGCCCCGCTCGGGTACGGCTCCGGCAGGGCCTGCTGGTCCGCCGGGTTCGCGCCGTATCCGTCCCAGTAGTAGTTCGAATCCCAGGTGACCGGATCGGGGAACTCCTTGACCGGCTTGCCCTCCATGGCGGCGGTCATGAAGTGCTTCCAGATCTGGGCGGGCAGCGAGCCGCCGAAGAGCTCGCCGTACCCGGGCACGGTCACCGGCTTGTTGTCGTCGCGGAACATGTTGACCGCCACCGACAGCTGGGGGACGTAACCGGAGAACCAGACGGCCGCCGACTCGTCGGTGGTGCCGGTCTTGCCGGCCGCCGGGCGGTCCCACAGGCGGGCGGCGGTGCCCGTGCCGCCCGTGACGACCTGCTGGAGCGCGTACGACGTGTCCGCCGCGGTGTCCTCGGTGAACGCGCGCTTCCCGGGAGCGGTGAACTTCCTGGTGAGCCCCTTGGCGTCGGTGACCGCCCTGATCACGTGGGCGTCGTGGTGCACGCCCCCTGCCGCGAACGTGCCGAAGCCGCTCGCCTGCTGTACGGCGCTGACCGAGGCCACGCCCAGGGGGAACGTGGGGGCCGTCTCGTGCTGGGTGAGCTGGGCGGCGGGGATCCCCGCGGCCTCGGCCGCCGCCGCCACCTTGTCCAGCCCGACCTGCTGCCCGAGGTCCACGAAGGCCGTGTTGACCGAGTAGCGGGTGGCTTCGAGGAGCGAGATCCGCGAGCCGTACGACGCGCCGCCGGAGTTGGGGATCTTGGCGGTGCCCACCTGGATGGGCGAGTCGCCGTAGACCGCGGCGTCGAGACCGTACCCGGCCTCCAGGGCGGCGGCCAGCGTGTACGGCTTGAAGGTCGATCCCGCCTGGACCTTGGCCGAGAACGCGTTGTCGTACTGGTTGCTCGCGAACCGGCCTCCGTAGAACGCCACGACCTCGCCGGTGGCCGGGTCCACCGCGGCGAGGCCCGTGCGGACCTTCTTCGGCGTGCCGGACGGCACGACGTCCTTGACGGCCTCCTGGGCCAGCGTCATCAGCTTCTTGTCGAAGGTCGTGGTGATCTTGAGGCCGCCCTGGCTGATGTCCTCGTCGCTGTAGCCCAGCCGGTTGAGCTCGGCGCGCACCTGGTCGAGCATGTAGCCGTTCTGCCCGCCGGGAGACAGCGGCGTCTTCTGCTTGACCAGCGCCGGGAACACCTGCTCCGCCGCCTGCTCGCGGGTGAGCGCGCCGATGTCGGTCATCCCGGCGACGACCGACGACCACCGGGCCCTCACCGCGTCGAGGTCGGCGCCCTTGGGATCGGCGAACCGGGTGGGCTGCTGGATCACCGCCGCCAGATAGGCGCCCTCGGCCGGGGACAGGTCCGTGACGTTTTTGCCGAAGTACGCCTTCGACGCGGCCTGGATGCCGTAGGCGCCCCGGCCGAAGTAGATCGTGTTGAGGTACTGCTCCAGAACCCAGTCCTTCGACTGGGAGCGGTCCACCTTCAGCGCGATCATGATCTCTTTGAGCTTGCGCGAGATGGAGCGTTCCTGGCCGAGGCCGCTGTAGTAGTTGCGGACCATCTGCTGGGTGATCGTCGAGCCGCCCTGGAGCTGCCGGCCGGTGAGGGTGGACCACATGGCGCGTGCCGTACCGGAGAGCGAGATGCCGCCGTCGCGGTAGAACGTCCGATTCTCGGCGGCGATGACCGCGTCGCGGACCGGCTTGGGCACCTGGCTGAGCGGCACGTTCTTGCGGTTGACGCCCTCGGTGGCCAGGACGGTCTTGCCGTCCCGGTAGTAGATGACCGAACCCTGGGCCGTGGCGAGCTCCTGGGTGGTGTCCGGGATCGGGGTCAGCACCCAGACCACGCCGACGAACGCGGCGAGCGCCACCAGCCCCGACAGCAGCACGAGAAGGACGATCCTGCCCAGACGCCTGCGCCGTCGCGGCGGCCTGCGGGCGGGACCGCCGCCATCGGCGGGCGGGACCCCCGGCTCCGCAGGGCCTTCCTCGCCGCTGTCCACGCGTTTCCCCCGATACGTCCCCATACGCCCTCTGAGCTGGGCGGATGCAACCACGGTAAACGATGGACATCGGTGGTCGGCCCCTCCGATGCCAGTCTGTGGACAACTAACTACCGGCCGCCCGCACCAGCGGCAGCGTCCGGTACGGCACGGGCGTGTCGAGGGCGATCACCGACGAGGTCCGTACGACGCCCTGCACGTCGACGATGAGGTCGATGACGCGCTGGAGGTCGGCGTTGCTGCGGGCGACCACCCGGCACAGCATGTCGCCGCCCCCGGTGATCGTGTGGACCTCCAGGACCTCGGGAATGTGCGCGAGCTGGTCGGCCACGGGCACGTGCCCGCCCACCTGCCGGATCTGCAGGGTCACGAACGCCGTCACGTCGAAGCCGAGCGCCGCCGGGTCGACGTCGGGGCCGTAGCCGGTGATCACGCCCCGCTCGGCCATCCGGTCGAGCCGCGCCTGGACCGTGCCCCTCGCCACGTTGAGCCGGCGTGAGCATTCCAGCACGCCGATCCGCGGCTCCGCGGCCAGCAACGCGACCAGCCGGGCGTCGAGCTGATCAATCGTCACAGCGGTTGCCTCCGATTCCGGCGGAAAGTTGAGCAGGTTGTCCACTGATTCTGCTGACTGTTGCGCAAAATGGCCACTGCTATGGAGAGTTGTCCCATGAACGACGTCTTTCCGGTGCACGGCATGGACGCGGTGGTCTTCGCCGTCGGCAACGCGAAGCAGGCCGCCCACTACTACTCGACCGCCTTCGGGATGCGCCTGACGGCCTACCGGGGCCCCGAGACGGGGAGCCCGGACGAGGTGGCGTACGTGCTGGTGTCGGGCTCGGCGCGGTTCGAGTTGCGCGGCTCGGTCCGGCCGGGCACGCCGCTCGCCCGGCACGTCGCCGACCACGGCGACGGAGTGATCGACCTCGCGCTCGACGTCCCCGACGTGGAGGCCGCCTACCGGCACGCGCTGGAGCGCGGAGCGAGGGGCCTCGCCGAGCCGTACGTGCTGGAGGACGACCACGGCAAGGTCGTGGTCGCCGCCATCGCGGCCTACGGCGAGACCCGGCACACGCTGGTCGACCGGTCCAACTACTCGGGCCCCTACCTGCCCGGCTACGTCGCCGCGAGCCCCATCGTCGCGCCCCCCGGCGTACGGCACGGGCGGTTCTTCCAGGCCGTCGACCACTGCGTGGGCAACGTCGAGCACATGGACGAGTGGGTCGAGTTCTACGAGAACGTCATGGGCTTCTCGAAGATGGCGGAGTTCATCGGCGACGACATCGCGACGGAGTATTCGGCGCTGATGTCCAAGGTCGTCGCGGACGGCACACGGAAGGTGAAGTTCCCGCTGAACGAGCCGGCCGTCGGGAAGAAGAAGTCGCAGATCGAGGAGTACCTGGAGTTCTACGGCGGGCCGGGGGTGCAGCACATCGCGCTGGCCACCAATGACATCGTCTCGACCGTCGACGCCATGCGGGAGGCGGGCGTGGAGTTCCTCGACACGCCGGACTCCTACTACGACGACCCCGCGCTGCGCGCCCGCATCGGCGAGGTCCGGGTGCCCGTGGAGGAGCTGAAGAAGCGGCGCATCCTCGTCGACCGGGACGAGGACGGCTACCTGCTGCAGATCTTCACCAAGCCGGTGGTGGACCGCCCGACCGTGTTCTACGAGCTCATCGAACGCCACGGGTCGCTCGGCTTCGGCAAGGGCAACTTCAAGGCCCTGTTCGAGGCCATCGAGCGCGAGCAGGCCCGCCGCGGCACCCTCTGAGCTTTCCGGGGCCAGGCGGCCTGCGGCCGTTCGGCCCCCTGACCAGCGGAGGCTCCCCCCGGCCTCCGCGGCCGGCCCGGTGCCGGCCATGTGCGCCCCGGCGCCCCCTCCCCCCGGGGGCGCCGGAGGCGTGCCGATGGTCCTCATCGAGCCGTCGGACGGGCACGGCGCCCAACGCGCCGGCGAACTCGTCTCCGGCCGCCGCGTCCCCCGGACGTCTCCGCCGCCCACGTGGCGACTGCGTGCCGGACGCGCGGGTGGCCCGCCCTGGCCGCAACCCCGACCGGCTCCACTCGGTCGACCCTCAGCCGCGGGTCGCGAAACTTGCAGGCACCTGACGGACTTTCCGGGGTCATCCGCCCGTGGTGACGTGCATCGCGGCCGGCCGGAGGACCAGGCCGTCGGTCCACGTCACCGACTCGGGCGAGCCGGCCAGACGGAGCGCCGGCCGCTGGGTGGCCAGGGCCGCGATCCCCTCGGTGAGCTCCACCCTGGCGAGGCTGGCGGCCAGGCACCGGTGCGCGCCGTACCCGAAGGCCACATGCGGGTTGGGAGGGTGGCCGGTGAAGCGGTGGATGTCGAATCGCCCCGGATCCGGGAACGCCTGAGGGTCGTGGTTGGCCGCGTTCAGGTTCGGCATGACGACCGTCCCCGCGCACAGCGAGCCGCTGGGAAGATCGACGTCCTCGGTGATCCGGCGCATGAAGGCGCTGGCGGGCGGCCCGTCGAACCGCAGGATCTCCTCGACGGCCGTGGCCGTCAGAGCCGGGTCCGCGACCAGCTCGGCCCACTGGGCGGGGTGCAGGAGCAGCCGGAAGACACCACGGGCGATCATCGAGGCCGTCGTCTCGTGACCGGCCGTGATGAGGGAGAAGACGGTGTTGACCAGCTCCCCCTCCGTCAGCCGGTCGCCCTCGTCCCTGGCCTGGATGAGCAGGTCGATGAGGTCCCCGCCGGGCTGGGCGCGATGCTGGGCGACCAGCTCGGCGGCGTAGGCCATGAACTCGGCGTAGCCCTCGTAACGCGCCTGCTCGCCGGCCGTGGAGGTGGTGAGGAACATGTCCGTCCACCGGACGAACTGCTCGTAGCGGTCCATCGGCACGCCGAGCATCTCGCAGATGACCCGGCCCGGTAGTTGCAGCGCGTATCCCCGGACCAGGTCGAAGTCGTCGCCCAGGCCGTCGAGGAGCTCACGGGCGATCTCCGCGATGCGGGGGCGCCACGGCTCGATCTGGCGCGGGGTGAAGGTGCCGTGCATGATCCGCCGGTAGCGGGTGTGCTCCGGCGGGTCCTGGTTGATCAGCGCGTCCGGGTCGTCGTCGATGCCGATGCCGCTCACCAGCCGCGGCAACCCCGGCAGGCGCAGGTTGCGGCTGGACGCCGGCGAGGCCAGCAGGGCGCGGACGTCCTCGTACCTGACCGCCACCGGGACCCGGTCGCCGCTGGGCATCGCCGCCGGCTCCAGCGGCCCGGACTCGCGCCTGCGGGCGAACTCAGGGGGCGGCGTGGCGAGCGGTCCCGGCACGATGTCCGGCCAGGGCCCGCTCACATCCGGCTCGGTGGTCATCGAAAGCCCCTTCCGATCCGGGGTGCCCATGAGGCGGCCCACGCGGAACATACGAAATGCCGCCCCGCCCGTCAACAGCCCTCCAAAAGCCCGTCAACAGGCCTCATCGTCCGCTCTCCGAGAACCTCGGGCTCCGGGGCGCCGGAGACGGAGGCTTTGCGCTTCACCGGCTTTGGGCGGGCGGCGGCGCGGTGATCAATCGAGCCATGGGAGCACCGCCGCCGCCTCCGGGCGGGCCGTACGAGGAGCCGCAGCCCTGGTCCCCGCCTCCGTTCGGGACGACGGCCCCGCCGCTCGCCGGCCGGTGGCGAAGGCTGTTCGCCGGAATCGTCGACGGTGTGATCGTGGCGATCATCTCTTCGCCGTTCACCTACGACAGCTTGCGCGTCGTCTCGAATCCGGCGACCGGGCCGCAGGCCACCGGCAGGGTCGGCGACGCGCTGGCGGCCGGGGTGATCGGCTTCCTTTACTTCTGGCTGCTCCAGTCGCTCTGGCGGGGCCAGACGATCGGCAAGAAGCTGTTCGGCATGCGGGTGGCTCGGGCTACCGGAGGGCCCGCCACCTCCGGCCAGATCGCCCTGCGCCAGTTCGTGGAGGTCGTCCTGGGCTGGCTGTGCTTCCTCGGGCTCGTCAACCTCGCCTGGATCCTGTTCGACCGGAGGAAGCAGGCCCTTCACGACAAGGCGGCGCGCACGGTCGTCGTGGACGCCTGACCCCGCCGCACACATGCGCTCCGCGAAACCGCCGGGTCCTCGCCATCCGGGGCAGGCCATCTCCGGCCCTCGGCCTCGTAAAAGTCACGCCGCGGATGCCCGGTGACCTCATCGCCCTCGCATAAAGTGGCGGGACATATGTCTGCGCACCGTATTCCGACCAGAGTCCCGCTGACCCTCGCCGCCGCCCTCGTGGGAGCCACCACGGCCTGCGCCGCGTCCGAGGGCGCGGTCGCCCCCACGGCGCCTGCCGGGCAGTCCGCCGGGCAGTCCACTGGGCAGTCCGCTGGGCAGTCCGCTGGGGCCCTCGCGACCGGCGAGGGCACGACCGGCGCCCCCGGCATCGGCGACCCCGACTTCCCGCTGGACGGCAACGGCGGCTACGACGTCCAGCATTACGGCCTGAAGCTGTCGTACGACCCCGCCACCAAGCAGCTCGCGGGCAGCGCGGCGATCCAGGCGAAAGCCGTACAGGACCTCACGTCGTTCGACCTCGACCTGCACGGGCTCACGGTGAGCCGCGTCACGGTCGGCGGGGCGGCGGCCGGGTTCGGCCGCCAGGGCGACGAGCTGACGATCACGCCCGCCGCGCGGATCTCCAAGGGCGACCGGTTCGATGTGACGGTCGACTACGCGGGCGTCCCCGAGCCGGTGCGCGACTACGCCGACCTCGGCACGTACGGCTTCGTCGCGACCTCCGACGGGTCGTTCGTGACCTGCGAGCCCAACGGCGCCAAGACGTGGTTCCCGTCCAACGACCACCCGGCCGACAAGGCCACCTTCGACTTCACGCTCACCGTCCCGCAGGGGCTGACGGCGATCGCCAACGGCGAGCTCGACGGGACGCCGCGCACGAGCGGCGGCAAGACGACGTACGTGTGGCGCGAGAAGCACCCCATGGTCACCTATCTCGCCACGATGACCACCGGCAAGTTCGAGGTGCGCACCGGCAGGAGCGCGCAGGGCCTGCCGGTCTACGCGGCCGTCGACCCCGCCTTCCACGGCTCTCTCGACCACCTCTACACCGAAAGCGCGCAGATCACCGACTACTGGTCGACCGTGTTCGGGCCGTACCCGTTCTCCTCGACCGGCGGGGTGATCGACGACTTCGCGGCCGGCTACGCGCTGGAGAACCAGACCAAGCCGATCTACGGCGGCTTCTCCCCCGAGGACGGCATCATCGCGCACGAGCTGGCCCACCAGTGGTTCGGCGACAGCGTCAGCCTGACCCGGTGGAAGGACGTGTGGCTCAACGAGGGCTTCGCGACGTACGCCGAGTGGCTCTGGTCGGAGCACACCGGCAAGGGCACGGCCGACGCCCTCTTCCAGAGGTACTACGCCAACGCGGCCGACCCCATGTGGAGCTATCCGCCTGGCGCGGCCCGGCCCGCCGACCTGTTCAACGGCTCGGTCTACACGCGCGGCGCGATGGCGCTGCACGCCCTGCGCAAGGACATCGGGGACGCCACGTTCTTCTCCCTGATCAAGAAGTGGACGGCGGCTCACCGGTACGGCAACGCGACCACCGCGGAGTTCGTCGCGCTGGCCGAGCGGATGTCGGGCAAGAGCCTGGGCGGCCTTTTCGACGCCTGGCTGTTCCAGCCGAAGCGTCCCGCCGCCACCACCTGAGCCTTCCGGTCGTCAAGAGAACAGCAGCGTGTGCCCGTCGCGCCTGAGCGCGCTCAGCACCTCGTCGCAGTGCGCCGGCCCTCGGGTCTCAAGGTGCAGCAGCACCTCGGCCTCCCCCAGGTGCAGGCGCGCCCCCACCCTTTCGTGGACGACGTCGAGGACGTTGGTCTCCAGCTCGGCCAGCCGGGTCAGCAGCCCCGCCAGCGCGCCGGGCCGGTCGGCCAGGCGGATGCGGAAGGCCAGGTAGCGCCCGGCCGCCGCCAGGCCGTGCCGCAGCACCCGGGCCATCAGCAGCGGGTCGATGTTGCCGCCGGACAGCACGGCGACCACGGGCGGCTCGAACGCGTGCGGGTGGTCGAGCAGCGCCGCGACCCCGGCGACCCCGGCGGGCTCCACCACGAGCTTCGAACGTTCGAGGCAGAGCAGCAGCGCCCTCGACAGCGACTCCTCCGAGACCGTGAGCACGCTGTCCACGAGGTAGTGGATCAGCTCGAACGTCAGCTCCCCGGGCCGCCCGACCGCGATGCCGTCGGCCATGGTGGACGAGGGCTCGACCATCACCGGACGGCCGGCGGCGAGCGAGTCCGGGTAGGCGGCCGCCCGCTCCGCCTGGACGCCGACGATCCTGACCCCCGGGCGGAGGGACTTCACGGCGAGCGCGACCCCGGCGGCGAGGCCGCCTCCGCCGATGGGCAGCACGATCGTGGCCGCTTCGGGAAGCTGGTCGAGGATCTCCAGGCCGACGGTCCCCTGCCCGGCCACGACGTCGGGGTGGTCGAACGGGTGGATGAACACCGCCCCCGTCTTGTCCGCGTGCTCCCTGGCGGCCAGCAGCGCCGCGTCGACCGTGTGCCCGGCGAACACCACGTCCGCGCCGTACGCCCGGGTGGCCTCGATCTTCGGCAGCGGCGCGCCCATCGGCATGTAGACCGTGGACTTGGCGCCGAGCATGGTGGAGCCGAGCGCGACGCCCTGCGCGTGGTTGCCCGCGCTCGCGGCCACCACGCCCCGCGCCCGCTCCTCGTCGGTCAGCCGGGCGATCCTGACGTACGCGCCGCGGACCTTGAACGACCCGGCCCGCTGAAGGTTCTCGCACTTGAGGTGGACGGAGCCCCCGACCGTCTCGGACAGGACGCGCGAGTGGACCACGGGAGTCAGCGCGGCCACGCCCTTGAGAAGCTCGCGTGCGGCGACGACGTCTTCGTACGTCACCTCTGGGAGTGCCATACCCCCATCCTCCCAGCAGCCGCTGAACGGCTCGTACGGGCTCAGCCGGCCGACCAGTACGTCTCGGCGGCCAGGACGAGCGCGGCGGCGCCCACCAGCCCGGCGTCCTGGCCCAGCGAGGCGGGGACGGCGCGCACCCTCCCGGCGAACTCCATGCGTGTGTGATCGCGCAGGGCCTCCTCCAGCGGGCCGAACAGCGGCGGCCCGGCCTGGGAGAGCCCGCCCCCGATGGTGACCAGGTCGAGGTCGCAGAGGTTGGCCGCCGCGGCGATCGCGATGCCGAGGGCGCGCCCGGCCCGGGCCATGGCCGCCAGCGCGACCGGGTCGCCGGCCGCGGCGTCCGCTGCGAGCCTGCGGGCGGTCGCGGGGCCCGCCTCCTGGTAGAGATCTTCCTTGTCCCGGAGATCTGCGGCGCCCGGGGACCACCCCTGCGAGACGGCCCAGGCGGCGAGGCCGGGGCCGCGGGCCACCGCCTCCAGGCAGCCTCGCCCGCCGCAGCGGCACCGCGGGCCGTCCGGCTCCACGACCACGTGACCGATGTGGCCGGCGTTGCCCGTCCCGCCGTCGACCAGCCGGCCGCCGAGGATCAGACCGCCTCCGACGCCGGTCGACACGACCATCCCCAGCATGTCGGCGCTCCCCCGCCCGGCGCCGCGCCAGTGCTCGGCCACCGCGAGGCAGATGGCGTCGTTGTGGATGTGGACCGGGACGCCGGGGAACCGCGCGGCCAGCCGCTCACGCAGCGGGAAGCCCTGCCAGCCCCGCATGTTGAGCGGCGAGACCTCGCCGTCGGGCCAGCTCATCGGGCCGCCGCACCCGATCCCGACGCCCGCGACGCGGTGGGGCATGCCGAGCCGGTCGATGAGGCCGGTCAGCGTCGTCCACAGGGTCTCGGCGTCGCCGCCCGGCGGGGTGGCGACCCGTTCCGACCGCAGGAGCCGGCCGTCCGGCTCCACGAGGGCGGCGGCGAACTTCGTGCCGCCGATGTCGACCGCCAGGACCAGGTCGCCCACGTTTCACCCGCCAGCCACGGGAGCCGCGCCGGAGGAGAAGATGAGCAGCGAGGCGGTGAACCCGTGGACGTGGTTGTGCCCGCCCACCGGGCCCACCTCGCCCGCCGCGAAGAACCCCGCCACCCCGATCCGGCCCAGCGTCTCCCGTACGGCGAGCGCGTCGTGGTCGGCCGACCCGAACATCGCCGAGCCGCGGCCGTTGCAGGTGAACAGCAGCGCCCCGTCGACCGGACCGGCCCGCTCCAGGTGGGAGTCGAGCAGCTCGTACAGGTCCTCCCCCGCCGTCTCCGCGTCCCGGACCTGGAACCGGACGGTCCTGCCGATCTCGATCACGTCGCCGATCGCGATCGCCTCACGCTCGGGGTCGATGCCGATGACTCCGCGGATGAGGAAGTCTCCCCGTTCGTGCCGCTCGGCGTACTCGTCCATGGCGACGCCGATCTGTAAACCGGAGGCGACCAGCTCGCGATCGTCCTCGTCGAGGGCGCTCACGATGTCCTCCAGGCGCGCCAGCGCCGGCTGGCCGGCCAGCTCCAGCAGGACGTTCTCGTCGGCCTGGGTGACGACCATGGAGGGGCCGATCGGCCGGCATCCCTGGCTCACCACGGCGGCCACCTGCACCGGGCCGCCGATGAGGGCCCCTATCGCGCCTCCCTCGTGGACTTCGCCGTCCGCGAACAGCCGGACCGAGCCGCGGCCCTGCATGCCGTTGGCCAGGCCGCCCACGATCGGCAGGCTGCCGAGCACCTCGTCGGAGTGCTCGATGAAGGCGTCGGTCGGGAAGCTGTAGGGGTCGGCCAGCAAAATGGCGACCTGGTCGTCATGGGCGCGCTCCGGCAGGCCGATGACCACGAACCGGTCGTCCGCCCGGAGCGTCTCCAGCGCGAACGTGGAGATCCTGGCACCCCCGAGCGAGGCCGCCCAGGCGCTGACAGAGGGCGTCAGCTCCACGCCCTGCGCGTCCCCGATCACGCCGGTCGCGCTGCAGCCGATCACGTGGGCGCCCGGCACCATGGCCATGGCACGCAGGCCCGCGCGGCTCACATCGTCGGGCTCCTCGCCGCAGATGAAGAAGCACACCAGGTCCGGAGAGCCGGACAGCCCGGCCAGGGCCTGGCGGATGGCTGCTTCGGCGGCCTCCACCAGATCGGTGCCCACGGCGAGACCGTCGGCGAAGCGGCTCGTCATTACCGCCATCGTCTCGCCTCCTGTTTCGAGTGTTTCTCCTGGGCCGATTCTCCCCACTCCAGGGGCATCGACTCCCGCGGGGGCTTACGCGATTGGCGGAACCCGCGCCCGATGCGCCCAACCGGGATGCCGGATCGCCGGGCGGGGACGTAGTCTCGACTGCGTGCACAAATCGCCCACGCCTGCTCCCAGCACTCTGCGTGAACTGCGCGACAGTGGTCACCGGCATCGCACGGTCAAGGCCGAGATCAGGGAGAACCTCCTGGCCCGGCTGAAAGCCGGCGAGCCCCGATTCCCCGGGATCGTCGGCTTCGACGACTCGGTCCTGCCACACCTGGAAAGAGCGCTGATCGCCGGGCACGACCTGGTGCTCCTCGGCGAACGCGGCCAGGGCAAGACTCGCCTGATCCGCACCGTCACCGGCCTGCTCGACGAATGGACGCCGGTCGTCGCCGGCTGCGAGATCAACGACCACCCGTACGCGCCCGTCTGCGTCCGCTGTTCCCGGCTCGCCGCCGAGCTCGGCGACGACCTCCCCGTCACGTGGAGGCACCGCCAGGACCGGTACGGCGAGAAGCTCGCCACCCCTGACACCTCGGTCGGCGACCTGATCGGCGACGTCGACCCCATCAAGATCGCCGAAGGCCGCACGCTGGGCGACCCGGAGACCGTCCACTACGGCCTGGTCCCCCGCACCAACCGCGGCGTCTTCTCCGTCAACGAGCTGCCCGACCTGGCCGAGCGCATCCAGGTGTCGCTGCTGAACGTCCTGGAGGAGCGTGACATCCAGGTCAGGGGCTACAACCTGCGGCTCCCCCTCGACATCCTGCTGATCGCCAGCGCCAACCCGGAGGACTACACCAACCGCGGCCGGATCATCACGCCGCTGAAGGACCGGTTCGGCGCGGAGATCCGCACCCACTACCCGCAGTCCCTCGACGACGAGCTGGTCCTGATCCGGCAGGAGGCGGCCCTCGACGAGCTCGGCGCCGACCTCCCCGACCACCTGCTGGAGGTCATCGCCCGGTTCGCCCGCCTGGTCCGCGAGTCCACCGCCGTGGACGCCCGCTCCGGCGTGTCCGCCCGGTTCTCGATCGCCGCCGCCGAGACCGCCGCCGCCTCCGCCGTACGGCGGGCCGCGCTGACCGGCGAGGAGCGTCCCGTGACACGGGTGTGCGACCTGCCCGGCGTGGTCCACACGCTGCGCGGGAAGGTCGAGTTCGAGGTCAGCGAGGAGGGACGGGAGACCGACGTGCTCGCCCACCTGCTGCGCCGGGCGACGGCCGAGACCTTCCGCGGCACGCTCGGCGGGTCCGACCTGGCGCCGCTGCTCGACAGGTTCAGCCAGGGCGCCCAGGTCGAGTCCGGTGAGCTGGTCGCCGCACACGAACTGCTGCGCCGGATCGGGCGGGTCGACGGCCTGTCCAAGATCATGTCGCGTCTCGGGATGGGCGAGGGCGACGAGTCGCCCGGCCACGCCGCAGCCGCCCTGGAGTTCACCCTGGAAGGGCTCTACCTGATGCGCCGCCTGTCCAAGGACGAGGTCGCCGGCGGGGCGGTGTACCGCACATGACCCCCACCCCCACGTCGGCGGGTTGATCGCGTGGCCTACCGGTACAGCGAATTCCACGACGGGCCGGACCCTCTGGCCCCGCCGTACGACGTGCGCTCGGCGCTCGACGAGATGGGCGACGCGATCCTGTCCGGGTCGACGCCGCTCGACGCCCTGCGCGACCTGCTCAGGAAGGGGCTGCCGGGCGTCCCTGGCCGCCGCGGCCTGGAGGACCTGCTCCGTGACGTACGGCGGCGCCGCCGCGAGCTGAGGGACAACACACGCCTGGACGGGACGCTGGAGCAGGCCCGCGCCCTGCTGGACACGGCGATCGGACAGGAGCGGGCCGAGCTGTTCCCCGACCCCTCCGACGACGCCCGGTTCCGCGAGGCGGCGCTCGACGCGCTGCCGTCGGACACGGCCAGGGCCATCCAGGAGCTCGCCGACTACGACTGGCGGTCGGACGCGGCCCGGCAGACGTTCGAGGAGCTCCGCGACCTGCTGCGCCGGGAGGTGCTCGACAGCCAGTTCCGCGGCATGCGGGACGCGCTGGCGAACCAGGACCCGGCCGCCATGGAGCGGGTCCGGCGGATGATGGCGGACCTCAACGACATGCTGGACCGCGACGCGCGCGGCGAGCACACGCAAGATGACTTCGACCGTTTCATGGGGGAGTACGGGGACATGTTCCCCGAGAACCCGCAGAACTTGGAGGAGCTGGTCGACCAGCTGGCCCGCCGGGCCGCCGCCACCCAGCGGCTGCTCGCCTCGCTCACGCCCGAGCAGCGGGCGGAGCTGGCCGGGCTGATGGAGCAGACGCTGGAGCAGGCCGGCCTCGCCGAGCAGATGAGCCGCCTCGGCGACGCCCTCTACGCCCGCCGCCCCGACCTCGGCTGGGGCACGCCGGAACGGGTGTCGGGCGAGCAGCCGACCGGCATGGGCGACGCCGTCAGCGCGCTGCAGGAGCTGTCCGACCTGAGCGACCTGGAGACCTCGCTCCGGCAGGACTACCCCGGCGCCCGGATCGACGACGTCGACGAGGACGCGATCCGCCGGGCCCTCGGCCGGTCGGCGGTCGACGACCTGGGGGCCCTCCGGCAGGTGGAGCGTGAGCTGGAGGCCCAGGGCTACCTGCGGCGCCACCGCGGCAAGCTGGAGCTCACGCCGAAGGCCGTGCGCAGGCTGGGTGAGACCGCGCTGCGCCGGGTGTTCTCCTCGCTCGACTCGGGCCGTCGCGGCGACCACGACCAGCGGGACGCCGGGACGGCCGGCGAGCCGACCGGCGCGAGCCGGCCCTGGCGGTTCGGCGACGAGCAGCCCATCGACGTCGTCAGGACCGTGGTGAACGGCGTGCGGCGCGGCGCCGCCGCCTCGGGCCGGGCCGTCACGCTGACGGTGGACGACTTCGAGGTGGCGGAGACCGAGCGGAGGTCGGCCGCCGCCGTATGCCTGCTGGTCGACCTGTCGTACTCGATGGCCCTGCGGGGCACGTGGGCGGCCGCCAAGCAGACCGCCCTGGCGCTGCAGGCGCTGGTCGCCTCCAAGTTCCCCCAGGACGCGGTGCAGATCATCGGGTTCTCCAACTACGCGCGGGTGCTGCGCGCCGACGAGCTGGCCGGCCTCGAATGGGACATGGTGCAGGGCACGAACCTGCACCACGCGCTGCTCATCGCCGGGCGCCACCTCGACCGGCATCCCGACTTCGAGCCGGTCGTCCTCGTCGTGACCGACGGCGAGCCGACCGCGCACCTGATGCGCAGCGGGGTGCCCCGGTTCGAGTGGCCGCCGTCGCCGGAGACCCTGGCGCTGACCCTCGCCGAGGTGGACAAGATGACCAGGCGGCGGGCGACGATCAACGTGTTCATGCTGGCCGCCGACGACCGCCTGCGTGACTTCGTCGACGAGCTGGCCCGGCGCAACGGCGGCCGGGTCTTCTCACCCAGCACCGACCGCCTCGGCGAGTACGTCGTCAGCGACTTCCTGCGCACCCGCCGCTCCCACTGACGACGGCGCCGTCCCCGGTCCACGGGGACGGCGCCTCATCCGCGGGGCGGGAGCATCGCGATCAGAGTGAAACGGTCACCGCGTACGCGGCGAGTTCCTCGTCGAAGCCGTCGCGGAGATCCTTGAAGGAGCGGTAGCCGATCCGAGCCGGGCTGCCGTACTCCGCGTCGTCCAGAAGATCGATGACGTCCGCCGGTGACGGCAGCACGCCCCCGCCCAGGTAACGGGCGGCCTCCAGCTCGGTCCTGATGCCCTTCTCGCCCCGGAAAAATCGGCCGTGACGCCACCCGCTCTCCTCGTCCCACACGAGAGCGGTGCCATCCACCAGCCTCAACGTCGCGTCGCGCGGGTCGTACGGGTCGTCCCACCACTGGAGGACGCGAGGGCCGAGTGCTTCCGCGACCTGTGTGACATAGGCGACGGGAAGGGCCAGCCACGCATGGCTGTACGGTGCGGGCGTGACAATCATCTATGGGCATCCTTGCGCCGTGCGGGGCTAGTCCTCCCCGCTTAAGGAACAGACAGCGGCATCGTACGGGACCTTAGAACCGAGCCTGAGACGAGTTGCCATATACAGCCAATGTTTTTGCGACCGGCACGTCTACTATCAGATCGGTAGGAAAATCCTGTGTCGGAGTATAAGGATTTTCCGCTCCATAGCGGACGCCTAGCCGCGAAACCTGCTCCGGCACCCCTCCCCGGATGCCGTCGACCCGTCGCTCAAAGAGGGCTGCCGAGGGGTATCCGACCAAATCTGCGCTTTCGAGGATTTTGTCTGGTATGTACCCTTTAAGCTTGAATTTCTGTTTCTCGTAATACCGATGGAGCCCATCATTGGTGGTCCACGCGTCCAACCTGAGGCAGGGAAGGCCTCGCCGAGCGGCGCGGACGTGCGCCGCCCACAACAAGTACGCGCCGATTCCATGTTTCATGTAACCCGGATGAACCATGAGGCGGTGCACGTAGAGAGCGGGCTCATGACCGCCTTCGATGCCTGCCCACAGATTTCCGGCGTCGTAGTCGACCAAAGTAACCGTCGCCGCCGGCAACGCGCCTTCGCAAAGCAGCCAGGTCTCGCGTTTTCGTATTCCGGCGAGGATGCGGCCGCGTTGCCCCTGTTCGTCAGGCCAGGGTTCCTGCCATTGGTCGATGCCACGCCTCGCCAGCCATGCGGCGATGCGCTCCCTTATGTCGAGGATGGCCTCAAGATCGTCGTCGACAGCGAGGCGTACGTGTAACGACATGTCGAGGCTCCATCCCGGACCTCAGCCGCCAATACCGAACGTGGCGACATCTCCGATCTCATACGCCAACTGTGTGCTGTCACCCGCGTACACGTTTATGGTGAGCCGAATGGGCCGATCGGCGGAATAGGCGGTCCGGAACATCTCCAGTACAGGCACCCCGACACCGAGGCCCAACTGGGCCGCCTCCGTCTGGGTCGGCATCCGGCTCAGGATCTCGTCGCGGTAACCCACCTGACTGTGACCATGCCGCGCCATCTCCGAGATCGTCCCGGACGGGATGTCCGCCGGCGACATGAGAGCGGTTCCCAGTGCGATGTCCATGGGGTAGAACGACTCCTGGACCGACCACGGACGGCCGTCGATCATCCGCAGCAGGCTCCGGACCACGACCAGGGCACCCTCGTCCAGTTGGAGGCGGGCCGCCACCTCGGAAGAGGCCGTACGGACCTCCATCCGGAAGCCGCTCTGATCCGGGTTACGCCCGGCTGTGATCACCGCGGCGTTGAAGGCATCCCTGTCACTCTGGTCGGCGGCGCCTTCCTCCGCCGAGGCCAGCACCGTGAAGGGCGTGCGCTCCCGGACGAAGGTCCCCCTTCCCTGGCGGGCCTCGACGAGCCCCTCGTTGGCCAGAGAGGCGAGCGCCAGCCGGACCGTGTTGCGCGAGACCCGGTAGGTCTTCTCGAGCTCAGGCTCGGACGGCAACTGAGCGCCGGGACGCAGGGTTCCACTGGTGATCTGCGTGCGCAGGGCGGCGGCCACCTGCCGATAGAGCGTCTCGGGCATCCCACCTGGCTCCCTTCCGCTCAACAGCAACGAGCGGCCCCCACCGCGAGTACCCCATAGATTGCCATACCGTTCCAACCATGCCAATGACTGGAATATGGCCCCGTGGGACCGATGAGCCATAGCAGCCGGACCTGCACCACAAGAACCACGGCAAGAACCAGCCCAACCATGATCACCCAGAAGACCGATTGTTATTGCTGATCGTTAGCGGCGAACCGAACAGGAAATATACCTGCCAACCTCTCAATCTAGAAGAAATCGGCAGGTGCAGCGTGCTCGACGCCGTCATGATCGTGGCATTCATCCTGGGAACCGGCTTCTTCTTGGCATTCCTCGCCGTTGTTCTCGGAATTCATCTCGAAGACGGCCGCAATTCCCTCTCCGCTGAGCCCTCCGGCGTGATCACGGCCGCCGCGCGTTTCTTACTCCATCTCTTCTCGTCCACCGGTGTCGCGATCACCTCCACGGGTCCCGACGACCGGGCGTCATAAACCCGGCTCGCAGAGACATCTCGCTGAAGGCACGCGAACCACGAGTCTGCTCTCTGCCGCCATCGGCGCACGATGAACCCTCCCTTCCATGCGCCGCCGCTCGACAAGCATTCTCACCACACGAAGAGGAATCCCCTCAGCCCTGCTGATTCATCGGACAAAGACGTTCGCCGAAGACGCCGTCTCTCAACAAATCGTCTACAGGAGATCTGCTCCTCGGTACACATGACGGAGGCCGACCGATGTCCGACGCAGTAGTCGTGGTGGCGCTCGTGATCGCAGGCATCACCATAGGGACAAAGCAGTGATGCCCCGCACCGGAGTACGAGCACGCCGCGGAGGCCGATCATGCCCTTAACAATCATGATCGTGGCACTGGTGATCGCAGGTGTGGTGGGGGGAGTCCTCATCGTCCTGGTAATCGGCATCCACGCCGAGGACAGAAGGAAGTCGCTGACGCGGCTGCCTCCCGGCCCGATCACTGCGGGAACCCGGCGAATTCTCGGGCTCTCCGTGGATCACACCTCATGCCTTTACGCCACCCACCCCCAGGAGGGTTGTCCAGCCTGTCGCCGGCCCTCCGTTCACGAGCGGAAGGAGGAGGTGTGAGTGTGCGCGACCTAATCCTCGGCGCTGTGCTGGTCGTGCTCGTGAGCGGAGTCGAGTTGATCATCACTCTACGGACCGGGCCTAAGAAGCCGGACAAGAACGACGAAACGCCCAGCGAATGACGCCCCCATCTGCCGGAGAGCCGGGATGCCGGTGCCGTTGCGATCACGGAGGCGATAGCCTCAGGCCCATGTCGTTTCTCGACAAGCTGCTGCTCTGGCTGCACATAGGCTTCGCCATCTTCGCGATCGGCCCGCTGACGGCGGTGACGAGCGTGACACCGCGCTACATCCGGGCTCGCGAGGTCGGCGTTCTGCGCTACCTCAACCGGTCGACCCGGCTGTTCGGGCTGCTGACCCTCGGCGTCTTCCTCTTCGGCCTGTTCCTGGGCGGAAGCGCGCTGGCCCGGCCGTACCTGTCGGCGTCGATGACGCTGTTCATCGTGGCCGCGGTCATGCTGGTGATCATCGACCGCGACCAGCGGAGCGCCATCCTGGCCCTGTCCACCGAGTCGACGGACGACGACGCCAAGATGCAGACGGGGCGGATCGCCGCGCTGTCCGGCATCACCGCGCTCATCTGGCTCGTCATCCTTTTCCTGATGGTGTTCTTCAACCCGTGAAACCTGCGTAGCCTACTTAGCCGGTAGCACGCCTGGCCCTCCGTCGTTCGGTGAGCCGGCGGGCCTTGGCCTGGGAGCCGCAGTCGGCCATCGCGCACCAGCGGCGTGAGCCGTTCCGGGTGAGGTCGAGGAACAGCCAGCCGCAGCCGCCCTCCGCCACCTGACACGTCCTGAGCCGGTCCAGGTCCGCCGAGGACAGGAACTCGACGGCCGCGTGGGCGAACCGATCAGGCAGCAGCAGCGCCGGGCTGGTGCCGACGACGAGCCGGGCGGCCCGTCCCGGCCTCCCGGCGGGGACGAGCGCCGAACGCGCCGTCGCCGCCGCCCAGCGAAGCCCCAGGTGCTCCAGCGCGTACGCCGCGTCCTGCGACAGGACGTCCCCCCGGCCTTCACCCACACCGAGCTGGGACCCCGGCTGCGCCGGCACCAGCGCCGTCAGCGCGGTGTAGACGGCCTCTCTGATCTCCAGCGTCGCGCGCCACGCCCGCTCCGCCGAGCCCGGCGCGGCCTCCCACGCGGCGGCCACCGACCGGGCCTCTCCCTCGTCGATCACACCCACCCGCGACGCCCACGCCAGCAGTTCGCCGGGGCCGGGAAGGTACTCGTGGTGATCCGAGCCGCCCGGCACCCGGGGGGCCACCGTGTTGACCAGGTCGAGCACCGGATGGCCGCCGACGATCCTCAAATCGGAGTTGTGCGCTTCATCCACACCTGCCATGCTACCAGTCAAACGCCTTTTGATGGTAGCGCTAGGAGGCATCCGATGGTCTCACTGCCCATCTCCGCGCGCCCGGAGCGCCGGGCGAACTGGGCGCTGGCGGCCCTCGCCGTCGCCGCTTTCACGTACGTCACCACCGAGGTCCTGCCGATCGGGCTGCTCACGGTCATTGCCGGCGACCTCCACAGGTCCGTCTCCGGCACGGGCCTGCTCGTCACCGGATACGCCACGGTCGTGGTGCTGGCGTCGCTCCCTCTCACCCGTCTCACCCGCCGGGTGCCGCGGCGGACGCTGCTCACCGTCACGCTCGGCGTGTTCGTCGCGGGGACGCTGCTGAGCGCCGTGGCGCCCACGTACCCGATCCTGCTCGGCGGGCGGCTGCTGATCGCGTTGACGCAGGCGCTGTTCTGGTCGGTCGCCGCGACCACGGCGACGGCGATGTTCCCCCCCGAGGTCCGCGGCCGGGTGGTCGCCCGGCTGGCGATCGGCAACTCGCTCGCCCCCGTCCTCGGCATACCGGCCGGAACGTGGCTCGGCCAGCAGGCGGGATGGCGGGTCGCGTTCGCGGCCCTGGCGGTCATCGGCCTGGTCGCCTGCCTCGTGGTGGCGGCGCTGCTCCCGCCGGTGGCCGTGGGCGGCGAGAAGGCCGGCCGCGCCCCCGCGCCCGACGGCCGCCGCTACCTGATCCTCGTGGTGGCCACCGTGATCGCCGTCACCGGGTCGCTCACCGCCTACACGTACATCACGCCGTTCCTGATGGAGGTCGGCGGCTTCGCCGCGAGCAGCCTCAGCCCCCTGCTCCTCGCAGGGGGGATCGCCGGCATCGCGGGGACGCTGGCCGTCGGCCCGCTCCTCGACCGGCGTCCCCGGGCCGCGCTGATCGCACCGCTGGCCGTGCTGACCTGCGCCCTGCTCGGCCTGTACGCCGCGGGCACGGTGGAGCCCGCGGCCGTGGCCGGGCTGTGCCTGCTGGGCATGGCGTTCAGCGCGCTGGCGGCGGCCATCCAGAACCGGACGCTCCAGGTGGCGCCGGGCAGCACCGACATCGCCTCGGCGGGCAGCAGCTCGGCCTTCAACATCGGCATCGCGGCGGGATCATGGCTTGGCGGCCTCCTCATCGAGGGCGCCGGAGTCCGGACCGTGACCGTGACCGGCGCCGCGCTGACAGCCGTCGCGCTGGCCGCGATGCTCGCCGAGCCGTGGCTGGCGGCTCTCGGCCGCCGGGCGCGAGCGGACCGGCCGGCCGAGAGCGAGCGGGCCGGTCAGCCGAGCGCCTCCGAGAGGTCGGCCAGCAGGTCGTCGATGCTCTCGATGCCCACCGACAGCCGGACGAGGTCGGCGGGGACCTCCAGCGGCGACCCTGCGGCCGAGGCGTGCGTCATCCGGCCGGGATGCTCAATCAGCGACTCGACGCCGCCGAGCGACTCCCCGAGCGTGAACAGCCGGGCCCTGTCGCAGACCGCCACGGCCGCCTCCTCGCCCCCGGAGACCCTGAACGACACCATCCCGCCGAACCGGCGCATCTGCTTGGAGGCGACCTCGTGACCGGGGTGCTCGGCCAGCCCCGGGTAGAGGACCTGAGTCACCTTCTCGTGGGAGAGCAGCAGGTCGACGACCCGCTCGGCGTTGTCGCAGTGCCGGTCCATCCGCACGCCGAGGGTCTTCAGGCCGCGCAGGGTCAGCCACGCGTCGAACGGCCCGGCGACCGCGCCGATGGCGTTCTGATGGTAGGCGAGGCGCTCCCCGAGATCCGCGGAACGGGCCACCAGAGCGCCGCCGATGACGTCGGAGTGGCCCCCGACGTACTTGGTGGTCGAGTGCACCACCACGTCCGCGCCCAGCGCCAGCGGCTGCTGCAGGTAGGGCGAGGCGAACGTGTTGTCCACCACGAGCAGCGCCCCGGCGTCGCGGGAGATCTGCGCGAGCGCGGCGATGTCCGCCACGTTGAGCAGCGGGTTGGTGGGCGTCTCCACCCAGATCATCCGCGTGTCCGGCCGTACGGCGGCGCGGACGGCGTCGGGGTCTCCCAGCGGCACCGGGTCGAAGGAGATCCCCCACGGCTCCAGGACGCGGGAGAACAGCCGGTAGGTCCCGCCGTACGCGTCGTTGGGGATCAGCACATGGTCCCCCGGCCTGCACACGGCGCGCAGCAACGTGTCCTCGGCGGCCAGCCCCGACGCGAACGCCAGCCCGCGGGCGCCGCCCTCCACCGCGGCCAGCGCCTCCTCCAGCGCGGTCCTGGTCGGATTCGCCGAACGGCTGTACTCGTATCCGGCGCGCAGCCCGCCGACGCCGTCCTGCTTGTACGTCGACGTGGCGTAGATCGGCGGCACCACGGCGCCGGTATGCGGATCTGCCTGCTGGCCCGCGTGGATGGCCAGGGTCTCAAAGCCTTCGTTCATGCCGTCGAGCGTAGCCGCCGCCCCGGCCCGCGTAGGGCGCCCCACCCGCCCCGCGAGTCGCTCATCAGGCGGCCACGGCCCAGCCCGCAGGTCGCTCAGGCGGCCACGGCCGGCCCGTGATCGGCTACGGGCGAGGGATCGGACGCGGTGACCGGATGGCGCCCGGCCGTCCGGGACCTCCTGCCCGGGATGGCGAGTGCCGCCACCGCCCCGGCCAGCGACAACGCGCCGCCGACCGCGATCGCCGGGGCGAACCCGCCGGTGAAGTCGGCCGGGCCCGCGTAGCTGCCCGCCTCGCTGAACACCAGGGCCAGCACCGCGACCCCGAACACCCCGCCGAGCTGCCGGCCGGTGTTGAACACCCCGGAGGCCTTGCCGATCTGCTCCGGCGCGACCGCGTTGAGCACGGCGGTCTGGGTGGCGGGCATCGCCATGCTCACACCGGCCCCCGCGACGAGCATCGGCACGATCATCTCCCAGTACGGCACGGACGGTGTGGCGATGAGCGCGAGCGCCCCCATCCCTGCAGCCTGCAGCACCAGGCCGAGCGCGGCCAGCGACCGGGCGCCGACCCGGCTCATCAGCCTCCCCGCCAACGGCGCCACGACCGTCACCGAGGCCGTCCAGGCCAGCAGATGAAGCCCGGCGGCCAGCGGCGAGTCGCCGCGCCCGGTCTGGAAGTACTGCGCCGCGAAGAACAACGCCCCGTAAAGCGAGGCGTACAGGAACACCCCGGCGGCGTTCCCCGCCGCGAAGCCGCGATGCCGGAACAGGCCCAGCGGCACCATCGGCCGCTCGGCGACCCGCTGCCAGACCACGAAGGCGACGGCGCAGACAGCGCCGGCGACCAGCGTCCCGGCCACCTCGGCGCTGCCCCACCCGGCGGCGTGCGAGCGGACCAGCCCCCACACCAGCCCCAGCGCGGCGCCGGTCGCCAGCACCAGCCCGCCGGCGTCCACACCGCCTCCGCCACCACGGCTCTCCGGGATCCGGCGCCGCACCAGCGGGATGACGGCCAGGCCGATCGGCACATTGAGCCAGAAGATCCACTGCCAGGCGAGCCCCTGGGTGACGGCTCCGCCCACCACCGGGCCCGCGACCACCGCGAGACCGGTCAGCCCGGCGAACAGCCCCAGCGCCTTCGGCCGGTCCTGCGGCGGATAGGCGGCGCTGAGCAGCGCCATCGCCAGCGGCATCACCAATGCCGCCCCGGCGCCCTGCACCGCCCGCGCAGCGATCAGCCAGCCCACGCCTGGTGCGAGCGCGCAGGCCGCCGAGGCGCCGGTGAACAGCGCCAGCCCGGACGTGAAGACCAGCCGCCGCCCGAACCGGTCGCCCAGCACGGCGCCGGTCATCAGCAGTACGGCGAAGCTCAGACTGTAGGCGTTCACCGTCCACTCGAGCTCTTCGATCGAGGTGCCGAGATCCAGCCGGATCCGGCTCAGTGCCGTCGTCACCACGGTGGCGTCGAGCGCCACCATCACCGAGGTCGCGGAGGCGAGCCCCAGAACCCATTTTCTGTTCATGTTGAGTACAGACCGGCGGCCCGGCGTGATTGGCCGGGCCCGACCCGACGAATCCGGCGGCCCGCCGGGTCTGTACAAGAGCGGGTCCATACACGAGCGGGCCCGTACGAGAAGGGGAGTGCATCGGGGTGACCGTGATCGAGCAGTCGCATGACGACTTCGTCCGCCTGACGGGGCCGTACCGGCGTGAGTTGCTGACCCACTGCTATCGGATGCTGGGGTCGGTGCAGGACGCCGAGGACCTCGTGCAGGAGACCTATCTGCGTGCCTGGCGGTCGTACCAGGACTTCGAGGGCCGCGCCTCGCTGCGCACCTGGCTCTACCGAATCGCCACCAACGCCTGCCTCAACGCGTTGCGGCACGGCAACAGGCGGGTGCTGCCGGCCGGGCTGGGCGGCCCGGCCACCGACCCGATCGCGCTGGCCCCCCGTGATCCGGAGATCCCGTGGCTGGAGCCGATACCCGACGAGCAGGCCGATCCCGCGGCCATCGTGGCCGGGCGCGCCGGGCTGCGACTGGCCCTCATCGCGGCCCTGCAGCACCTGCCCCCGCGGCAGCGGACGGTGCTCATCCTGCGGGACGTGCTGGCCTGGCCGGCCGAGGAGGCCGCCGACGCGCTCGGCCTCACCCCGGCGGCGGTGCATAGCACGCTGCAACGCGCCCGGGCCCGGCTGGACCGGCTGGAGCCGGCGATCGACGAGATCACCGAGCCCGCCGAGCCGGAGCAGCGCGACCTGCTCGACCGGTACGCCGACGCCTTCGAACGGGCGGACATGGTCGCACTGACCCGGCTGCTGACCGAGGACGCGGTCTGGCAGATGCCGCCCAACCCGTCGTGGTTCGCCGGCCGGGACAACGTCATCCGGCTGCTCTCGGCCAGACTGCGCACCAAGCGGAACCAGCTGGTCGCGGTCCGGGCCAACGGGCAGCCCGGCTTCGCCATGTACCGCGACGGCGAGGCCTTCGCCATCCAGGTCATCACGCTGCGCGGCCCCGCCGTCGCCGCCGTGACGTCCTTCCACGACTCCGCCCTCGTACAGCGGTTCGGGCTGCCGCCCCAGATCTAGACAGGAGCAGCCGGGCGCCCGGTCAGTGGTTGGCGAGGAAGGCGAGGAGGTCCTGGCGGGTGACGAGGCCGACGGGCTTGCCGTCGTCCAGGACGACGGCGGCGTCCGCCTTCTCCAGAGCCTCGACCGCCCGGGCCACCGGCTCACCCGAGCCGATCATGGGAAGCGGCGCGGACATGTGGGAGGACAGCAGGTCGTCGGAGCGGATCCGGCCGTGATAGAGGCCCTCCAGCAGGTCGCGCTCGACGATCGAGCCGATGACCTCGGCCGCCATGACAGGCGGCTCCTCCTTCATCACGGGGAGCTGGGACACGCTGTACTCGCGCATGATCGAGATGGCCGTGCCCACCGACTCGTGCGGGTGGACGTGGACGAACTCCGGCAGCCCGGGCGTCTTGCGGCCGAGCACGTCGCCCACCAGCCCCTCGTCGGTGGCGGTGGTGAGGAAGCCGTAGTCGGCCATCCACTCGTCGTTGAAGATCTTCGACAGGTAGCCGCGGCCCCCGTCGGGCAGCAGCACGACGACCACGTCGTCCGGCCCGGCCGCCTGGGCCACCCGCACGGCCGCGACGACCGCCATCCCGCACGAGCCGCCGACCAGCAGCGCCTCCTCACGGGCGAGACGGCGGGTCATGCCGAAGGAGTCCGTGTCGGAGACCGCGATGACCTCGTCGCAGACCTCGGTGTCGTACGTGGCCGGCCAGATGTCCTCGCCGACGCCCTCCACCAGGTACGGCCGGCCGGTGCCGCCCGAGTAGACCGATCCCACCGGGTCGGCTCCGATGATCTTCACCCGGCCGCCGGAGACCTCCTTGAGGTATCTCCCGGCGCCGCTGATCGTGCCGCCCGTCCCGATGCCGGCGACGAAGTGCGTGATCCTGCCCTCGGTCTGCTCCCACAGCTCGGGGCCGGTGGAGTGATAGTGGCTGGCCGGATTCTCCGGGTTGGAATATTGATCGGGCTTCCAGGCGTTCGGAGTGTCCCGGGCGAGTCGGTCGGAGACGGAGTAGTAGGAGTCGGGATGGTCGGGGGACACCGCGGTCGGGCAGACCACCACCTCGGCGCCGTACGCCCGCAACACCGCGATCTTGTCCTGCGCGACCTTGTCGGGGCAGACGAACAGGCAGCGGTAGCCCCGCTCCTGCGCGACGATGGCCAGCCCCACGCCCGTGTTGCCGGAGGTCGGCTCGACGATCGTGCCTCCCGGCTTGAGCGCCCCGCTGCGCTCGGCGGCCTCCACCATCCGCAGCGCGATCCGGTCCTTGACCGACCCGCCCGGATTGAAGTACTCCACCTTGGCCAGGACCTGGGCCGGCGCGCCCGCCGCCACCCTGCGAAGCCGTACGAGCGGGGTGTTGCCCATCAGCTCGATCAGCGAATCGTGAACGCGCACCGTGAAGACCACCTTGGTTTGCCGAAGCTTGTCAGCCTGCCCCCAGCCGTGGTCCCGAAGGGGTGGTCGGGACTCGGCTAACTTCCTATTCAAACCGTACCGTGACCTGAGGAGGGCGGCGTGATCTGGACGTCCGGCGCGGCGCGCGCCACGCGCCGCATCGTGACCGCCGCCGCTCTCGGCGGAGGCGGGCTGACGGCGCTGGGAGCCGTCACGTACGGCCTGCTGATGGCCGAGGCCGTCGTCGCCCGCAGGATCGTCGGGCAGCCGCACGGCCTCGACGGCCCGCCGGCCGACGGCGTCTACGGCGACCACCCCGGTGAGCCCGTCCACATGGTCCTCCTCGGCGACTCCACCTCCGTCGGCCTCGGCATGCTCCACCCCCATGACACCCCCGGCGTCCGGATCGCCCTCGGGCTCGCCGCGACCGCCGAGCGGCCGGTACGGCTGACCGTGCTCGGCCAGTCGGGCGCGGCCTCGGCCGAGCTGGGCGTCCAGGTCGACCGGGCCCTGGAGGCCGGGCCCGACATCGCCGTCATCTTCGTCGGGGCCAACGACGTGACCACCGCGACCCCGCCCGCCCGCGCCGTACGGCACCTGCAGAAGGCGGTGCGCCGGCTGCGCGAGGCCGGGGCGGAGGTCGTGGTGGGCACCTGCCCGGACCTCGGCACGGTCCAGCCGATCGCGCAGCCGCTCCGCTGGGTCACCCGCCGCTGGTCGCGCCAGCTCGCCGCCGCCCAGACGGTCGCCGTCATCGACGCGGGCGGGCGGACGGTCGCCTTCGCCGACCTTCTCGGCCCCGAGTTCGAGGCCAACCCGGCCGAGATGTTCGGACCTGATCGTTTTCATCCATCTGCCCGAGGTTACCTACAAGCCGCGTACGCAGTGCTACCTTCTGTATGCGCTGCGTTGGGATTGTGGCCCGAGCCCGAACCCATGCGCGTCGAAGGACCGCAATACCTGTTGGCGGCCATGGCCGTAGAGGAACCCGGCACCGAGGTCACCGCGACCCGCGTCGCCGGCCGGGCAGTGGGCCCTCATGGACGATGGGCGGCACTGCTCCGCCGTCGGCCCGGGCCGCTTCCGAACGCCTAGGTACGGTTACCTTTCGCGGCCGGGCCATCACCCCCTGTAGGAGCGAAATGATCCGGCCTCACGCGAAACCCGCTCTGGCGCTCGCCACGACCGTCCTGCTCACGGGCGGCGCACTGGCAGGCTGCTCCGGCAGCGACGACGCCGGAAAGGACTTCCCCGCCTGGCAGAACGCCCAAGTCAACGCCGTCAGCCGCGCCACCACCGGGGCCGGCGTCGCCACCACCACCTCGATGAAGCCCGACGGCACTCTGGAGACCGTCGCGCTCGAACTGTCCACCGGGCGGCGGCTGTGGTCCCAGCCCGCGACCATGGCCGGGCGGCTCCCCGGCATGGGGGTCCAGGCGCCCGCCACCATCGAGACCGGCGCCGGGCAGGCCGTCGTCGTCGCGCTCGACCCCGCCCGCGGCAAGGGCCGGGACGCGGCCGTGCTGGTCGCCCGCGACGCACGGACCGGACGGCAGAGATGGACCAGGCCGCTCCACTCGACCTTCGGGCCGCAGAGGTGCGGGCCGTACGTCTGCGTCTCGGAGAACACCGCACTGACCTCGGCGCGCGTCGTCGTCCTGGAGCCCGGCACCGGCAGGACGTTATGGCGGCTGCCCGGCATCGCCGAGGTCGAATGGTCCGACCCCACCCGCGTCGTGCTGCTCCGCCTCGCCAGCCACCCCGTGCTGGAGGCCCACGCGCTCAAGACCGGGAAGGTCATCTGGCAGCTCCCCATCGAGCAGGCCCTCGGAGAGGGGGTCGACCTGTCCGGCGGCTGGGCCTTCGGCGCGACCGACGACAAGATCGTCGGATACGTGGCGCCCTACACGAACCCGCAGACCAAGCGGACCTCGACGTTCGGGCTGTTCTCCGCCCGGCTCGCCGACGGCGTCGTCGACTGGATGCGGCCGTCGGTGGTCCGCGTCTACCCCAGCGGCAACCCGGCCTTCGCCCCGGTCGTGCGTCCCGTGGACGAACAGGGGCAGTACGGCGGCTTCGCCCGGCTCGACGCGGAGACCGGGCGGGTGATGGGCCAGATCACGCCGGCCCAGGTGCCCGGATCCGGCTGGTGGCTGGCCTTCCCGCCCCACATGGACAAGCTCGGCTTCCTCAAGCGCGACGCCCCCGGCTCGGTGTTCGACCTGATCACCGGGCAGCCGACCCCGGTCAGCGGCGCCAGCGGATGGTCGTTCTGCGTCACCGACCCCAAGCCGCTCGCACTGCGCGGGATGACGCCCGGCTTCTACTCCATCGCGGCGCTGTGCGAGTTCGACCTCGCCACCGGCAAGCGGGTCGCCTCGCCTTCCGCCCCGCCGTCGTGGTTCACCGGCAGCCAGAACGGCTGGCGCCTGTGGCGCGACGAGAAGGGCGCCCTCCACGCCGTCAACGACGGCACCGCCACCACCCCCGGCATGTACGGGTAGATGGGACGGCACTCCTCCGGTAGAAAGTTCTGTTCGAGGCGGGCCTGGGCGTGGCGGGAGCCGTACTGAGGGGTAACCTCCCGGGGAGGGCCCGCCCGATCCCGGGCAGGGTGGCACGGAGCAGTCAGGAGAGTCACATGCCCGAGGCAGTCATCGTGGCGACGGCGCGGTCGCCCATCGGCCGCGCCTTCAAGGGGTCGCTCAAGGACATCCGTCCCGACGACCTGACCGTGCAGATGATCCGCGCCGCGCTGGCCAAGGTGCCGCAGCTCGACCCGAACGACATCGACGACCTGATGCTCGGCTGCGGCCTCCCCGGGGGCGAGCAGGGCTTCAACATGGCCCGCGTGGTGTCCGTGCTGCTCGGGCTGGACAGAGTGCCGGGCACCACCGTGACCCGCTACTGCTCGTCCTCCCTGCAGACGACTCGGATGGCCTTCCACGCCATCAAAGCCGGCGAGGGCGACGTGTTCGTCTCCGCCGGCGTCGAGATGGTCTCCCGCTTCGTCAAGGGCAGCTCCGACTCCCTTCCCGACACCGCCAACCCGCTGTTCCTCGACGCCAAGGGCCGTACGGAGAAGGCGGCCGAGGGCGGCGGTCCGGTGTGGCACGACCCCCGTGAGGACGACGCGGTGCCGGACGTCTACATCGCGATGGGCCAGACCGCGGAGAACGTCGCGGCGCTGAGAGGCGTCTCGCGGCGCGAGCAGGACGAGTTCGGCGTGCGCTCGCAGAACCTCGCGGAGAAGGCGCTCGCGAACGGCTTCTGGGACGGCGACATCACCCCGGCGACGCTCCCGGACGGCACCGTCGTCAGCCGGGACGACGGCCCCAGAGCGGGGACGACGTACGAGGCGGTCGCGCAGCTCAAGCCGGTGTTCCGCCCGGACGGCACGGTCACGGCCGGCAACTGCTGCCCGCTGAACGACGGCGCCGCCGCGGTGATCGTGATGAGCGACACGAAGGCGGCCGAGCTGGGGATCACCCCGCTGGCGAGGATCGTGTCGACCGGCGTCACCGGCCTGTCCCCCGAGATCATGGGCCTCGGGCCGGTCGAGGCGTCCCGGCAGGCCCTGTCCCGGGCCGGCATGGCGATCGGCGACGTCGACCTCGTCGAGATCAACGAGGCGTTCGCCGCCCAGGTCATCCCGTCCTACACCGAGCTCGGCATCGACATCGACCGGCTCAACGTGAACGGCGGGGCGATCGCGGTGGGCCACCCGTTCGGCATGACGGGCGCCCGCATCACGTCCACCCTGGTCAACAGCCTCCGGTTCCACGACAAGGCGATCGGCCTGGAGACCATGTGCGTGGGCGGCGGCCAGGGCATGGCGATGATCCTGGAGCGACTGGCCTGAGACGCGGGCGGGGAGGTCCCGGTGGTCGCCGGGACCTCCCGCCCGGGTATCAGCCCTGGTAGTCGGGTCCGGCCCGGGTGGGCTCCACCCGGATGATCACCCGCTGGTCCCGGACCATCGCGGCCCGGTAGTCGTCCCAGTCGGGGTGCTCCCCGCTGATGTCGCGGTAGTACCGCACCAGGTGGTCCATGGCCTCCGGCAGGGAGACGATCTGCGCCCTGCCCTCGATCTGCACCCATGGGCCGTAGAAGCCGTCGGTCATGACGGTGAGGAAGACCCGCGGGTCCGCCCGCAGGTTGCGCGTCTTGACCGCCGTCTCGCGGGTGCTGATGACGACGTACCCGTCCTCGTCGCAGCCGACGGTGACGGGAGACATCTGCGGCCGCCCGTCGGGGTGGAAGGTCAGCATGACCGCACGGTGGTTGTCCTTGACGAACTCGCGTGCCTTGTCGAGATCCATAGGACCATCATGCAGACAACGAGGCGCCCGCACCGAACCGGTGCGGGCGCATCTGCGCGTGCCGGGCGGGAGATCCGCCCAGCGTGCGGGACGGCCGTAGCCGCCCTGTCGCCCTAGAAGCGGCGGCGCCTCTCATGCTCCCGGACGATGGCGGCGGCGTAGCCGTGGGTCAGCCCGTGCTCGTCGGCGAGCCAGTTGGCCCGCTCTTCGCAGCGCAGGAACGACGGACCGTTGTCGATGGCTTCGAACCACTCGGGGAGGGCACGCCCCGTTATGGACGGGACGCGGGCGATCAGCTTGTTCTGTGTCTCCGGTGAGTGGTTCAACGACATGGGCACCTCCACGGAAAAGGCTGCTTTGTGTCACAGTGCATCACCGGTCCGCGCTTGACAACCCCCCAGGAGACATCGATTCGTTACAGGATGTTGATCGAATGTTGCGCGCCGTACCAACGAATCCTGATATTGGGCACGGTAAGAGCGCTCCCCGGGACGAAGAGCGCTCTTACCGCGTCTCAGCCTAATCGTTGCTTGTGAAGTAGCTGATGAAGCGAAGGATCTCCAGGTAGAGCCACACGAGGCTGACGGTCAGGCCGAAGGCCATCAGCCAGGAGTAGCGCTCGGGGACGCCGGCCCGCACTCCCTGCTCGATCTGGTCGAAGTCGAGGAGCAGGAAGAAGCAGCCGAGAAGGATCATCGCGACGCTGAAGATCCAGCCCATCGGGGTGTCGGCCCGCAGGCCGAGCCCGCCGCTGACGAAGATGCTCGCGATCCAGTTGAGCAGCATCAGGCCGACAGCGGCGAAGCCCGCG
Organism: Microbispora sp. NPDC049125; assembly: GCF_040802045.1. Taxonomy (NCBI): domain Bacteria; kingdom Bacillati; phylum Actinomycetota; class Actinomycetes; order Streptosporangiales; family Streptosporangiaceae; genus Microbispora; species Microbispora sp. NPDC049125. The sequence continues at coordinate 75,144 of NZ_JBEZDW010000007.1, read as the reverse complement.
GCGATCACGAACTTGGTGAACTTCGGCGTGGGCCGGAAGATCTTCAGGGCGTACACGGCCAGCGTGCCGCCGAACGCGACCATCGTGCCGAGGACGGCCTGCAAGACGATGCCGTTTTCGAAGCGCGCCTGGTAGAAGTTGCTGATCACGCCGATCGCGACGCCGTAGCAGACCGCGTAGCCGAGAATGAGCGCGGGGTTCGTGCTCTGCTTGAACGAGACGATCAGCCCGAGAATCAGGCCGACGATCAACGCGGGCGCCGCGACAGTCCATCCGAGGTCGAAGTACCACGAAAGGGCCGCCGACACGAGCAGTGCGCCGAGCGTCATGAAGCCGCGCACCACGACGTCGTCGAGCGTCATGGGCCGGGTGGCGGGCGGGGCGTACGAGGGCGCGCCGTACATCTCGTCGAGCTGCCGCACGGACGGCGTCGGCATCGACCAGGTCTGCTGGCCGACCGTCCCCCGCCGGCTGAATATGGGGTTCTTGCTTTCCACCGCTGCCTCCAGGACGCGATCACTGTTCAGCCTTGCAAGGGCTTACGTGGGGATGGTGCCCGGGAACCGGCGCTCCGACAAGCGGTGCGCCACTTCACCGTCCGGTCCAACGGTCGGGCACCCGGCGAAGTTCCCCCGAGAGGGCCATCCGCCGCCGGTTCGCCATGGTCACGCGAACCCTGGGACAAACTGGGATATTTCCTTTACTTGAGTCGTTCAAGTTAGTGCTAGCGTGGTGACCGTGCGCAGTGATCGCAGTTCAGGAGGGGCGGGGCAAGAGGATGTCCCGCTCTCCGGCGACTCACCGCGCACGGCATGGCGAGCCGGGGGCGGGCCCCGGCGGGTTGCTCCGCGGGGGCGCAACCGGTCAGGGCCCGCCCCGGGCAAGGCACGCGGCACGGGCGACAACGCCGTCCATGACATCCCGGAGCGTGCCGAACTACCTGATCGTGGTGTCGGAGGGACGGCATTGCCAGAAATTGACCACTTACTCCTCACGCGGACCCGGTTGCCGCTGGCCCGGCTGGGCCCGCAGTCCGTCCGCGGGAGGATCACTGTCTTCGTGACACTGCTCGCCGTGCTGCTCCTGGTCCCGACCGGGATCATCGGGAGCATCCTGTCCCGCCGGGCCTTCTACGACGCGGGCTGGTTGGACGCCCGCGAGCAGGCGTCGCTCACCGCCGCAGGCGTCAGGGTGGGGGACGTGGACGACGCCGTCGTGCCGCGCGTCCAGGGCATCGACCTGATCCAGGTCGTGGGCCCGGGGCAGCGAGTGCTCGCGTCGTCGACCGCCGCTCGGGGGCTGCCGGCGCTCAGCTCGGTGCGGCCGACGACGTTCAGGTCGGCCGGCGCCCTGCGGCACTGCCACGTCGCCCACCTCGGCTGCGTACGGCTGGCCGCCATCCGCGTGATGCCGGCGGCCGCTTCGCCGGTGGTGTACGCCGGCCGCACCGAGTCGGGTCTCACGCCGGTCCAGCAATTCGATCTTCTGTTCGCCGTGGAGGTGGCCGCGTTGCTCATGTTGACGGCCTGGGGGACCTGGAAGGTCGCCGGGCGCACGCTGCGGCCCGTCGAGGGGATCCGCACACGACTGGCGGCGATCAACGTCGACGACCTCGGCACACGAGTGCCCGAACCGTCCGGGCACGACGAGGTGGCCCGGCTCGCACGTACCGTGAACGGCACGCTGAGCCGCATCGAGGAGGCGAAGCAGGTGACAGAACGCGCGCTGCGTCAGCAGCGGGAGTTCGCCGCGGACGCCTCGCATGAGCTGCGGACGCCTCTGGCGGCGCTACGCGCCCAGCTTGAGGAGGCGCAGCTCCATCCCGACCAGACCGACCTGAAGGACCTGCTCGATCACGCGCTGGGTGACCTCGACCGGCTGGAGTCGATCATCACTGACCTGCTCCTGCTGGCGAGGGTGGGCGCGTGCGCCTCGGCCGAGCGCCTGCCGATCGACCTGACCGGCCTGATCCGCGAAGAGGTCGAGCGGCGCAGCGACCAGGTCCCCGTCCGGCTGCGGCTGGAGGGCGGGCTGATGGTGGAGGCCGTGCGCGGGCATCTGGCAAGGCTGCTCACCAACCTGCTGGACAACGCCCAGCGGCACGCCACGAGCGTCGTCGAGGTCTCGCTCCGCTCCGACGGGACGGCCGTCGAGCTCAGCGTCGACGACGACGGAGACGGCGTACCCGAAGGAGAGCGGGAGCGGATATTCGAGCGGTTCACCAGGCTCGACGCCGCTCGCAGCCGCGACCGTGGCGGCACCGGCCTCGGCCTGGCCATCGCCCGCGACATCGCGAAGGCCCACTGCGGGACGCTGACGGCGCGGAAGTCGCCGTCCGGCGGAGCCCGGTTCGTGCTCAGGCTTCCGATCTCCGGATGCGCGGATCAGTCGTCGCCCGCCAGGGCCGCGGCTCCGGCGCCCGCCGGTCGCGCGCTCCGGGCCGTGTAGAGGTCAGGCCTCCGGCGGGTGACGGCCGCATCCGAGAGCCGCGGCGCTTCACCGGCCGGCGTCAGAGGCGGCCGAACCAGTCGCGCACCGCCTGCCGCCCGCCTCCGCCCAGGGCCGCTCCGCCCAAGGCCGCCATGAGGGCGCACCGCGCCTTGACCGGCGCCAGCCCGCGGGCGCCGATGGCCCCGACCTTACCCGCGAGCCCGAGCCCGAGCGGCAGGTCCTCCAGCGGGACCCCCCTTGTACGGCACCGCGAGGCGACGACCACCGGGATGTCCCACTCCGCCAGCTCGGTGATCGCGGTGAACAGGCAGATCGGCACATTCCCCTCGCCGGTGCCCTCCAGCACGATGCCCCGGGCGCCCGCGTCCACGACCGCGGTAAGGATGGCTGGCTCAATATCCGGATATGTCTTGATTAGAGCCACATGTGTCTCCGGATCTCCCACGACCTCGGGCGGCCGGGGCGGAGGCACCGCCCGCATCTCCACCCGTCCCCCGGCGACCCGCCCGAGGACGGAAGCGGGCGCCGAGGAGAAGCCCGGGACGGCGTCGGCGTCCGCCAGCGTGACCCATCGAGCCGCGTGCAGCTGGTCGTCGGCGCAGACCACGGCCCCGGCGCCACGCAGCGCGGGGTCCGCGGCGGCGGCGATGGAGGCGGCGAGGTTGCGCGGGCCGTCGCTGCCCAGCTCGTCGAATGGCCGCATGGCGCCGGTCAGCACGATCCCGCCCCGCTGCGCGGCGGGGCCGGCCAGCAGGTCCACCAGGAACGCCGTCTCCTCCATCGTGTCGGTGCCATGCGTGATCACGACACCGTCGAACCCCTCGTCGAGGATGGCCGAGCGGGCACGACGCGCGAGCCCCAGCATCGTTGAGGGCGACATGTCCCAGCTCGGCTCGGCCATCACGTCCTCCGGCACGACGTGCGCGGCGATCATGCGCGCCGGAATCGCCCAGAGCAGCTCCTGCGCCGACGCCAGCCCCGTACGGCCGGGTGCGGGCGAGTAGGCGATCTTGTCACCGGTCGCCAGGAGCAGAACCCGCCTGTTCATCGGCCGCCTCCTCCAGGCCGCCACCGTGCGTGCGCGGTCACCGCCCGCCCTCGCCCTGCTCGCCTTCGGCCGGGCCGCCATCCCGAGTGGGAGCGCCGGAAGGGGCGGCGAGCCCGGCGTGCCGCTCCAGGCGCTCGATCCGCTCCGAGATGGGCGCCAGCTCCCGCCGGACCACCGCGGCGACGGCCTCGGCGGCGCTCTGGGCCGCCGGCCCGCCGGATGCGGGCGCGGCCTCCTGCGACTGGGCCCGGAGATGGACGTAGCCCGCGAGGGCGGCGGCCACCGCGCGCCGGGTCGGGCGCAGCTCGGCTCCTCTGGCGCGCAGAATCTGCCCCGCCGGCCCGTCCGGCTCGGCGATCAGGCCGAGCAGCAGATGCTCACATCCGACGTAGTTGTGTCCCAGCCCCAGCGCCTCGGTCACCGTCAGCTCCAGGGCCGCCGCCGCCATGGGGTCGAACCGGCGGGCCTCCTCCCCCGCCTGCGTGCCGTCTTCCCCGGTCTCCTCCCGGTTGCCCTTACGGGCGTCCAGGTCCCGTTGGAGCTGGACAGGGTCGATTTCCATGGCCCGCAGCACGTGGAGCGCCAGGTTCTGCCCCTCTGCGAGCATGCCTGAAAGGAGGTGCTCGGTGCCGATGCCGTGGGCGGCTTCGGCGTGGGCCCGATCCCGCGCCAGCTCCAGGACGGCCTTGGTGCGCGCGGTCAAACGCGACATCCGCCCCTCCGGATCGTCCAGCTGAATGGCCGTCACTCGTCGGACGGCCTGCTCCAGGGCCTGCTGACAGATCGCCGAGACCGGGAGCTTCGCCTTCTTGACGGCTTCGGCCAGCTCGTCGGGGAGGTACACGTTGATTTTTGGCATACCCCCTTGATAACCCCAAGGGGGTTACATGTCAACGTCTCCGAGGCGTCATACCTCGCTCGTCCTGTTCACGGCTCCGCCTGCACCGCCCTCTCCGAGAAGGCGCATCAGCCCTCCCTCGTACGCCCGCCAGTCAAGGCCCCTGCTCTCGGCCCAGCGATCGTCATGACATGCGCTCAGGTGACGGGGGTGCGCGTCGCCGATGAGCGTGACGACGTCACCCCGGGCGCCCTCGGCCCGCATCCGCGCGATGAGTTCGAGCGAGCCCCACACATTGGTGCCCGTGGCCGGCCCCACCGCGAGCCCCGTCACCTGGCGGACCCATCGTGCGGCGGCGATACTGGCCGCGTCCGGGACGGGAACGACCACGTCGACGAGCTCGGCGACGAATCCCGGCTCCATGCGCGGACGGCCGACGCCTTCGATCCGGGAAGGCATGCCCGTGCTGTAGTCGGGCACGTCGTAGACCCAGCCGGGAAAGTAGGCGGAGTTCTCCGGATCGACCACCGCCAGCCGTCCCGGCAGACCGTCGGCGCGGAGACGGCGGCCGACCGCGGCGGAGGTCGCACCAGTGCCCGCGCCGACCACGACCCATCGCGGGCACTCACTGACCTGCTCGAACAGCTCGTCGGCCAGGCTCCACCCGCGCCAGCCGACGGTCGCCGCCGACGCGTAGTGATCCATGTAGTGGCCGCCCACCTCGCGGGCCAGCCTCCCGGCCTCCTCGTAGATCGCCAAAGGGGGATCGACGTATCGGCAGGTCCCGCCGAACCGCTCGACCTCTTCGCCCGACGACTTCTTCGGCATCACCGCGATGTAGGGCAGGCCGAGCAACCGCGCGAAGTAGGCCTGGGCGACGGCCATCGAGCCGCCGGTGGCGTCGACGACCGCTCCGCCTTCCACGACGCGCCTCCCCGCGATCGCGTCGGCGAACAGCGCGCGGGACAGGCGATGCTTGAGGCTGCCCGTCGGCTGGGCCGACTCGTCCTTCGCCCGCAGCCGGATGCCCCACGACGCCGGCAACGGCAGCTCGCGGAGCGGCGTGATGCCCGCCTGGGCCTTCTCGTCTTCCAGCCGCGCCAATGCGTCGGCAGGCCATGTGCCCTTCATCTCGTCAACGTACACAGCCCGGCCGTGGTGAAACCCCGGACATCCACGGGCAGCGGCTTTCCGCGCTGATCGCGACGAAGGCCGCCAGCGGCAGCATCAGCGTGATGACGATCATCGGGCAGCCGGGGACGCAGCCGTTCCGTTCCTCCACGCCCGTGGCTCCAGTCCACGCGAAAGGCAGGTCACCGGCTCTTTGCACTGAGATGGCGTCAGTGCCCCCGGTGGGACTCGAACCCACAACGCAGCCCTTTTAAGGGGCTTGCCTCTGCCATTGGGCTACGGGGGCGCCGCGATCATATGTCACGGATAACTCTCGTGTAAGCGAGTTGCGGCGTACGTGACTCGTCCTCCCCCCTGAGCGCGTGCACGGCCCGGGTCCCGGCGGCTCCGGGCGGCAGACAGCGGGCCGCCGAGGCGGTCGATCGGCAAGACGTCGGCGTGGATCGTGACCTGCTCGCGTGCTCCGGCCGTACACCGCGGATCGTGACACGAGTGGCGCGCGGCACCCGGCGGCCGGGCCGGGCACGGACATGCGGCCCCCGCGGGCCACCTCCCATCGAGCCGCCTCGGCGGCTTCGGGATTCGCCTGCACCAGCTTCCCCACGCGGGACCTGATAGAAGGATGCCCCGATGCGGCGCGGTGACCACCCCCTTGACCGTTCCGGTACGGCTGTCGCCCTCCATCACATCACCGCGGCGTCGGCGGGGCGAAAGGAGATGCGGCAGTCCGGCAGGGTGGCCGCCATGCGCCGCATGAGCGATGCCACGTCGGCCCGGCCAGGCAGTTCGACGTCGGCGGCGACGACGAACCGCTCCCGGGCGGCCCGGGTGGTCATCGACGTGATGGCGCAGCCCGCGTCCGCGAGGAGACCGGTGAGCAGCGGAAGGATCTCCGTCCGGGAAGGGCCGTGCACGCGCAGGCCGTAGGCCAGGCGTTCGCCGGGCCTGGGAGCCGTCCACCCGGCGCAAGCCGCCGGCTCGGCGGACGGCGCCGGCCTGCGGGCAAGGTGGTCGCGCTCAGGCCCGGCGGAGAGCGGCGTCCCGCGGGCGAGGTCGGCGACGGCGATCGCCAGGCCCGGGAACCGGCGGGCCAGGCCCTCTCCGAGCAGGTCGCCCCTCGGATCGGCCGAGATCATCAAGGTCATGGCGAGATGGCCGCTGAGCATGGTCAAAGAGGAGTCCGCGATCGCCCCGCGATCCGCCAGTGCCCTCGTGACCTCGGCGATCATCCCGGGACGATCCCTGCCGACCACCGTCACAGCGTAGAGACCCACGCCCGCCCACCTCCGTCGCAGTCGCATAGGGACCGCACCGCCGACGGAAGGGGAAGCCGGCACCCGTGCTGCGGGCGCCGGAGACGGCAGGCGTCCGGGCGGGACACCTGCCGTGCGTCACGGACTAGCGCTTGCGGCCGCTCTCGGCGGCGGCCTTGAACTCGTCGCGCGGATGCTCGATCTCGCCCAGCGAGATCGTCTCCCGCTTGAAGAACAACGACAACGTCCAGTCGGCCACCACGCGGACCTTGCGGTTGACCGTGGGCACCCGCGACAGATGATACGTCCTGTGCATGAACCACGCGGGAAACCCGCGGAGCTTCACGCCGTAGACGTTCGCGACGCCCCGGTAGAGGCCCAGGCCGGCGACCGAGCCAACGTACTTGTGCCGGTAGTCCTTGAGCTTCTCCCCGCGCAGGTACGCGGTGATGTTGTCCCCGAGGACCTTCGCCTGCCGTACGGCATGCTGGGCGTTGGGCGCGCAGTACGCACCGGGGTTGGTCACGTCGGGCACACCGGCGATGTCGCCGGCGGCGAAGGCTCCCTTGACGCCCGCCACGGTGAGCCGGGTCGTGGTCTTGATCCGGCCGCGCTCGTCGAGGGGCAGGTCGGTGGAGTTGACGACCGGGCTCGGCTTGACCCCGGCGGTCCAGACGATCGTGGCGGCCTCGAACTCGTCGCCGTCCGAGGTCTTGACCAGGCCACCCTCGCAGGACTTCAGCAACGTCTCCATCTTGAGCTCGATGCCCCGCTCCCGGAGCTGCTCGGCCGTCCATGTGCCCATCTCGGGGCCGACCTCCGGGAGGATGCGGTCGGACGCCTCGATCAGGACCCACCGCAGGTCCTTCTTCTCGATGCTCGGGTAGTAGCCGATCGCGTCGCCGGTCATGTCCTCCAGCTCGGCGAGGGCCTCGATGCCGGCGAAGCCGCCGCCGACCACGACGAAGGTGAGCGCCCTGCGGCGGATCTCCTCGTCCTCGGTGGACTCGGCGCGGTCGAGGAGGGCGAGGACCCGGTTGCGCAGCGCGATGGCCTCGCCGACGCTCTTGAAGCCGATGGCCGCCTCCGCCAGGCCGGGGATCGGCAGCGTACGCGAGATGGACCCGGCCGCCATGACGACGACGTCGTACTCGATCTCCCGCGCGTGACCGACCGCGGGCTCGAACGTGACGGTCATGGCCTCGTGATGCACCTTGGAGACCCGTCCGTTCAGGATGCGGACCTTCGGCAGCACCCGGCGCAGCGGCGCCACGACGTGGCGGGGGGAGATGTTCCCCGCCGCGGCCTCGGGCAGGAACGGCTGGTAGGTCATGTAGGACTGGGGGTCAATGAGCGTGATCCGCACACTCCCGTCGCGCAGTTCCCCGCGGAGGGTGCGCTGGAGACGCAGTGCCGTGTACAGGCCCACGTATCCACCGCCGACGACGACGATGTGCTTCGACTTGCGGTTCACGAGGGATGCCCTTCGCTCGACTGCTTGTGAAAGCTTTCACAAGGTTACGTCACGACAAGCCATCTACACCAATCCGCCCTTCCTGCAAGATGCGCACATTTTCCGATTTAGAGTGCTTCCTAGCATTCTTCCTGCGGAAACATCGGCAGAACTTCTGTCGGTGACCGACTTCACACTCGTGAAAGCGTTCACAAGCTCCCTTCCAGGGGTGTGCACGCATTCCGGAGACGGTGTTCCCGGCCGGCCGGGCCCCCGGCCGGCCGCCGTACGGGACCGGGGGCCCGGCCTGGCGAGGGTTCAGCGGCCGGGAGGGACGAACTCGGGCTGGTCGAGCAGACGCAGCCAGCTTCCGTCGGGCTGGCGGCGGACGACCTGCGCCCGGGCGCCGGCGCCGTCCTTCGGCGGGGTGGAGGTCAGGGCGATGTCGCCGCTGACGAGAGTCGGCAGCGGCTCTTCCGGTTCGAATCGGGGACGGCCCGCCAGCACCTTCTCCCACAACGCGCGGATGGCTTCCCTCCCGACCGTCTGACCTCCGGGCGGGTAGGCCATCACCGCGTCCGGCTCGTAGAGCGCGGCGACTCCGGCCGCGTCACCGGCGTTGGATCTCTCGACGAACAACCGGGTGATGTCCTCGGGCCGCATGGCCTTCTCGTACTCCGGCATGGAGTCCCTCCTGACGTCGGCTTCAGTGCCCTTCCAGGGTGGCCCGTCCGCCTGCCAGAAGTCCAACAGATGGTTCTCATGGAAGCTAGAATCAGGAGTTATGGACCTGAGGCAGCTGGAGTACTTCGTCGCGGTCGCCGAGGAGCAGAACTTCACCCGGGCGGCCGAGCGGGTCCACATCAGCCAGTCCGGAGTCAGCGCTCAGATCCGCCAGTTGGAGCGCGAGCTCGGCGCCGAGCTGTTCGACCGGTCGGCGCGCACCACCACCCTCACCGTCGCCGGGAAGGCCGCGCTGGAACACGCCCGCGCCGCGCTCGCCGCCACCGAGGCGATCAGCGAGGCGGTGGGTGAGGTGACCGGCCTGATCCGTGGGCGGGTCACGGTCGGAATGGTCATCGGATGCACCGTCACACCGCTGTTCGACGCCCTCGCCGCGTTCCATCAGGCGCATCCGGGAGTGGAGCTCTCACTGCTGGAGGACGGCTCGGACCGGCTCATCGAGACCGTGCGCGCCGGCGCCGTCGACCTGGCGCTCATCGGCGCCGCGACCGCCACCCCCGAGGGCCTGGACGCGATGACGATCATCAGCGAGCGGCTCGTCGTGGCGGTGCCGGCCGGGCATCCCCTGGCGGAACGGCGGCGGGTCACCCTGCGCGACGTAGGCGCGCATCCGATCGTGTGCATGCCACCGGGGACCGGCCTGCGCGCGGTGTTCGACCAGGCCTGCGCCGCACAGGGCCTCCAGCCGGTGATCGCGCTCCAGGCGAGCGCCGCCGACGCCATCGCCGACCTCGCTTCCCGTGGCGTCGCCGTCGCCGTCCTGAGCGAGTCGATGGCCGCCCACTACCGCGACCGGCTCACCGCCCGGATCATCGAGGACGTCGAGACACCCGCGTTGCTGGCTCTGATCTGGAAGACCACGCGCAACCCAGCCGTGCGCGAGCTTCTCCTGCACAGCCGGCGAGCGTTCGCCAAGCCTCACACATCGGCCGGGACACCTCCCGGCTCATGATGCGTGCCCCGCCCGGTCTCCCCTGCACAGCGCGTCGCCGTTCCGTCTGGAGAGCGAGCCGTTCAGGGACGTGGGAGGCCTCGGAGCGGCTCGCCGGAATCACCTACCACTTCCGCTGAAGCGCACCACCGTGCCCGCTCCTTTTCGCCTCTGAGCACGGCGGCTGATTGTTGATTAAACGTTAGTCCCGTCGGGGATTTGATCACGTACGGTTCCGTTCCGGGGCGGACGATGCCGCCGATCCGGGAACGACGGGAGAGGCCATGCGAGGGGATGGCGACGGTGGGCCCGCTCATCTGGCATTGCGCATGGCGCTCCGCCAGCTTCGCCGCCAGCGAGGCCTTTCGCAGCGCGAACTGGCGCGTCCGCTGCATCTTGGGTCGCATAGTGCGATAGCGGACTACGAATCGGGACGCCGGCTGCCGCCGGCCGACATCATCACGGCCTACGAACGCCACTTCGCGTTGCAGGCCGGGCAGCTTCAGCGTCTGCGCGACCAGGCGGTGGCGGAGCGGGCAGCGGCCGAGGTCAGGGAAGCTCTCGCCGATGCCGGCTCCCACCAGGCGGACAGCGGCGCGGGCGAGAGGAACGACGCGGTCGTCCGCCGAACCGCGGAAAGAACCACCATCCCCCGGCAGCTGCCGATGGGGACCACCCTCTTCACCGGACGATCGGCGGACATCGCGAGACTCGACGAGATGCTGACCGGGAGGCCGGGCCCCGCGGCGGCGGTCATCTCCGCCATCGGGGGCATGGCCGGCATCGGCAAGACGAGCCTCGCCGTCCATTGGGCGCACCGGGTCCGTGACCGGTTCCCCGACGGGGAGCTGTACGTCGACCTTCGGGGTTACCACCCGACCGGCACCCCGTTGTCCCCCGACGATGTGCTCAACATGTTCCTCGGCGCTCTCGGACTTCCACGGGAGCGGATCCCCACGGGTCTGGAGCAACGGGCCGCGCTCTACCGGACGCTGCTGACCGACCGCACGATGCTCGTGCTCCTCGACAACGCTCGCACTGTCGAGCAAGTACGCCCGCTGCTGCCCGGCCGGGGCGGCTGCGTCGTGCTGGTGACGAGCCGCAGCAGGCTGACCGGGCTCGCCGCCCGGGAGGGCGCCCACCGCATCGTGCTCGACCTGCTCACCGCCGACGAGTCAGCGGAACTGCTGCGCCGCAGCATCGGGCGGGCGCGGGTGGACGCCGAACCCGACGCGGCTGCGGCACTGGCCAGGCACTGCGCCTACCATCCGCTTGCCCTGCGCGTAGCGGCCGAGCGGGCCAACGCACACGACCGCCCCCTGGCCGATACGGCGGCCGAGCTGGCGGATCGCCGCGCGCGGCTCGACGTGCTGGCTCCGGACGAGGACGAGACGACGGCTGTGCGCGCCGTCTTCGGCTGGTCCTACGACACCCTGTCTCCCGATGCCCGGCGGCTGTTCCGGCTGATCGGCCTGCACGACGGACCAGACATCGACGCCCGCGCCGCCGCCGCCCTGGCGGGAACCGGCCAGCGGGAGGCCGCACGGCTGCTCGGCCAGCTGACCGGAGCCCATCTGGTGCAGCAGACCGCTCCGGGCCGTTACCGGCTGCACGACCTGCTGCGGTTGTACGCCCGCGAGCGGGCCACCGAGGAGGACGGCGACGGGCTCAGGACGGCGGCCACCCGGCGGCTCGCCGGTTGGTACCTGCACAGCGCCTGCGCGGCGAGAGTCGCCCTCAGTCCCGGCCTTCCCCCCATGCGACCCGAACCCGTGGAGCTGGCGGTGCCCCCGATGTCGTTCGCGAGCCACGCCGAGGCGCTCACGTGGTGTGAAACGGAGCTCGCCAACCTGGTCGCCGCGACACAGGCGGCCGAGGCCGCCGGGCTGAACCGGATCGCCTGGCAGTTGCCCACCGCCCTGTACGGGTTCTTCGACCTGCGCAAGCACTACGGCGAGTGGGTCAGCACGCACCAGTTCGCGCTGCGCTGCGCCCGGCGGGTGGGCGACCGGGAGGCCGAAGGCCGCATCCTGTGCAACGTCGGCAACGCCTACCTGCCGATGCATCGCCTGGACGACGCGCTGGCGGCCTACCAGGAGGCCTTGGCGATCTTCCGGGAGGTCGGCTACCGGCAGGGCGAGGCGAAGGTCCTGGGCAACCTGGGCAGCACATATGACCCTCTGGGCCGGTGGGAGGAGGCCGCCGAGGCGCATCAGCGGTCTCTCCAGATCTTCCAGGAGATCGGCGACCGGTACGGCGAGGCCCTCACCGTCACCAACATCGGCGAGATGTACTTCCGCCAGGCGCGCTTCGCCGAGGCGGCCGAGCAGCACCGCCGCGCCATGGCCATCTCCCGCGCCATTCCCGACCCCCACGGGGACGCGCGGGCCCTGAGCAACCTGTGCGCCGCGCTCGCCGGTCTCGGTGACGCCGAGGACGCCCTGCGGTACGGGAGCGAGGCGCTTGAACTGTTCCGCTCACTCGGCGACCGCTACGAGGAGGCGATGCTGCTGACCCGCCTGGGGGACGTCCACGACGACCTCGCCGATCCCGCATCCGCCACTACCTGCCGCCGTCAGGCCCTCGCGCTGTTTCAGGAGATCGGCGACGACCGCCAGGAGGCCCGCCTGCGGGACCTCCTGGGGCCGGGGGTACCTCTCGACCGTTCGTGAACGGGCGGGACGGCGACATGCGCCGCCATCCCCGAGGTCACCGCTGCCAGGGGGGCTGGACCTGCCACGGCACGGGCTCCGTCGGACTCGGTATCCATCTTGGTATCTCGATCGAATGCCAATCGAGGCGCCCCACCCAATCACTCAAGAATGATAAAGAGGACACGGCAACGCCACCCATGATGCTGTTCCAGAGTTCTTCCCAATCCCAGGACTTGTCGGTGAGGGCCCAGTTGAGCGCGTAACCGGTGACCGCACCGACGCCTCCCACTATCAGACGGCACGCCCAGGACGCCGCGAGGAGGAGACCGCAGCCCCAGCCTGTGACGGTTGCGACAACGAAGGTCACGCCTCCGACCAGCAATTTGGTCCAGTTCGGCCCCAGCTCGTCGCCGATCTCATTCCCCTTCTGCTTGACGAAGTTCTTGACGTCTTTGAGTTTGTTCACGACCGCATCGCCGGCATTCTTCAGTCCGGAGACGGCTTTGCTGAACACGTTCTTGACGAAGTCTGCGAATGACTGGGCGCCCTGTGTGACCGCCTTCGTGAGGTCCTGGATCGTGTCGTGCGCCGACTTCCCCAAGGCTCCCAGTTCGTTCCTGCCCCAGTTGACAACGGCCTTCACAGTGGCGGCCACCCCTCCGGCGGCGGCTTTAACCGTGCTCTGCACCCAGTCCCATCCGGCCTGGGCCCAGCACCAGGGGTTCCATCCGCAGCCACCGCTCTGCTGTGGAGCCGGGGTGGAGGTGGGCGGGCCGAAGCCACCGCCTCCCTGGTTCCCCGGCGGGACCTGCTGCTGTTGCTGCTGGCCGGCGTCGCCGTCGCCGTCGCCGCCTCCCGGGCCGGTGAACATGGCGCCGGAAGGGTCGCTGAAGGTGACCGGATTGTTGGCGGAGTAGGCGTAGTCCTGGATCGCCTGCGGATCGCCGGCGTCGAGGACGGGGTCGGCGGAGACGAAACGCCCGCTGTGCGGGTCGTATTCGCGTGCTCCCTCGTGCACCAGGCCGTCCGGGTCGTTCACCCCCCCGACGAAGCCGTGCTCGTTGGTCCAGGTCACGTGCTGGCCGCGCTCCTCGCCGAACGGCGTCTGCCGCCGCCTGGTGTAGGCCTGGGAGCCGGTGGCCGCGATCGCGATCTGCGCCGTCTGCTGGTGGTCGGAGACCAGCCAGGTGACGCCCGCCGAGGTACGCTGGGCGACCGTCTGTCCTCCGTGCGAGTAGAACCGTGTGGTGGACAGGCGCCCGCCGGCCGACTCCAGCCGCAACTCCTGGCCTGGGAGGTAGAGCGTGGCACCCGCCGGATCCCGGCGGATCAGCCGGTCACCCGTGGGGCCGTAGACGAACGTGCTGCCGCCGCTCACGTCGGTGCTGCCGGCGAGGTTCCCCTCGGCGTCCCAGGTGAGCTTCTGGCCGCCCCCGCCGCCCGCGGCCGGGCGGGTGGTCGTGTTGCCCGCGGCGTCGTAGCCGTACGCGTCGGTCCGGGTGCCGCCTGAACCGGTCGTGGTCACCGAGAGCGGAGCGTGTGGCTGGGGCGACCCGGCTTCCGGGTACTGGTAGGTGGTCCGGACGTCTCCGGCGGGGGTCGCGTGGTCGACGGAGCTGATCCGGTCGCCCGAGGAGTCGTAGCCGAAGCTCTGCCAGTACGGGGCGGGCCCACCGAGAAGGGAGGCGCTGGGAGAGGGCGCGCAGCTCCCGTCACCCGGCGTCCACGCCTCAGTGAGCCGCCTCTTCGCGTCATAGGCGAAGCACTGGGTGTCGGCCTGCTGACCGGGCGGGGCGTCGGAGATCCGGGTCAGGTTGCCGGTCGGGTCCCAGGCGTAGCGGATGTCGGCGAGCGTCGACGGCGCGGTCTGCCGCACGACGAGCTGGCGGTCCAGCCTGCGGGTGGACTCGTCGTAGTAGTACCCGGCCTGTGCAATCGGGCCGCCGGTCGACATCGTGAGGACGGCCGCCTCGCCGAATCTGGTGTACTCGGTCGACGTGACGTAGCTCGTGGTGCCGGACAGGGTGGCCGGTCGTCCCGCGTCGTCGTACGTCGAGGAGACGGTCTCCTGCGGCAGGTCGCCCACTCCCGGGAGCGTGCTGGTGGACAGGCTCCCGTCCGGCTTGTACGTCGCCGTGTAGCGGTAGGTGCCCGCCAGGGCCCCCTCGGCGGCGGGGATCCCGATGCTCATGCCGGTGGGGCGGTAGCCCGCGTCGTATCCGGTGATCGCGGTGGTGTAGGCGCTGCCGTCGGCCCACCTCGTCGAGGAGGTGAGCTGCCCCTTCAGCAGCGTGTCGTACGTCCACTCGGCGAGCTTCGTCCCGGAGGCCGAGCCGTCGTACAGGGCGGTCCGCCGGCCGAGCGCGTCGTAGGCGTATGCGAGCGTCCTTCCCCGCCCGTCCGTGGTGGACGAGACGCGACCGGCGTCGTCGTAGGTCGCGGCGAGCCGTCCCTTGTCCGGGTCGTCGAGGCGGATCCGGCGGCCGGCGAGATCGTAGCCGTACGACCAGGTGGCACCGCGCGGGTCGGTGATGGTGGCGAGGCGGCCCTGTCCGTTGTAGGCGAAGGTCGTGGTGTCGTAGGAGCCGTCGGTGGTCGTGCCGGCATACTGGCGCACCTGCGTGACGCGGCCGCGGGCGTCGGTCAGCGTGCTCGTCGGCGTCCCGCCGGGCGGCGGGGTCACATCGGTGCGGTCCCCGCCGTACGCCGTGGTGGTGCGCCACTTCTCCACACCGAACGAACGGAAGACCGAGGCGACGGGACGGTCGGAGCCGTCGTACAGCGTCTGCGTGGCCCCGGGGATCTGGTTGTCGCCGTTGGCCGTGAACAGGGTCGTCCCGGGTGCGGCGTCGATGACGTAGGGGGAGGTGGTGGCCGACGCGCGGCCCGCGGTGTCGTAACGCGTGTCGGTGACGACGCCGCCCCCGGACGGCCCGGCGGCGGGCACCTGGGACTGCCGGCGGCGCAGCAGGCCGTCATACAGCTCGTAGCCGGTGACGTAGGAGCCGTTGGGGCCGAGGCTCTGGGTCGTGACGGCCACCGGGCCATTGGTGCGGACCAGATACTTGAAGGTGCTGTTGGCCGGCTGAACGCCCTTGGACCTCCCGGGCAGCCACACGGCGGTGGTGCGTCCCAGCGGGTCGTAGCCGAAGTCGGTGCGCCGCCCGTTGGGGTCGGTCACCCCGGTGGTGAGGCCCCAGGCCGGTTCGATGTCGGTGGTCGTGACGTGTCCGAGCGCGTTGGTGACCGTCGCGCTCTTCAGGGGCCCGCCGGCCGGACTGTAGGCGAAGGCGGTGTGGGCGTCCAGTGCGTCCCAGGCGTCGGTGATCCGTCCGTAGGAGTCATAGGCGCTGCGCGCCGTCGTGGTGTACGACGGCGCTCCGTCCGCCCAGTCCTTGAGGGACTCCACCCGGGTGACATCGCCCCTCGTGGGAGGAACGCCCCATGCCTGCCCGTCGTAGGAGGTCCGCGCGTCGCCGATGACGTCGGCGGCCTTCGCCGGTGTCTTGTCGCAGGCGAGGGCGTAGGTCTCGACCCGCGAGGGATAGGACGTGAGCCACGCCGAGGTGTTGCGGGCGTAGGTGTACCTGGTGCACTGGTCGTCGGACGCGTTCGCGATGTCGCCCAGGTCCTCCTGGCTGCTGATCATCCCGCTCGCGTCGTACGACATGGTGACCCGGGTCTGCCGGTATCCGCGCAGGCCGTCGAGTTTGATCCGATGGGTGCTTCCTCCGGTCTCGACGTAGCGGGCGGTGACCGTCACTCCGTTGACGGTGCGTGTGGCGGTGGGCGACGACCGCCACAGGTCGGTGATGACACCGCTGATCTCGGAGCCGCCCGGCCCGTCGTAGGTGATCGCCTCGCGGGGGCGGCCGGCGTACGCGTCGCTGTCGGCGACCGAACCGCCCCGGGAGTCCGCGACCGACACGTGGCGGGTGCCGTTGGGCAGATGGTCGCCGTCCATACCGCGGAAGTAGCGGGTCTCGCCGTAGGACTGCTCACCCGGGTCCCCCTTGGTCACCGCCACCGTCTCGTACCCCCGCCACTGCGACCAGGTCTTCTGGCCGGGCGGCGTCAGGCCGTCGTCGTCCGTGTAGTGCCACGCGGGGGTTCCCTTGTACGTGTACGTGGTCACCACTCGAGGGGCGCCGCCCGTATGGTCGGTCTCGGCGACCGCCGTGACCACGTATTTGTGGAACCAGTCGGCGACCGGGTCCGTGTAGCCCTGCGGCGTCCAGATCACGGGGTAGCACCGCATCGTGTTGGACTCCGGGGCAGACGGCATGCGACCGCCGGCCACGCAGTCCTGACCGGAGTAGGCGACGGAGATCTCGCCCCCGGTCTCGTTCCGGATGGAGGCGATCCGCCACCAGTTCATCGCGGGCGAATGGTCGACGGTGTCCACGCGGTTGGGCATCTGCACACCGGTGAAGGTCACGTCCGGAAGGGCGGACGTGCCTGCGACCAGCCCGGAGTGGCCGATGCCGGCGAGCCAGAGCCCCGCCATGGTTCCGTCACCGGGATCGGGGAAGGTGTGCTTGAACGTCCAGGACTCCACATCCCGATACGCCGAGCCGCCCCACACCTGGGTCGTCACTGAGGAGAGCCGTTTCGTGGTCCAGAACGTCGGCGAGCCGACGTAGCACGGGTTGCCCGTGCAGCTCTGGTCCCAGGGCACGTCGGGCCAACTGGCCGGGTGAGCCGAGTCGCAGGTCGTGTTGGGCAGGCATCGGTCGGCCACGGCGAACAGCACCCGCGTAGGCGCGGTGCCGTACTCGGCCGACGCGCGCGTCCCGTAGTCGGCCTCGGTGAGGTAGCCGCCGCGGACGTAGCCGGCCGCGTTGGTCGTGCTCAGGTTCCTCGCGTACTTGTTCGTCTCGGTCGCGTAGCGGTAGGACAGCGAGTTTCCATGGGGATCGACGACGTGGTCGAGGTTCCATCGCCAGGCCTGGGTGCAGGAGGAGGCGTCGAAGGTGGCCTGGTAGCAAGGCTCTCCGGGATTGTTGCCGAAGATCGGCATCGTCCAGGCCGCGTTGGTCTCCGGTTTTCCGCTCGTCCAGCCAGGGAGACGGTTGCGGCCGAAGAAGTACTGCGTGCCGTCGGCCGTGGTGACCTTCCAGTACTCCCCGTCGTTGTCGCCGTTGGTCGCGCCGGTCAGGTGCTCGATACGGGAACCGTCGTCGGTCCTTGGATGCCAGGCGCCGGTCGAGCCGTCCTTGATCAGCTCTACGGTGGTCCCGTTCAGCGACATCGTGGCGTTGTCGGTGGCCCAGCACTGGTCGCCGGTCTTGGCGGTGTTGTTGGCGCCGCTGCCCATGTCATCGGCGCAGGACTTGTAGCGCCGCTCGATGTAGCCCGGCCACATCTCGAAGCCCTCCCCGATCCAGGAGGGCTGGTTGTTGGAGGCGGCGTGCCGGCCGTCGACGCTCTGGGACGAGTAGCTGAGGCCGAGCGAGGGCTGGGGGCCGCCGAGCGATGGCGGTACGCGCAGCGGGTATCCCCAGGAGAAGTCTCCCGACGGTCCGCCGGCCGTCCAGGTGCCCGAGGGCGACAGGGTGGTGGCCGCGAAGCTGCCGGTGGGGCCTGAAGGCCCCGCGGCCACCGCGAGCAGCGTCCCGGCGCCCGCCGCCGCGGTCACTTCGGCGCTGACGCTCCCGTCCGCGTTTCTGGCGGCGAGCGGACGCGCCTGGCAGGAGGGTGACTCCGGGGTGTCCAGAGCGCAGTCCGGCAGGGCCTCCAGATGCAGTCGCTGCGCCCAATCGGCCCCGAAGGCCGCTCGGAACGCGCGGTAATCCACCTGGACGCGGACCGGCGCGGGTCGCGTGCCGCCGTCGGCCCTGGCGACGCGCAGCAGCAGGGCGTTGGGGTGCGCCCCTGCGGTCTGGCGATGGTCGAGCACGCGTACCGTCACCTTGTCCGGGGGCGTCGTATCAGCGGCCGGGACGCCTGACGGATTGAGAAGCCCGCTGCCGGAGGGCATCACCGCCGCGATCGTGACCGGCAGCGTGCCGGCGCGGACCGGCGTCGCGGCGGCTCGAACGCCGAGCCCGGCCACCGGCGCTTCGAGGTCGGCCACAGCCTCGGCGGCGGCCGGCCAGACGGGGGCGGCGGGCGCGCCATGCAGGGCGTGCGCCGCCGCCGGGTCGGCGCCGAACGGCTTGGCCGTCCCGGCCACGCCCCGGACGACGTGCTCGTCCTGCGCCTTCAGCCGCTCGAAGGCGGGGGCGGGCTTCGCGTAGGCGGGCGCCTGCCCTGACAGCGAGGCGAGCACGACGGCCGCCGAGACGAGAGCCACCGGCCGGACGAGCCGACGGAGGGAGAGCAGCCGCGGTTGCATGGGAAACCTCCGGGGGGACTGCTACGCGGACGGTCGAGGAAAACGACGCGGATCGAGCGCGGGAGGTCACTGGTTGAACAGGTCGACGATCTGGCCGTCTGACAGCGCGCCGAGGTGGACGCGCACGTGGTCGATGTCGCCCTTCCACGGGTCGGCGACGTTGCCGTTGTAGCGGGCCTGTCCCACGGTCAGCGGCCCGCCGGCGTTGAACGCGGTCACCCCCGCCGCCGAACCCACCTGCTGCCCGTTGACGTACAACCGGGCCTCCCGCCTGCCCGCGTCGTAAACGCCGACCAGGTGGGTCCAGGTGTTCGGCGCGGGCGCCGTGGACGACCTGGCCGCCCACGCCGTCGGTTTGTCCACGTCCTTGCTGTGCACCGCGAAACACCATCGATCGGCCGACTTGTCGTACTGCAGGAAGAACGCGCATGTGCGGGTGGCCTGCTGGCAGACCGCCGTGTGATACGCGCTCGAGTCGGACAGGCGGACCCAGGCCGAGACCGTGAAACTCTGGTCGGTCAGGACGACCGGGCCCGCGGCGGTGAGCGACCCCGTGCCGTCGAAGTGCGCCGCTCCGCCACCGTCGTGCCCGCTCGCGGGCTCGAAGGTCACCCCGCCGGACGGCGCCAAGGGGTGGTTCAGCCCTGAGGAGTCGGCGCCGTCAGAGGTGAGGTCCCAGGCTCCGGAAAGGCGTGACCGCTCCGCGATGGCCGCGATCTCGTCGGGATAGACGACCCTGTCCCATACCCGTACGTCGGTGATGTCGCCGGGGAAGTAGCTGATCACGGAGCCGTTGAACTTCTCGGCCCCGATGAGCAGTGGCCCGGTGGCGTTCCAGGAGATGCGCGTGCTTCGGGTGCCTGCCTGGCGGCCGTTCACATAGAGCGTCAACGTGCCGGCGGCGGAGTCGTAAGTGCCGGCCAGATGGGTCCAGACGCCCAGGAGCGGCGCGTCGGGCGCTTCAGCACGGGAAGCCGTCGGGTCCTTGGCGTCGGCGTCCTGCGTGCCGATCGCCCAATGGCCCTCGCCCTGGTCGAACTGAAGAATCATGCCGCTCGCGGTGGAACCGCCCTGGCTCACCACCGTGGCCCACCGTGCCGCGGTCAGGCGAACCCATGCGGACACCGAAAAGCTCTTGTCGGTGTCCACCACGGGGCCGGTCGTCGCGGCGTGCCCGCTGGTGCCGTCGAAGGCCACCGCGGCGGCGGGGGTCATGGTCCTGTCGGACGTCCACGCGGTTGTGCCGGTGAGGCCGGCCGGGTGGCCGTCGGCGGACGAGTCGTCGAGTGTCGATCCGCCGCCCTCGTTCATCGCCCAGTGGGCGACGGGTGCGCTGCCGCCGCCGACGTAGTAGATGTAGGCGCGCATCGGCGACAGGTTCCCGGCGCGGTCGACCGACCGCACGTACAGGGTGTTGATCCCCACCGCCGTAGGAGTGACGCTGATCGTGGCCCCGCCGCCGAGAGTCGTGGCGGGAACCTCCGTCGTTGGCGGATCGGCGCGGCCGTACCGGTAGGCGACGACGTCCGTGACGCCGGCGGCGTCGAGGGCGAACGTTCCCGCTGTGCCCCGGCCGCCGTGGAAGTCACCGTCGCCGGGGTAGTCGGTGGATGTGACGGCCGGCTGGACGGAGGGCGCGACCGCGTCGACCGTGAAGGCGCACTGCGCCGACGCGCCGGAGGTGTCGGTGCCGTCGCCGGCTTTGGCCTGCCAGTAGTAACTCCCGCCGTCGGCCAACCTCTCCGGCGGCACCTTCATGATGGCGCGGCCGCCGGAGGCGACGTTCGACTGGACGACCTTGTCGGTCTCGGACGTCGTGCCGCTCCTGATGGCCCAGTACATGCTGACGCTCAGCATCTGACCGGCGTCGGGATCGGAGACAGCGGCGCTCATCGTCGGCTGCCTGCTTCCCACGAAGGTCCCTGCGCCGCAGGGCTTGCCGTCGATGGTCAGCTCGCTGGGCGTGTTCGGCACCGAGTTGTAGGTGACGGCGATGGACGGGCTGGTGTCGAACCGTTTCCAGCCCGAGTAACTCGTCTCGTCCGCGGCCCGCAGCCCCACGGTCAGATCGGCCCACTTGTCGGCCGCGGCGTCGCGGACGATGTTCGTGGTGTCGAACTCCACGGAACCGTCACCGCAACCGAAGTTCTCGTTGCCCTTGGCCACGTTCGCCGTACCGATCCTCTGCTTCCAGGCGGGCTGGTTGTTCCAGGTGCTCCCCGAGCTGATCCCACCCGTCCACCAGAGCTCCACGACGCTGGCGGAGCAGGAGTAGGACCACTTCTCGGTGATCTGAAAGGTCGCCTTGAGGATGTGCTTGCCGCCGATCTTGGAGGTGTTCATCCGGAAGAAGGCCCGAGCCCGGGTGTTGTACGTAGGGTCCCGGCCGACCAGCACCTTGCCGTTGCCGTTGTCGGCGAGCGTCCCTCCGTTCCAGAAAGCGGTCCCCGGGCTCTGCTCGAGGACGTCGGCCCAGGCGAGCGAGCCCGCGCTGTAGGAGGGGTCGATGGTCACCGGGAAGCGTGTGGCGGGGTCGGCGAGCATCGCCGCATCGGGCCGCAGCAGGATGGCACCATCGCGGACGGCCACACCGACGTCGGCCTGGGCAGGCGAGCCACCGGCGCCGGGCCCCGCATCCCACATGCGGGGTGGCGGGGAGCTGAAGGCCATCCGGCCGGCGTGGTCGCGGGCCACCAGTCCGCCGTCGCGGGTGACGGAGAGTTCGGCGCCGGTCAGGCGATAACCGAAGCGAATCTCGCGAAGGGCTGGGTTGGACGCCGCCTCGCGCGAGGCGACCACCAGTCGCTCTGAGAATCCGGCGTCATCCGCGCGCAGGACCAGATCCACGCCAGGCAGGACCTGCCGGTAGGTCGCCACGTCGCCCGTCAGCACAGGGGTCGGCAGGTTTGCGGGCCAATCGATCGTCATCTTCCAGCCCTGGCCCGCCATCTCGGCCAGTGGACCGGAGCCTCCCGGGGAGAACGTCACGGGGGTCGTGGTCGCGGTCGTCGTGATCGCGTGCGCGGCGCGACGGAGTGTGGGGTCTACCGGCACCCAGCCGCCGTCCCGCCGGACGTGGATCGGCCGGCTGTGCTCCTCCGCGGTGAAGGTGCCGTCAGGGTTCGCGTAGACAGACCCAGTGGCCGACTGCTCCCCTTCGACCTCGACACGACGGCGCCAGGCGCGTGCGGACGATACGGCCCACGCCTCGTCGGCCTGCTCCGCCGGTCCGGTGGAGCCGGGGACACCGAGGAGGGCCGTGGGGGGTGGCGCCGTGCCCGCCCACACCGGATCGGTGCATGTCGCAATCGTGCAGATCATGCTGCTCAGCAGTAACAGGGTGATCGATACACGTCGACGAGGGCGCTGCAGGGGCATCTGGTCTCCAGGGCTCCGACTCACTGCGCCATCCCATCAAGGGGCGGGGACCCGACCAACGTTTGCGTAATGTCCGCGACCAAACGCAGACCACGCAGTCGCAGGACCCGCCGTCGTCCGCTCGCCAGGACGCACGCAACGAGGCCGGCGCGAGAGCCTCCCAAGAGGCGAAGTCCGCGTCACAACGGCCGAACCGAACGTCACACGCGAACGAAGGAAATCAAGCGGCAGATCGGCCGGCGAGCTCGACGGCCCGCGCGAACACCGCGTCGAGCATCTCCGCCGTGACCCGGCCGGTGAACGTGTTCTGCTGGCTCGGGTGGTAACAGCCGAGCAGCGTGACCGGCGTCGCGCCGTACGCCATGAGGGCCTCGGCGCCGTGCCCGAACGGCGGCCTGCGCGGCGGCAGCGCGAACCCGGCGTCCCGCAGCGCGGGCCAGACCGCCTGCCAGGCGAAGCCGCCGAGGGCCACGACGACCCGGGTGGAGCCCGCCGTCATCGCCAGCTCCCGCGACAGCCAGGGAAAGCAGGTGTCCCGCTCCTGCGGCGTCGGCTTGTTCGCCGGCGGCGCGCACCGCACCGCCGCGACCATCCGCGCCCCGATCAGGCGCTGGCCGTCGCCCGCGTGCGTGCTCGTCTCCTGTACGGCGAGGCCGGTGCGGTAGAGGGACGCGAACAGCCAGTCGCCGCTGCGGTCCCCTGTGAATATCCGGCCGGTGCGGTTGCCGCCGTGGGCGGCCGGGGCCAGCCCCACGATGAGCGTGTGCGGCCGTTCGTCGCCCCATCCCGCGATCGGGCGACCCCAGTAGGTCTCGCCGGCGAACGCCCGCCGCCGCACGTCGGCGACGTCCTCCCGCCATTCGACCAGGCGGGGGCAGGCCCGGCAGACCGACTGCCGGGCCGTCAGCTCCGCGAGCGTACGGCTCTCGGCCGCGAGCTTGGCGACCTCGTGGGCGTCGTGAGCGACGGGGGTGCCGGGCCCGGCCGGGTCGCCCGGCCAGCCGGATCCTGGAGGAACGAAGCTCATGACATCGATCGTGCCAGCTCCGCCGTCATGCCCCCGCCACAACCCGGACGGCCTCTGAAGGTCGCCGGCCGAGACCCGGTCATCCCCCGCTATGGCTGGGGCTCCCGCTCGGGCGTGAGCTCCGGCCCGGACTCGCGCTCGGGCTCGCGCTCGGGCTCGGGCTCGGGCTCTCACTGGAAGACGGTACGGGCGACGGGCTGAGGCTCTCAGTGGCGCTCGGGGCCGAGGACGGCACGGGCGCAGGGGCCGCGGGAACGCAGGGCAGCCCGGTCGCCTCGTCGATTCGCCGCATCGGCTCCCCGTCCACGGGCACCCAGCCGATGGGACGCAGCGGAAGGGGATAGGCGTTGCGGAGGGGTGGCTCGCCCTCGCACGGGACGGCGATCGCCTGCCCGTTCGCCTCCGGGTCGACCAGGAGAGGCCGGCCCTCCTGGTCGTAGAGGCGCACGTTTCGCAGCGGCGTGCCGTCCTCGGCGTACGGGAAGATGTTGGAGACGTCACCGCTGGTCAAGGTCGCCGCGTTCTCCACCCGGAAGGCGCGCGGCGGGGCGGAGTCGTAGTCCAGCGCGATCCGCCCCCCTGCCGCGGAGTGACCGCCCTCCAGCATCGACCCGAGCACCAGGATCGCGGCGACCGCGTTGGCGGCGACCAGCAGCGTCCGTTCCCAGCGCGACGCCCCCGGCGCCGACCTCCGTCCCAGCCACACCGAGGCCCAGATGACGACGAGCGTGAAGACCCACGCCACCGGATCGCCGGGGGCCAGGCCGCCGCCGGACCCCGCCGCCGCGGCGACGGCCACACCGATCGCGTAACCGCGCAGCACCCACCAGCCCGGCCGCAACTCGGGAGCGAACGCCGCCGCCTGCCGGTAGACCGGCACATCGAGCAGCCGGGCGTGCGCCCGCCCGAACGCGGTGGACAGGCCCGCCATCGCCCGGCCGGGCACCCGGAGGCGGGGCTTCGCGGGGCGGCCCCCGTAGGCGGCCCGCAGTTCGGCCGCGTACGCCTCCGGGGAGCCGAGGCGCTCCTCGAGCGGCATCCCCGGCTCGGCGGCGACTTCGGCGAGATGATCGTCCAGATCCTCCAGCAACTCTTCCCTGTCGGAGGCGGGCAGGTCGGCGAGCGCCTCGCGGACGGCGTCGGCGTACTCGCTCGGGCTCATCGGGGGGATCGTCACGAGGCACCCTCCAGGAGGTCGTTCATGGTGGCGGCGAACGCCGCCCACGTCTTCGCCGACGAGGCGAGCAGCGAGCGGCCGACGTCGTTGAGGCCGTAGTACTTGCGGTGCGGGCCCTCGTCGGAGGCCACCACGTAGGAGGTGAGCGCGCCGGCCTTGAACAGCCGGCGCAGCGTGCCGTAGACGGAGGCGTCGCCGACGTCCTCCAGGCCGCCTTCGCGCAGGCGCCGTACGACGTCGTAGCCGTAACCGTCGCGCTCGGCGAGCACCGCGAGGACGGCGAGGTCGAGGACCCCTTTGAGTAGCTGGCTGCTGTCCACGCACCGCACAGTACTACGCAATGCGGAATAGTGGCAAGATCTCTTTCCCGGCCGTGGGAAGGGGGTGCGTCAGACGAGTGACCAGGCGATTCCGTCGAGGATGTCGTGCTCGCTCACGACGACCTCGGCGAAGCCGTACCGGCGGACGATGCGGTCGAGGATCAGCGCTCCCGCGCCGATCACGTCCACCCGGCCGGGGTGCATCACCGGGATGACGGCGCGCTCGTCATGGGTCATCGCCAGCAGGCGCGCGGACACGTCGTGCACCTGCCCGGCGGGGATACGCGAGTGGTGGATCCGGGCCGGATCGTAGGCGGGCAGGCCCAGCGCGATGCCCGCCACCGTGGTCACGGACCCGGCCAGGCCGACCAGCGTCCGCGCCCGCCTGACCGGCACGGCGGCCTCGACGCGGTCCATGGCCGCCTCGATGTCGTCGATCGCCGCCTGTACGGCGGGCCCGGCCGGCGGATCGTCGCGCAGGTGCCGCTCGGTCAGCCGCACGCAGCCGATGTCCACGGACAGCGCGCCCTCGACGGACGCGGAGCCGACGACGAACTCCGTCGACCCGCCGCCGATGTCCACGACCAGGTACGGCGTGGCCCCCCCGGCAGCCGCCGTGAGGCCCCGGGTGGCGCCGGTGAAGGACAGCCGCGCCTCCTCGTCGCCGGTGACCACCTCGGGATCGACGCCGAAGATCTCCCGGACCCCGGACACGAAGTCGCCCCGGTTGGCGGCGTCCCTCGTGGCGGAGGTGGCAACGACGCGGACCGGCGTCGGCCCATCCCCGGGCGCCGCGTGCTCCTTGATCAACTTGGCGTATCCGCGCATCGCGGTGAACGTCCGCTCCAGCGCCTCGGGCGCGAGCCGGCCCGTTCTGTCGACGCCCTGCCCCAGCCGCACGATCTCCATCCGCCGCTCGACATCCACCAGCGCGCCGTCCACCAGCGCGCCGTCCGTGACGTCGGCGATCAGGAGGCGGACCGAGTTGGTCCCGCAGTCGATGGCCGCGACCCTCGTCACCGGCCCTCCCCGGCCTCTCGCACCTCTCGCACCTCTCGCGCCTCTGTCGCCTCGGTGGCCGGGGTCGCCTCGTCCTGCGCGGCTGCGGGCGCCACGCACGGCCCGTCGGCCCACCAGTCGGGCAGCGCGTCGAGAGCCTCCCTGCCGAGCGGGTTCGCGCCGGGAACGGCGAGCTCGTGGGCGACCAGGGCGTGCAGGCACTTCACGCGGCCGGGCATGCCGCCCGCGGTCTGCATGTCGCGGGGAAGCGGCTCCAGGCCGTCGGCCTCCGCGGCGCTGTCACGCCGCGCGGCGTAGTCCTCGTGCGCCGCCAGGTAGGCCTCGGCGAGCGCGGGCTCCTCGGCCAGCCTGGCCTGCATGGTTCTCATCAGGCCGGACGACTCCAGCGTGCCGATGGCCGAGGCCGCCCGAGGGCAGGTCAGGTAGAACAGCGTCGGGAACGGCTCGCCGCCGGGCAGGCGCGGCGCGGTCTCCAGCACGTCGGGCAGCCCGCAGGGGCACCGGTGGGCGACGGCCCGCACCCCGCGCGGCGGCCGCCCGAGCTGTGCCCGCGCCGCCGCCAGGTCCGCCTCATCCACCACGGTCGAACTCCTCATCAGCTTCCGTTCGCCTCCACGGCGGCGCCCTGCCCGTGGTCGGCCGCCTCGACGGACTGCCACAGCGTGACGTACCACGCGGGTTTTCCGGGCTCCTTCGCCCCCGCCTTGGCCGTGTCCGTCCCCGCCGACCGGTCGAGGACCACGTAGCACTTCGCGCCGGGCTCGCACATGTGCAGCCGCTCCTTGGCCAGGCGCTTGATGTACTCCGGGTCCTCCAGCCGGCGGCGCCGGTCCTCCAGGTTGCGGAGCTTGCGCAGGGCCTGCGCCTGCTGCTCCTCAAGCTGGGCGATCTGCCGCCGCTGCGCGACGTACTCGCGCACGGGGTACGCGAGGCTCATCGCGATCGCGCACACCACGACCGCGAGGATCGCCGCGCGGCCGGTCAGCTGAGGTCGTCTCGCCAACGACAGCCACCCCTCCCGGTCACGTACGGCGCGGATGCCCCAGGCCTCGCGCCACCCCGTCGTGCCGGGCCGTCACGGCCCGGCACTGTCGCCAGCCCCCGCCTTGCCCGCTAGCGCTGGAAGCGGGGGAACGCGCCCCGGCCGGCGTAGCGGGCCGCGTCGTCGAGCAGCTCCTCGATGCGCAGCAGCTGGTTGTACTTGGCCACCCGGTCGGAACGGGCCGGGGCGCCGGTCTTGATCTGCCCGCAGTTGGTCGCCACGGCGAGGTCGGCGATCGTGGTGTCCTCGGTCTCGCCGGAGCGGTGGCTCATCATGCAGCGGTAGCCGCTGCGGTGGGCCAGGTCGACCGCGTCGAGGGTCTCCGACAGGGTGCCGATCTGGTTGACCTTGACGAGCAGGGCGTTGGCGGCGCCCTCGGCGATGCCGCGCCCGAGCCGCTCGGGGTTGGTGACGAAGAGGTCGTCGCCGACGATCTGGACCTTGGAGCCGAGGGACGCGGTGATGGCCTTCCAGCCCTCCCAGTCCTCCTCGTCCAGCGGGTCCTCGATCGACACCAGCGGGTAGGAGCGGACCAGGTCCTCGTAGTACGCGATCAGCTCGGCGGCCGACAGGCCCTTGCCGTCGATCGTGTAGACGCCGTCTGAGTGGAACTCGGTGGCGGCGACGTCGAGCGCGAGCGCGATGTCCTGGCCGGGCGTGTAGCCGGCCTTCTCGATGGCCACCAGGATCAGGTCCAGCGCGTCGCGGTTCGACGGCAGGCTCGGCGCGAAGCCGCCCTCGTCGCCGAGCCCGGTGGCGTAGCCCTTCTCCTTCAGCACGCCCTTGAGCGTGTGGTAGGTCTCGGCGCCCATCCGCAGCGCCTCGGAGAACGTCTCGGCGCCGATCGGCGCGATCATGAACTCCTGGATGTCCACGTTGCTGTCCGCGTGCGCGCCGCCGTTGAGGATGTTCATCATCGGCACGGGCAGGACGTGCGCGTTCGGGCCGCCCACGTAGCGGAACAGCGGCAGGCCGGCGCTCTCGGCGGCGGCCTTGGCCACGGCCAGCGAGATGCCGAGGATGGCGTTGGCCCCGAGGTGCGCCTTGTTGGGCGTGCCGTCCAGGTCGATCATCGTCTGGTCGATGATCCGCTGCTCTTCGGCGTCGAAGCCGACGATCTCGTCGGCGATCTCGTCGGTGACGCCGAGGACGGCCTTCTCGACGCCCTTGCCGAGGTAACGGCCCTTGTCACCGTCACGCAACTCCACGGCCTCGAACTGACCGGTGGAGGCGCCGCTCGGAACGGCGGCACGGCCGGTGCTGTGGTCGTCCAGCAGGACCTCGACCTCGACCGTGGGGTTGCCCCGGGAGTCGAGAATCTCGCGGGCGGTAACGGCCTCGATGGCAGCCACGAACGCTCCTAGCAAAATCGCGGGCGGTTTGCTGCACGAGCCTATCGGTCCTCACCGCCCGGCATCGCGAGGCCCCCGCGATTCAGGGCGTGGCGTGGCTCTCCCCGTGGCTCTTACCGTGCGCCTCCCACTCCTCGACCCGCCGGCGGTACTCCCTGGCGGCGGCCCGCAGCTCGGCCTCGGGGTCGAGCCCTTCCTCCTGGGCCTGCCGTACAAGCGCGAAAAGGCGCGCGCCGGTCGCGGAGGGAAGGTCCTCGCCGAGCGAGGCGGGGGCCCCGGCGCGGCCGGCCCGGCGCAGGAGCTGCGCGGCGAGCGAGAGCGCCGGCTGCCCCATGGGCACACCGCTGAGCACCGAGCCGCTCTGCCCCTTGGCGGCACGCTCGGCCGCCTTGATCGTCTCCCAGTTGTCGCTGACCTCGCCCGCGCCCGACACGCGTACGTCCGCGAAGACGTGGGGGTGGCGGCGCACGAGCTTCTCGACGATGCCCGCGGCCACGTCGTCGATGTCGAAGCCCTCGGGCTCCTCGCCCGCCTCCTCGCCTGGCGGGACGATCCGCTCCTGGGCGAGCCGTGAGTGGAACACGACCTGGAGCAGCAGGTCGCCCAACTCCTCGCGCAGCGCGGCGTAGTCGCCCTGGTCGATCGTCTCAAGCACCTCGTAGGCCTCTTCGACGAGGTACGGCACCAGCGAGTCGTGGGTCTGCCTGCGGTCCCAGGGACACTCCCGGCGCAGCCGGTCCATCACCCCGACCAGGTCGAGCAGGCGGGCCCCCGGCAGGTCGTAGGAGCCGGGGACCACCTCGATGACCGGCGGGTCGTCCAGGGAGATCGCCGCGTGGCCGACCGCCCGCATGAGGGCCTCGTCGCCGTCCTGCGCGGCCAGCCAGACGATCGTCTCCGTACGGCTGTCGCGGGCGAGCGCCACCGGGTCGGGGGTGACCACGCCGACCCGGACGCCGGCCTCCTCCAGGTACGGCAGGACGGGATGCGCCGGGGAGCCGGTGAGCACCCGCCCCCCGGCCAGAGCCGCCCACGCCGCCGGGGCGAGCAGCCCGGGGGCGACCCGGGGCGACGTGGTGACCACGATCAACGGCATGGTCCCACCCTAATCAGGGGCGTCGCGGCCGGTGTCAGGACTGCGGAGGAGCGGCCTGGGCCGCGGGCTGGGCGGCGCCGACGGCGCCGAAGCGGTCGTCGGCGACGAATCCCTGCTGCGGGTCGAACTTGCCGTACCGGGGGCTGAACCGCACCGGGACCGCCGAGTCGGCCTCCTGGGTCACCTTCTGCGCGGCCGCCTGCTGGCTCTGCTCGTCGGCGCCGCCGCCGGCCTGCTCCGCCAGCTTCTGCCGGATGACGATCGCGCGGATCGCGTTCTCACGCTCGGACAGCGGGATGGCGTTGCTCAGCAGGATCTGCTCGATCGACAACGGCGAGCTCTGGGACTTCAGGATGGCCTGCTGGGTGTCGTCGATCTCCCGCTGGGTGACCGTGACGCCCTTCATCCGGCCGAGCTCGATGAGCTGCCGGCTGTTGGCCATGTTGAACAGCATCATCTGCGGCAGCGGGAGGGCCAGCTGGAGCTTGTCCTCAGGGATCTTGTAGGCGGCCAGGTCCTTGCGGAACGCCCGGATCTGGCTGTCCAGGTCGCTGGAGGTGATGCGCTCCTTGCCCACGATGGCCGCGGACCCGGCCTGCACGGGGCCACACGCGGTCAACGCGACAGCGGCCGCCGCCAGCGCCGCGGCGACGCGCACTCGATACGACTTCACGAACGATCCTCCCGACGACACCGGCCAGGCAATTGTGCCGATTTTCCACGTTCCCGCAATCCGGATCCGCGGGTCACTGTACCCGCATCGGTTCGAGGAACATCGCCTCGACCAGGTCCCCGCACCATTTCAGCAGGTCGAGGTCGCGTAGCGGCTGCCCGCCGATGGGCCGCGTCTTGGGCACCGGCACGAGCAGGATCTCGGTGGCCTGCTTGTGGATCGACCGGGGATACAGCCGCTGCAGGCGCACCTGCTGGGAGTCCTTGAGCGCGACCGGGGCGAGCCGGATCTGCTGGCCCTGCAGCGTGACGTCCGTCAGCCCCGCCTTGCGCGCCCTGATCCGGAAGCGCGCCACCTCCAGCAGGTTGTCCACCTCCTGCGGCGGCCTGCCGTACCGGTCGTTCAGCTCCTCGCGGACGGCGGCGATGTCGTCCTCCGAACCGATCGCCGCGATCCGCTTGTACGCCTCCAGCCGCAGCCGCTCCGACGTCACGTAGTCGTGCGGCACGTGGGCGTTGATGGGCAGCTCGACCTTGACGTCCGGCCGCTCCTCCACCCGCTCCTCGCCGGTGAGCTTGGACTTCTGCTCCTGCACCGCCTCCGCCATCATGCGGACGTACAGGTCGAACCCGACCCCCGCGATGTGGCCGGACTGCTCGGCCCCGAGGATGTTGCCCGCGCCGCGGATCTCCAGGTCCTTCATCGCGACGTACATGCCGGCGCCCATCTCGGTGTGCTGCGCGATCGTGGCCAGCCGCTCGTGGGCGGTCTCGGTGAGCGGCGCCTCCGGCGGATAGAGGAAGTACGCGTAGCCGCGCTCCCTGCCCCGGCCGACCCGGCCGCGGAGCTGGTGGAGCTGGGACAGGCCGTAGTTGTCCGCCCGGTCCACGATCAGCGTGTTGGCGTTCGGCACGTCGAGCCCGGACTCGACGATCGTGGTGCAGACGAGAACGTCGAAGTTGCGCTCCCAGAAGTCCACCATGATCTTTTCGAGCTGGGTCTCGTTCATCTGGCCGTGCGCGACGGCGATCCGCGCCTCGGGGACCAGCTCGTGCAGCCGCGACGCGACCTTGTCGATGGTGCGCACCCGGTTGTGGACGAAGAACGTCTGCCCGTCGCGCATCAGCTCGCGCCGGATCGCCGCGGCGATCTGCTTCTCGTCGTACGGCCCGACGAACGTGAGGATGGGGTGGCGCTCCTCCGGCGGGGTGAGGATCGTCGACATCTCCCTGATGCCGGTGAGCCCCATCTCCAGCGTCCGGGGGATCGGGGTGGCCGACATGGCGAGCACGTCGACCTGGGTGCGCATGTGCTTCATGGCCTCCTTGTGCTCGACGCCGAACCGCTGCTCCTCGTCCACGATGATCAGCCCGAGGTCCTTGAACTTGACCTCCGGCGACAGCAGGCGGTGGGTGCCGATCACCAGGTCGACCGCGCCCGCCCTGAGCCCCTCCAGGGTCTCCTTGACCTCCGCGTCCGTCTGGAACCGGGAGATCGGCTTCACCGTCACCGGGAAGCTCGCGAACCGCTCGCCGAACGTGGACAGGTGCTGCTGCACGAGCAGCGTCGTGGGCACCAGGACCGCCACCTGCTTGCCGTCCTGGACGGCCTTGAACGCGGCGCGCACCGCGATCTCGGTCTTGCCGTACCCGACGTCGCCGCAGATCAGCCGGTCCATCGGGATGGGCCGCTCCATGTCGCGCTTGACCTCGTCGATCGCCTCCAGCTGGTCGCCGGTCTCGGCGTACGGGAAGGCGTCCTCCATCTCGCGCTGCCAGGGGCTGTCGGAGGCGAAGGCGTGGCCGGGGGAGGCCATCCGGGCGGAGTAGAGCCGGATGAGCTCGCCGGCGATCTCCCTGACCGCCTTCCTGGCCTTGGTCTTGGCCTTGGCCCAGTCGGCGCCGCCCATCCGGTTGAGCGTCGGGGCCTCGCCGCCGACATACCGGGTGACCTCGTCGAGCTGGTCGGTCGGGACGTAGAGCCGGTCGCCCCTGGCGTACTCGATGACCAGGTACTCGCGGGTCGCCCCCTGGACGGTCCGCTGGACCATCTCGACGTAGCGGCCCACGCCGTGCTGCTCGTGCACCACGTGGTCGCCGACCTTGAGCTGGAGCGGGTCGACCATGTTGCGCCGCCGGGACGGCAGGCGCCGCATGTCCTTGGTCGACGCCTTCTGCCCCACCAGGTCGAGATGGGTGAGCACCGCGACGTCGGGGGTGACGAAACCGTGGTCGACCAGGCCGGTGGCCACCTGCACGACGTCCCGCGGAGGCGCCTGTTCGAGCGACGGGACCAGCCGCGCCGCCACGTCCACGCCCTTCAGCAGCTCGACCATGCGCTCGGCCGGGCCGTGGCCCTCGCTGAGCAGCACGACGGCGCGGCCGGAGCCGAGCCAGCCCTTGATGTCGGCGAGCGCGCGCTGGGTGTCGCCCCGGTAGGCCTCGACGTCCTGCGCGTCGACCTCGACGCCCTCGCCGAAGGGAGCGATGCTCCACCAGGGCTGGCCCAGCTCCCTGGCGTGGTCGCGGACGTCCTCCAGGGTGTGGAACGCGGCCGCCTGCAGGTCGATCGGCGCCTCGCCGCCGACGGCCGCGGCGATCCAGGACGCCTCCATGAACTCCTGGCTGGTGCGGACGAGCTCGACCGCCCGGCCGCGGATGCGCTCGGGGTCGCAGACGAAGACCGACGACCGTACGGGCAGGTGGTCGAGCAGCAGGTCCATGGCGCCGGCGAGCACCGGGGCGAACGCCTCCATGCCCTCCACCGGCACGCCCTCGGCCAGCTGGTCGAGCACGTCACGCAGCGCCGGGTGCTCCTCCCCCAGCTCGCGGGCGCGCCGCCGTACGTCGTCGGTGAGCAGCAGCTCGCGGCAGGGGGCGGCGAACAGGCCGTCCTGGGCGACCTCCAGCGAACGCTGGTCGGCCACCTTGAACCAGCGGATCTCCTCGATCGTGTCGCCCCAGAACTCCAGCCGCAGCGGGTGCTCCTCGGTGGGCGGGAAGACGTCGAGCAGGCCGCCGCGCAGCGCGACCTCGCCGCGCTTCTCCACCATGTCCACCCGGTGGTAGCCGTTCTGGACAAGCCGGGCGACCACGTCGTCGAGGTCGGCGTCGTCCCCGGCGCGCAGCCGTACGGGCTCCAGGTCGCCGAGACCGGCCACGATCGGCTGCAGCAGCGAGCGGACGGGAGCCACCACGACCCTCAGCGGCCCGGCGTTGGCGTCGCCGGCGACCGGATGCGCGAGCCTGCGCAGGACGGCGAGCCGCTGGCCCACCGTGTCGCTGCGCGGCGACAGGCGCTCGTGCGGGAGCGTCTCCCACGCCGGGAAGACGGCCACGGAGCTCTCGTCGATGAGGCTGGTCAGCGCGGCGGCGAGGTCCTCGGCCTCCCGACCGGTCGCGGTGATCGCGAGCACAGGCCGGACGCGCGAGAGCGCCGCCACCGCGAAGGGCCGCAACGCGGGCGGCGCGAGGAGGTCGGTGCCGGGATCGGCGGGTTGCCTGGCGGCTTCGAGCGCGGCGGCGAGCGCCGGTTCTGCGGAGACCAGGTCGAGCAGTCCGGAAAGAGACATTGATGCCTTCAGAGCCCCACGACGGCAATCGAAACAGGCCCGGGCCGAGCCGGGCCGGGACACCTAGGCTACGCCCGTCCACCGGTGCGCCGCCCAGCGGTCGCCGGACGCGCCACACGGGACGTGCGGCGACTCTCAGGGACGCCAAATCCCCTACTAATCGCTGTCGTATGACTACTCTCAGTGGCATGTCTGAGGTTCGGTGGTCACCCGTAGATCAAGACGACGTGTTCAGCCAGCGGATCCGCGAGCAGTGGACCGACCAGCTCGGCCGGCGGCTCGACATCCTCATCGCGGGGTGCGGCCGCGGCGGCACCCTGGACACCGGCCGCTACGAACCGCGGATGATCGGTGTGGACGAGGACCTCCCCGCGCTGCGGGCGCACACCGGAGCCCGGGAGGACCTGGAGTCGTCGTACCTCGGCGACCTGCGTCTCGTGCCGATCCCGCCCCGCTCGTTCGACGTGGTCTACGTGGCGTTCCTCCTCGAACGCATCCAGCACGCCGAGCTGGTCCTGGACCGGCTCGTGGCCGGCCTGCGGCCCGGCGGGCTGCTGCTGCTCAAGATGCGGGACGCCAGGTCCGCGTACGGCTTCTGCGACCGGGTGACGCCGGGATGGCTGCGCCGCGCGCTGTGGAAGACGCTGACCCCGGCCGGGTCGGTGGGCCCGCTCCCGGCGGTCTACGAGCCGCTCACCTCCCGGGAGGGCATCCAGGCGTACTGCCTGATGCGCGGCCTGATGATCGCCGAGGACTACTCCGCGGTGAGCGGCCCGGCCCGGCGGGGACCACACGGCGCACTTGTCGCCATGGTCTGCCGGACCGTGGCCGCCCTGTCGCGCGGCCGGCTCAACGGCACCGAGGACGAGATCACGATGGTGATCCGCCGCCCTCAGAACCATTTCGCCCGCCTCATCTGACCGTCCCGGCGCGTCCTCGGCGTCGGCACGTGCCCGGCCGGGGCGGCACGCCTAGCGTGGAGTGAGGACCGGCGTCCACGTTCCCGGGCGCTGGGTGTTCTCACGGTAGGCCGAGAGCCGGACGACCTCTTCGCCGTCGACGCCGACCAGCGCCAGCCCGTTGCTGAACTCGTTCCGGCAGGTGCCCGCGCACTGGACGGCGATCAAGTGGTCGCCGTCCGCCCAGGCCAGCAACTGCTCCATCTTCTGCCGGCCGACGACCTGTCCCGTGGCGACGTCCTTGACGACCGTCTCCGGGCCGGGCGGGCTGCCGCCGTCGGCGTAGAGCCTGCCGTCGGGGGAGATCCCCGCCTCCTGGTAGGTCCTCACCGGCTCCTCGGGAGCAGGTCGGGGCCGTCCTTCGAGGTCGTAGTACCGCCACAGGGGCTGGCCCGGCTCGCCCGCCGACGGATTCCCCTCCCTGACCATGCCGTCGGGGCTCCAGACGAAGTCCCCGGGCTCGCGCGGCATGCGCTCCTGGGCATCGCTGGAGATCGCGTGGAACTTCGCCTGACCGGTGGCGACGTCGACGATGTGGAAACCGGTGCGGCTGCCGGGCGGGTCCTGCCAGCTGCTCCCGTCAGCGGACACGTTCAGCCGGATGCTGGGATCGGTGTCGTAGGCGGTGAGGAGCAGCCTCGTGCCGTCGGGCGACCAGGACACCGAGGCGACCGGATGGTCGAGATCGACCCATTCCACGATCTGGCGCGTGCTCATGTCGAGCACGCCCACCCGGCGGGCCGGCAGGTCGCGCTCCAGCACCGCGGCGTACCGGAGTCCGGGCGAGACGTCCAGGGCCGCCCAGTCCGTCTTCTCGTACTCCCCTGTCCCGGGGTTCAGCAGGTACCAGACGTCGTGACGCCGCATGGTCTTGGCGGAGATCTTCTCCTCCTTCCAGACGTAGTACGCGGAGACGGCGAGGCGTCCGGCCGCGATCATCGTCTTGGGCGGGGAGTTCTCCGTGTCGGTCCGCACGTCGGAGCTCTTCACGGTGACGGCCCCCTGGTGGTACGGCTCCACCGGGACCACGGCGGGCTTGGCGGCGCCGTCCTGGAGGCCGGGCTTCGCGAGCCGGGGCGCCACGACGGTCGAGACCAGCAGGACCACCGCGGCCACCAGCGCGGCGCACGAGATCGCCCCCGCGAACCTCGACACGCGCAGGCGGGACCGGCGGCGGAGCGCGCGATCGGCCAAATTCCGGGGGACGCGGGCCTCCTCGGCCCACTCCTCCATGGTCTGCCGGAGAATCCGGGGCGTCATGACGTCACCTCGCTGGCGGACAGGCGGAGATCGGCGAGCTCCGGCGCGGTCTGGCGCAGCCGCGCCAGGGACCTGTGCGCGGTGCTGCGCACGGTCCCGACAGAGCATCCGAGGAGGCGGGCCACCTCGGCCTCGGGAAGGTCCTCCAGATAGCGGAGCACGAGGACCGCCCGCTGGCGGGGCGTCAGGCGGGCCAGGGCGTGCCGCAGGATCATCCTCAGCTCGGCGTCGCCGGTCCCGTCGCCTCCCACACGATCGGGCACGTCGGCGACCGCGGTCTCGCGCCGCCGCCACGCCAGCCGCCACCAGCTGATCTGCTGCCGGTACATGATCTGCCGGATGTACGCCTCGGGGTCGTCCATGCGGCCCCACCGGGGCACGGCCTTCGCCAGAGCGGCCTGCAGCAGATCCTCGGCGGAGTGCTGGTCGCCTCCGGTGAGAAGGTAGGCCAGCCGCATCAACGCCGGGGCACGGGCCGACACGAACTCGCGAAAACCCCGCTCGTCTGCGGCGTCCACGATCACCTCCACGGGTTACTGTCGGCTACTAGACGCCCCGCACTGCCACGCACTATGCGTCCGCACCGGGATAAAGTGCTTAACCGACCACCCCACAAGCGGAAACGGAAGCCATGACCGAGTGGACTCCCGACGCGCGGGAGCTTGCCGACCTGGAGCTGCTCCTGTCCGGCGCGTACGCGCCGCTGACCGGCTTCCTCACATCGGCCGAGGTGAACGGCGTGATCGAGCAGGGGCGGCTGCCGGACGGCTCCGCCTGGCCCGACCCCGTCACGATCGCCCTGCCCGACGAGATCCGCCCCGGCGACCGCGTGACGCTCAAGGACCCCGAGGGCGCCGCGCTCGCCGTGATGACCGTCGAGGAACGCGACGGCCACCACGCCGCCGGGCCGGTCGAGGCGCTCGACGCCCCCGCCTACGGCCCGTTCGCACGGCTGCGCCGTACACCGGAGGAGGTCCGCAAGGACCTGGCCGACGGGGAGGTCCTCGCGGTCACCATGCGGGGGCCCCTCGACCAGGCGGCGCTGGACGACGTGGCGGCGACCGCGGAGGAGCTCGGCGCGACCGTGCTGCTCATGCCCCTGATCTTCGGGGAGGCCGGCCCGGCGGTGGTGCGCGCGGCGCTCAAGGCCGCCGAGCGGCTGCCCGGCGCGTCCGTCGTGGCCGTGCCGCTCGCGCCGCGCGAGGACACGGAGATCGATCTGGAGCTGCGCGAGCACGTCGCGCGCAACTACGGCGCGACCGAGCACTACGCGGGCCCCGCGCCGATCTCCATCCCGGGGCCACCGCACCGCCGGGGGGTGGTGGTGTTCTTCACCGGGCTGTCCGGCTCCGGCAAGTCGACGATCGCCCGGGGGCTGCGCGACGCTCTGCTGGAGCGGGGCGGCCGGGCCGTCACCTATCTCGACGGCGACGTGGTCCGGCGGCTGCTGTCGGCCGGGCTGACGTTCTCCCGGGAGGACCGCGACCTGAACATCCGGCGGATCGGCTTCGTCGCGTCCGAGGTGGCACGGCACGGCGGTCTCGCCG
The DNA here is from genome assembly GCF_040802045.1 of Microbispora sp. NPDC049125. Classification (NCBI taxonomy): domain Bacteria; kingdom Bacillati; phylum Actinomycetota; class Actinomycetes; order Streptosporangiales; family Streptosporangiaceae; genus Microbispora; species Microbispora sp. NPDC049125. The sequence goes on along the minus strand of NZ_JBEZDW010000007.1, from coordinate 37,882 downwards.
TCTGCGCCCCCATCGCGCCGTACGCCGCCACCCGGGACGAGGTCCGGGCCATGGTCGAGGAGGTGGGGGCCGACTTCCTGCTGGTCCACGTCGCGACCCCGCTGGAGGAGTGCGAGCGCCGGGACAGGAAGGGCCTGTACGCCAAGGCGCGCGCGGGCCTGATCCCCGAGTTCACCGGGATCTCCGACCCGTACGAGGAGCCCGACGACGCCGAGCTGGTGATCGACACGACCGGCATGACCGTCGAGCGCTCCGTGGCCGCCGTGCTGAACCTGCTCACCTCCGGCGGCTGGGTCCGCTGACCCCTCCGCCGGCCGTCAGGCGGGGGGAACCGGGGTGGAGCTGAAGCGGGGCCGGGTGGCCAGCCAGGTGAAGGCGCGGGTCGCGCCCGGCGTGGTGTCGAACCGTGTGTCCCCCCGGGGCGCCAGCGGCGAGTCGAAGTAGACCAGCGCCTTGATCTGCGGGAAGTCGCCGAGCTGCCGGCCCACCGACTCGAAGAAGTCCCGCTTGAAGCGCGGCATGCCCGGCCGTTCGAAGGCGCCCCACTCGGCCACCATGATCGGCTTGGCGGGGAAGCGCGCCTGCATCCACCGGTAGAACCCGGGCCAGGACGGGTGCTCGGGGCGGGTCTTGTCGACCAGGCCGGCGAAGTCGCTCACGCGGTCGTCGGCGTAGGGGTCGAGGGCCACCCAGTCGACCACGTCGTCACCCGGGTAGAGCTTGCCGAACCATGGCTTGTCCGCCCAGTTGGGGGCGCCCATGTAGGTCATCACGGTCACCGCGTTCCGCACGCCCCGCTGCCGCAGGCGGGTGACCACGTGGCGGTACATGGCGGCGTAGTCGGCGGCCGAGTAGCCGCCGCCCTGGCGGACGTCGTTCTCCGGCTCGTGGTGGATCGTGAGGAAGAACCGCCCGGGAAAGGTGGCCAGGATGTGGTCGGCCAGCCGGTCGACGCGCCCGTCGGCGGCGCCCCCGGCGATCTCGGCCCACGTGCGCTCCGGGGCCGGCTTCCAGTTGACGAGCAGCAGCCGCGGCCCCTTCGCGACCTCCCGCTCCTCCGCCGTCGGGAACAGCTCGCCTCCCCGGTGGTAGACGTGCACGATGTCGGCCCGGCGGCCCATCCGCCGCTCGGCCAGCTCCACCGAGCGCACCGGCCCCCTGCCGGAGAAGACGTCGGGCGCGATCCCCCACCACGCACCGCACGTCGGGATGAGCTTGGCGGTCACCACGCATGTCCCCTGCGCGCCGCCCGTGCCGGCGGTGACCGTCCCCACGCCCCCCGCCGTGCCGCCCGCGGTGTTGCAGGCCGCCACGCATCCCCCGGCCACCAGTACGGCCAAGCCGGCGATGATGATCCTCATCGCGCCCCCTTTTCCGGCAGACCATGAATCCCTTTGTGAATGGACGGCACTCACCCTCCCACCAACCGCCGGACGGCGGGGGTGAGTTTTCTCATCTCACCTATGCGGAAATATCCGTGGAAATCGGGTGATTGCCGAGCCATAGACCGCCGGGAAATCACCAATAGCGGGAGGAGAAAAGCGCGACTGCGCCTATAGTTCGAGACCGGGCTCCGGGGTCGGCCGGAGCCCGGCCACCCCCGTCCCGACCCTTACCCCCACGGCCGGAGAGCGCCATGAGTCTGCCGTCGCACAGCCGGGAACTCACGGACTACGGCTCCGTGCTGCGGCGACGGTGGCCGCTGTTCGTGACGCTGTTGATCGCCGGCGTCGCGGGCGGCGCCGCCCTGCTGGTGAGAACGCCGCCGCAATACTCGGCCGTCGCGCAGGTGCAGGTGCTCGCGACCGGCGTCCAGGATCAGCTGAATCCGGTGACATCGCGGCAGCGGGAGCCACTCAACCTCGACACCGAATCGCAAATCGCCCGTTCAGTCGTCGTCGCCCAGATAGCCGCCCGGGGACTGAAATATCGGGATCCGGAGGAATTGCGGGAGAGAGTCCATGTCGACGTACCTCCCAATTCCGCCATTCTCTCCATTTCGTTCACCGCCTCGACCCCCGAATCCGCGGCGGCCGGGGCTCAGGCGTTCGCCGACGCGTACCTGCGCAACCGGACCCGGGCGGCCGGCGCCGCGCTCGACGCCGAGATCAAGCTGGTCGCGGCGAAGCTCCGCCAGGTGGACGCCGAGCTCGACCCGCCCGCCGCCACGGCGGGCGGCACCCCGGGCACACCAGCAGGCGGCACCACGGCGGGCGGCGCCGCGGCCCGTACGGTGACCAGCCGGCACCAGGCCGTGCTCACCCGGCAGGAGTCGGCGCTCACGTTGCGGTACGACGCGCTCAAGACCGTCGTGGTGACACCGGGGACCGTGATCAGCCCGGCCCGCCCGCCCTCCGCTCCGAGCAGCCCCAGCGCGCCGATCTACCTGGGGAGCGGCCTGTTCCTCGGGCTCCTCGCCGGCGCGGGGGCCGCCTTCTGCCGGGACCGGCTCGACACCCGCATCCGCAGGCCCGGCGACGTCGAGAGGCTCACCGGCCTGCCCGTGCTGGCCGAGCCGCCGTCCCGCCCCGAGCCCGCGATCTTCCATGAGCTGGCCGCGGCCGTCGCCACCGCGCTCGGCGAGGGTCGCCACACGTTGCTGGTCGAGGCCGTCGGCGCGGCCGGCGCGGCCAGGCCGCTCGCCAAGGGGCTCTGCGCCGCCTTCGGGCACTTCGCGCCCGTCTCCGTGGTGACCGGCCGGGCCGACCGTCCCGACTCGGCGCTGCTGCTGGCCGCCCTGCGCCGGACCCGGTCGCCTCAGGTGGCCCGTGCCGTACGGCAGCTCAGGCGGCAGGGTGTGCGGGTCCTCGGTGTGGTGGCCGTGCCGCCGGGGATCACCGTCCCGGCGCCGGAACCGGTGGAGCGGACGGCGTGAGACCCGCCGCCTGGCCCATCGCGGCGCTGCTCCTCGGCTATCCGGTGTGGTGGGCGCTCGGGTTCGGGGGGCTCGCGGTCGTGGTGCTGGCCGTGCCCATGACGGCCGTGCTGTGGCGCAGGCGGCCGATCCGGGTGCCATCGGGCTTCGGGCTGTGGCTGCTGCTGCTCGCCGGCTACCTGATCAGCGCCGTCGCGCTTGCCGAGACGCCCGGCGGCACCTACGGCGAGCTCGCGCCCGGCCGGGTCATCGGCTACCTCATGCGGCTCGCCCTCTACGCCGCCCTGCTGATCATGGTGCTCTACCTGGGTAACCTCACGGAGGAGGAGCTGCCGCAGCGCACACTCGTCCGATGGCTGGGCGCGCTGTTCGTCACGGCCGTCGCCGGCGGCCTGCTGGGCGTGCTCGCGCCGAGGTTCGAGTTCACCTCGCCACTGGAGACGGTCCTGCCGGAGTGGATCGGCGGCAACCCGTTCGTACGGAACCTGATCCACCCCACGGCGGCGCAGATCCAGCACGTGCTGGGGCACGCCTCACCACGGCCCGAGGCGCCCTTCGAGTGGGCCAACGCCTGGGGCGCCGACATCTCGGTGCTGGCCGTCTGGTTCGTCGTGGGCTGGTGGGCGTACGGCGGGCCGTACCGGCGGGTGGCCGCCGTGATCCTGCTGGCCGTCGCCGCCGTCCCGGTCGTCTACTCGCTGAACCGGGGGCTGTGGATCGGGCTGGCCGTCTCCGGGGCGTACCTGGCGCTCAGAGGCCGCCGCCCGCTCGCTGTGGCCACGGCAGCCGCGCTGGCCGGGGCGGTGTTCCTGCTGTCGCCACTGAGCGCGATGGTGGGGCAGCGGCTGGACAACCCGCAGAGCAACGGCATCCGCGCGTTCACGGTCGCGACCACCGTGCGGGTCGCCGCCTCCTCCCCCGTCATCGGATACGGCAACACGCGCAACGCGTACGGCAGCCACCGCACGGTCACCACGGGCAAGACGCGGTGGTGCCCCGACTGCGGCCACCCTCCGCTCGGCAGCGACGGCCAGCTCTGGCTGCTGCTGATCAGCCAGGGCTTCGCCGGCGCCCTGCTGTACGCCGGCTTCTTCGCCGGCGCGGCGCGCCGCCACTGGGCGGACCGTTCGCCGATCGGCAAGGCGGGGACCCTCGTGATGATCCTCGTGCTTCTTTACATGGTCGTCTACGACGGCCTGGTGAGCCCTCTGAGCCTTTACCTGATCTCGTTCGCCCTGCTCTGGCGCAACGCCCAGGCGGGCGCCGTGAGGCCACGGGAGACCACATGAACGACGCCCGAGCCCGGCTGGGCTACCTCGACGAGACACTGCGCCTGCTCTACCCGGGCCTGCTCTACCCGGCGGCGGGCGGGCGGAGCGCGCGCACCGTGCTGCCGCATCGGCTCGTGCCCCGGCGGCTGGTCCCCCGCGCCCGCTGGCACGCCGCGCTCGGGCGTCGAGTGCTGGTGGGAGCCGGGCCGGACACGATCGAGACGTACCTGAGCGAGGTGCTTGGCCGCCGGGTCCTGACCGTCGTCCACGTGCGCCCGGCCCTCCGGGCCAACCGCAAACCGGTGCTGGAGGCGCACGACGCGTCGGGCCTGCTGGGGTTCGTCAAGATCGGCGATTCGGAGCGCGCGCGGGAGCTGGTCCGGCACGAGGCCGGAGTCCTCCGGATGCTGGGCGATCACGCTTTGAAGGCGGTCGTGTCGCCCGCCGTCCTGCACCACGGGGTGTGGCGCGGGCTGGAGGTGCTCCTGCTGTCCCCGCTTCCCATCACGTCCAGGCGGATCCCCGCGAGCCTGCTCAGCGCCGCCGTACGGGAGATCGCGGGCCTCCCACCTGACGGCGGGAGAGGTTCCGGGCCTGGCGGGGAGCGGAGCGAGGGGTGGCGGTGGCACGGTGACCTGGCGCCGTGGAACATCGCGGCGGGGGCCGACGGGCGGCTCCTCGTCTGGGACTGGGAGCGGTTCGCAGGCGGGGTGCCGCTCGGCTTCGACGCCCTGCATCACTTCTTCCACCGCTCTCTGCGGCGCATGCCGCCTCCCGTGGCCGCACGGGCGTGCCTCGCCAACGCCGGGAGAGTCCTGGAGCCCTTCGCGATCTCCACCGGGCAGGCCCGCCGTACCGCCGCCCACTACCTGATCACGATCGCCGACCGGCATCACCGGGACGGTCACGAGCCGCTCGGCCCGCCGTCCGGGTGGCTGAGCCCGGTGGTCGACAGTCTGGAGTGCCTGCTGTGAGATCGTCGTTGAAGCGGCCCGCCCACGCCGTCTCCTTCCTGACCGGGAGGCTCACGGTGGGCGCGCGGATGCTGCCGTCGTTCCTCATCGTCGGGGCGCAGCGGTGCGGCACGACCTCGCTCTACCGCACGCTCTCCCAGCACCCGCTCATCGCCAAGCCGGTGCTGCGCAAGGGCGTTCACTACTTCGACGTGGCGTACGACCGTGGGCCCGCCTGGTATCAGGCCCACTTCCCGCTGGGGTCCACCGCACGGCGGCTTGAGCGCCGGTACGGCACGCCTCCCCTGGCGTTCGAATCCTCGCCCTACTACATGTTCCACCCGCTCGCGCCCGGGCGCATCGCCGTGGACCTGCCGGGCGTCAAGCTGATCGTCCTGGTGAGAGACCCGGTCGAGCGGGCCTACTCGGCACATGCCCACGAGTGGGCGCGGGGCCTGGAGACCGAGCGGCGCTTCGAGCGGGCCGTGGAGCTGGAGCCCGAGCGGCTCGCCGGGCAGGAGGAGCGGCTGCGCGCCTCGCCGCACGCGGTCAGCCACGCCCACCGCCACCACGCCTACCTCGCCCGCGGACGGTACGCCGAGCAGCTCGCCCGCCTGGAGGCGCTGGTGAGCCGCCAGCGGATCCTCGTCCTCGACAGCGGGAGCTTCTTCACCGACCCTGAGCCGGTCTACGACCGCGTGCTGGAGTTCCTCGGGCTGCCCCGGCTCGGGGACCCGGTGTTCGAGGTGCGCAACGCCCGGCCGCGCGACCTGGCCATGCCGGCGGGCCTGCGGGCCCGGCTCGACGAACACTTCGCCGCCAGTGACGCCCAGCTGGAGCCGTGGCTGGGAGCGGTGCCCTCGTGGCGGCGCTGAACCGACCGGCCGGAGGTTCCCATGGCCGGACGAAGGCGTGCCCCATCCGGGAGCCGCGCGGGCCGGCCCGTCACAGCGCCGCGAGCCGGCCGGAGGCGGGGCCCGGCGGAGGGCTGGCCCGGCATGGCATCGCCGGCCTCGCCGTGGCGGGGATCAGCGCCACCGCACAGTTCCTGGCCGTGCTGGTCGTGACGAGGTCGCTGGATCCGCCGTCGGCGGGTGCGTTCTTCACCGCGACGGCCGTATGCCTCATGCTCGCCGGGATCCTGCGGCTCGACACCGGCAACGGCCTGGTCCTAGCCCTGGCCGGCGGCCAGGGCACAGGCGGCCAGGGCACAGGCGGCCAGGGCACAGGCGGACGTGGGACACCGGCGAGCCGGGCGGCGGCGACGCGCCGGATGCTGTGGGGCGTCCTCGTTCCCGTGGCCGCGCTCTCCGTGCTCGCCTCCGTGGCGGTCGCGGTCTCGGCGGGGGCGCTCGGCGAGGCGACCGGTGTGCCGGAGGGCGTGTGGCCGGTGCTCGGGGCCGCCCTCCCTGCCGCCGTCCTGGCGGACGTGCTGGTCTGCGGCACGCGCGGCACGGGCACCATGCGGCCGACGGTGCTGCTGTCGGGGATCGCCCAGCCGCTCGCCCAGCTCGCCCTCGTCGCCGCCGCCGTCCTCGGCGGTGCCCCGCTCCCCGTCCTCGTGGCGGCGTGGGCCCTGCCCTCGCTCCCGGTGGCCGCGCTGGCCGCGATCGGTCTCGGCAGGCGGAAGCCGTACGGGATGGGTGACGTCCGCTCCTTCTGGCGCCGCACGGCGCCCCGGTCGGTCGCGGCGGCGATCCAGGCGGTGTTCCAGCGGCTCGACGTCGTGATCGTCGCCGTTCTCGCCGGGCCCGCCGCCGCGGCCGTCTACACCGCCGCGACCCGCTTCAAGGTCATTGGGCAGCTCGCGAACCAGGGGCTCGCCCAGGCCGCCCAGGCTCGGCTCGTCCGGGCGCTGGCGGACGGCGACCTGGCCAGGGCCGCGCGGCTCTACCAGACCACGACGATCTGGCTGGTGGCGCTGACCTGGCCGATCTGGCTGGCCTACGCGGCGCTCGCGCCGTGGCTGCTGCCGCTGTTCGGGCCGGGATACTCCGGCGGGACGGCGGTGGCGTTCGTGCTGTCGGCCACCATGATGCTCGCGACGGCCTGCGGCATGGTCGACGTGGTGCTCGTCGCCTCCGGGCGTACGGCGGCTTCGCTGGCCAACACCGCGGCGGCCGTCAGCACGACGGTGGCGCTCGACGTCCTGCTCGTGCCGGGCCACGGCGCGCTCGGCGCGGCGGTGGGCTGGTCGGGCGGCGTCGTCGTGAAGAACCTGCTGCCGCTGACCCAGGTCGTCCGCTGGTACGGCCTGCGCCCCTTCGGCCGGCACTCCGTGGCCGCCCTCCGCGTGACGAGGGCGGCGTGACGGCGTCCGGCCCTCCGGTGCTGGTCACCGGCCTCCCCCGCAGCGGGACGAGCTGGGCCGGCCGGATGCTCGCGGCCGGCGGCCGGCTCGTCTACGTCAACGAGCCGCTGAACCCGCAGCGCCCGCCAGGTCGCTCGCCCGGCGTGCTCGACGCGTCCGTCACCCACCGCTTCCAGTACATCTGCCCGGACGACGAGACGCCTTGGCTGGAGGCGTTCTCGGCCACGGTCGCCCTGCGCTACGGCTGGCTCGCCGAGCTCCGCGGCAACCGCCGCCCGGGTGACCTGGCCCGGATGGCGAAGTACGGCACGGCGTTCGGCGTGGGCCGCGTGACCGGCAGGCGGGCCCTGCTCGACGACCCGTTCGCGCTGCTGTCCGCCGCGTGGTTCGCCGGCCGCCTGGGCTGCCGGGTGATCGTCCTCGTCCGCGATCCCGTGTCTTTCGTGGCGAGCTGGCGGCGGCTCGGCTGGACGGTCGACTTCGGCGAGCTGCTCAGCCAGCCACTGCTGTTACGCGACCATCCGTGCGTCGAGGGGCTAAGCCCGGTGGCCGGCTCCGAGGACCGCGTCCTGAAGGCCGCCGCCCTCTGGAAGGTGGCGCGGCAGGTGACCGGCGATGTGGCCGCCCGCACACCGGGCGTCAGGGTCGTGCGCTACGAGGACCTCTGCGCGGCCCCGCTCGACGGCTTCCGCGACCTCTACGCCTGGTGCGACCTGCCCTGGACCGAGCGCGCCGCCCGTCGTGTCGCCGCCGCCTGCACCGCCTCCCGCTCATGCACGGGCGCGTTCGCCTGGACCGGCCTGTCCCGTACGGCGTTCCGCCCCATGGACTCCCGCCTCGCACCCGCCGCCTGGGGTCTTTCCCCCGCCGACACCGCACGCGTCGAGGCTTTGACCACCTCTGAGTGAGGAGCGGTCCGGGTGGCGGTCCTGTGGGACATCGCACCGCCGATGGCGGCCTGTCACGCGTCCCTGGCCGGCGGGGCATGGGAAGATCTCTCCCGCCGTGCTCCGACGTACCGACCGAAGGGCGAGCACCGATGCGCGACGAGACGATCGGCGACTTCCTGTCCCGGCTGGCCGACCGGATCCCTGCCCCGGGTGGAGGCGCTGTGGCCGCCCTGCACGCAGCCCAGGCCGCGGCGCTGCTGGGAATGGTCGCGCGCTACAGCACCGGGGAGAAGTACGCCGAGCACGCGCAGGCGGTCGAGCGGATCATCGCCGAGACCGGCGAGCTGACGTCCGCGGCCCTGCGGCTGGCCGAGGAAGACGCGGCGGCCTTCACCGCGGTCGCCGACGCCTACAAGCTGCCTAAGGACACCGACGAGGCCAAGGCGTCCCGCTCGGCCGCCATCGGCCAGGCCCTGGTCGGCGCCGCCAGGCCACCGGCCGAGGTCGTCGCCGTCGCCCAGCGGGCCGTCGAGCTGGCCGAGGAGCTGCTGCCCGTCGGCAACCGCAACGTGATCACCGACATCGCCGCCGCCACGGAGGCCGCCCGGGCCGCGGCTACCACCGCACGGGTGAACATCGAGATCAACGCCGGCGGCATCAAGGACGAGCAGGCCCGTGCCGGCCTTGTGGCGCAGGCGGCGCGAGTCGACGACATCGCCGCCCGCGCCGAACGGGTCACCGCCGCCATCCGCGAGGAGATCGGCAAGTGAGCGCCACCGTGCTCTCCGGCAAGGAGCTCGCGGCGTCCATCCGGGCCGAGGCCGCCGCCGGAGCGGCCGAGCTCGCGGCGGCCGGGAGACCGCCGAAGCTCGCGGTCGTCGTCGCGACGGCGGACGAGTCCAGCGCCTGGTACGTCCGCTCCATCGCCAGAGCCGCCGAGAAGGCCGGAATCACCTGCAACGTCTTGGATCTCGGCGCGGACGCCACACCTGGCGCCATCCGCGACGCGCTCACCTCGCTGTCCGCCGACGAGACCGTGCACGGCGTCATCCTCCAGACCCCCCTGCCGCAGGGGGCGAAGCCTGAGGATCTGGCCGGCGCCATCGCGTCCGGCAAGGACGTCGACGGCGCCAATCCGCTGTCCCTCGGCCGCCTGGCCGCCGGGCTCCCGGCGTTCGCACCGGCCACCGCCGAGGCCGTGGTGGCGATCCTGGACCACTACGGGATCGAGCTGAGCGGCCGTCGCGTCGCAGTGGTGGGCCGGTCCACCGTCGTCGGCAAACCCGCCGCCCACCTGCTGCTCGACCGCGACGCCACCGTCACGATATGCCACTCCCGTACCAGGGATCTGGCCGCCGTCACCTCCACCGCCGATGTGGTGGTGGCCGCGGTGGGCCGGGCGGGGCTGATCACCGCCGAACACGTCAGCCCTGGGGCGGTGGTGGTCGACGTCGGCACCAAGCCCACCGAGGACGGCGGCCTGGCGGGCGACGTCGACGCCGCCACGGTCGCCGGGAAGGCCGGAGCGCTGACACCCGTGCCCGGCGGGGTGGGCCCGGTCACCACCGCCCTGCTCCTGCGCCACACCGTCCAGGCCGCCACCGCACGCTGACGGAGATCTCTTCCCGCCACCGGCGATGGGCCATGTCGGAGCGTAAACCTGGGGGCGTGTCCCGGCGAGCGGCTACCCGGGCCGGGCTTACCGCGCGGCCCGCATCGCATCCCGACGTCTCGGATCCTCGGCTCGGTGACGGAGGAGGGACGTCGCGAGCAGGCGGAGGGCGAAGGGGAGGTCGTCGACCAGGTAGCGGCGGGCGAGCCGCTTCGGCTCGCTGACCAGGCGGAACAGCCATTCAAGGCCGTGGTCGCCCATCCACGCCGGGGCCCGCCGTACGGAACCGGCCGCGAAGGCGATCGCCGAGCCGCAGCCGACGAACCAGGCACCCGGCAGATCGTCCCGCAGAGTGGTGATCAACCGGTCCTGCCGGGGGAATCCGAGCCCCACGAAGACCAGGGACGGCCGCGCGGCGACGAGGCGCGCACGCACCCGCGCCACCGCTTCCGGACAGGTGTCGAACCCGTACGGCGGAGCGTCCACCCCGGCGACGACGAGCGCGGGGTGGCGGGCGACGAGCGCGTCTCGGGCGGCGTCGGCCACACCGGGCCGCCCACCGACCAGGTAGATCGGAAGGCCGCGCGCGGCGGCGGCGCCCGACAGTGACCAGATCAGGTCGGCTCCGGTCACCCGGGCCGGCAGGGGGGAGCCAAGCAGCCTGGCCGTCCACACCAGCGGCATCCCGTCCGCCACCGCGAGGTCGGCGCCGTCGACCAGCGCGCGAAGCGACGGATTTCGGGAGACGGCGCGGCAGATGTCGACATTGGGCGTGACGACGTGGCCGCCCCGGCCGCGTTCGATCGCGGTCATGACCTCGTCCACGACCTGCGCCTCGGTCAGCGCGTCGAGCCGGATGCCGGCGACCTTCACGCGGTCGTCCAGGTCCGTCAGGCGCGACTCGCCGAGTGGCGGCTCGGGCATCAGATGCCGCGCCCGCGGGTGTGGAGGGCGTTCATGACGACGCCGGCGGAGACGAGCCTGGTGGCGACCGCGAGCGCGACGGCCGCCCTCGGCTCCGCGTGCCGGGCGACGAAGGCACGCAGCGACCAGCGGGCGGCCTCACGGCGGTGGCCGAGAGCCGCGTGCGAGAAGGCGAGCTGGCCGAAGATCCGGGCGGCGCCACGAGGATCGGCGGCCAGCTCCGGATGCCGGGCCATCATCCATTCCAGCCCCGCTATCCGGTCGGCCCACCGGCTGACGTAGTGGGAGCCGCCCCAGTGGACGCGCGTGAGCGGCCGGTCGACGTGGACGATCGGGTGCGGTCGAGCGGCGCGCAACGCGAGATCCCAGTCCTCGTTCTGGCCGCCGGGTGCGCTTTCGTCCACCCAGAGCGAGCCGCGCCGGAACAGGAACGTCGACGAGTGCACCATCATCATCCGGGACGTCGTCAGGCGTTCCCGCGTGATCCGTGTCGTGCCCGCGAGGCGGGGGACGCGGCGGGAGCCGTACTGGACCTCGATGGCGCAGCTCGCGAAGGAGGCGGAGGGCTCCTCGGCCAGCGCGGCGACCTGTGCGGCCAGCTTCCCCGGCAGCCAGACGTCGTCGTCGTCGCAGAACGCCACGAGGTCGGTGCCGAGCGCCGCGATGCCGGTGTTCCTGGCGCCGGGCAGGCCGGGTGTGCGGTGGTTGGGGATCACGAGCACATCGCCCGCCGAGCCGGTCGAGCCCATCGAGCCGGGCGTCCCGGCCGGGGTGATCGATCGGGTCACGCCTGCGACGTCCGCTTCGCCGTCGACCACCACGACCACCTCGACCCGGCCGCCGTACTCCTGGCCGAGCACGCCGGACAGGGCGGCCGCGAGCGGGCCCGGCCGGTCCCCGCGGGTCGGGATGACGACGCCGACGGACGGCGTCATCGCGCGGCCTCCGCCCGGTACCGGAGGCGATAGCCGTACGAACGAAGGAGGGGCAGTGTGATCGCGGTGACCAGCCACCGCTGGGCGAACGGCAGCGGGGCGCGCCGCCGGCGCAGATCGACACCGCCCACGGCGAACCGCATGGGGTTCCCTGAGACGGTGTGCGCGACACCGAGCCGAGCCCGCCCGCCGTCGAGGAAGCTCAGCGCCGCCCCGGGCGGCGCGAGCGGATCCGACAGCCCCAAGCGGGCGGCGAGGCCGCCGATCACCACGGCGGGGTCGTCGACCAGGTCCTCGTAGCGGACGCGGACGACCTCGACGCCCTTGCGGCGCAGCGCCTGGAACGCGAGGTTCTGCGCGACCCAGTGAACGGCCGTGCGGACGGGTGTCCACCTGGTCATGGGCCTGCCGTCCTCGGGACGGCGCACCCTCCTGCGCCAGGACGACGCGACCGCGCGGGGATCCCGCACCACGTGGACCACGCGCAGATCCATGATCGCGGCAAGGCAGTACGCCAGGGAGGCGTGCTTGCTGGAGTCCACCACCACACGGCAGTCGGCGATCTCGGCCGCCGCGGCATAGATCCGGGAGTAGGACCGTACGTATTCGGCCAGCTCCGCGTCCCGTCCGGCGAGACCGAGCGCCAGGGCGGGGATGCGGCGGGTGCGGTCCACCCGGGTGCGCAGGCGCGGCAGCCACCCCGCCTGGCTCTCCCGCCACCTGCCGAATGCGCGGATGCCGACCTTGCTCCAGAACGGGCACTGCGAGAACGGCTGACCGCACCCGCAGGGCTCGTCGGCCTGGACGCCTCGCGCCCACAGGTGGACGACCTCGCCGAGCGGCACCACCCCTGGAAGCTCGCCGAGCAGGCGTTCGAGCAGGGTTGTGCCGCTACGCCCGAGCCCTCCCACGAAGACCACCGGCTGAGCCTCGGCCACGAGTCCTCCACGTCCTGGTGACGGAACGTGACGACCTTAGCCGCGAGAGTGATCGACTCGCCGGTGATCGGTAAAGGATCTACCAGCGCACAACCAGATCAGCGGGTCCACGGGGCGCCCGAGGTCCAGGGTGTGCCTGAGACAGGATGTCGGTGACAAGGTCTACGGTGACGTCATGACCGACAGCGCCACTCCATGGGAACCGCCCCTCGCCGGCGATGAGACCGAACACCTCATCGGTGCCCTCGACCGCCTTCGCGCCACCTTCCGCTGGAAGGCCGACGACCTCGACGCGGCCGGGCTGCGGACCCGCATCGGCCCCTCCTCGCTGACCCTCGGCGGGCTGCTCAAGCATCTGGCCGCCGTGGAGGACTACACGTTCACCACCAAGCTGAGCGGGAAGCCGGTCGGCGCCCCATGGGACACCGCCGGCTCGGATGGCAGTGACGACTGGGAGTTCGCCTCGGCCGCCGACGACACCCCCGAGCAGCTCTACGCGCTCTGGGACGGCGCGGTCGAACGGTCCCGCGCGCGGCTCGGCGCGGCCTTGGCGGACGGCGGGCTCGACCAGCTCGTCCACGTCGCCTGGCCCGACGGCCGCCATGCGAACCTGCGCCGGCTCGTGTGCGACCTGATCGAGGAGTACGGCCGGCACACCGGGCATGCGGACCTGCTCCGCGAGGCGGTGGACGGACGGGTCGGTGAGGACCCTCCGGCCGGATGGCGTGCGGGGTCTGGCCGATAACGACCGGAGGGCCGTTCACCGATGCCCGACGTAGTGCGGTCCGAAGTCGATGACGACCGGGTGCCAGTGGTCACGGCCAAAGGCGTGCGCGTCGTCCTGGGCGCCTTGACGGTCCTCGACCATTTCGACCTCAGCGTGAATCGGGGAGAAGTCGTCGCGCTGACGGGTGTGAACGGCGTCGGGAAATCGACCCTGCTGCGCTGCCTGGCCGGCATCCAGCGGGTGACGGAGGGAGAGATCGAGGTCTTCGGCGCTCCGCTCCGGGATGACGCCGCGTTCTGGCGCGACGTCGGTCTGGTCACGGAGGATCAGGCGTGGTATCCGTGGCTCACGGTCCGTGAGCATCTGGAGCTGGTCAGGAGGATCCACTCGCCGATCGACGGCTCACTCCTGGAGCCGGAGGTGCTGCTCGACATGTTCGGCCTGTCCGACCGGGTCGACGTCGCACCGATGATGCTCTCCACCGGCCAGCGGCAAAGACTGGCGCTGGCCGCGATGTTCGCGAGGCCCAGCCGTCTTCTGCTGCTCGACGAGCCGGAGCAGGGGCTGGACCAGGCTTTCCGTCAGAGCCTCGGCGCCCTGCTCGCCAAGTACGCCGGTGACGGCGGCACCCTCGTGATGGCCACGCACGACGTGGGTCTCGCCGAGTCCGCGGGGGCGCGTATGGTCACGCTCCACGGAGGGGACGGCGCGTGACGGCGGTCTCTCAACTGACCCGGCGTCGCCGGCCTGGCCGCGAGCCGGCTTGGCAGCGGACGTACTACTGGCTGATCGCCGTGGGGCTCGCCGCCGCGATCGGCGTCCCGCAGTTCATCCGGTTCACCTCCTGGCTCTTCAGCGGGGCCGGGCTGGGCGACCCCGCGTGGGCACTGGCCCTTCTTCTGACCCTTCTGGCCGGCATTCTCACGCTCCTGGCGTGGGCGGGGCCGGTGGTGGCGTCGCCCGCCGACGTGCGGTGGCTGATCCTGTCGCCGCTGAATCGCCGCTGGGTGCTCGCCCGCAACTCGCTGGTGCTCCTCGCGTCCCTGACGGTGGCGGGCCTGGTTCTGGGCTCCCTGGGCGCGGCCGTGTTCGGCACACCGCAGAACGTGATCGCCTGTGTGTCCCTGGGCGTCTCCGTCGCGATCGCCGCGGGTTCGGCGGCTGTTCTACTCCAGGCGGCCGAGGCGAGGCATGACTGGCTTCGGCTCGCCGTGATCCTCCTCGCCGTGGTGGCGGGGCTTCTCATCCTGCTGCGTCCCGCCCTTCCCGGTCCGCCCCTCGCCTGGGTTGCGTCTTCGGCTCCGGTGATCGCGGCGTTCCTGGCATGGCGCGCCTGGGAGGCGTTGCCGGGCTTCCCTTCGCGCGTGCTTCTGGACACGTCGATCCGGATGGGCACGCTGGTCGCCGCTTCCGTCAACCTCGAACCCGCCGTGCTGGCGTCGATCGCCGAGCAACGGTACTGGCGGTCCAGGCGGCTGCGGTCACGGCCCTGGCCGGTCGCCGGCCGCCGGCTGGTGATGGTGCGGTCGGACGCCCGCATGCTGAGCCGCCGTCCGGGCCGGCTCGTCGTGCTGACGGCCCTGACCTCACTGCCGGTCCTCGTCCGCTTCGCCGGGGGAACGAACGGCCTTGCCATGATCGTGCTCTTGTGCGGAGGGCTGGCCGCGGCGACGACAGCGGCCGCCGGTGCGCGCTGGGACGTTCAGCACCCCGAGCTGGCCCGTCTGTTCGCCATGAAGTGGTCCGCCGCGAGGGCGGTGATGCCTGCCGCCTTCGCGTTCCTGTGGGGCAGCCTGGCTCTCGTCCTGCTGTCCGCCGCCGGGTTCATGCCCTGGTGGTCCTGCTTGTACGGTCCGGCGATCGCTCCGGCCCTTGCGGCAGGAGCTCTGCGCCTGGCGCGGCGTGGTGCGATCAACCATGCGATGCCCATCATCGACCTGGGCGCCGGGGGGATCCCCATCGGGCCCGTGCTGTGGGCGATCACCGGAACAGACCTGGCCGCTCTCGGCAGTTCGCCGCTGCTGCTGGCTGTGACACCGGCCTCGCTCGCCGTTCAGGCTCCGCTGAGCATCGTGCTGCTCGGCGTCTATCTGCACTACCAACGTAAGAGATAGCCGCATGCGCAAGGGAGGCGCCGTAGTCGCGGATCCCGGCCGCGACGCCGGGATCCGCGGCGTGGGTCAGTGGGCGTCGACGATCATGCCGGCGGCGACGGTGCCGTTGGTGGCCTCGTCGATCAGGATGAAGCCGCCCGTCATGCGGTTGCGCGCGTAGTCGTCGACGAACAGGGGCTGCGTCGTGCGCAGCGTCACCCGGCCGATCTCGTTCAGGCCGAGCGAGCTCGCCGACTCGTCCCGGTGCAGGGTGTTGACGTCGAGCCGGTAGTGCACGTCCCTCACGAGCGCCCTGGCCGTACGCGTGGTGTGCTTGATGAGCAGCTTGGAGCGGGGCTGCAGCTTGACGCTGTCGGCCATCCAGCAGACCATCGCGTCGATCTCCTGGGCGACGTTCGGCTGGTTGTGCGGCCGGCAGATCATGTCGCCACGGGAGATGTCGATGTCGTCGCCCAGCAGCAACGTCACCGACATGGGCGGGAACGCCTCCTCGATCGGGCCGTCGAAGGAGTCGATGCCCTTGATCGTGGTCGTGAGACCCGAGGGCAGGTGCATGACCTCGTCGCCGGGCTTGAGCACGCCGCCGACGACCTGCCCCGCGTATCCCCGGTAGTCGTGCAGCTCCTGGCTGGTCGCGCTGTGCGGGCGGATGACGTACTGCACCGGGAACCGTACGTCGACGAGGTTGCGGTCGGAGGCGATGTGCACGTGCTCCAGGTGGTGGAGCAGCGACGAGCCCTCGTACCACGGCATGTTCTCCGAGCGGGAGACCACGTTGTCGCCGTGCAGCGCCGACATGGGGATGAACGTGAGGTCCGTGGCGTTCAGCTTGGACGCGAACGCGGTGAACTCCTCACGGATCTCCTCGAACCGCTCCTCGGAGTAGTCGACGAGGTCCATCTTGTTGACCGCGAGCACCAGGTGCGGCACCCGCAGCAGCGTCGTGAGGAACGCGTGCCGCCGCGACTGCTCAAGCACGCCCTTACGCGCGTCGATGAGGATGATCGCCAGGTCGGCCGTGGACGCGCCGGTCACCATGTTGCGGGTGTACTGGATGTGCCCGGGGGTGTCGGCGATGATGAACTTGCGCTTCGGCGTCGCGAAGTAGCGGTACGCCACGTCGATCGTGATGCCCTGCTCACGCTCGGCCCGCAGGCCGTCGGTGAGCAGCGACAGATCGGTGTACTCGGTGCCGCGGTCGCGTGAGGTCCGCTCGACCGCCTCCAGCTGGTCCTCGAAGATCGCCTTGGAGTCGAAGAGCAGCCGCCCGATCAGCGTCGACTTGCCGTCGTCGACGCTTCCCGCCGTGGCGAAGCGAAGGATGTCCATTTAGAAGTAGCCCTCCTTCTTGCGGTCCTCCATGGCGGCCTCGGAGGCCCGGTCGTCGGCCCGGGTCGCCCCGCGCTCGGTGATCCGGGTGACGGCGATCTCCTCGATGATCTCCTGGAGCGTGCTCGCGGTGGACGCGACGGCGCCGGTGCAGGTCATGTCGCCCACCGTGCGGTAGCGGACCATGGCGTCGAAGACCGGCTCGTCGTCACCCCGCTGGACGACCTCGGAGTCGGACAGCAGCATGCCGTCGCGCTCGAAGACCTTGCGGCTGTGCGCGAAGTAGATCGACGGGATCTCGATCCCCTCGCGCTGGATGTAGTGCCAGACGTCCAGCTCGGTCCAGTTCGACAGCGGGAACACCCGGATGTGCTCGCCCCTGCGGATCTTCGTGTTGTAGAGATTCCACAGCTCGGGCCGCTGGTTCTTCGGGTCCCACTGGCCGAAGTCGTCGCGGAAGGAGAACACGCGCTCCTTGGCCCGCGCCTTCTCCTCGTCGCGCCGGGCGCCGCCGAACACCGCGTCGAACTCGTTCTCCTCGATCGCGTCGAGCAGGGTCGTCGTCTGCAGCCGGTTGCGGGAGGCCCGCCGCCCGGTCTCCTCGGTCACCCGCCCCGCGTCGATGGACGCCTGCACGGAGGCCACCACCAGACGCGCGCCGAGCTCGGCGACCCGCCGGTCCCGGTAGTCGATGACCTCGGAGAAGTTGTGCCCGGTGTCCACGTGCATGAGGGGGAACGGGATCGGCGCGGGCCAGAACGCCTTCTCGGCGACCCGCAGCATGACGATCGAGTCCTTGCCGCCGGAGAAGAGCAGACAGGGGCGTTCGAACTCGGCCGCGACCTCACGCATGATGTGGATCGCCTCGGCTTCGAGCACGTCGAGCTGTGACGTCGTGTAGTCACGCTGAAGCATTGGGGCTTCCTTTAGGGAGACTGGCGGTGCAGGTCACGGATGCCGGCGAGCAACGTTGGCGCCAGATCCGGTAGGGAGACCAGGATATCTGGCAGCGAGGGGTCCGCCTGGTTGTAGACCAGCGGCGAGCCGTCGATCCTGCTCGCGTGGGCGCCGGCGGCGAGCGCGACGGCCACGGGTGCGGCGG
The DNA here is from genome assembly GCF_040802045.1 of Microbispora sp. NPDC049125. NCBI lineage: Bacteria > Bacillati > Actinomycetota > Actinomycetes > Streptosporangiales > Streptosporangiaceae > Microbispora > Microbispora sp. NPDC049125. The sequence goes on along the minus strand of NZ_JBEZDW010000007.1, from coordinate 19,901 downwards.
AGTCCCATTCGTACTGGCCGCCCGCGTGGACGTAGGCCTCCACCTCGCCGGTCAGCACGGCGGCGATCTTGGCGCCCGCCGAGCCGATCGGAACGAGCTCGGCGCCCGCCCGGGCGGCCAGCTCCTTGACGAACTCCGGGGGACGGGTGCGGCTGACGGCGATCCTGAAACGCTCATCGGGCTTCGGGAGGGCGGGAGGCTCCGCCGTCGTGAGCGTACGGCCCTGGGCCGGGAGTGCCACCGCGCCCGCCGCGAGCGCGCCGTCCACCCACAGGGCGACGTGGACGGCCCAGTCGGCGCGGCCGGCCTCGGAGAACTCACGGGTGCCGTCGAGGGGGTCGACGATCCACACCCTGGACGCCGACAGGCGCCGGGGGTCCATCCGCTCCTCGCGGGTCGCCTCCTCCGACAGCACGGCGTCACCGGGCCGCAGGCGCTCCAGCGCGTCCATCAGGAAGCGGTGTGACGACTGGTCGCCGGCGTCCTTGAGTGCCCGCTGGTCGTCGAACCCCATACGCGTCCGGAGCTCAAGGAGCCGCTCCCCCGCCTCCGCCGCCAGGTCACCGGCGAGGGAGTGATCGTCCCGTGTCGTCATATTCAGTAAGCTCCCGCCCCGCGTGCCACGGCAGACCATGTCTTCCACAGGATCTGCAGATCCAGCATGAGAGACCAGTTTTCGACATAACGCAGGTCTAACCGTACCGATTCCTCCCATGACAGGTCCGATCTGCCGTTGACCTGCCACAGCCCGGTCAGCCCCGGCCGGACCACCAGGCGCCTGCGGACGTCGTCGCCGTACCGGGCGACCTCCTCCGGCAGCGGGGGGCGCGGCCCGACCAGCGACATGTCACCCTTCAGCACGTTGATGAGCTGGGGGAGCTCGTCGAGCGAGTGGCGTCTCAGCCTCGCCCCGAGGGGCGTGACGCGCGGGTCCCTGCGGACCTTGAACAGCACCCCCTCGGCGTCGCTCACCAGCTCGACCTTCCGCGACTCGGCGTCGCGCCGCATCGTCCGGAACTTCATGATCGTGAACTCCACGCCGTCCCTGCCCACCCGCGTCTGCCGGAACAGCGCCGGCCCCGGGCTCGTCGCGCGTACGGCCAGGGCGACGGCGGCCAGCAGCGGCGCCAGCAGCACCAGCACCGCCCCCGCGACGAGCCGGTCGAAGACGTTCTTGACGAGCTGCCGCGCGCCGGCCAGCTCCGGGTGCTCGACGTGGAGCAGCGGGAGCCCCGCCACCGGCCGGATGGCCGTACGGGGCCCGGCCACCTCCATCAGCGCCGGGGCGACCACCAGATCGGTGCGGCCGCGCTCCAGCCGCCACGCCAGCCTGCGCAGCGCCGTGCCGTCCAGCTCCGGACAGGCCAGCACCGCCACGGTGTCGGCACCCATCTGCTCGACCACGAGCGGCACGTCGGTGAAGTCGCCCAGCACGGGCACCCCCTCGACCGGCCCCGCGTCGCCCGCCGGGAGGCAGGCCGCCACGACGTCCATGCCGTGGTACCGCTCCCGCCGGAACCTGGCGGCCAGCTCTTCTACCGCCGCGCGGTGGCCCACCGCCACCACGCGGCGCACGCAGTCCTCACCCCTCGCCCGCCGCCGGTGCAGGCGCCGCCGCAGCCCGTACCGGGCCGCCAGCGTGAGCACCGTGGTCAGCGGGAGCGCGATGACGACGTAGCCGCGCGCCGGCTCTGTCCTGGTTACGTACGCGGTGATGGCGACGGCCGCGACCATCGTGAACCCGCTCCGCGCGATCCGGCGGAACTCCTCCGACCCCACCCCGATCAGCCGCGGCTCGTACGCCCGCGCGAGCCCGAGCGCGCACGCCCAGAGCACCGGCAGCGCTCCGCTCAACATCACATAGGGAGCCACATAGGGAGTAACCTCGCCGAACCGCATCACAACAGCGGTCAATCCCCCGAGAAGGGCGCAGAGCATGTCACAGACGGCCGCATGGAGCCGGTACCGGACCGCCCACTCAGGCGGCCGCGGGACCGGATGGGCGGGCGCCTGCCGCGACCTGCCGGCGGCGACCACGGACATCTCGCCGTCCAGCACCCGCGCCTCCTCACCCAAAGCCACAAAGCCGTCACCGACAGTGAGGGATGCTAGCGGCCGGACCCCGGGCATCAGGGAGATTTCGTGAAAGCCGAGACGTACATATCGGTCGACATCGAGGCCGACGGGCCCATTCCCGGCCCGTACTCCATGATCAGCATCGGCATGGCCGTGGCCGGCCGGATGAGCGGCAGGGCGTTCCAGCGGGTCGATCCCGAGGAGGCCACCTTCTACGCCGAGCTACGGCCCATCAGCGACGACTTCGTCCCCGAGTCGCTCGCGGTGACCGGCCTCGACCGCGACCGGCTGCTCCGCGAGGGCCGCGACCCCGCAGACACGATGACGGCCGCCGCCGCCTGGCTGGGCGCCGTCTGCGGCGACACCCTGCCCGTGCTGGCCGCCTTCCCCTTGTCGTACGACTGGATGTGGATCTACTGGTATTTCCTGCGGTTCACCGGCGAATCACCCTTCGGGCACTCCCGGTGCATCGACATCAAGACCCTCTACGCCGCGAAGGCGGGAGTGCCGGTGGCGTGGGCCACCAAGCGGCAGATGCCCCGCCACGTACGGTCCTCCCGCCGGCACACCCACCACGCGCTCGACGACGCCCTGGAGCAGGCGGAGCTGTTCCAGAACCTCATGCTGTGGCCCGGCGGGCGCGGCGTCACCGAGCAGGCCGGCCCTGCGGAGGAGGTCAGCGGGGCGGCTTCGCCGGGTTGAGGTCGCCGGCGTGGAAGCCGTTCTGCGTGGCCTCCAGCCCCGCGGTGATCAGCGACTCCACCATGTCCGCCGCCCGGTCCACCAGGAACGGCAGGTCCTTGCGCTCGGCCGTCGCGAAGTCGCGCAGCACGTAGTCCGCCGGATCCATCCGCCCCGGGGGCCGGCCGATCCCGAACCGGATCCGCAGGTACTCCCGCGTGCCGAGGGACTTGGTGATCGACTTCAGCCCGTTGTGGCCGTTGTCGCCGCCGCCCGCCTTCGCGCGGAGCGCGCCGTACGGCACGTCCAGCTCGTCGTGGACGGCGATGACCCGGTCGGGCGTGACCTTGTAGAAGTCGGCCAGCGCCTTCACCGGGCCGCCGGACAGGTTCATGAACGAAAGCGGCTTGGCCAGGACGGCGGGCACCCCCGCCAGACGGCCCTCGACCACCTCGGCCCGCGACCTGTGCGCCTTGAAGCGCCCGCCCGCCCGCGCCGCCAGCTCGTCCAGCACCATGAAGCCGGCGTTGTGCCGGTTGCCCGCGTACTCCGGGCCGGGGTTGCCCAGGCCGACGACCAGCCACCGCCCCGCGCCGCCCGGCGCGCCCTCGCGGGAAAGCATCCCAGCCTCCTCACATGGAGAAGTCCTCCACAGGCCGTCCTGTGGAGGACTCTCTCACGAACGGTCCTACTCGGCGGCGGTCTCGCCCTCGCCCCCGCCGTCGACGGCGGAGTCGCCCAGGTCGGCGGTCGGAGCGGCGATCACCTGGAGCACCATGGCCTCGGGGTCGCCCGCCAGCGTCGTGCCCTCGGGCAGCTTCAGGTCGCCCGCGGTGACGACAAAACCGGCGTCCTTGCCGTTGACGTCCACCTCCACGCCCGTGGGAATGTGCGTCGCCTCGGTCTCGACCGACACCGTGACGAGCTGCTGGTCGAGGATGGAGCTGCCGATCGTCTCGCCCACCACGTTCACCGGGATCTCGACGGTGACCTTCTCGCCGCGCTGGACCAGCAGCAGGTCGATGTGCTCCAGGAAGCCCTTGATCGGGTCACGCTGGACGCCCTTCGGCAGGGCGATCTCGTCGATGCCCTCGCCGGTGAGGCGGATCAGCACATTCGGCGTGCGCAGCGCGAGCAGCAGCTCGTGACCCGGGAGGGTCAGGTGCTTGGGGTCGGTGCCGTGGCCGTACAGGACGGCGGGAACCTTGTCGGACCGGCGGATCTTCCGCGCGGCGCCCTTGCCGAACTGGTCGCGGAGCTCGGCGGCGATTCGTACTTCGGACACGGCACATCTCCTAGGGATGAACTCGATGACGGGTGGCTGCCTCTCCCTCACCCGCCCTAGCGGAAGGCGTTACGAGCGCAGCCTGCAAAGCCTACCGTGCTTATCTCGCGAGCGTGTCAGCTGTCGCCTTCGAAGAGGCTGGTGACGGAGCCGTCGGTGAAGACCTCGGTGATCGCGCGGGCGATCAGCGGGGCGATCGACATCACCGTGAGGCTGTCGAACCTCTTCTCCTCCGGGATGGGAAGCGTGTTGGTGACGACCACCTCGGAGATGCGGGAGTTCTTCAGGCGGTCGACTGCCGGGTCGGAGAACACCGCGTGCGTCGCCGCCACGATGACGTCGGTCGCGCCGTGCTCGTAGAGCGCGTCGGCCGCCTTGCAGATCGAACCACCCGTGTCGATCATGTCGTCGATCAGCACGCAGGTGCGGCCCCGCACCTTGCCGACCACCTCGTGCACCTTCACCTGGTTCGCCACGTCGAGGTCGCGCCGCTTGTGGATGAACGCCACCGGCGTCCTGAGCGAGTCGGACCACCGCTCGGCCAGCCGTACGCGGCCGGTGTCGGGGGAGACGATCGTCGTGGTGGCCGGGTCGAGCTTCCCGCGCAGATAGTTGATCAGCACGGGCATCGCGAACAGGTGGTCGACCGGGCCGTCGAAGAACCCCTGGATCTGGGAGGTGTGCAGGTCGATCGACATCAGCCGGTCGGCGCCCGCCTTCTTGAACATGTCCGCCATCAGCCGGGCCGTGATCGGCTCCCGGCCGCGGCCCTTCTTGTCCTGCCGGGCGTACCCGAAGAACGGCATGATCACGGTGATCCGCTTGGCGGAGGCCCGCTTGAGGGCGTCCACCATGATCAGCTGTTCCATGATCCACTGGTTGATCGGCGCCGTGTGGCTCTGCATCACGAAGGCGTCGCAGCCGCGCACCGACTCCAGGTAACGCACGTAGATCTCGCCGTTCGCGAAGTCACGCAGCGCCGTGGGGGTGATCTCGACGGCGAGGTTCGCCGCGACCTCGTCGGCCAGCTCCGGGTGGGCGCGCCCGGAGAAGAACATCAGGTTCCGCTCGCCCGTCGTCTTCTTGCCGCTCATGCCGCGCTCCTCGCCTGTCGGTCCCGCCGGCCGCGCATGACCGGCAGGGCGTGTGCAGCCCACGGGGCCTCGGGAGCCCCGTCACGCGTCGGGAAGGACGGCATGCCGCCCCGTCCCCTCGCTCGACTCGCTCGACTCGTTCGGCTCGCTCGGCTCGCTCGGTCGGTCTGGTCGGTCACGGTGTCCTCCTGGACTGCCCTCGGGCGCTACGCGGTCAGACCGCGCCTCGTTCTCGTTCCCTGTGCCGCACGCCCCACGCCGATGCGATGGCCGTACGGCGTGCCGGTGCGGTGCGTGCTATCGGGGCGCGCCGCCGTCCGCTCGGACGCCGTCTCCGGGATCGTCCCGGTCCGCCGCCGCGCGCTCAGCCGCCTCGGCCGAGGAGGAGCCCGCGCGGCGTCGCACGACCCACCCCTCGATGTTGCGCTGCCGGCCCCGCGCCACCGCCATCGCCCCCGGGGGGACGTCATTGGTGATCACGGAGCCCGCCGCGGTGTAGGCGCCGTCGCCGATCGTCACCGGCGCGACGAGCATGGTGTCGCTGCCCACCCGGACGTGGTCGCCCACGACCGTGCGGTGCTTGGAGACTCCGTCGTAGTTGACGAAGACGGAGGCGGCCCCGATGTTGGAGCCCTCCCCGATGGTCGCGTCGCCGACGTACGTCAGGTGGGGCACCTTGGAGCCCTCGCCGATCGTGGCGTTCTTGGTCTCGACGTAGGCGCCGATCTTGCCCTTGCGGCCGAGGACCGTGCCGGGGCGCAGGTACGCGAACGGGCCGACGGTCGCGCCCGGCCCGATCTCGGCGCCCTCGCCGACCGTGTTGCGGACGACGGCCTCCTCGCCGACCACGGTGTCGGTGAGCGTGCTGTGCGGGCCCACCTCGGCGCCGGCTCCGACCCTCGTCACGCCCTTGAGCTGCGTGCCCGGGTGGACCACCGCGTCCGGCTCCATCGTCACGTCCACGTCGATCCAGGTGGTGGCGGGGTCGACGACGGTGACGCCCGCCCTCATGTGGTCACGCAGGATGCGGTCGTTGAGCACCCGCCGGGCGAACGACAGCTGGACGCGGTCGTTGACGCCCTCGACCTCGACGTGGTCGGCGGCCACGTGGGCGCCGACCCGGTGGCCATCCTCGCGGAGGATGGCCAGCACGTCGGTCAGGTACTCCTCGCCCTGGGCGTTGGCGGCGCCCACCCGCCGCAGGGCCCGCGCGAGCAGTGCCCCGTCGAACGCGTAGACGCCCGAGTTCATCTCGGCGATCGCCCGCTGCTCGGGGGTGGCGTCCTTCTCCTCGACGATCTCCAGCACGGCGCCCGCGTCGTCGCGCACGATCCGGCCGTATCCGGCCGGGTCGGGGACCACGGCGGTCAGGACCGTCACGGCGTTCCCATCCTCGGCGTGCCGTTCGAGCAGGCCGCGCAGGGTCTCGGCGCGCAGCAGCGGCGTGTCGCCGTACGTGACGAGGACGGTGCCGTCGATGGGCCCCACGGCCTCCAGGACGGTGCGTACGGCGTGGCCGGTGCCGTTCCGCTTCTCCTGGACGACCAGGCGGGCGTCCGGCGAGACCGCCGACAGGTGGCCCTCGACCTGCTCCCGCGCGTGACCGATCACCACGATCAGCCGCTCGGGGCCGAGCGCGCGGGCGGCGGTGAGCATGTGGTCCACGAGCGCGCGGCCGCTGATCTCGTGGAGGACTTTGGGGGTTTTCGACTTCATCCGGGTGCCCTCGCCGGCGGCGAGGACGATGACGGCGGCCGGGCGCGGCACACTCACGGACTGAGGCTCCCTCGGCGTCGCGGCTGACACGGGTCGGATCGCGGCTTCCGTACGGCAACTACCCATCCACCGCACGGCCACCCGCTCGACAAGGTGAGCTTACCTGCCCCACTCCGGCACGAATCCACCCCCACCCGCACGGGTTTCGCACGCCGACCAGGGCCGATCCCCTGACACAGCTCCCGGGGGAGGATTCGAACCTCCGTTGACAGAACCAAAATCTGTAGTCTTGCCCCTAGACGACCCGGGATGGGCTTGAAGCCGTGAATGTCGGAATCTGACTGCTCAGCCGGAATCCGACAATCAGAATACAGAGCCCCTCCCCTGTTCCGCGCGCCCATTCGTGACGCCGAGCATCCAGCCTTCGATCTTCCGGTAAAGCCATCCACTCCGGCGGACGTCGATCCGAAGGCAACCGTGGTAACCGTCGCCAACGTTGTGGCGCACCGTGCTCGGACTGTGCCGCTTGAGCGTCGGCCTCCCGAAAGAGGCGGCCTCCGCCCCGGTCGCCTCCCGCCAGAACGCGTGGGCGGCACCGACGTCCGCGCTCTCGTGGATCGACACCCTCAGGATGAGATCCCGCCGTTCCACTCCGGCCACGTCGAGGAACCGGAGGAAGAACCGGATCAGGCCAGGGTCGCTGTTGGTGAACGTCACACGCTCGTGCCGGTAGTGGGGCTTGTTCTTCGTGCCCTCGCACCAGTAGGCGACGGCGCCGAGCATGAGGATCTCGCGGTCGGACAGGCGCCCGATCTCGGCGGCGGCGGTGTCGCTCACCGCTCGCCTGGCCGCCTCACGCTCCGCCCGTTCCCGCTCCCAGTAACGCCGGCGGCCTTCGTCGTTCCTCCTGCGGATCTCCTCGGGACTCAGGCGTCCTTCGCGCGGCAAATCGCGGACCCACAGCGAGATGGAGGACTTGGAGACGCCGAGCTCGGCCGCGATCTCGGCATAGGTCCGCCCCTGCGCGCGAAGCTCGCGGGCACGGCGGCGCAGGTCGTCCTTGGCCCTCGGCCGTAGCAGCGACTCGGGCGGCACGGTGCCTCTCAACAGCTTGGTGAGCGTCTCGTTGCTGCGCACCCCGAGGGCCTGCTTGATCTGAAGCCGGGACTTGCCGCTCCGGCGGAGAGCGATCGCCCGCGCGCGCAGCGCCTCGAAACCGGCGGCGTTGTGAGAGGTCCTGCTCATAACCGAACTCTAGTTCGACACACTGACAGTTTCCCGCACGTTCCCGTGCGCGAACTACGCCGGCCAGGCGGAGGGCGGCAGGTCAATAGCAGATGGTCAGGGGATGGGGCAAGTCGTGGACTCGCCACCAGAAATGCGCGGGAGCGTCACCTTCCACACATTCGCTCTTCGCGATTCCTAACTTACGATGGCGTAGGTTACGGTTGCGTAGCCGGACCTTTTCGCCATCACCGTGAGGTAGCCCATGACCGTCGTGACCGACCGCACGTCGCCACAGCCGAAGCCGGACTTCGAGCCGGACGACAAGACCAGGGCCGAGATAATCACCTTCGGCGTCGTCGTAGCAGCCCCGATCATCGCCCTCATCGCGGCCGTGCCGCTGGTCTGGGGCTGGGGCCTGGGCTGGACGGACGTGGCCATCGCGCTGACGTTCTACGTCATCTCCGGGCTTGGCGTCACGGTCGGGTTCCACCGCTACTTCACACACGGGTCCTTCAAGGCCAATCGGCCGCTGAAGATCGCCCTGGCCGTCGCCGGCAGCCTCTCGCTGGAGATGTCCGTGCTCGACTGGGTCGCGACCCACCGCAAGCACCACAAGTTCTCCGACAAGGAGGGCGACCCGCACTCGCCGTGGCGCTTCGGCCCCGGCTTCAAGTCCATGACCAAGGGCCTGCTGTACGCCCACATGGGCTGGCTGTTCGAGAGCGAGCGGACCAACCGCGCCAAGTACGCCCCGGACCTGATCAAGGACCCGGACGTCATGCGGATGCACCGGCTGTTCCCGACGCTGGCGATCACCTCGCTCATCCTTCCGGGCCTTCTGGGCGGTCTGATCAGCATGTCCTGGCAGGGCGCGCTGACCGGGTTCTTCTGGGGCACCGTGATGCGGATCGGTCTGCTGCACCACGTCACCTGGTCGATCAACTCGATCTGCCACGTCTTCGGCGACGAGGCCTTCGAGGTCCGCGACAAGTCGCGCAACGTGTGGTGGCTGGCGATCCCGTCCTTCGGCGAGTCGTGGCACAACCTGCACCACGCCGAGCCCACCTGCGCACGCCACGGCGCGCTGCGCGGTCAGATCGACCTCAGCGCCGGCCTCATCCGCTGGTTCGAGAAGGCGGGATGGGCGTACGACGTGCGCTGGCCGACTCCCGAGCGTCTGGCGGCGAAGCGACTTGGCTGACCCCGCCGGCGCGGACGTCAGGGCCGCCGTACGTCGTCCGGCGGCCCTGACGCCGTCCTCTCCCCTCGATCACCGTTCCCGTACGGCTCGCGCGGAGCCCGTCCCCGGTACGGCGGTCGTCTTACAGAAGCGCACGCCGCCGCCGGACGCCCCGGGCGTCCCCGCCGACGTTCTCCCGGCCCGGGGCCCCGCCCGGGGAGGCGTCATGATGGAACCTGTGAGCGACTCCTCCCGATCCCGAAGACGGATGACCGGTGCGGAACGGCGCGAGCAGTTGATCCAGGTCGGCCGGGGCCTGTTCGCCGCCAAGGGCTACGACGGCACCTCCGTCGAGGAGATCGCCGCGAGCGCGAAGGTCTCCAAGCCGGTGGTGTACGAGCACTTCGGCGGCAAGGAGGGCATCTACGCGGTCGTCATCGACCGTGAGATGCAGCGGCTCCTGAGCCTCGTCACCGAGGCGCTGTCGGCGTCGCACGCCCGGGTGAAGCTGGAGCGGGCCGCCCTGGCGCTGCTGCAGTACATCGAGGAGAGCAACGAGGGGTTCCGCATCCTCGTGCGCGACTCCCACGGGGCGTCGGGCACCGGGACGTTCGCCAGCCTGATCAGCGACATAGCGAGCCAGGTCGAGGACGTGCTGGCCGACGAGTTCAGGGAGCGCGGGTTCGACCCCAAGCTGGCGCCGATGTACGCGCAGATGCTGGTGGGGATGACCGCGCTGACCGGGCAGTGGTGGCTCGACGTGCGCCGGCCGCGCCGGGAGGAGGTCGCCGCCCACCTGGTCAATCTGTCGTGGAACGGTCTGACGGGGCTCGACCCCAATCCGGCCCTCACCGCCGCGACGCGGGGTCTCATCCTGTCGCCCGCCCTTGACGTCCGTACGGCGAGGCCGACGGAGCGTGAGCTCAAGGAGCAGGAGAAGGCCCGCGAACGCGAGCAGCGCGAGCTGGAGAAGGCCAGGGAACGCGAGGCCAAGGAGCAGGAGAAGCTGCGCCGCGAGCAGGAGAAGGCACGCGAACGCGAGCAGCACGAACTGGAGAAGGCGCGCGAACGCGAGCAGCGCGAGCTGGAGAAGGCCAGGGAGCGTGAGCTCAAGGAGCAGGAGAAGCTGCGCCGCGAGCAGGAGAAGGCACGTGAACGCGAGTTGCGCGAGCGCGCCAAGCAACAAGATCGGGAGCGGGCTCTACGCCGGGAGCGCGAGGAGCGGGAGCGGGAGGAGACGAAATCGGCCGCCCGGATCGCCGACGCCATGCCCCTTGACCAGGCCGGACCCGGCCCCGCCGGGCCGGTCTGACGCTTTCCTTGCGACGTCGTTAACGCTTTGTTCAGCAAATTGGGGCATATTTCGTATATGTCCGCCCAAAGCTCCCCCGATCCCGAGCCGGAAGAGGTCCACCTCGCCGAGCACGCCCCCCTTCCTCACGATCGTTTCCTCAACCGGGAGGAAAGCTGGCTCCAGTTCAACGAGCGCGTGCTGGAGCTTGCCGAGGACTCCTCCCTCCCCCTCCTCGAACGTGTCCGGTTCCTCGCCATCTTCGCGAGCAACCTCGACGAGTTCTTCCGCGTCCGGGTCGCCGGTCTCAAGCGGCGGATGGCGACGGGCCTGTTACTGCGGACGACCGGCGGCCTCAAGCCCAGCGAGGCGCTGACCCGGATCGCGATGATCGCCGGCGACCTCGCGCGCAGGCACTCCTCCGTGTTCCAGGACAACGTCCGGCCGCGGCTCGCCGAGTCGGGGATCGAGCTGGTCCGGTGGGACGGCCTGGCGCGGGAGGAGCGGACCGCCCTGCGCAAGCTGTTCCGGCAGCGGATACGGCCGGTCCTGACTCCGCTGGCGGTCGACCCGGCCCACCCCTTCCCGTACATCTCGGGCCTGTCCCTGAACCTCGCGGTGATCGTGCGGAACCCGGCGGACGGCCACACGGTGTTCGCCCGGGTGAAGGTGCCTTCGCAGCTCCCCCGGTTCGTGACGGCCTCCAAGGACCGGTTCGTGCCGCTGGAGGACGTGATCGCCGCCCACCTCGGCGAGCTGTTCAAGGGCATGCAGGTCATGCAGCACCACGTCTTCCGGGTCACCAGGAACGAGGACCTGGACATCGACGAGGACGTCACGGAGAACCTGATGAAGGCGCTGGAGCGGGAGCTGCTGCGCCGCAGGTTCGGCCCGCCGGTCCGCCTGGAGGTCGAGGACACCATCACGCCCGAGGTGCTCGACCTGCTCGTCGAGGAGCTCGGCGTGTCCGACAACGAGATCTACCGGGTGCCCGGCCCGCTCGACCTGACCGGGCTGCACGCGTTCGCCGACCTCGACCGGCCGGAGCTCAGCTATCGCCCGCTCGTCCCGGCGGAGGCGGTGAGCGCGGAGGACGACCTGTTCGCCGTCCTGCGGGAGCACGACATCCTCATCCACCATCCGTACGACTCGTTCGCGACGAGCGTGCAGCGGTTCGTGGAGGACGCGGCGGCCGACCCGGACGTGCTCGCGATCAAGCAGACGCTCTACCGGACCAGCGGCGACTCCCCCATCGTCGACGCCCTGATCGACGCGGCGGAGGCGGGCAAGCAGGTCGTCGTCGTGGTGGAGATCAAGGCCAGGTTCGACGAGCACGCGAACATCTCGTGGGCGCGCAAGCTGGAGACGGCCGGGTGCCACGTCGTCTACGGCGTCCTCGGGCTGAAGACGCACTGCAAGCTGGCCATGGTGGTCCGCCAGGAGGCGGGGGGCGAGCTGCGGCGCTACTGCCACATCGGCACCGGCAACTACAACCCCAAGACCGCCCGGACGTACGAGGACTTCGGGCTGCTGACGGCCGACCCGCAGGTGGGCGAGGACGTCACCGACCTGTTCATGCACCTCACCGGTTACTCGCACCAGTCGGAGTACCGCAGGCTGCTGGTGGCGCCGCACTCGCTGCGGCAGGGCCTGCTCACCCGGATCGACCAGGAGATCGCCCACCGCAGGGCGGGCCGCCCGGCGCGCATCCGGATCAAGACGAACTCGATGGTCGACGAGACGATCATCGACGCGCTGTACCGGGCGTCGCAGGCGGGCGTGCCGGTCGACCTGTGGGTGCGGGGGATGTGCACGCTCAGGCCCGGCGTACCCGGGCTGTCGGAGACCATCAGGGTGCGCAGCATCCTGGGCCGGTTCCTGGAGCACTCCCGGGTGTTCGAGTTCGGCGCGGGGCGGCGGCCGGAGATCTGGATCGGCAGCGCCGATCTCATGCGCCGTAATCTGGACCGGCGCGTGGAGGCGCTGGTGAAGGTCGCGAGCCCGCAGCAGCGCGCCACCCTGTCCGAGCTGCTCGACCTGGCGATGAGTGACACGACGACCGCATGGACGCTGAACTCCGACGGCAAGTGGCTGCGCCATCGCGGTGAGGTGGACCTCCAGCAGCACCTCGTCGCCAGCCGCCGGTGGCGCACCGTGGACGACGGGACGGACCTGAGCTGAAGACCGCACGGAGAGGACCGCGGGCACAGGGATGGCATCGAACGACGGCGGACGCCGGGCCGGCATGATCCGCGCGGCCGGCGCGGTCGTGTGGCGGGGGGACGAGACCGCCCCGGAGGTGGCGCTCGTGCACCGGCCGAAGTACCGAGACTGGACCTTCCCCAAGGGCAAGCTCAAGGCCGGCGAGCACGTGATCGCCGGGGCGCTGCGGGAGGTGGCGGAGGAGACCGGCCTGCGGATCGTGCTCGGGCGGGCGCTCCCGCCTGTGCACTACCTCAAGGGCCTGCGGCTGAAGCGGGTGGACTACTGGCTCGCCCGCGCGACCGGCGGTTCCGCCGGAGGCGAGGGCCGGGGCGACGGGGACGAGGTGGACGAGGTCGTCTGGCTCCCCCTCGCCGAGGCCGGGCGGCGGCTGACCTACGGGTGGGACGGGAAGATGCTGCGCGCGCTCGCCGGCGCGCCCCTGACGACCACCCCGCTGCTCTTCGTACGGCACGGCCTGGCCGGATCCCGGCAGGAGTGGGAGGGCGACGACGACCTCCGCCCGCTCGACGAACGGGGCAAGGCCCAGGCGCGGGCCCTCGCCACGGTCCTCGGCGGCTACCGGCCCGAGGTGCTGATCAGCTCGCACAGCGCCCGATGCACGCAGACGCTCCAGCCGTACGCCGACCGTCACGGGATGGAGATCGTCACGGACAAGGCGCTGTCGGAGAGCGGCTACGACCCGCGCGAGGCGGGCCGCCTGCTCGGCGAGCTGCTCGCCGCCGGCCGGCCGGCGGCGCTGTGCAGCCACGGCAAGGTCCTGCCGGAGCTGCTCCCCATGGCGTACGGCCACCGCCTGGCCGACCCGCACATCGCGAAGGGCGGGCTGGCCGTGCTGCACCGGGCGGGCGGCCGTACGGTGAGCTTCGAACGCTACGTCAGCTGACCCTCGCCCACACCTCGGGGAACTCCTCGTGGGCGCGGACGGCGGCCGCGTGCTCCAGGCCCGCGAGGACGCCGTAGGTGAAGGTGTCCTCCCCGGCCTGCCGCGCCACCTCGGCCTCCTCCAGCAGCAGGCCCTGGGCGACCACGCCGTCCTGGTGCCGGCCGAGCACCTCCTGGACGGTCTCGGCGCGCATGGCCTGCTCGCGCATGCCGACGGCCTCGGCCGTGTAGCGGGCCCGCTTGGCCGCCTTGCGCACGTCGTGCATCGCGGTCTCGCGGCGGTCGAGCTCCTCGATCGCCCGCGCCGCGTCGTAGCGCTCCACGACCCGCTGCCATCCCTTGCCCACGATCCTGGCGAGCGCCTTGTCCGCGTCCTTGGCGGCGTACTCCGTCAGGGGCGGGCAGGCCACGAGCGCGTCGAGGGCGTCGAGCAGCGCGAAGTAGCGCTCGCCGCTGAGTGTCTCCCGGATCCGGTCGTACGCGTCGTGCTCCTTCGCGAGAAGGTCGTCGCCGAGCCTGCGGCGGACGGAGCCGACGACGAGCGAGGGGTCCAGCGCGTCGAGGCGCTCGGTGAACCGCTCGCGGATGACCTCCAGGTCGCGCGCCTCCCCGAGAACCTCGCCCAGCCACCTGAGCTCCTCCTGGAGCTCCTCGGTGCCGGTGACGATCCGCTTGAACGCCTTGAGCGCGCTGCGGAGACGGCGGCAGGCCACCCTCGCCTGGTGGACGGCGTCCTCCTCGGCCTGCCGTACGCGCGGGTCCTGGGCGTTCAGGGCCGCGACCTGGGCGCGCAGATAGCTCACCACGACCTCTCCGGCGGATCCGGGCTTGGGCGTGGTCCGCGGCTCCGATCGGTGTGGGGCGGGGATCTCGCCGAGCAGGCGGCCGAGCTTGCTGGACGCCTCCGCAGGAGTGGCTCCGGACTTGCGCAGGCGCTTGGCGACGCGCTTGAGCAGGTCGCGGTCTCCCTCCTTGAGCTCGGCCTCGACCTCCCGCCACCGCCGGACCAGGGGGTCGTCGCCGAAGACGGTGCCCTTGACACGGTCGTCGGCGATCTCCGCGAGCACCGCGCCCTCGTCGTCGAGTAGCCGGGTGAGGCCGCGCCTGGTCTCCAGCTGGGCGACCGGGGCGAGCGCGGCTCCCCTCGTGTACGCGAGGACGAGCTGTGCCAGCTCGGGCGGCACGACCTTCGCGCTGCGGGTCAGCGGGAGCTGGATCTCCTGGCGGGCGCCCTTCGCCTTGGGCAGCTTGAGATGCCAGCCCGCGTCGTCGCCGCCGCGCCGCCGGCGCAGGGTCACGCCGCGGGCGGCGAGCCTCAGGTCGGGGGTGTCGAAGTAGATCGCGACGAGCTGGTGGCTCAGCGTCCGGGAGACCTCGGCGCAGCCGGGGATGCCCTTCAGGTCGGGCAGGGCGTAGTCGGCTGGAACGTCGAACTTGTCCTCTATCTCTAAAGGCACTGTTCCCCCTAAGTGGCCGCTATGTCTCATTTATGTGGACATAGTGCCACGAGAAGGTGAACAGAAGCCTCGGCTCGCCGCCTCGCCCGGCCACTTCAGTCGGGCACTCCAGTCGGGCACTCCAGTCGGGCACTCCAGTCGGCCGCCTCAGCCGGCCGCCGCTCTCGGCGCGTCGAGGAACGCGTGCAGCTCGGCGGCCAGCGCCTCCGGCACCTCCTCCGCGAAGTGGTGGCCGCAGTCGAGCGCGTGCCCGGTCACGTCGCCCGCCCAGTCGCGCCAGATGCCTGGGATGTCGTCGTACAGGTCGCCGACGTCGTCGCGGGCGCCCCACAGCACGAGCACGGGGCACTGGATCTTCCGTCCTGCGGCCTGGTCGGCGTCGTCGGCGGCGCGGTCCACGCCGAGCCCGGCCCGGTAGTCCTCCAACATGGCGTGCACCGTTTCCGGGTCGTGGATGGCCCGCCGGTAGTCCTCGTACGCCTCGGCGCCCATCTGCTCGGCGGTCGCGGTGTACCAGGCGTCGGGGTCCGCGTTGATCACCCGCTCGGCCGGCTTCTCCATCTGGCCGAAGAAGAACCAGTGGTACCAGGCGGCGGCGAACCGGGCGTCGCAGCGCCTCAGCGCCTCCCCGATCGGCACGCCGCCGAGGATGACGAGCCGCTCCACCGCCTCCGGGTGGTCGAGCGCCAGCCGCTGGGCGACGTAGAGCCCGCGGTCGTGCCCGACCACGGCGAACCGCTCGTGGCCGAGCCGCCGCATCAGCTCCAGGCAGTCACGGGCCATCGCGCGCTTGGAGTACGGCGAGTGGTCGGCGGTCGTCGGCGGCTTGGACGACTGGCCGTATCCGCGCAGATCGGGGCAGACGACGTAGTGGTCCCTTGTGAGCAGCGGCGCCACCCGGTGCCAGGTGGCGTGAGTGCGCGGATGCCCGTGCAGCAGCAGGACGGGCGCCCCGCGGCCGCCGTGCCGTACGCGCAGCTCCACCTCGCCGACGTCGATCCGCTCCAGTGTGAATCCCTCGAACATCAATCACCTCCGGAGCGGCCGAGTATCCGGCGAGGCGCGGTTCAAACCGCCTGCGAGGCGGAGCCGCGGCGGGAAGCCACGACGAAGATCCGGCGGAACGGGAAGGGCGTGCCGTACGACCTGCGCGGGTAGGCTTCGCGCAGCACCCTGCCGCAGTCGGCGAGAAAATCCTCGCGGCGGCCGGGCGGCAGGCGGTCCAGCATCGGCCGTAGCGCCGTCCCTGTCACCCAGGAGAGCACGGCGTCCTCCCCGGCCAGCACGTGAATGTAGGTGGTCTCCCAGGCGTCGACCCCGCAGCCCAGGCCGGCGAGCAGGTCCAGATACTCGCCGGGCTCCCCGACCGGCGCGCGCCCCGGGATGTCGCCCAGCTCCTCCCGCCACGTCGTACGGCACAGCTCACGGATCGCCGCGTGGCTGGGGGCGTCGAAGTTGCCCGGCACCTGGAAGGCCAGCCGGCCGTTCTCCGACAGGTGACCGGCCCACCGGGCGAGCAGCTCCCGATGCTCGGGGACCCATTGGAGCAGCGCGTTCGAGACGAGCACGTCCACCGGCCGCGCGGGCTGCCAGTCGCGCACGTCGGCGACCTCGAACACCGGCCCGTCCGGCGCCTTGGAGATCATCGCGGGCGAGGAGTCGATCCCGTGGACCGTCGCGCCGGGCCAGCGCCGGGCGAGCGCCGCGGTCAGCTCTCCGGTGCCGCAGCCGAGGTCCACCACGTACTCGGGCTCGTCCACGTCCACACGGGCCATCAGCTCGAAGAACGGACGGGCCCGCTCTCCCGCGTGACGCTCGTACACATCGGGGTCCCAGATGTCGCGGCTCACGCCTTCCTCCTATTTATCTTGATATCAAGAGAACTCTTTATCGCGGGAGGTCTCTCGATGTCAAGACAGCTACACTCGGGCCCATGACCTTCTCGAGGTCCGTCGAGGACGAGGTGGACCGGCTGGTCGCGGCCTGGCGCAAGGAGCGCCCCGATCTGGACGTGACGCCGCTGGAGGTGCTCAGCCGGGTGTCCCGGCTCAGCCGGCACCTGGAGCGCGAGCGCCGCGGAGCCTTCGCCGACCACGGCATGGAGTCGTGGGAGTTCGACGTGCTGACGGCGCTGCGCCGGGCGGGCGAGCCGTACGAGATGAGCCCGGGAGCACTGCTGCGGGCCACGCTCGTCACGTCCGGGACGATGACGAACCGGATCGACCGGCTCGCGGCCGCCGGGCTGGTGACCAGGAACCCCGACCCCGAGGACCGGCGCGGAGTGCTTGTGAGGCTGACGGCCGCGGGGCTCGAACGGGTGGACGCGGCCTTCGCCGACCTGCTGCGGCGCGAGCGGGAGCTGCTGGCGGGCCTTGGACAGCATGAACAGCAGGCCCTCGCCGGCCTGCTGCGCACGCTTCTCGTTCCCTTTGACGCCTCCGACAGTGGAGCGCAGTAAGCCAGTGCCCACGGTCAGCGGGCTCTAACACGGCATCCTCGGACGGGTCCGGAGCCGTCCCCGGTTTCGCCATCGAGTGTGATATGCGTCACGCAGTGCCGTGGATCGATCCACCGGCGTCCTGCCGCGAAGCGGTGATCAGCGCAAACACGGCGGACGGCCGGTTGCGGCTGTCGGCGACGGCACGGCGTCTTCCGCCCGGTGAAACATACACACCGATTTGCCTCCATTCCCAGCTTTTTCTCAGATAACTTGCTACCCGTCCTTTACTGACGTATGGGGTGCAAGCGCGCCCCACGACAGACCAGGGAGACCCCCTTGAAGCGCTCGCTCGCCCTCGGTGGCATCGCGGCCGGCCTGCTGGCCTCCGCGGCCGTCGCCGTCCCGGCCCACGCCGATTCCGTACCATCCGTCGTGCTCGCCAACACCCCGTTCGCGGCCAAGCAGGTCGCCGCCTTCTGGTACGGGGAGAACAAGGCGAACCTGATCGGCGCCACCCCCTACAACGTCGAGACGAAGGTCGTCGCCAAGCACGTCTCCGGTGGCGGCCCCTCGGCCAGCACCAAGCCCGGCACCGTCCCGGCGATCGGTGACGAGAAGAAGTCGACCTCGAAGTCGAAGAACGTCAACCTGCCCAAGACCACGGGCAAGGTCTTCTTCATCGGCGCCGACCACAGGCCGCACTGGTGCACCGCGACCTCCGTGCAGTCCTCGTACCACAACCTGGTCGCCACGGCCGGACACTGCGTGTACGACACCGAGAGCAACCGCGAGACGCTCGACAAGTGGGTCTTCATCCCGGGTTACTACCAGGGCAAGACCCCGTGGGGCATCTACGTCGGCAAGCAGGCCTTCACGCACTACGACTACGACGTCTACGAGGACGGCGACCGCGACTACGCGTTCGTCACCGTCTACAACGGCGTCCTGCCCACCAGCGCCGGAGTGACCAACTACTCCAAGGTCTGGGAGCACAAGTGGCAGGCGTACAAGGACGCCGGCCGTCTCAAGAACGACAAGAGCACGGTGTGGTCGAAGGTCGACGTCGACTCGGTCGGCGACCCGGACCACCTGGTCCCCGTCGGCACCCACGAGTCGGACAAGTTCTGGATCACCACGGAGACCTTCGCCAAGGCGAACCCGGGCAAGGACCTCAAGGGTGACGGCCCCTGGGACGCGCGCACGGGCGTCGTGACGGACCAGATCACCGGCGCGCAGTACAACAGCAGCAAGGACTGGTACGTCAGCCAGGACGGCAAGACCCTCTACTGGCGCAAGCCGGTCGCCGTCGAGGCCGTCGCGACGCCGACACCGACACCGACGCCGACCCCCACGGCCACCGCGATCGCCGCGCCGGCCGTGACGTACACGTACTACAAGCGCACCTTCTGGGGCAACTACGACCTGGACTACAAGGTCAGCGCCAGGGTCTTCGGCATCGGCCTCAAGGACGTCGGCCGCCTCGGCGACAACGTCGGCGGGCAGGGTCTGGCCTACAACCAGAAGCTCGGCAAGAACGTCTTCGTCTTCGGCTACCCGAGCGGGTCGCACCCGGACGGCAACTACGCCTACACCGGCAAGACCCTGAAGTGGTCGTACGGCAAGACCTTCGCCGCGAGCGCTTCGGCGATCAAGGCCGAGGAGCTCGTCGGCGTGAAGTCCTCCTTCACCGGTGAGGGCTCCATCGGCTCCTCCTGGCTGCTGAGCTACAGCAGCAACCGTCGTCTGGGCTACCTGAACGGCGTGACCATCGGCGTCTCCGACACCGACAAGAACAACCGCATCGACACCAGCGTCTCCCCGTACTTCGACGGTGAGCTCTACGGCGTCTACAGCGCGGCCAAGGGCCTCTGGTCCGGCAAGATCGTCTGATCTGAGCGGTCGTGAAACGTCCCTGACGTCTCGCTCCTGAGCGGAGTCTCCGGCGTCTCGTGAGCGGCGTTTTCCCGAAGGGCCCGGCATCCAGCCGGGCCCTTTCCGTTGTCCCTGATGCGTTCCCTGTCTGCCCTCGGCCGGCCTTTCCCCCTTCTGGACGGCCTGCGCCGGGGGATCCACCGCTCCGGCCCAGGGAATGGCCGCCATCGCCGGACGACCACGAGCGGTAGGACGTGGTTGGCGGTTGACGCGGTCCCGTTCTTCGCTTCCGGGGATGAGGGCCCGGCCCGGACCGTAGCCATGGCTGAGTGGTCGCCGGACTGGTTGATGGTGCCGGGAGCGGTTCATCGTTTGTGGAGGTGGCGTTTGGGGTGGTGGAGGAGGGTCCAGGTGCCGTCGTGGTTGCGGTGGGTGGTGTAGCGGTGGGGGTGGTGGAATTTGTCGCGGTTGTGG